>CAZCCZ010000023.1:43317-45688 GCA_964497495.1 uncultured Oscillospiraceae bacterium
GCCGTTGATATTTTCCGTCACCCCGAACCAGCTTTGCAAGCCCGGAAATACGGCTGGAACGCCAACCATAAGGTTGCCGTTCTGACCAATTTTGAGTACCTGATTATCTATGACACCACCGTTGTTCCGAGAGAAGGTGAGGCTTGCCCGGTTGCGCGGTATTGGTTTTTTCACTTTACTGATTATGGCGAAAAATATGATGAAATCTGCTCCCTGATATCGAGGGATGCCATCTATTCCGGCGCGTTCGATGATTATTTCGATGAACATCTTTTAGCGGGCAGCTCTCAAAAACAGCAGGTTGATGCACTCTTCTTGGAACAGATTAACCGTTGGCGCGTTTCGTTGAGCAATGAACTTTATCACAAAGATACTAAATATCGGTCGTTGGAATTACTGAACGATGTAGTGCAGGACTTTATCAATCAGATTGTTTTTCTGAGAATATGTGAGGACAAAAACCTGCCATTATATCACAATCTGCAGGAAACAATCAGCGATCCGGCACAACTGAATACACGCTTGGAGGAAATGCTCCGCGCCGCCGACCGCCGATATGATTCAGGCCTGTTCTCTGGCAACAACATTGTTTTCGATTTGAGCAGCGCGGTCATCACCGAGATTGTGGAGGGTTTATATTATCCGCAAAGCCCTTACTTGTTCAGTATTATTGAATCCAATCTGCTCGGTAAAATCTACGAGATGTTCCTCACAGAGCAGTTAGCAGTGCTGCCGAGCGGTGTCATTGGTCTTGCCAAGAAAAAGGACTATGCTGACCGATCCATTGTCACAACACCGACAGAAATCGTTAAATATATCGTTGAACAAACCATGTCACGGCTGTGCGAAGGCAAGTCTCCGCAGGAATTATTTGAATTACGTATTGCAGACATCGCCTGTGGCTCCGGCGTGTTCCTTGAAGCAGCGTTTGACTATTTACAGCGCTATTGTGTTGAGTGGTATTCCCAGAACGACCCTTCCCATCTAATTGAGATTGGGAACGGTTTCTGCAAGCTGCCGCTGGAAGAAAAAAAGCAGCTTCTCTGCTCTTGTATATATGGAATAGACATCGACATTCATGCGGTGGAAGTCGCTAAGTTTTCATTGCTGGTTAAGCTCATCGAAAATGAAACCACACCTTCTGTTGCGGAGTCCATCCCGATTCTACCTGAACTTAGCACGAATATCTTCCACGGAAACGCCCTGATCGGTGAAGATGAGCTTGGCAGCAGGAGGCTTACTCCTCGTGAGATGCTTGCTGTGGTTCCGTTCAATTGGTCAGAAATGCGACTGGACAGACCGTTTGATGCCATCATTGGTAACCCACCCTACGTCAGCACAGAAGATATACACGCGCTGTTACCAGAAGTTGAATTTGATATCTACAAAGACAAATATAATTCTGCATATAGGCAGTTTGACAAATACTTTATCTTCATCGAACGCGCCATCTGCCGGGTGAAGGATGGCGGTTTCGTTTGCTATATCGTTCCCAACAAGTTCTTCAAGGTCGATGCCGGGAAAAAGTTGCGGCAGTTGATTGCTCAGCACGCGATGCTGGTGCAGTTGGATGACTTCGGCGATGCGCAGTTGTTCGAGGATAAGACCATATACAGTTCAATTCTGCTCCTGCAAAAGCAGCCTAATGAGGAGTTTGTATATTCCAACGTCACCTCTGCCCCGACTTTGTGGGCAAGGGAAGCCGTGGAAGCCATCGTGCTGAAAGCGTCCTCCCTTGACGATTCACCGTGGAAGCTAACCACGGATATGGAATTCATGACGTTGCTGCAAAGGCTACAGAGCACAACAGTTCCGATGGAAACCCATGCTGAGATATTCAATGGTATCCAGACCAGCGCAGAGCGTCCCGTTCCAGTATACTGGTTCACAGCGAGTGAGGTTAAACGTGAGAACAGAACGGCTGTCATTATAGAGCGTGATGGGCAGGACTTTGCCATCGAAAAGGCGATTCTTAAGCCATATTTTAAGCCTACCCTTAAAGCCGAGAAGGGCTTAAATTCCTACAGTTTCTTGGACACGGATAAACTGATAATTTTCCCCTATGACACCGACGGCAAGCTAATTTCGAAAGGGGAAATGGAAAGTCGTTACCCTGGCGCATATACGTACCTTCGCCATTATTATGACAGGCTGGTTCCTAAATTGGTATCGTCCTCTGGCGTTCGGGATGTGCCAAATGCTACCGCAGAAACATGGTATCAGTATGGCAGGACACAGGCATTGACAGCGTTTATCAACACGCCGAAGCTAATTGTTGGTGTCCTGAGCCAAGAGCCGATGTACGCCTATGACGGCAACGATATGCTGATTGCGTCCGGCGGTACAGCAGGGTATTGCGCGGTCAGCCATA
>CAZCCZ010000024.1:0-45617 GCA_964497495.1 uncultured Oscillospiraceae bacterium
AACAGCAGCACCTCGTCGCTGAACAGGTCGGTTTTCAGCGAGTCGATGAACTCCTTGCTGTCCCGCGTTTCGTTTTGCCAGTCCAGTATCTGCCGGAGCCAGTACAGCTTGTTGTCCAGGTCGCCTTCCGGCCCGCCGCCTTCCTTGTACCGCCAGTGGGCGGCCACGCCGAACTCCGCCACGCGGTGCATTTCCCACGTGCGAATCTGGATTTCGAACGGGAAGGGCATCTTGCGCCCGCCGATGAGCGTGGTGTGCAGGCTCTGGTACATATTGCTCTTGGGCACGCTGATGTAATCCTTAAACCGTCCGGGAATCTGGTTCCACAGCGTGTGCACGATGCCCAGCACCGTGTAGCAGTCCTGCACCGTGTCCACGATCACGCGAACGGCGATCAGGTCGTAGATCTGGTCGAAGGTCTTGTTCTGCTCCTTCATCTTCTTGTAAATAGAGTACAGGTGCTTGGGCCGGCCGTCCATTTCGTAATGGATGCCCTGCGCGTCCAGCTTTTCGGAAAGCTGGCTGATGACCATGCGGATGTTCTCCTCGCGCTCGGCACGGCGGAGGCCCACCTTTTGGGCGATCTCGTGGTAGGCTTTCGGCTCGATGTATTTGAAGGAGAGGTCTTCCAGCTCCTGCTTGACGGCGTTCATGCCCAACCGGTGCGCCAGCGGCGCGAAAATATCCAGCGTTTCGCCCGCGATGGCCTTCTGCCGGTCCTCCGGCTGGAAGCGCAGCGTGCGCATGTTGTGCAGGCGGTCCGCCAGCTTGATGATGACCACGCGGATGTCCCGGCTCATGGCGAGGATCATCTTGCGCAGGCTTTCGGCTTTCTGTTCCTCGCGGTCGGTAAAATCCAGCTTGTCCAGTTTGGTCACGCCGTCCACCAGCACGGCGACTTCCTCGCCGAATTCCGCGCGGACGGTTTCCAGCGTGACGCACTGGCAATCCTCGATGGTGTCGTGCAGCAGCCCCGCGGCGATGGTGGGCGCGTCGATCATCAGGTCGGTGAGAATGCTGGCGACCGAAACGGGGTGCACGAAATATGGCTCCCCGCTCTTGCGCACCTGGCCGCGGTGGGCGTTCTCGGCGAACTCGTAGGCCTTTTTCACCAACAGATAGCTGTCTCCCGGGTGCTGTTTTTGCACGCGGGCGATCATCTTCTCCATCGGCATGCATTCGTTGGTGATATACGTAAGCATCCCTGTGCCTCCAGTGCTGTTCGGGCTCGGGTCAGGGGTCGCCCGCCGTCACGCCGTGCAGCGCGCGCAGCGCGCCCAGCACGGGGCTTCGGGAAAGCGAACACTTGCAGGGTTTCAGAAAGGAGTACCGGAAAGGCGCTTCCGAAAAGTCGACGAGGCCCAGTGCGTGAAAGGCGGTCAGGCCCGCCAGCGTCTGCGCCTCGGTAAGCGCGGCGGCCTGCGCCGCCTGCCGGAGGCTGGAAAAGGTTGCGGCGCGAAACTCCCGGTACAGTACGCGGTATTTCGCGTCCCCCGCGTCGACGGCCGCCGCGGCAGCCCGCAGGGCCGGCGCGGTTTCGGCGGCGTACAGCGCCGCGCCGGGGACACACCGCCGCCAAAAGGCGGTTCCGTTGCGGGTAAGCGCCCCGTCCAGCAGCACCACGGCCTTCCACCGTCCGCGCACGACGCGGGGTTCCGGTTCCACCAGCAGCGTGTGGAAACAGCGCGGGTCGTCCGGCGCGCCGCGGGCCAGGTCCACGCGGCCTCCGTACGCGGCCAGAAAACGGGAGGCCGTATCGCGCGCGTAGGCTACGAAAAGCGTGCCCTGAAGGCCGGAAAGAAGGGCATCCGCCGCTTCCCCGTCCAGCGTTTCTAACGGCGTGAACGCCGCATCCTCCGCGGCGGAGAACGGCGCCGGTTTTCCCGGGGAATCCGGAACGGGGGAATCCTTATTCCATTCTGCGTCCGGCTCGCTCTCTCCTGCCGGGGCGGGGGGAAAGGCGTCCAGTTCTTCCCGCAAGGCGCGAAGCAGCGCGTTGTCGAACGCGGCCTGCGGCTCCGACGCCAGCGCGTCCCCCCGCGCGGCCGCCGCGGGGGCCAGCGCCTGTACGTGGCACTTGACCGTTTCCCGGCCCATGAAGGCGTCCCGTTCCAGCGTGTAGGCCAGGTCCACCGCGTCCGGCAGGCGCGCGGCCTGCGCGCCCATGCCGAAGGCGATACCGTCCAACGTCGCAGGACCGTCCATGACCGTCACCTGCAGGTGCGCGTCCTGCGCCCCGCAGGCACGGCGGCGCATCAGTCGGGCGCTCTCGGTCAGGAACACCGGCGCGGGGTTGCCAAGCCCGAAGGGGGCGAGCTGTTCCAACGCGTCCAGCAGTTCCCCGTTCGCTTCCCGCAGGGCAAGCGGCACGTCGTACTCCTGCGCGGGCAGGAACGCCTCCTCCGGCGCGCTGACGGCCACGGCGCGCTCCAGCCGTTCCCGGAAAGCCCCGTCGTTGGCGGGATCGAGCGTCACGCCCGCGGCCATCTCGTGCCCGCCGTAGCGCAGAAGCAGGTCGTCGCAAGCCTGCAGGCAGCGGGCGAGGTTGACCCCGCGCACCCCGCGCAGGCTGCCGTGCAGCAACCCGTCCACCTCGCACAGGGCGCAGACGGGCACGCCGTAGCGCCGGTTGAGCTTTCCGGCCACCAGCCCCACCACGCCCGCGGGCCACGCCGCCCCGCGCACGAACAGCACACGGCGGGAAACGAAATCGTGCTCCGCCGCCTGGCTTTCGGCCTGCTCCGCCGCCTCCGCCTCCAGCCGTTTGCGTTCGGCGTTGGCTTGGTTCAGCTTCCGGGCGAGTCCGTCCGCCTCCGCGGGATCGCGCGTCAGCAGCAGATCGACGCTCAGCCCCGCATCCGCGATGCGCCCCGCCGCGTTCAGCCTGGGCGCGAGCTGGTAGGCCACGGTCTCGGCGGAGAGCGGCGGCTTGCAGCCCGCCGCTTCGGCCAGCGCCCGGAGGCCGGGCCGGTTCGTCAGCAGCGGCAGGCCGTTGGAAACCAGCACGCGGTTTTCCGACAACAGGGGAACGATGTCCGCCACGGTGGCCAGCGCAGCCAGATCCAGCCACTGGGCGGCCGTATCCGCGCCCAGCAGCGCCGAAGCCAGCTTGTATGCCACGCCCGCGCCGCACAGGCGGGGGAACGGATACCCGCCGAACAACGGGTTGATTACCGCGTCCGCGGGACAGGGAACGAGGCCCGGCTGGTGATGGTCGGTCACGATGACGCGCATGCCGAGCTCTTTCGCGCGCTCCACCTCGGCGGCGTTGGTGACGCCCAGATCGACCGTGATCAGCAGACGGTACGTTTTCGCCAGTTCCTCCACGGCGGTCAGATTCAGCCCGTAGCCTTCGGCACGCAGGGGCACGAACGGTTGCGCCCGGACGCCGTACAGCCGCAGCGCCTCGGCGACGATAGCGACGGCGCATACGCCGTCCGCGTCGTAATCCCCGTATACGGCGGCGGGCCAGCCCTCTTCCGCCGCCTGCCTGAGCAGCGCAAGCGCCTTATCCATATCCGACAGCAGCAGGGGGTCGTACAGGTCGGCAAGGCATGGATGGAGGAACGCATCCGCCTCGGCCGCCGTATCCACCCCGCGCGCGTGCAGCAGTTCCGCCAGCAGGCCGTCGTAGGGCATAAGCGCGCTGTGGGCGGCGGAATCGAACGGGCGGACGTCGCGACGGACGAAGCGGAGCATGGCAGTTCTCCTTTCGGACGGTAAGATGCGCAACGGGAATATGATACCACAGAAAACAGAGGATGCGCAAAACACTGCGGTGAAAAGGGGTGCGGATAAAAGGCGCACGGGAAGAGCGCGAAAAAATATCCTGGAGTATTGCATTTCACCCGTATGCCTGCTATAATCATTAAGCTGATTCGGGACGCTTCCCGGCGCGGCAAGTGGGCTCGTAGCTCAGCTGGATAGAGTGTTTGACTACGAATCAAAAGGTCGTGGGTTCGAATCCCGCCGGGCTCACCAAGGAAACCCTTGCAGAATAACGATTCTGCAAGGGTTTTTCTTTTGCTAAAAATGCGCGGTTCTGTTTTGGGAGCAGTTTTGGGAGCAGCTGGCGCACGCATTAATGGACCATGGCGGCCGAACGAAAGAAAAGAAGCCCTGACCATGAAACGCTTATGGCGTATGGCTTTGGGCTTCTTTTCTGAAACGCCGGCGAGGAAACAATCCCGTTGCGTGCGGATATATTGCTGACCGTTATACGGGACCTGATTGCTAAATTACTCTGGTTTGAGAGCACGCGCGATAAGCGAATCCATGACGTCGGCGCTGGCGCGATCGCGCTTGCGGACGGCGTGGGCGTAGATTTTCAGGGTGACGTCGGCGTTGTCGTGGCCGAGGCGGGAGGAGACCGAGACTACGTCCACATTGTTGGAGAGCAGAATAGAAGCGTGCGAGTGGCGAAGGTCGTGGAAGCGGACGCCCTTGAAGCCGTGCTTGTCCGCGAACTTGCGCCACTGCTTGCTGGGCGTATCGTGGTGCATGGGCGTGCCGTCCCAGTTACAGACGATACGGCCCACGCCGTGCCAGCGATCCCCCATGGCGTTAGCACAATATTCCTGATAGTCGCGCGTCTCCTCGAGCAGGCGAAGCATGCCGTCCGGGAGATCCACAACGCGGTCGGAAGCGTCGGATTTGGTGGAGCCTACGACGGAGCCGGAGGCCGGGCTGTACTTGACCGCGCGGGACACGTCGATAAACCCGCGCTCGAAATCAACGTCGGCAAACGTGAGGGCGCCCACTTCCCCCAGCCGGAGGCCGCACAGAAGGGCCAGCAGGACGGCGGCGCGGAACATCATGTTCTCCTCGCCGGCGAGCTTGCGCAGGAGATCCACGGCCTGGTCGTCGTCGAGGAAACGCGCCTGGCGCTTGCGCACCTTCGGGGCCGCGACGCTGTCCATCGGGTTGGACTGCAGGTAGCCCCACTTGACGGCGCGCGAGAGCATGGCGCTGAGATAGGCATAGTACTGATGCACGGAACGCGAGGACAGCGGATGCGGCGCGTCCTGTGCGCTGCGGTAGGCTTCCGTCTGCGCCCGGAGCCTTTCGGGGTCTTTGGTATGCCCCGCGCGCTGCGCGGGCGGGATGGCCGTGGATATCCGCGGGGAGGCCGACAGGGAGTTGACGAAGCGCTGCAGCTGATGGGCGGATAGACGGTTAAGCAGGACGGGGCCCAGTGCGGGGAGGATCCGCTTATCCAGCATGTTGGTGAGCGTGCGTACGTTGGCCGCGGATGTGGCGGGGCGCGCATAGTCCGCCAGATACTTTTCGGCGTACTGGGCGAAGGTGAGCGATTCCTCCGGGAGCTCCACGGAGCCGCTGCGGACGTCCTCCACCAATTCGGCGAGGGCGTCCCTGACCCGGGCCAGCTGCTCCGCCTGTGAGACGGCCGGATCGAAGCGGAGTGTATCCTCCACGTACCGCGTGCGGCCGTTGATGCGGATCCGTTCCCGTATGCGCCACGTGTTGGCGCTGCGCTGCTCGTAAAATCCCACGGTGGCCGGCCTCCCTGTTCGATTCTCGTACGTCGCGGGGCGTTTTGAGGTTATCAGCGCCGTAACGTGACGTTTCCATTCATATCGTAACGAACCCGGTTAGATTTGAACGATGTGTAAACGGGTTTCGGAGATAAACACGGCGGGGGTATATTTTTACGTGTAATATCCGTAATCTGTAATTCCTTCCGCGAAACGCTTATGAATCAACGGTTTGCGGACTTTTCCGAAATTCGCGCAAGTGTAATCACCTGTAAGTGCTGTAATTTTCGACGTCAGGCGTCGCCCTCGGAGCGCTCCAGCCAGGCGGCGAGGATGGCGTGCGCGTCCAGCAGGGAGACGGACACGGCGTTGACGGACGCGGCGACGCGCGCGGCGCTGTTTCCCGCGCAGGCCTCCACCGCCCCGCGCAGCGCGGCGACGTAGGCGGAGAGCGCGGACACGGGGGTATTCCCGGCGCGGGCCCCGCGGCGGTAGTACGAGAGCAGGGAGGCAAGCAGCGCCGAGAGCTGATCCGACGTGAAGGGCTCGCCGCCCTGCGCCGCGGTGAGGGCGGCCAGATCGTCCAGTTGGCCGGACAGGTTGCTTCCCCCGGGGCGGCGGTCCGTGGTAAGGCCCAGCAGCCAGTCCGCGGAGACGCTGAAATACTTGCAGTAGGCGATGATGGTAGCCATTTGGAGATCGCGACCGTTTTCATAATTCGAGATGGTAGCCCGATTGCAACCAATAATGCGCGCTACTTCATCCTGATTCAGGTCATGATCTTCGCGGAGATCGCGAAGCTTTTTTGATACGCTATCCATATTAATCACCCCATATGATTATACGTTGCGTTACAAACAGATACATAAAATGAAAATATGTGATGAATGTACGCATAATGTGTTGACAATCATCACAACATATCATACAATGTCGGCATACGTAACGTTGGCAAACATCAATTGCCTTGAAAGCTTCTTATGGAAGAAAGGTGCCAGAAAGCATAGAAAAACCGGAAAAGAGGGTGGCATATATGACCGGACATACAAACCCATACCGCGACGCACGCAACGCAGCGAGTGTGAAGATACCGAGGCTCAGCAGCATGGAGCGGGCGGCGGAAGAACTGTACATCAGCGCCCGGCTACTGGGAGATTATGAAACAGGCAAGGCCGTGCCTCCCTGCGCTGTGGTGGCCCGGATGCGCGAGGTATACGGAGCCTACGACCTGGTAGGCGTCCATATCCGCGCGGAGTGCCCGCTGATGCTGGAATACGGCAGCCATGAACCCAGCGAGCTGACAAAGGCCGCGCTGGGTTGGGCGGTTGCCATGGGCGACGCGCGGGAGATCGCCCTTAGTTTTGCGGGAGTAGCGCGGGACGGCCGGGTAACGCCGGACGAGGCCCGCGCGGCGCGGGCGATCCGGGAGCGGGCGGCGGAGATCGAGCGGGTGATGCAGGAGACGATCACGGCGATCGACAAGGCGCTGAAGGAGGCGGGGGTGTGATGGCTTCGGCGGATCAGCGTGAGCTTGTCGTTGACAATTTCGCGGGCGGGGGCGGAGCCTCCACGGGCATACGGATGGCGCTGGGGAGAGACGTGGATATTGCGATCAACCACGATGAAAGCGCCATTGCCATGCACAAGGTGAACCACCCGACCGCGCGCCATTACCAGGAGGACGTATGGGCCGTCGATCCCGTGAAAGCCTGCGACGGTAAACCGGTGGGGCTGGCATGGTTCAGCCCGGATTGCAAGCATTTCAGCAAGGCCAAGGGCGGAAAACCCTGCGACAAGAACATCCGGGGGCTTGCATGGGTGGCCGTGCGGTGGGCCAAGGCGGTGCGCCCGCGGGTCATCATGATGGAAAACGTGGAGGAAATCCAGACGTGGGGGCCGCTGCTCCCGGACGGACATCCAGACCCGCAGAAAGCCGGGCAAACCTATCGGCGCTTTATCCGGGCGCTGGAGGACTTGGGTTACGAGGTACAGACGAACATCCTTGTGGCGGCCGATTACGGATCGCCCACCACTCGCCAGCGGTGGTTCCTGGTCGCGCGGTGCGACGGGAAACCCATCGTATGGCCTGAACCCACGCATATGCCGCGCGCGAAGATCGGCACCCTGTACGGCTGGGCCAACGCGAGCATCAAGCCGTGGGTGCCCGTGGCGGACGTGATCGACTGGACGCTTCCGTGCCCGAGCATATTCGCCAGCAAGGCGGAGATCAGGGAGCAATACGGCGTAAACGCCGTGCGGCCGTTAAGCGACAATACGCTGGCGCGGATCGCGCGCGGCATCAAACGGTTCGTGATCGACAACCCGGAACCGTTCGTGATCGATATGAAATTTCGGAACGAGCCGCAAAGTATCAAAAAGCCTCTTTCGACGGTAACGGCTGTTAATTCAAAGCTAATTGTGTCCCCTGTAATGGTATCCATCGGGCAAAACGGAGCGGGAGACAAGCGCGTGCGCGGGGTGGACGATCCGCTGCGGACGGTGGTCGGCAAGAACGAGAGCTGCCTTTGCATGCCGGTGATAGTACGCAACAATACCGGGACGAAAGGCCGCAGCCCGAAAGACCCCATCGGAAGCCTGACTACCGG
Organism: uncultured Oscillospiraceae bacterium; assembly: GCA_964497495.1. GTDB lineage: Bacteria > Bacillota > Clostridia > Christensenellales > Aristaeellaceae > CAXXOK01. Next base: position 8,102 of record CAZCCZ010000024.1, read on the forward strand.
CGAGCAAATGATGATGGTCGCGCCATCCATGGTGCAAATCGGTTACGGCGAGCGCGAAGGGCAAAAGCCGCGCGTGCTTGACATACAAGAACCAATAAGAACGATTGTCGGCACACAGAAGCACGCGCTGGTATCCGCTTTCATCCACCAATACTATGACGGCGGTTACAAATGCGACGGGCGAGACGTACGGGAACCGTGCCCGACCGTGACGGGATGCGGCCACAACAGCCTATGCACCGCCCATGTGGTGAAGCTCAAAGGGGACAACATCGGGCAGGAATGCCAGGAACCGCTTCAAACCATCATGGCGGGCGGACGGCACTACGGCGAGGTTTGCACGTTCCTGACGCAGTTTAACAACGGCTGCGAAGGGCAGGATTTACGCGATCCGATCAACACCGTTACGGCGGGGGACGGGCATTTCGGCGAGGTACGGGCGTTCCTGCTGAAATACTATGGCAACGAGGGATACAGCGACGTGGCCGACCCCATGCCGACCGCGACCAGCAAAGACCGGTTCGGGCTGGTGACGGTGGAAGGCGTCGATTACGCCATCGTTGACATAGGATTGCGAATGCTAACACCCCGCGAGTTGTTTGATGCGAATGGTTTCCCTCATGACTATGAAATTGAACAGGGAATCGATGGCCGCACACTAAGTAAAGCCGAGCAGGTGGAAAAGTGCGGTAATGCAGTACCGCCGCAGTTGGCCGAGGCGCTTGTGCGGGCGAATTTGCCGGAAATGTGCAAAGAGAGGGAAGCAGCATGAAGATGGCGACGATCAGCGAGGCGGCGCGAACGCTGAAGGTGAGCCGGCAGCGGATCAAGCGCGCGATCGGCACGGGGGCGCTGCCTACGCTCATGGTAGGCAGCCGCGCGTTGATCAACCTGGACGCGGCGCGGACGCACTTCGGGGAGGTCCCGGCCAACACCGTGAGCATCCGGGAGCTTTCCGAAGCCACGGGGTTGACGGTGCGGGCCATCCGGGACGGAATCGCGGACGGGTGGCTGCCGTGGGTGCGGGACGGGCGGGCAAAGCGGTTTGTGCCTGACGAGGTATGCGCCGCCATCGACGCCCGGATGCAGGGGCCGGAAAAGACGTAAGGGGGCGGTAGCCCATGAGATACGAGGACTTCATCGCGCTGCTTCCGCACGAGCCGCCCAAAAGCGACGGCAGTACCATGTGCCGGTGCCCGGCGCACGCGGATAAAAAACACAGCCTGAGCGTGAGAGACGGGGAACGCGGGATCGTGCTGCACTGTTTCGCCGGGTGTGAAACCCAGGACATTCTGGATCGCATGCGGCTGAAGATGGCCGACCTGTTCCACGAAGATCAAAAGGCCGGAAACGAAACACCCCGCCCGAAGCGGGCGGCGCAGCCGAAGGATACCCGGACGGTGGAGGAGCGCACGCACACGACGCGCCGGGATGAAATCGCGGGCGATCCGGTGGCGCGGTATCCATACACTGACAAGGATGGGAAAATCATTTTCGAGGTATTCCGATTCCGAACCGAGAGCGGCGACAAAACGTTCCGGCAGGGCATACAGATCCGGGAAGCCAAAGACGGGAGGTTTGACTGGAAGGATTACGACTGGAAAACCAGCCGACTGCCGCATCCGCTGTACCGGCTGCCGGAGGTGCTGACGGCCATCGCCGCCGGGAAGCCCGTGTACGTGGTCGAAGGCGAGAAAGACGTTGAAACGCTTCGGGCGCAGGGGCTGACCGCGACCACCAACCCGGGCGGGGCCAGCAAGGGCGGTACGACGATCAAATGGACGCCGGAGCACACCGAGAGCCTGCGGGGCGCGAACGTGATCATCCTGCCGGACGTGGACGAGGTGGGCATGAGCGACCGGGAGCGGGTGGCGGCCCAGCTGCTGCCCGTGGCGAAAAGCGTCCGGCTGATCGACCTGCGGCGGGGCAGCGCAACGCTGCCGGAGAAGGGCGACATTACCGACTACGTGGAGGCTTTGGGGCCTGAAAAGGCCATGGCTGAGCTTGCGGCGCTGATCGCCGACACGCCCGAGACGCGGCCGGACGAGGCGGCCGCCGAGCGGGAAACGGTCGCCCGGGCCTACGAAGCGGTGAAGGGCTACTGCGTAAACGACGGCGCGATATGCAAGATCACCAAGAGCGGGAAGGGCGAGGACGCACCGGATTACCCGAAACCCCTGTGCACGTTCACGTGCCTTCCGCGCGAGGAGATCACCCAGGACGACGGGGTGACCACCACGACGGTGCACGTGATCGACGGGTGGGACCGGAACGGGCGGACGCTGGGCCCGGCGGCGCGGGTGCTGAGCCGGAACTTCAAGGGCATGGGCTGGGTAGGCGAGACGTGGGGCTTCCGGGCGAACATCCTGCCGGGGCAGGCGGTGGCGGATACCCTGCGTTACGTGATCGCCGAGGTAGGCGCGACACAGGCCCGGCACATCACCGAGTACACCCACAGCGGGTGGCGGAAGATCGGGAAAGCGTGGGCCTATCTGCACCAGGGCGGGGCGATCGGCGCGGAGGGCGTGCGGGTGCAGCTGGGGGAAGGGCTGGAGGAATACCGGCTGGACGCGGCGGACGGCGTGACGGTAACCGCCGCGGCGGAATGGAGCCACAACCTGACCGTGGCGCTGGGCGAGCGGATCAGCATCCCGTTGCTGGCGGCGGTGTATCTGGCCCCGCTGCGCGAGGCGCTGACCCAGACGGGCAATAAACCGCTGTTCAGCCTTTTTCTGGTGGGCGAGCAGCAAAGCGGTAAGAGCGTGAGCGCGGAGCTTGCGCAGTACCATTTTCGGGCCATGAGCGAGGCGCAGTTTCCCGCAAGCTTCTATGATACGCCCAACCACGTGCAGGGGCGGGCCTTCAAGCTGAAGGACAGCCTGCTGGTGGTGGACGATTTTCACCCCACGCAGAGCCAGCAGGAGCGGCGCCAGATGGACGCCATGGCCCAGCGGTTATGCCGCATGAAGCCGCGCGGACGGATGAACGCGGACGGCACCAGCCGGGTGGAAATGCCGCCCCGGTGCCTGAGCGTGATGACGGGCGAACAGGAACCCAACATTACCGAAAGCGGCGTGAGCCGCCTGTACGTGATCGAGGTGGATCCGAAGGACGTACCGAAGGACGAGGGGCTGACGGCGATGCAGGAGCAGGGGAAAGCGGGGACGCTGCGGGCCGCGATGCGCGGGTACATCGAGTGGCTGGCCCCGCAGATGGACGAGCTGCCGGAGAAACTGGCGGCGCGGATCAAGGCGCTTCGCGGCGAGGCGCAGAAGCTGCTGGGCGACAGCGGCCCACGCATGAGCGAAACGGTGGCCTACCTGCTGCTGGGATACGAAATGATGCTGACGTACATGCAGAGCGTGGGCGCCGTGGAGTACGTAAGCGACGAGATGGCCCACGCGCGGGAAGTGATCGCCGCCAACGGGCGGCGGCAGACGCGCCAGAGCCGGGACGAGCGGCCCAGCCGCCTTTTCCTGAACGTGATCAGCGACATGCTGATGGGCGGGCAGGCCGAGGTGCGCGATTTACGGATACCCGGCACGGGTACGCCTTCGTCCCGCGGGATGATGGGGTACTGCGACGGGCGGTATTACTACCTGCTGACCATGCTGGCCTACACGACGGTGTGCGAGCAGAGCCGGCGGCAGGGGCTGGAGTTCCCGCTGAGCCAGAAGGCGCTGTGGAAGCAGCTGGCGCTGGACGGTATGATCCTCCCCAGCGCGGACGGCACCACGACCACCCGCAACAAGCTGATCGACGGGAAAACACAGCGGCTGCTGTGGATCCCGCGGGCGCTGATCGACGGCGGGGAACAGGACGAACAGACGCGCATGATCGCCGCCACGGAGGGCGGCGCGGAAGATATGCAGCAGATACAAGAAGACCTGCCTTTTTAGGAAAGGATGGGAACCATGCGGAAACTGCGAAACGAACGGGCGGAGAGCCGCCGAATCAGCCGGATGATCCGCGATCTGCCGGCAAACCACAAAGACCCGAGCATCCTCGCGTACGGAAGGCCCCCGTTCCCGCTGCGGGACCGGCGTGACGAAGCGCCGCCGTTTCCCCGCCTGCGGGTGAGTGCGTGGTGCAATTCCCCTGCGGCGCGGGGGATGGACCAGGCCAGGACCGTGCGCCGCGCGGTTCCCGCGCTGGGGCTGATCGTGCTGGGGCTGTGCGTGCTGATCACGGCGATTACGGGGGAAGAACTGTGAAGCCGCTCCGCGCCGGCCAGCACAAGGTGTGCCCGTACTGCAACGCTCACCTCGATTCGGACGAGCGGTGCGACTGCCCGGGAAGCCGCGCGGAACGGGGAGACGACCCGAGGGAAAGGAGGCCGCGAAGCCGTGGAAAAAGGGCTGTTACTGGCGGCGCTGCGGGCCGCGTACCTGGCGCATCTGACGAGGCCGGGCGCTAAGCGGCTCGCGTGGCTGGAACGGGCGATGGACGGAATAATGGGAGCGGGGGTGGTAAACCATGGCTGAACCGTGCGAATACATGAAAACGTGCCCGTCGGCGACCGGCTGGTGCCGGAACGGAGAGGCGGCAAGGAAGCAGTGCGTGCCGTTTTTGCAGAGTACGATCAGGCGGCTGACCGAGGAACGGGACACGGCAGAAGACGCGATACACGACGTTTGCAGTCATTGCGGATTTTATAGAAATTCCACTGACAAAGAGTGCGGGGGGTGCTTCTGTCCTATTGCTGCCTGGCGTTGCCCGAGCACTGAGAACACCGACGCGCCTACCGGTGCGGAAAGAGAGGCGGAGACATTCTTTGACGACGCTCCATATGTGCGGGTTCCGCACAGCAGGCAGATGGCGCTTAGGTGCCTTGTTTGCGGGCACACAGTAGTGATGAGCGCGAAGGTATGTGACGGGCACGCTTGTCCATTCTGTCGTGGGGCGCTGCTCCCTGTTGGGTATGTAAGGCGGATGCAAAACACGTGGGCTGTTGTTGGGGTAGACCTGGCGACGGGATCCGATTGGACTGTAATACCGCGAGCGCAAACGGGCGCAGAAAGCGAGGCTACCTAATGGATACCGTTCAAATTGGGTTTTATGTTCTTATCGGCGGGCTGATCGGCGCGCTGATCGTGGCGCTGGCATTGCGCAGGCACGTGGCGAAAGAGGCGGCGAGGGCGTGGGAGCTGGCCCGGGAGGATTACCGGGAGGACGGCCGGGCGGAGCCGTTTACGATACCGGATGGGCCGACCGGCTGGCACTGCGCCGTGTGCGGGTGCACCGACGACCACGCCTGCGAAGGCGGATGCTACTGGGTGTATCCGGGGCTATGCAGCGCGTGCGCGGAGAAGATCGTGACGGGAACGTACGGTTACAAGGGCTTTCTTGACGTCGGACCGCATGACGCTGTTATCCTTCATCTGCCGATGGACGTCAAGAACATCGATCTCGATAGCTGGCTACAGGGGTTTGTGGATGGGCTACGCGATCCACAGAAACGGGTAATTGCACTAGAGGGTGGCATTAAAGCTGTCGGCGTTGTCCGCAGAGCGGAGGCGACGGGGAATGAATAAGCTGATGCGTGTGATAAGGAAGTGGCTGCTTCGTTTCCGCCTTCGCCGGATTCTGCGGGCCGTGGGGTTTACGCCGACCCGGGAACAGCGGGAAATTATCCTTAACCCGAAACGGCCCTACCTGTACGGGTGGCCGAGGCGCAGCGGGAAATCGACAACGGCCTGTCTGTGGCTGCTGCTTCACCGCAAAGAAACCATGAAGGGGCGCTCGCCGGTTATGGAAATTCCTGATCCAGATATCCTTGTCTCGCATAGTTTCGAAAGGTGGACATATGTCAATTTGCGGATACTTGCGGAGAAATGCAGGCGGAAACGGATCCGCGTATGCGCTATCCCGGCATCTCAGAATTTCCCTCCATGGCCTAGGGAGGTATGGGAACGGTCGGCGCGGATACGCCTGGAACGGGAAGAGCAGGATAGACGCCGGCTGGTGCAAGTATATCTGGATGCTAAAAGATCCCCTTGGCCAACGTTTAAGGAGGGGAAAGTGTGAATAAGCTAACGATCATCGGGAACCTGACGCGCGACCCGGAGCTGCGCACCGTGAGCGGTGACGACGTGGTATGCAATTTCACCGTGGCGGTGAACCGGCGCACGGCCAAAGAACACCCGGAAGCCGACTATTTCCGCGTGAGCGCCTGGAATAAGTTGGGGGAACGTTGCCAGCAGTTTCTGGCCAAGGGGAAAAAGGCTGCGGTGGTCGGCCCCGTGAGCGTGAGCAGTTACGAGGCCAAGGACGGAAGTACGAAGTTTCAGCTGGAGATACGGGCCGAGGACGTGGAGTTCTTGAGCCCGAGGGAAAAGAGCGACGCGGACGACAGCGGTTATTAAACCGGGGGAGGCAATGGTATGGCTGAATTTGACCCGATAGAAGTCCTGAATGATTTGGCAGCCAGAAGGAAGGTTTACGGCTTTGACGACATACAAGTGCAGGCGCTCCGGTATGCGCAATCGATCCTTGTGGGAGGTATGCCGTTAAAGGCATTTGAACGCCGTATGGAGCGGGAGAAAAGCGCCAAGTCTGTAACGTCAGTTGCTTTGGCGCTTGTGATGGATGAGCGGGCGCGGCAGGACGAAAAGTGGGGCGACCAGAGCCGGCAATCGCTTTTTGAGTGGATGAGTATTCTGGGCGAGGAATACGGAGAGCTGTGTGAGGCTGTCAACGAAACATGTTTTCATAGTACCTATGTAAATCCTGAAAAGGGCGGGATGGACGCCCTGCAGCGTGAGGCGACGCATGTGGCGGTCGTAGCCGTGGCCATTATGGAATCGGTAATTCGGCGACGCCGGGAAGCACAACTTTGTGGCCTTACGATGCGGAAATTATTCGACGATGAATCCACGGAGGCTTCCGGCGTCGGCGCGACGGCGCGGGAGGCTGGCAGTAATCCCAACGCCTCGGGAACTGACGCGACCAACCCGACGACCTGACGGACACGCTGCACTGAGGAGGGCTGACGATGGGATACGCCATGCTGATACTGGAAAGGTGCCTGGCCGCCGAAAGCGAGATCGCAGAGCTGAAAAAGCGGTACGAGTGGCAGCTGGAGGCGGCGACCGCCGCCGGGCAGGCGCTGGAAATCGCGGGGGACCGGCACGCCACGGGTCTGCCCGGACAGGCCGTCGCTTCGGCTGGGTGCGAGCTGGCGGAGCAGCAGGACGCGATCGCAGAGCGCGAGAGGCGGCGGAGCGCGGAGGTGATCGGCGTGGCGAAAATGATCAAGCATCTGCCCATGCTTTACGCCGAGATGATCCAGATGTATTACATCAAGCGGCTGCCGCTGGGTGCCATCGCCCAGCGGATGGGATACGGGTATGGATACGTGAGGCATTTGAAGGGGGACGCCGTAGCGCGCGTGGCGGCGATCAGCGACGCGGACGCGGCGGCCGCGATGCCGGATTGGTACCCGCTGGCCCTTACGCCGCAAGAGCTTGCGGCCGCCGGAGCATCACACGATATCACATGAAATCACACGATATCACAGCAGTGTCTATAGATATCACAGCAGTGACTATAGTTATCACACGATATCACAGCAGTGACTATAGTTATCACACGAAATCACAGCAGTGACTATTGAAATCACACACCCCCCTGTGATACGCTCATGCTGCAAGATCACCCCAAGGGGAAAGCCTCCCCCGCGGAACTTGCCCGGACCGAACGGCGGGCACCACCCCGCCCGCCGCGGTCCTCCAGAAACAAAAGCCGGCGCGCAAAAGCACGCCGGCTTTTGCAATGGCAGATCCGCAGGCAGCTGCATACCGGATTGTACATCGCGGGGAGGAAACGGTGCGATACGAAAAGAAAGCCGATCCGTTTTACGCTACGCAGGCGTGGCGGCAGGCGCGGGCCGCCGTGCTGATGCGCGACGGCGGCATGTGCACGGAGTGCATGCGGGAGTTCGAGACGTGCGGAAGCGTGCGGCCGCAGCGCGCCACGACGGTGCACCACATCATCCCCCGGACGGAACGCCCCGACCTTGCGCTGGTCCTTGGCAACCTGACGAGCCTGTGCGACGACCACCATGCCAAAAAGCACCCGGAGAAGGGAAAACGTGGCGGGGAGGGTAATACCTTCCAAACCACGCCGGCGGGCATGACGATTATCAAAATTACATAGGAGGCCCCCATGAGCGAGGAACTGCGGAAAATACACCGCGAGGACCTGCGGACGCATCCCGCACGGCTGCTGTACACGCGCCTGTGCCGGGAACGGAAGCGCGACTTCGGGGCGCTGGACGGCGCCACGGAAACGATCATCTACAACGCCTGCGTGCTGGAGGATACGATGGCCGGACTTCGGGCCGATATCAAAACGCGCGGAGAGGTGGAAACCATCGTCAACGGGCGGCAGCATTTCAAACGCCAGAACAAGAGCGTATACGAGCTGGCCCGCGTGGCCGAACGGCAGACGCGGCTTTTGAGCCGATTGAACAGGGCGGGCCCCGAAGCGGCAGGCGACGAGGAGCCGGATGGCCTCGACGAATTTACGTAACGCCGCCGAGGAACGCAGAGCCATAGAACGCATGATGGGATACGCGGCGGACGTGATAGACGGCCGCCGGATCGCCTGCGAGAAAACGAAGCTAGCCTGCCGGCGCTTCGTGGACGATCTGGATAGGAGCCAGCACGACCCCGCGTATCCCTGGCGGTTCGACGAAGCGCTGGCGGCGCGCCCGATACGATACATCGAAAAATACCTGAAGCCCACCAAGGGGCGGTACCAGAGCATGGAGCTTCTCCCATGGGAGTGCTTCGTGGAAGGAAACCTATTTGGGTGGGTCAGCCGGAAAACAGGACTGCGGCGCTTCCGCGAAGGGCTGATCCTGATCGGTAAGAAAAACGGGAAAAGCACCATCATGGCGGGAAACGCCGCCTACGGGGCGAGCGCCGACGGGGAGAACGGCCCCGAAATTTACGTGCTGGCCAACAGCAAGGAACAGGCCGGGCAGGTGTACGAGACCTGCCGGACGCAGATCATGGCCAGCCCGGTACTGCGGAGAGAGTTCACGGCGCTTCGCAGCGAGCTGCGGTACGACAAAAAAAACGGCGTGATCCGCCGGTTGGCCAGCGACAGCAGCAAGCTGGACGGCCTGAACCCGCACATGGGCATCTTCGACGAGCTCCACGAATACCGGGACTACAAGCTGATCAACGTGATCCGCAGCGGTATGGCCGAACGCGCCCAGCCGCTGGCGCTCTACATTACGACCATGGGCGAGGTGCTGGACGGCCCGCTGACGCAGATGTACGACCGGTTCACCGGGGCGATGAACGGAACGATCCCCCCGGAGGCCGCGGACACCATGTTCTGCTATATCTGCGAGCTGGACAGCCAGAGCGAGATCGAAAAGCCGGAGATGTGGATTAAGGCCAACCCCAGCATGGGGGTGCTGATCAACCTGGAGCAGATGAAAAGCGACTGGGCCGTGGCCAAACTGACGCCGCGGGAGCGGGCCTATTTCATCACCAAACGCATGAACCTGATGGCCGACACCAGCGAGGCCGGATACGCCGACGCCGGGGTGATCAACCGCAACCAACGCACCATCGAAATGCAGGAACTGGAAGGTCGGAGCTGCTACGGCGGCTTCGACCTTTCCAGCCGCGAGGATTTCACGGCAGCGGCGCTGGAGTTCGAGCTGGACGACGGCACCTACTTCTGGCTGTGCCACAGCTGGGTGCCGCGCCGGAAGGTGGAGCTGGCGCAGGAGAAAATCGACTACTACCAGTGGGCGCTGGAGGGGTACCTGACCATCGTGGACGGGGAGTACATCGACCAGAAGCTGATCTACGAGTGGTTCGTGACTCAACAGGCGCATTACCGCATCCTATCCATCGGATACGACCCGTATAACGCGCAGTGGCTGAACGCCGAGTTGGCGAAGCGCTTCCAGACCGAGACGGTGCGGCAGGGGCCGCAGACGTTCAACGATCCGATGAAGGATGTGCGCGAAAAGTTGCTGGACGGGCGGATCATCCACAACAACGACCGGATGCTTCGCTGGTATCTGGGCAACGTGCGCCTGCGCAACGACTACCGGGACAAGGAAAAAGAGAACTGGTACCCGGTGAAAAAAAACCGCTACCGCAAAATCGACGGCTTCATGGCCTGCATGAACGCGCACATTATCCAGATGCAGGCGCCGGCGCCGATTCAACCCGGGCAGATGCGGATCCGGGTGGTCAATCTGGACGACTAAGGAGGACGGGCCATGCGTTTCTGGGATAAGGTCCGGGCGCTGCTGCCGCAGCGTAAAACAAAGAGCCGGAGCCGGGACGCCCCCGATGATACGAGGAGCACGGCGCGGGGCGTGGGCGACCGCGCGATGCTGATGAGCGAGAGCATCTTCGCGGCGGTCAACCGGATCGCCACGACACTGGCCAGCATGCCGCTGCACCTGTACCGGGACGAGGCCGTTTTGCGGGACGATCCGCTGGAGAGGCTGATCAGTCATTCCCCCAACGAGCATATGAGCGGGTACATGTGGCTGCTCACGATGCAGGGCGCCGTAGGCGCCGAGGGAAACGCCTACAGCCTGATCGTACCGAGCGCGGACGGAACGCAGCCCGCGAGGCTGGACGTGCTGCGGCCGCAGCTGGTAATGCCGTATCTGGAAAAATCCACGGGGGAGCTGTGGTACCAGGTTACGGACGAGCTGGAAAGCATCCAATACTGGATCCACAGCAGCCGCATGATCGCCCTGCGCTTTCTGGGAAGCAACGGCCTGAAAGGGCTGCGGCCCATCGACGTGCTGCGGGGGACGCTCGATTACGACGCGGCGGTCAAGGAATTTTCGCTGGCTCAACTGCAAAGCGTCAATTCCGCCATCATGCTGACGGTGCCCGGCACGGGCATGAATACCGAGGCCACCGACAAGCTGGTAACGGATTTTCTGGACCGCTACAAAAAAAGCGGCAAGAACGTGATCGTGCTGGAAGGCGGCCTGACGGCGAGCAGCATCGCCAAGAGCCCGGTGGACGCCAAGGTGCTGGACGTGGAGCGGATCACCAAAAACCGCGTGGCCACGGTGTACGGCATCCCCCCGCACATGCTGGGGGATTACAGCGACACGGACTATGCCAGCGCCGAGCAGAGCATGCAGGAGTACCTGCAGCTGACGATGCTCAGCTGGGTGACCCAGTGGGAACGCGAGCTGAACCTGAAGCTGCTGACCTGGGAGCGGGTGCAGCGCGGAGAGGGCTTCCGCTTCACGATGGAGGCCATGATACGGGCCGACACCATCACGATGGCCAACAAGCACAACCTGGCCATCCGCGGCGGATGGATAACGCCCAACGAGGCGCGACGCGCCGACGGGCGCCCGAGCATGCCGGAAGGCGACGTGCTGCTGGCTTCCCGCGACCTGCTGCCGCTCCAGATGATCGAGGACGGCAAGACGATCACCGTAAAGGCACCGTAAGGAGGACAAGATGGGAAAGATCGACCGCTTTTGGCGCTGGAGCGCCGTGGTGAACGAGGACGGGGCGCCGGCGCGGGAGTTGCTGCTGGACGGTCCCATCGCCAGTGAATCGTGGGTTGGCGACGAGATCACCCCGAAAGCTTTCCGCGCGGAGCTGAACGCCGAAAAAGGCGACGTGATCGTGCGGATCAACAGCCCGGGCGGGGAGTGTACGGCGGGCGCGCAGATCTACGATATGCTGCGCGAATACGCCAAAGGCGCTGGCCGGGTGGTGACGCACATCGAGGGGATTGCCGCCAGTATGGCCAGCGTTGTGGCCATGGCCGGGGACGTGGTGGAAATGAACCCCACGGCCCTGCTGATGATCCACCTGCCCATTACCGTGATGATCGGCAACGAGGACGACCTGACGGCGGAAATCGGCGTTCTGCAAGAATTTAAGGAAAGCCTGATGAACGCCTACCAAATCAAGACCGGGCTGCCCCGGGAGGAAATCGAGCAGATGATGCGCGACGAGACCTGGATGAGCAGCGGCAAGGCGCTGGAACTGGGATTCATTGACAAAGTGTGCGATTACAAGGCAACCCCCGCGCCCGGCAAAAAGGCCGCGGCCAGGGCGCCCGCGGTGTACGCCTACAGCGCGCTGGCCGACGAGCGGGAGCGCCTGCGCAGGACGGCCGCGCTGTTGGACGGGGCGCAGGCTGCGAAGGCTGCCGCTACCCCCGCCGTTGTAACTGGCGGGTATCAGGGCTTCATGACCCATCACCATTCCTACCTGGATGCACCCGGAATCTACAAGGAGCCGGGCAACGGGGAAAACCCCAACGCGGCGGACGAGGCCGCGCGCAAGCTGCACATGGCGAAGCTGACGGCGCTGGGATGCACCGCGCAGCCGTAACCGAACGACCCTCAATTTTGAAAGGAGCGGAAACCATGACCATCAACGAACTTCGGGAGAGCGTGGCCAACCTGCGCAACAAGCTGAACACGGCGGTGAGCGACGGGGTAAGGCTGGCGCAAAAGGACGGCGTGACCATCGACGAGCTGAACAAGAGCAGCGAGGCCGTGCGCCTGATCCGGGCACAGCTCGACACGGTGACCACGGCGCTGGAGGAGCAGGAAAAGGCGACCGCGCCCCGGGAGACGCCCAAGGGCGGGACCTCCGTGGGCGGCGTGCTGGCCTCCGGGCACCGCGCGCGGCTCCAGAGCCCCGAGTACATGCGCGCGTGGGGCCGGGCCATGAGCACCAACCTGACGCCGCGCCTCCCCTGCCCGAACGACGACATGAAGGTGCTGTACGACGCGCTGACCGAGGTGGGCGGGACGCCCGAGGGCGAGGACGGCGGCTTCCTGGTGCCGGACGACGTGGACAACACCATCCACGAGCAGCTGCGCGAGTTCGGCAGCATGCGCGAGCTGGTGACGGTGGAAACCACGAGAACCATCAAGGGCAGCCGCGTGGGGGACAACGCGCCCACCAAGGGCCTCGTGGCGCTGGACGCTGAGGGGGACGAGATCGACGACAGCGACGATCAGCCGTCGTTCGTGAAAATCCCGTACAGCCTGGGCAAGTACGCGCTGATCATCGATGTGAGCCGCGATCTGCTCAAGGACAACGTGGCCAACCTGGCGGCGTACATCAGCCGGTGGTTCGCGCGCAAACAGGTGATCACCGAGAACAAGCTGATCATCGCCAAGCTGAACCTCCTGACGCCTTCCAATATCACGCCGGCGGACGACGTGGACGCGATCCGCAAGGTGCGCAGCCTGCTGAACCTTTCGCTGGATCCCGCGATCAGCGCCCGGGCGACCATCATCACCAACCAGAGCGGGCTGGACTATCTGGACAGTATCGTGGACGGCAACGGGCGTCCCCTGCTGACGCAGGACCCCGTGAGCGGCGTGCCGATGATTCTGAAGACCCGCCCGGTCAAGGTGTACAGCGACGCGCAGATGCCCAACCGCGTGGTGTCCACGACCGGCGTAACCAAGGGGACGTATTTCCCGCTGTACGTGGGCGACGGCAAGCTGTACGCGACGCTGTTCGAGCGCGAGGGGCTGGAACTGGCGAGCACCGACGTGGGCGGAACCGCCTTCGCGCGCGACATGACCAGTTTCCGCGGCATCACCCGCCTGGGCGCGAGCGTATTCGACAGCGCCGCGATGGTGCGCCGGGAGATCTTCATCGCGGACTAAACGCCGCATGAAGCGGTTTTGGGATGGGGGATTGATATCCCCCTTTCAACCGCCCCCGGAAGAACGGAGAATGACGGAACGAGGTGAGGACGATGGCCGGACAGCCGACGGGGATGGAACGATTCGACTGCCTGTACTGCGTGCAGAAGGATACGTGCCCCAGAGCCAGGGAAGGAACGTTCTGCACCGAGTTCCAGAGCCGGGAGATCCGGCGCGACCCCGCGGACAGCCCGGCGGCGGGATGGACCCGCGGGGAAGACGTGGATCTGGACGGAGAGCTGTGGTAACGACGGCGCCCGGGGACGGGCGGAAAGGAAGGGCGACGAATGAATTATTATGCCACGAAAAACTACCACGACCGGGGCGGCAACCGGTTCAACGTCGGCGGAGAGCTGCGCATTAGGGCCGGCGGCAAGCTGGTCTTTGAAGAAGGCGCGGAGATCGAGGGGCTGGCGCCCGGCGAACTGGAAGGCCCCGCCATCCCGTATATGGCGGAAATCGGCAGCGACGTGAACACCGTGGCGGGGCTGCGCGAACGCATGAACCGCCTGATCGCTCTGCTGAAGACGGCGGGGCTGATGGAGAGCGACGCCCCCACCATCGCGGTGCTGACGCAGCCGGTCGATCTGGAGCTGGTGGCCGGGGCCATCGACGCCGGGGACGTGGTTTCGGCGGGCTACGAGGTAAGCGACGGCAGCACGCCCACGTACCAGTGGTACAGCAATACCGGCGACAGCAACACGGGCGGTTCCGCGATCAGCGGCGCGACGGCCGCGAGCTACGCCATCCCCACGGATACGGTGGCGGGCACGTACTACTTCTACTGCGTGGCCAGCTACGAGGGCGTGACGCAGGCCAGCGACCCCGTGACCGTCGTCGTGGGCTAAAGCTTCCTTGGGGAAGGGGATTAGCGTCCCCTTCCCGTCCCCCGGCGGGGACGAACGGGAAAACATCGAGCCGGGCGTGAAAGGGGGCTGCCGACGGATGCAGCGGGGCAGACAGGAAAACGGGCGCCCCGGGGGACGGCCTCCCGAGGCGCAGGACGCCGGCGGCGTCAGCGTGGAACGCGACGCGCCGCGCGAGACGGAAAGCCGGATGTTCCGGGCGAAGGACGCGCACGGGAACGCCCTGCTGCGCGTATATGCGGCCGCGAGCATGGAAAAACGGACAAGCTTCTCCTTCACGGTGGAGGTGCTGGACAGCGCGGCTATGCCGCCGGCGGCGCGCGAAGACGCGCTGGGAAACGTGGCGGACGAGGTAACGGCGTTTCTGCGGGATGCGCTGACCGCCGCGCGCAAGGCGGGCCTGCCCGTGCGGGAGGTAATGCCGGAATGACCGAAGGACAGTTTTACCGGGTGACACGCGGATTCAGGAGCCAGGCCGGAAGTTACGCGCGCGGAGACCGGTACGTGATTCACGATCAGGAAGAAGCCCGGCTGCTGATCCGCCACGGGCTGATCGAGCCGGAAAAACCCGCCGCGAAGGGAGGCGACGCCGATGGCCGTGGACGTGGACGAGTTCCGCCGCTTCGGGGCGTTTAACGCCGAGGAGACGAACGACGACCTGACGGGATACCTGGACGCGGCCGTGGAGGAGCTGGAGCACGCGGGCGTGGCCGAGCGGCAGAACAGCCGGCTATACGACTTCACCGTGTACCAGCTGGCCCTGACGCGGCACGACCAGAAGGGCGCGGTGGGCGACGGGACGCAGGAAATCCCTTTCGGGGTGCGGGGCGCCGTGCACCAGCTGCGCAACGCGCCGCCGGAAACGACGGCGACGGTATAAAGGAGGGCACCGACCCATGGCGATCATCATGGACAACAGTCAGCAAACGTCCCTCACGCTGTACGCGGAGGGGGCCAACGGGGCGCGGGCGCCCGCCGTAAGCGCGATGTGCAGCATCCGCCCGGGGAAAAGCGTGACCATCAACGTGGACGTGAACGACGCCGCGGCGCTGGAAACCGCCGGGATCGAAGCCGCGCGGACAGCCATCGGGCAGTATATCGCGCAGGAGCTCGGGAAGGCGGCGGCGCTGGGCCTGCCCGTGCCGGAGGCTGAAAGCGGAGGCGAAACGGAGTGAAAGCGGGCGACCTGCGGCAAAGCATCGCGCTGGCGCACCCGGTGAGCGTGACGGACGCCAAGGGCAACCGGCGCACCGTGCCCCAGCAATACGCCACGTGCATGGCGATGGTCACCGACGTGTCCGGGCGGGACTTCTACGAGGCGCAGGCCCACCAGGCGCAGGACGTGGTGACGTTCGGCATCCGCTGGCGCAGCGACCTGACGGAAAGCGACAGCGTGATCTTTGAGGGCCAGAGCTACCGGATCGAGCAGATCAACCACCTGGGCTACCGCCGCGACTTCATGATGATCAAGGCGCGGAAGACCGAGGGTAAGGAGGCGTAGGCCCGTGCCGATGAAGATCAGCGGGATGGAAGCCGTGATTGCTGCCTTCAAACGCAGGGAAGCCGGAGCGGATGCGGCAATCCAGAAAGCCGTAAAAGCGGGCGGCTCTGTTTTGGCCAAGCGAATCGCGGCGGATGCGCCCGTATACCACGGCCCGCCCAAGAGCCACGTAACGCCCGGTGCACTGCGGGACAGTATCAGGGCCGGGTCCGTCCAATATAACGCGGCGGACGGTTATTACGTAGAGGTGAAGCCCGTCGGCAATATGCCGGGAACGGAGGAATCGCTGGCCAAAATCGGAAACATCGTTGAGTACGGAAGAAGCAACGCCGATCCCCGCCCGTTCTTTCACCCTGCAATCCAAAAAGCGGAATCCGATGTGGATAAAGTTATCGCCGATACGTTTGAACGTGAAATGGGGGGCGGTTGATCATGGACGCGGAGGAACGCATCTACGGGGCGCTTACGCCGCTGCCGTGCCCGGTGTATAAGCCACCCGCCGACGGCGCGCAGGAAACCTACGTGCTGATCAAAGAGGCGCTGGGGAAGTTCTCCGGGCACGCGAGCAACGCGCCCACCCGGATGAAACACCTGTACCAGGTGCACGTATACAGCAAGCTGGCCGACGGCACGTACCGCACGATCATGGACGCGGCCATCGCCCTGCTGCGCGCGGCGCGCATCCACGTGGAAAGCTACGGGCCGGACGACTACGAGACGGAAACCGGATACCACCACATCGCCGTGACGTGCGAGTGGGCGGAACGACTGGACTAGCCGCAAAGCGGCGGAAGGAGCGTAACCCATGAACGAAGGGTATTTTACCGGCGTACTGGACGTGTATTACGCCAAAATGACCACGGAGGACACGTCCAACAGCGCGCCCGTGTACGGCGCGCCCGCGGTGCTGGGCCGGAGCATCGAGGTCACGATCTCCCCCGTATACAGGGAGGGTAAGCTGGATGCCAGCAACAACCTCATGCGTAAAGTCAAGCGCGTGTCGGGCTACGACGTGAAGCTCGGGCTGGACAGGATCATCCACGCCGTCCTGAAGGACGTGCTGGGCCGGGCCGAGGACGCCAACGGCGTGCAGAAGGTGAACAAGGGCGGCGATCCCCCGCTGGTGGCCGTGGGCTTCAGTTTCACCGCGGATGACGGCACGGTGGAAAACTGGTGGATCTACAAGGGCCGCTTCTCCGAAAGCGAAAAGAGCGGAAAAACGGAGTCGCTGGACGGCATCGAGTACGCGACCCCGAGCATCGAAGGCTCCTTCGTGCCGCTGATGAACAGCGGGGACGTGAGCGCGGTGGCGGACAGCGATAACGCGAGCATCCCCGCCAGCGTGTTCCAGAACTGGTTCACCGCCGTGTACCTGCCGGGCGCGAGCGCGACCCCGAACGCGAACAGCCTGCCCATCGGCGCGGTGCTGGCCGTGGCGGCGCTACCGATCACGGGCATCAGCGACACCACCGTGTACGTGCTGACCGCCGCCGACGGCGAGCGCGACGCGGGCACCATGTGGCGGCGCGTAAGCGGCGCGTGGGCGCAGTACGGCATCTGACGAGCGCATGACGCGCTCTTTGGGGAAGGGATTGCGATCATCCATGGCGCATACTCGTCGCCGGCGGCGCTTCCGCTTGCCGGCTTGCTATGCGCCTCACCTGCAAGGCGCTCACGGCATCGCCGTGGTGCCCACAGGGCACACGCACCTTTACGGTGCCTCCCCAACCTTCCCCATGAGGGAAACGAACCATTGACGAAAACAGGAGCAAGGCCCCGCACGACTACCGTGCGGGGCCTTTTGCGCAGAAAGGGGCTTTCCATGGCAGGCAAGACGACCGGGAAAAAATCGGCGACGCAGCGCGGGCGTGAGCTGGGCGCGCCGCAGAAAACGGTGACCATCAACGGGCGCACCTATGCGCTCGTTTTCAGCAACGCGGCGATCCGCACGGCGGAAGACGTTTACGCCGAGCAATACCGGAAAGACGTGGGTTTCGGCCTGATCCTCAAGGAGCTGACGGCGGGCCGGTACGCGGCGGTGATGGCGATCCTATTCGGGACGCTGAAAGCCGGAGGCTACGAACCGGGCTGGGAAACGTTCGACCGGGATTTCCGGCTGGACGGCATCGCCGGGATCCGGGAAATGATCGTACAGGGCATCGCGGACAGCCTGCCCACGACGGGCGGGAACGGCGCCGACCCTCGGTAGCCGCCGGGGATGACGGCGCGTATCCCTGGGCGTGGATGCTGTACCGCGCGCTGGAGTGCGGAATGAACGCGGCCGATTTCTGGGCGGCGAGCCCCCGGACGGTGGTGCTGCTGATGCGGTGCAGGGCGGAAACCTGCCGCAAACTGCAACCCGGCAGGCGCGGGGCGACGGGAGAAGCGGGCCCGCGGCTGAGCCGCATACCGCGATAGGAAAGGGTGAAATTCATGCCGGATGGTATCGGAACCAAGGTAAGCGTACTGGGCGATAAAGAGTACAAGAAGGCGCTTTCCGATATCGGGCGGTCGCTCCGGGTGCTGGACAGCGAAATGAAGGCGGCCCAGAGCGGTTACAAGGGGCAGGAGGACGGAATCGAAGCCCTGACCTCCAAGAGCGGGAGCCTCAGAAAGATCTACGACGAGCAGGCCGCCAAGGTGAAGCTGGTAGCCGAGCAGCTGGAAAAAGCCAAGGCGGAGTACGGCGAAAACAGCAAGCAGGCGGACGAACTGCAGATCGCCCTGAACCGTGCCCAGACCGCGCTGAACGGCACCGGGAACGAGCTGAAGGACACCAACGGCAAGCTGGAGGACGCCAAAAAGGCCGAGAGTGGGCTGAGCGCCGAAAGCAAGGCCATGGCCGGGGACGTGAAGGAAGCCGGGGCCGCCGTAAGGCAGGAGGGCGCGGAGGCGGACGCGGGCGCGGAGCAGAACGACCGTTACGGCCGGAGCCTGGACGACCTGGGCACGTCCGCGGGCCCGGCGCTGAAGGCCACCATCCTGGGCATCGCGGCGGGCTTCGCGGCGGTCAGCGCCGCCACCCTGGAAGGGCTGAAGAACCTTTTCAGCTGGAGCGAGCAGGCGGGGAAAATGGCCGACGACGTGCTGACCCTGTCCGTGCAGACGGGCGTCAGCACGCAGAGCCTGCAGAAATGGAGCTACGCCAGCCAATTCACGGACACCAGCGTGGAAACCATGACGGGCAGCATGGCCAAGCTGGTGAAATCCATGGATTCCGCGGCCGAGGGCAGCAAGAGCCTGGAGGAGCAGTCACTGGCCCTCAAGATGGCGCAGACCAACGAAACGGGCGCCGCGCTGGCCGTGGAGAACGCGCAGGAGAAATACGCGGCGGCCGTTAAGAAGCACGGAAAGGGCAGCACGGAAGCGGCAGCGGCCAGCAACGCGCTGGAGAAGGCGCAGAACAACCTGACGCTGGCGCAGCAGAAGCTTTCCGCCGCCATGGACCCGGCGAGCGACGAAGCGAGCGCCACGGCCAAAGCCTTCGCCACGCTGGGCGTGAAAATCAAGGACGACGTTACGGGCGAGCTGCGCGACAACGAAGACGTGTTCATGGACGCGATCGACGCACTGGGCAAGGTGGGGAACGAAACCGAGCGCGACGCGCTGGCCATGACGATTTTCGGGAAGTCCGCGCAGGAGCTGAACCCGCTGATCGAGGCGGGCAGCGGGAAACTGCGCGAGCTGGGCGACGAGGCCGAACAGCTGGGCACCGTGTTCAGCGACGAAGCGCTGGCGGCCATGGGCGGCTTCGACGACAGCATGCAGCGGTTCCAGCAGACGCTGACCGGCATGGAAAACGCCGTGGGGCTGGTGGCGATCCCGCTTTTCCAGCCGCTGATCGACCGGGCGACGGGGGCCATGGCGGAAGTGTCCACCGCGCTGCAGGACGGTTTGCAGCCCGGCGAACTGGACACGCTGATCAACGACCTGCTGGCCGGTGTGGAGGAGACGCTGGGCGACCTGGGGGGGACGCTCAACAAGGCGCTGCCCTACCTGACCAAGGCGCTCAAGACGCTGGTGACGAGCCTGGCCAAACAGCTGCCGACCTTTGTGGAGACGATGCTTCCGGCGACGATGGACCTGCTGGACGGCGTGCTGGAGGCCGTGAGCGAGAACGCGGACGACCTGGGCGACCTGGCCGCCGACCTCGTGCTGCAGCTGGTGGATTTCCTGATTGACAACGCGCCGGACATGGCGGACGCCGCGGGGGACATCCTGGGCGGACTGGTGGATGGGCTGCTGGACGGCAACAACCTTGCGAAACTGGTGAGCAGCGCCATCACGATGCTGGGGAAGCTGGCGGCCGCGCTGGTCAGCAACGCGATCCTGCTGGCGGCCAAGGCCCCGGAGATCATCAGCCAGCTGATCAACGGGCTGGTGGAAGTGGACTGGCCCGCCGTGGCCGCGGAGATCGTGACGGGCATCGGCAGCGCCATCATGGGCGCGTTTTCCGGGGCCAATAAGGAGCTGGCCGCCTACAGGGAGGAATTTGAAGCTACCAACCAGGCGTATACGGCGTTTAACACCGCGTTGACCACGGCGGATGAGGGACTGGCGAAAAGCCAGGCGGACGCGGAAGCTAAAAAGACGCTGGCCACGGAACTGCTGGCCCTGTACGAGCAGCTGGAGCAGAAGGACATCAAGACCGACGTGGATCTGACGACCATGGCGGACTACGCATCGCGGATCGCGGAGCTGTACCCCTCGCTTTCGCAGTATATCGACCCGGCGACGGGGCTGTTCACCGCGAATACGGACGCAATACGCGCCAACATCGAGGCACAGTACGCGTGGGATCTGGTGATGGGTTATCAGGATTACCTGACGAAGGTTGCCAGCGCCATGGCCGAAGCCAAGCAAAACCTCGATGAGCATGTGATTGCGCAACAGGCTATCAAGGATAAATGGGACGAACTGAAGGCGCAGGCCGAAGGGCTTACGGGGCTATACGATAAGGTATTTGAGCCCGCATCCGGCGGTGGGTTGCCGGCTTTCAAGCAAAACCTGACTGACGTCTATAACGCCCTCGTGGCCACGGGGGAGGCCAACCCGCTGGATGGATTCGTTCAGGTGCTTGCCGACGGGACGGTCGTTCTGCAGCAGGGCGTAAGCGAGATCGACGCTTATAACACGGCTCAGAACGCCATGGCTGAGCAAGTAACGAATACGAACGACGCGTTCAGCGAGCAAAACGGGAAACTGCTGGCCAGCTATGACGGGTACACCCTGCTGAACGGCCAATATGTGGACGCCGAGGGCCGGATGGTGGCCGTCAACAGCGAGCTGGGCCGACTGATCACCCAGTATAATGCGGAGGCGCAGGCGGCCGCCGAGGGCGGCGCGGCGATCAACCAGAGCGGGACCGACGCGAAGGAAGGCGCGGATAAGGTGGTGGAAGCCACCGAGGTGATCACCGCTTCCGGAGAGAGTATGGACACCACCGCGGAAAGCGCAAAGACCGCGGGGGAGGAAGTGGCTGACACCGCCGAAAAGATACTGGCAACCACCGAGCAGCTGAAAGAGGCGAAGTCCGCCGCAACGGCCGCGCAGGATGCCATCGACTCCGTGACCGCGCAGATTAGTACGGACGCGGCCACGAGCCTGCAGACGATGGAGGACACGGGCGCGGCCATCACCCTGTACGCGGAAGGCATGATGGAGGCCATCGGTACCGCCGTGACGGACGGGCTGGACGCCATCGCCGAGGCGGGCGCGGGCGTGGCCAAGGGACTGGTGAAGGCCATCGCCGAGTACGTGAACGCGGACGCGGGCCGGGCCATCGCCAAAGACATCGCCAACGGGCTGGACACCGGGATGCGCAACAAGGCGGCGGCCATCTCCGAAGCGGCAGACACGCTGGCCGCCGCCGCGCTGGACGCGCTGTGGGGCGCGGTGGGCAGCGGCGGAAGCGCCTTTACGGGCATCGGCGCGGCGGTGGCCAGCGGCGTGGCCAAGGGCATCCGCGGCAACACCAGCGTGATCACCACCGCGGCGCAAACGGCGGCGCGGGCCGCCTACCGCGCGATGATCGACGAGCTGGACATCCACAGCCCCAGCCGGGTGACCGCCGAGGCGGGCCGATATTTCGACCTGGGCTTCGCGCAGGGCATCGAGGGCGGCGCGCCCGACCTGATGGCGGGCGTGCGGGAGCTTTCCGCCATGGCCGCGGCGGAACTGGACGGCGGCGCGGGCACGCAGGGCGCTTACGCCTACCCGAGCGCGGAGGCGCCGGAGATCGACTACGCGCGGTTGGGACAGGAGGTTGCCGCCGCGATCCGGGCCGAAGGGCTGGGGAACGCAGTACTCGTGCTGGACGGAAAGATCATCGAGCCCAGCGTAAGCAAGGCCGGATACGAGCGCGGCAAGCAGACCGTGAAGGGACGGATGGCGGCGGCACGGCTGCGGTAAAGGAAAGGGCTGGTAAAACGGCAGGCCGAGCGGTATAATGGGGAAAACTTTCCAAAGGAGAATGCCCATGAATACCGTGATCGGCCTGCTGGTTCTCGCTGCCGTCGTGTGGTATCTGATCTCAAGAAGCCGGAAAAAGGCCGGGAAGAAACCCGAGCCGAGAGACTGGACACGGCCAGCGCAACGATCCGTTCAAGTCCCGGAGAATATGGATTGGCTGAAAAAAGGCGAAGGCTCGCCCCTCAAGCCTCAAACCCCGTGGACGGAAGCGGCGAGGCCCCCCGAACCGACGGCCACGGCAACGGTGAAGCAGGCGCCGGCAAGACCCGCATGGGAAAGAAACGAAACGTCAACGTCCGCGCAGACGGCACAGCCGGCCAAGGTGCGCAGGCTCGGAACGCTGCCGAACAGCTATATCGTCGTCGATATTGAAACCACGGGGCTGGACGCTGCCCGGGACAGTATCATCGAACTGGCCGCTGTGCGGGTGGAGGACGGCGAAATAACCGAACAGTACGAAAGTCTGATTAACCCCGGCTACCCGATCGATGACTTCATCGCCATGCTGACCGGGATCACCAACGACATGCTGGAAAGCGCGCCGTCTTTGGAAGAGAAACTGGTGGAATATCTGGATTTTATTCGGCGAGACACCATGCTGGGACATTACCTGAACTTTGACCTGCGCTTTATCGGCGCCGGGGCCGCCCGGATGGCGTTGGAGTTTGATGGAAGCCGTTACATCGATACCCTTGGCATTGCCCGGGTTGTGTACCCGGAGTGGAAGCACCACAGGCTTTGCGACCTCGTGGGAAACCTGAATATCCCATGCGATCAGGCGCACCGCGCGCTTGCTGACGTGATGTCCACCAAGCGGTGCTACGATTCGCTGCGCGCTACGCTCATCGAAAACGGGCTGATCGACCCGAGCGGGAAGCCCGTCAAGCAAAAACAGGGCGCCGCAGCCATGACCATACAGGAAGACGCCTATATGCCGGACATCGACATTATGGACAAGATGTTCGTGTTCACGGGCGACCTGACGGGCATGACGCGCACGGAGGCCATGCAGCGCGTGCTGAACGCCGGAGGGCAATGCGGCGACCGCGTGACGAAGAATACGGACTATCTGGTGATCGGCAACGCCGGATACGAGATGACCCTGAAATACGGGAAAAGCACCAAGCAGCTGCGCGCCGAGGAATTGAAGCTGGAGGGCGGCGACATCGAAATTATCTCCGAGGACGTGTTTCTGCAAATGTTGGAACCGAACGAATAAAAAGGCTTGACTTTCACACGTGCATAATATATAATGCACGTGTGAAAGTGAGGTGAAACAATTTGCCCTCATTGGGACGTCCAATCAAGGGAAAAACCAGACGAGACAATAAACTAACCGTGATGCTAACAACGGAAGAAAAGGATATGCTTACCGAGTGCGCGGAGCGAAAGCAGACGGCACGTACGGAAGTAATTGTTGAGGGCATTCGGCTGGTTAAGCAAGAATTGGACGAAAAAAAATAGGGTTTACCGCTACCCCAGCAGGACACGCGGCAAACCCCGATGCAATCCTTTCGGACGGCGTGTAAATTATACCATACCCGCCGCCGAAAGGCAACCGGAGCCGTAACCCCGTCCGCGCCCGAAGGCACGGCCGGGGGAAGGTTGGGGAGGGGATCGCAATTCCTTCCCCAAAGGGAGCTTCAGCGACCGTATGGAGGCGGATTATGGACGAAAAGAGCATCCACAAGGCAATAGACGCCATAGGGAGAACGGACGACAAGCTGGGCGAGCTGCAGGACCTGATGCAGGTGGTGACCATCGCGTTCGGGACCGGGGAGATCGTGGACAAGGAAAGCCTGTGCGCCGTGATGCAGGGACTGCGCGACCTGACGGAAAACGCGCAGATCATTCTGGGCGAGGCGGCGGACTGCTGCCTGCTGGCCGTGCAGAAGAAAACGGCGGCCTGAACCGGCAACGGAAACCCCAAAGGGGCCAACCGAAAGGAAGGCTCCTTTTTTATGCGCTTTTATACAAAGAGGAGGGAACCGCGTGAACCTGAACGAGATCAATTTCAGCTTCGGCGGGCTGCACTGCCTGCGCGACTTCGGCATGATTTACGTGGAAAAAAGCGGGCACCCGATACGGGGAAAGGCGGTGCGCAACGAGTACGGCATCGCCGGGGTGAGCGAGACGGTGCTGCTGCCGGGCGAAACGCGCAAGCCGATGGACTTCAAGGGGAGCCTGTTCTTCATAAACGATCCGCCCAGCCAGGCGGAAGCGCAGGCGCGGCTGCGCAGGATCGCGGCGTGGCTGGGAAACGGGCGGCAGCAGCTGATATTCGACTACGAGCCGGACGTGTACTACCTGGCGCAGGTGAACGACGAACAGAAGTGGGACTACGGGGACTGGATCGACGGGGGGCTGACCATCGCCCTGACGGCCCAGCCGTACGCCTACAACGTGCGGACGAACAGCGCGCAGGCGGTGCTGACGGGCACGGCGGGGACGGTTGCGCTGGTGGCCAACACGGTGGAGCCCGCGCCGATCCGCATTACGCTGGCCAACGTGGGGACGGCGGCGATCACCTACGCGGAGTTCACGCTGGGGGCCGCGAGCGTGCGGCTGACGGCGGCGCTGGGCTTCGCGCTGGCGGCGGGGGCCCGCGTGGTGATCGACATGGAAGCGCCGGCCGGGGCGGCCTACGGGGACGGCAGCGACGCGCTGCCGTGCGCGGAGCGGTTCGACCCGCTGCTGGCGCAGCCCGGGGCCAACGCCGTCGGCATCACGCTGGGGTACGGCGCGGGAACCAAAGGGGCGACGGTGACCGCGGAAGCGCGCGGAAGGCAATAGCGGGCGCGGATACGCCCGTA
Organism: uncultured Oscillospiraceae bacterium; assembly: GCA_964497495.1. Taxonomy (GTDB): domain Bacteria; phylum Bacillota; class Clostridia; order Christensenellales; family Aristaeellaceae; genus CAXXOK01. The sequence continues at coordinate 33,449 of CAZCCZ010000024.1, forward strand.
GGAGAGGAGCAAAAAACATGTTCGGGAAAAAACGGAGCGGAAGCCATGGCCACGAGAGGATACCCATGCCGGAGGAAAGGACGGCCGTGCCGGGGCCGCGGTATACCCCGCCGCCCCCGCCGCCGAGAAAGGTGCTGTATACGCAGGAGGGGCGGCCTTATCTGGAGCCGCCGTACCCGGCGCCGGAACAGGCGCGGCCCCTGACGGTGCAGGCGCGTGAAATCCCCTGCGCGCCGCGGCCTTCCCGGCGCTGCCCCATCAACAGCCGGCCGTGCATCCCCAACTGCGCGTGGTACGGGGCCAACGGGTGCGCCATGGTAGGCGGCGTGAAAGAACTGTTCGCGCTGGTGGAAGCGGTGCTCCGGCTGGGGCCGCCGGATATCGAGCCGGAGGCGACCACGGAGGAGAAGGGCAGCGTCGGGTGACGCGACTGACGCGCGCGCCGGATAGGAGGGAACGCGGCCGTGACGGTTGAGAAGGTAACGGTGTACAGCCGGGAAGGCGCGATGCTGGGCGTACTGGACAACGCGGACGCGATCGGCTACACGCTTAAATACAACGACCTGGCAACGGGACAGTTTACGCTGCCCGTGGACGACCCGAAGAACGCCCTGTGCGCGGCGCGCAACCTGGTGCGCCTGCCGGACGGCCCCAACGACCCCGGGCTGTACCGGATCATTGGGACGCCCAAGAGCGAGGAGAGCGCGCAGGGCGGCACGCGGGAGTACAGCCTGGAGCACGTGATGGCCACGCTGTTGGACGACGTGCTGTTCGGCTACCACGAGATCGGCGGGGCGGGCGTGACCACGGCGGACGTGATCCGCTACATACTGGCCCGGCAGACCACGGAGCGCTGGCGGCTGGGCGTGTGCGAGTACGCGGACGAGTATGCCTATAAATTCGAGAACGCGAGTCTGCTGTCCGCGCTGCTTTCGCTGGGCGAGGTGATTGCCGGCGCGTACACGTGGGAATGGGACACGACCACGACCCCGTGGACGGTGAACCTGCGCGTGGCGGACAGCACGCCCGGCTGCGGCATCCATTACCGCCGCAACCTGGTGGAGATCCAAAAGACGATGGACGCCGGGGCGCAGGTGACGCGGCTGTACCTGCTTGGGTATGGCGAGGGCGTGAACCAACTGACGGTGAAGGACGTAAACGACGGGCTTCCCTACATCGACGCGGACACCGTCGGCACCTGGGGCGTGATCTGCAGCGTATTCACGGATACCCGCATCGAGGACGCCGCCACGCTGCTGGCCCGCGGGCGGGCCGTGCTGGAAGGGTATAAAACCCCCTACCTGAGCTACGAGGCGACGGCGGCCGACCTGACGCGGCTGACCGGGAAGGAATGGGACCGCTACCGGCCGGGCAAGCTGGTGCGCGTGCTGGACGGGGAACACGACATCAGCTTCGAGGCCCGCATCGTGAGCGTGAGCAAGAGCGACACGCTGGGCGACCCCGGAAAGATCAAGATCACGATCGCCAACGCCGCCCGGGACGCGGCGGCCAGCATCAACGACCTGTCCGACCGGGTGGGCATCGGGGAGCTGTACAGCCAGGGGGCCACGAACCTGTACGCGCAGCAGTACGCGGACAACGCGGACGCGACGCACCCGGCGAAGCTGCGGGTATATGTGCCCGCGGGGTGCGTGCGCATCAACAAGATGCTGTTGAACTGGGATTTGGAGCCGTTCCGGGCCTACGAGACGGGCGCGGAAGCGGGGGGCGGCACGGCGACCACCAGCGGAAGCGGGGGCGGCGGAACGACCACCAGCGAGGAAGCGCCGCACCAGTACCTGACGGAGCCCATTAAAACGACGGTGGGGAGCGCCTATACGGGCAACCCGCTGGATCCCAATTCCATGAATTCCGATCTGTATTCCGACTGGGTTTTCGGGGGGGCGCAGCCGACGGGCAGCCCCAGCAACGCCAACACCGGGGACGCGAGCAATTCCACGACGAGCGAATACGGTGGCTATACGGACTACGCTACGGCGAGCCATTACCACGTGGTGAACAGCCACCGGCATTACGTGACGGCGGTCAACGCCTATACGACATCCGTTGAAGCATCCACGGGCGCGTCCGACGATACGAGCCACCGGCATAATATGGGCTATCATCTCCACTATATGCCGCATACCCATAGCATGCCGCATACCCACAGCACGCCGGATCACCTGCACAACATCAACCACGTGCACTGGGTGTACCTGAACAACATCCAGATTCCGGGCATCAGTTTCGAGATCCCGGCGCACAGCCACAGTGTGAGCTTCGGGACGCACACCCACAGCGTGACGCTGGCGACGCATACCCACGCGATCACCTACGGCATCTACGAGGGCGCGACGGCCGGGGGCGTGACGCTGCAGGTGGACGGCAACACCGTGCCTGCCGAGGCGATCAGCGGGGGCGAGGCGGACGTGGTGGCCTACCTGACCAAGGACGAGAACGGCAAGATCACGCGCGGGACGTGGCACGAGATACAGATTATCCCCACGGGGCTGACGCGCATCGTGGCCAGTCTGTTCGTGCAGACGTTTATCCAGAGCGTGGGCGGCGGAGACTACTAGCGGGAGCTAAGGCTCCCTTTGTGGAAGGGCGATCCCTTCCCCAACCTTTCCCCAGCCGTGCCTTCGGGCACGGACGATACTAGCGGGGGATGTAGGGATGGGGATCGCAATCCCGTTCCCAAAAAGAGCGAAAGCGCCCGTATTACGAGGAGGACAAGACTATGGCGAGCTGGCTGATACAGCAGGAGATCGACCTGCAGCGCGGGGCGCCCGTGCCCCAGGTATGGCCCAATGCGCTGCAGCACGGGGACAACCAGGCCCATACCTGGCGCGTGGCAGTGCTGGACGGGGGCGCGGCTGCAGTATTGAGCGGAAGCGTGACGGGGCACTTCGTGCGAGCGGATGGCGCTACGGTGACGATCGAGGGGACGCTTTCCGGAAACGTGGCGACGGTATTGTTTGACGCGACCTGCTACGCCTACGAGGGCGCGCTGACGGGCGTAATGCGAATCACGACCGGCGGGCAGAAGATCACGCTGGCGGCGACGATATTCCACGTGCGGAAAGACCTGACGGACGTGATCGTGGATCCGGGTACGGCGATTCCCAGCCTGGAGGAACTGCTGGCGCAGATCGACGAGTGCAGGACGGCGACGGATGCCGCGAACCAGGCCGCGGCGGATGTTGCGGCAGCGCTTAATGCCAACGCCGACCCGCTGCCGGTGATCCGGTACGATGCCGCGCAAGGGCTGAGCGACGCACAAAAGGCACAGGCGCGGGACAACATTGGTGCCGCCAGTTCCGCATCATTAATCGATTTCATATACCCCGTGGGCACCCCATATGAAAGAACGGTTAATATTAGCCCTGCGTCGTTTCTTGGAGGAACTTGGGCTACTCTGGCTCCCGGACGTGTGCTAATTGGCGTTGATTCTGACGATGCCGACTATAACGCGGCACGGATGACGGGCGGAAATAAAAACATAACCGGAACTGCGAACGGAAACTATGTTTACGATCCGTCCGGGACAAACGGGTGGCTGCAATCGTCTGGCGCTGTTGGGGTAGCCTATCTACCTCCGGCGTATAAAACGAACCTGCAACCATACTACACCGTGTACCGCTGGGAAAGAATCGCGTAAGGAGGACTAAAAATGGAAGTAATCGACGTAAACGGAAATCCTATGGAAACGTATGACTTGCAGACTGGACATATCGTCGAGGGGCGAAAAACCGTCCACCACGAGGCCGTGGAGGGAGCAACCGAACAGGGGCACTACGAAACCATCCGAGAGTATCCCGAAACGGGTGGGAAAGACGTGAAATGGGTCATTGATGTTCTGGGTGTTCAGGAGAGAGAAGCGTGGGACGAAGAAGTCCCGACGTATACGTACGTCCCCTATACGCCGGAAGAGATAGCGGCCGGCATTCAATCGGCTGCTCCGTCGCCGGGGGATAGCGTTGAAGCCCGGCTGGACGCGCTGGAAAGCCTGATCGTGGATACGCAATATCAACTGGCCCTGTCGCAGCTGGGCCTTTCCGGGGAGGTGTAAGCGATGCTGTATGAAGTGCTAAAGCGGCTGATCGAGCGCGGGGCCACGGACGGCCTGCGGGAAAAGATCGACGTGTTCTTCGCGGTGGGGCGGATCACCGAGGCGCAGTACACGGAACTGACCGGGAAACTGTAAAATCCCGGACGCTCGGGAATTTGGGCGGGCCTGGCGGCTCGCCTTTTGCGTGACTGGAGGTGCGGGAATGACACAGGAGCAGGACGCGGCTATTGCCCGGGCGCTTGCGCTGGTGGGTGACGGGTACATCTACGGGGCGACCGGGTGGGTCTGCACGGCCGCGCGCAGGCAAACGCAGGCGAAGCAATACCCGAACCAGGCTGGGAACATTCTTGGCGTTGGTGCGAAATGGGACGGGAAAACCTGTTGGGACTGCGCCCAGCTGACTAAAACGGTAGCGAAGGCTGCGGGGATCGCACTGCCGAGTGGCGCGACAAGCCAATGGAAAAGCGGGATCTGGACGGCAAAGGGAGCGATCGCAGAGCTGCCGACGGGAAGCCCAGTGTTTTTGTACCGCCAGAGCGGCGGCGCGATGCAGCACACGGGTTTCTGCCTGGGGGACGGCACGTTCGTTCACGCCAAGGGCACGGCCTACGGGGTGCTGCACCAACCGCTGGCGACGTACGCCTGGACACATTGGGCATCCCCATGGGGAGGCGCTGAGGTGGGCCAGACAGAGCCCACGCCCATTGGAAGAGCCATGGTAACGGCCGTGCGAGGCAGCACCGTGCGCGTTCGCAGGGAGCCGGGCGGGGATGTGCTGGGCGTGCTCAAGCTGGGAACGGTGGTGGACCTGTACGCGGAGATGGCGGGCTACGGGCTGATCAGCTACAACGGCGGGAAGGCGTACATGCAAAGCGCCTTCCTGAAAAAACTGTAACGGAGGGGCACGGATGGACAATGTGTGGAGGTGGATCTGCGCCGCGGGTGGTACGGTGCTCACGTGGCTGGCGTACCTGCTGGGCGGGTGGGATGCGGCGCTGAGTATCATGTTCATGGCCATGGGGCTGGACTACTTCACGGGCATCCTGTGCGCGCTGATGGGGCACAGCAGCAAGACGCCGTCGGGTCGCTTCTTGAGTTCCGTCGCCTACCGGGGACTGACCAAGAAGCTGATGATGCTGGTGATCGTCGCGGTGGCCACGATGGTAGACCGGCTGGTGGGAACGGACGGCGTGTGCCGGCTCGCGGCCATTGGCTTCTACGTGGCCAACGAGGGCATGAGCGTGATCGAGAATGCCAGCGCTATGGGCGTGCCGTTCCCGAAGGGGCTGCTGGACACACTGGAGCGCCTACGTAAACGCAGCGACAGCGCGGGCGCGTTGAAAGACGAGGACGAGGAGGAAAAACCATGAAACGAATTTCTAAAACAGCGGTCTGGTTTCTGCTGGCGCTGCTGGCGGCGATCGCCATCGGGTCCGTCGTTGTTCCGTGGTGCGCTGCCCAGGCGGAGACCGCCGCGGTTGCGGACACCGCGCCGACTATCGACTGGGGCGAGCTGATCACGCAGGTGATCCTGTGGGTCATCGGAGTGCTGGCGGCCGCGGGCGCATGGGCGTTAAAGCGGTACGTGTATCCGTGGTTTATAATGGCGGTCGTTCCGTGGCTGAAAACGCATAACCTGATCGCTGTGGCCGAGATCGCCGTGAAGTATGCCGAGGCGGAGCTTGGCCGCTACACCGGCGCGGAGAAGTGGAAGTTGGCCACCGCGCTGATGCGGGCCAAGGGGTTTGATATCAACGACGAAGCCGTAACCGCCGCGCTGAAGGCGGCGTGGGAAACGCTGGACCTGCAGCAGATTACGGCGGGGATTAAGAGCGCGGGCACCGAAGAATAGAACGAATTATACAAAAGGCAGCCGGGTAAAACCCGGCTGCCTTTTGTATTGTGAAGGAGCGCCTGAAATGCTGGACTTTGGTTTCTACCATATGGACTGCATGGCTGGGATGAAAGAGTTCCCGGACCGGTATTTCGATCTGGCGATCGTGGATCCGCCGTATGGCGGTGGTGCGACAACCCCCGATGAAAATACGAAAATTATCGGGGGGGCATAATTGGGGGAATCGCCATCGAGGACGTTTCGGCGGATTGTTCGACCGGTACCATTTATGCACGGGCGATAGCGGCGACACGGAGCGGCGGGACGTGGTCGGCGAAGTACAACCGGCAAGGGGGTGCCTTTAGCGCGGATGTACGATGCTGGGACGTGGCGCCGCCGCCGGAATATTTTGACGAGCTGGCGCGTGTCAGCCGGGACCAGATTATATGGGGAGGAAATTACTTCGGCCTTCCGCCCACGAGGTGCTTCCTGGTATGGCGTAAGCCGATAAGCGAGAACTTTTCGATGGCCATGTGCGAATACGCATGGACGAGCTTCAACGCGAACGCCAAATGGATCGAAATGCAGGCGCAGGGCAGGCCGGACGATCCGCGCATCCATCCCACGCAGAAGCCCGTGGCTCTCTATACGTGGATATGCCAGCACTATACGAAACCTGGCATGAAGGTGCTGGATACGCACGTGGGCAGCGCCAGCAGCCTGATCGCGTTCCATCGCGCCGGGTTGCCTTACGTAGGATTTGAATTGGATGCTACCTACTACGCGCTGGCTAAAGAGAGGCTGGACGCAGAACAGGCGCAGATGCGGCTGTTCTAGGCGCCAACGTGGGGCGTTTTGAATCCTGCGATGCAGCAATTATACTGGGCGATGAAATAAACGCGGCGCATATGGCCATGTACAGAACGGAAAGGGCGCGACGAAGAATACCTTCGTCGCGCCCTTTCTTTATGTAGATCGATAGGTGGTGCGTGTATGGATGTGGCCGCTGCACCCGTTGGGCGGAAAAGACATTGTATTGAAAATTGCGATATATTTTTGGGTACGAGCAACGCGATAAGTGTTTCGTCGAAAATTTTGGGAGCTTATGGGGTATCCCCCCTACCCTAAAAGTTGATAGGTGTAGGGAACGGGAACCGGGAAGCCTATGCAGTTGAAGGGAACAATAAAAACCAAAAAGGGCGGGGGTTTAAGACAAATTACATTAAAGTGAGAAGAATTACAAGTAAAAATATTATATGTAATTGTTGCTCTTATGAAGCGACTGGTTAAATTACATGAATTACAGATATTACATGTATAAATTATACGGCCTTATGTTTTGTGTGAAATGACAAGTGTGCGCGGTTCTACGAATCAAAAGGTCGTGGGTTCGAATCCCGCCGGGCTCACCAACGAAAACCGCCTGAAATAACGCTTTCAGGCGGTTTTCTTATTGTAAAATATCTGCATATTTAACCCCTTTTACATCGGATTTGAATACTTCTAGGGTGCAAAACGGGGTGCAGAATTGGAACGCGGTCCAACAACTTCTTGCCACTAAACAACCCAATTACAGATTTTCGCCAGCCTATTAATTCGTAGTCAATAACGGGTTTTTCAACTAAACATATAATAACGGCCAGAGTCCAATAGATAAAAGTTTTATACCACATTCGCCACGGGAAAAGTTGGACACTAACCTTCGAAAATGTGCCCTAATATTCATAACGTGGGGTTCAAAATGGGATTCAACTCAGTTTTTCTGTTCATGAAACTTGATACTCGGAAGATTGCCTCAATAAACATGTTGGAACAGTTGCGGAGTGCTTCGCGATTTCAAACTCGCCTGGACAATACCACATGAGCCGCAATCGTTTCACCGCCGTCTAATTGGCTGATAAAAAAATTTATAAAATCAGCCGTGACCTGTTGCATTTGGTTATCTTCCATCGTCTATAGTATGTCATGACAAAGCAAGGGTGTGAAAAGGTTGGATAAGGAACAACTGGGCCGCGAGTTGTGGGCGATGCGCGTGAGTCTGCTGCGGGTGGCAGGCAGCATTGTGCATACGAGCCAAAACGCGGAGGATGCAGTGTCCGCAGCTATGGTACGCGCCTATCAACGCGTGGAGGATTTGCGGGATGACCGCAGCCTTCGCCCGTGGATGATGAGCATCACAGTGCGCTGCTGTTACGATCAACAGCGAAAAGCCCAGCGGGAACATCTTACGCAGGATGAGAGCGTGTTTGATAACCCCATTTTTCAACCTCAGGACACTTTATACGAAACACTGCTAGAACTTCCGCCGCCTATACGGCAGGTGTTAATACTCTACTATTATGAAGGGTTTTCCACGGCAGAGATCGCCTCGATTCTCGGTTTAGCCAGACCAACGGTTTCCATGCGGCTTTCGAGAGGCCGCAAGCAACTCAAAGGCATTCTGAAAGGAGCGACGGAGGATGAGTAACAGACAATATGATGCTTGGATTCGCCGTCGCACACAAAAGGAGACGTTTGAAGTGAATCCAAAGATAGAGCAGGCATTACGCAAAACGTTGCAAAACCCTGAGATTATCAACGAAACTAAAAAGGTTGCGCGACGCGGGTTGGTAATAGCTTTGGCAAGCACCCTGTTAGTTTTCGCGGTTGCGTTAGCTATAGGCAACATAAAACCCAATGATGATGTAGCGATGCTGGCGCAAACGAAAACCAACGAGCAAATCACCACCACCACATCGGTACCATCCAATACGACCCCCTATTACGATCCGGGTTTTAGCGAAGTATCTGGGGTATGGCGCACACGTATGGGGATTATTTATGCTAACCATCGTTTACAAATCAATTACGAAGTCACCAACACCTCCTCCAAAACACAAGATGTGGTGATTTCACCTGTGTGGTACGATGAGCAGGAAACCTTGCAGGATAAACACAATGTTACCGCCCCCACGGATACTTGGAGCGGTACAATCGCTCCACAGGAAGCTGCTGTTGGAACGTTCATCATATACATGCTTGACCCTGCCCAACAAAATGGCAGTTTTACCACAGGGGTACAGACTGTGTATGACAACGGGGAAAGCACAACTGCAGATACCTTTGACATGGCTTATGATAAGCAAACCCAAGCTGGTGAAGAGTGCTTCACAGTCAATTCCAGCTTTTCGTCGCTTACTTATCAGCTCGTGGGCAGTAATTACGAATACTTGAGCAACGGCATGATGTATATGCGCGTTGAGTATCGCGCAGACCAACAGGCAACGCTTGAACGCCTGAAGCAGCTGCGCCCCGATCAGACGGTTACCTTCGCATTCGCCAAGGATGATGGGCATCACGTTTTTTATGTGATTGAGGACGAGCCTTATCAGGCAACCGACGGCACATGGCGTTTACCATATACTTGCATGCTTAGCGGGGTTACGGCGGATGAATCGGTAGAGCTTTATACAACCTATACTGACCCGCAAAGCAATCAAACCATTGACGGTCGCACTTTGGGAGAAAATTTCCGCTTTATCCCCAGTGAACTTGTTAATCAAACGAACGGTCAAAGCCCATCGGAGAGCGGGACTTCAGGTAACTATGCGAACTTCACCTTTGTGCCGAGCTATTCCGGCAACCGGCTGGATGTTCAGCTCAATATCCAGACACGTACCGATGAACCGGTGCTCATTCGCTGCAAACCGGTGATTGAGGATCGGGATCTGACGCTGGTTTACTTGAATTTTTCCGATATGCTCACCACCGGTGGGCATGGAACTGCCCACGGGATATGGGTACGCCTGGGCGAAGGGGATAAGGCGCCCGACTGTGTTTATACCTACCAGATCTACAGACTTTGTAACGGTCATATGCTCTATCAGGAAGATAACTATCTGTCCAACCTCAATCTGGACCAAGCAGACTTGCAGGAGTACTCGGCGCAGCAAGATCGGTTCCAAAAAGCCTTTAACGAGGGAAACGTGATCGCCGCCGGGGGCACCCTTACCATGCCGAAAGCGTTGTACAGCGGTGATGCCGAAACAGACGAAGCTAGGGTGGATGAAGCGCTGCAAACCTATCTGGATCAAGGTTGGATGGAGCTGGTTCAAGAGGGCGGCGATATCGCTGCGGTTCAAAACACGGGTTTGCCAGCGGTCATGACTAGAAGCACGCGCCCGCTAAGCACCGTGCAGGGTGATGGCTACACGATCCGGCTGATGCAGGCCGATTTCTTGGATCTGTACGCCGCTCTTCAGCCATGGAAATCCTCCGCTTATGTTGTGATTGATATTCTGTTTGACAGTTACGATGCAGCCGAAAAACTGGATCAATCAAAACCCGATATGACCTTCCTGCTGTATCAAGATGAGCGGACGCCGATTGCCTGCGATCAGCAGTTGTCACCCACCTCAGGCCTGGAGTGGCAGGACATGCAGGGACTGTGGCATCGTACTTATGTGAACACAATGGCGGGCATCAACCAGAATCAAGCCAGTATGCAAAGTTGGCTGGCCATTCCAGCAACACCGAACACCTCGGATGCCACCACTGCGTCTTGGACGCTCTACCCAGAGGAAGCACTAAGCGTCAAGCTCGCTCAGACCGAAGCGGAGATTTCTACGGACTCTACGTTGTCTATGTTAAAAGATTATTCGGTTGATTATTCTCTGTGGAAAGCACAATATCACGTAACGCTGCAAAACCCCTATCCGGTTGAGCAATATGTTGTGTGGCAACCCCTGCCGGATGCGACGCTCACGCCGCTCGAACAGGTTGTGTCTCCAGTAAAAGGGTTCCTGCTAGGCGAGGGTGAAAGCGTGGAGGATCAGGCGCTGTATTACATGTTTGACAATATGGAAGAATCGGCAACCATGGGGATCTCCGTGATGAGCTATACGCCATGGGCAGATATCTACAGCGAGCCAACCCTTGCCGCCAAGGGTACCGCAGGTTATGCCCAGCAACAGGCAAACTTCTCACAGGCTTTTAAGGATGGGAAGCTGCTTTTTGCCGCTGGGCGTTTGATCCTGCCAGATGACTACCAGGCGGAAAAACCGCAAACCACTCCTTTGGCTTATAATCTAAAGCAGGGGCTGTTGCTTGCGCAGACACAGGAAGCCCAGAGTGAAACCTGCGTTAGCGCGCCGCTCGCAACCATTGCGGACTTGCAGGGAGATCCTATCGCAATTCAAGCAGGGGCAGGCTACACCGCGCGCGTGATGCAGGCGCAACAGCTGGATACCGCCCCTTACGTGCTTGTAGATTTGCTGTTTGATAACGCTTCATCAGCGCAGGCGCTGGATAAGGCACGCCCCCAAATGGCCTACCGCCTGCAACTGCCGGACAGATCCATTATCGATGGCACTCACAATACCCTTTCCACCGCCGGGCAAGACTGGACACGTATCGTCAATGGGCAGACTGAATATCATCGGCTCTTTGTGGTAATGGCCGCATTCACACCTGATGAAACGGCGCAAGTTGATCACTTGCTGGTTGTTCCTTACTGCACTGTAACAGATGAAAGCTATCCTGACGACGCTTTTTCATTTTCACTAGGGGCCTGACAAGGAGATCGCAATAGTGTAAAACGAGGGACCTGTTAAAAAATGCAGTGATTTCAGGAAAAACAGATGCGAACACTGATAGTGTCAAGGCGAGTTCGCAATTTTGAAGTACTCCGCATATGAATTAAGGGCTCCTGCCCCCGAGCATTGTGTCAAATTGAGAGTTTGTCAATCTGGTATGGGGTGCCCCCCGAAAAGTGGTCCAGTTTCAATGAGAAAAATCAGGGTCAATAGTGCCCATAAGCCGCATGATTTCTGGCAAATTCAGCCGGCGGCAGGTATGTTAGTGCGCTGTGCGGACGGTACTCATACTAGCATTTCAATCCACGCCCCCCACGCGGAGGGCGACGATCAGCTTGCTCCGAATCATCCGTCCGGCACGGTTTCAATCCACGCCCCCCACGCGGAGGGCGACGGCCAAACTCGCGGAGGTGCGGCAAGGATAAAACGTTTCAATCCACGCCCCCCACGCGGAGGGCGACACGGGTACTGATCGACGCCGGGAAGTACGCGAAGTTTCAATCCACGCCCCCCACGCGGAGGGCGACAGAACGAGGACGGGATGGCCATGCTGGCATACCGTTTCAATCCACGCCCCCCACGCGGAGGGCGACGGAACAATCCTTTGGATTAACAATCCAATTTCATGTTTCAATCCACGCCCCCCACGCGGAGGGCGACTGTGACTCCTATTATGCCTGACGGTCAAGT
>CAZCCZ010000025.1:0-45410 GCA_964497495.1 uncultured Oscillospiraceae bacterium
CCAACACGCGCTTGGCCTCGTTGATCGCGCTGTCCCTGAGCGCGCCCAGCCGGCGCACCTCGTCCATAGGCAGGAACGTGAGCAGGCCCAGGAACTTCTCCACGTCCGCGTCCTGCACGTTGCGCCAGTACTGGTAGAAGTCGTAGGGGCTGGTGCGCTCCGGGTCCAGCCACAGGGCGCCCTTCTCGGTTTTGCCCATCTTCTTGCCGTCCGCGGTCATGATGAGCTTGCAGGTAAGGGCGAAGGCGTCCTCGTGCTCCTTGCGGCGGATCAGGTCGGCGCCCGACAGGATGTTGCTCCACTGGTCGTCCCCGCCGATCTGCAAACGGCAGCCGTGCCGCTTGAACAGCTCCAGGAAGTCGTAGCTCTGCATGAGCATGTAGTTGAATTCCAGGAAGGTCAGGCCCACTTCCAGCCGCTTTTTGTAACACTCGGCGGTCAGCATCCGGTTGACGCTGAACAGCGCGCCGATGTCCCGCAGGAAATCGACGTAGTTCAGGTTCAGCAGCCAATCCGCGTTGTTGACCATGATCGCCTTGCCTTCCCCGAAATCGAGGAACCGGCTCAGCTGTTTGCGGATGGGTACGAGGTTGCTTTCGATGGCCTCCCGCGTCAGCATCCGGCGGAGTTCCGTCTTGCCGCTGGGGTCGCCCACCATGGCGGTGCCGCCGCCGCACAGGATAATGGGCCTGTGCCCGGCGCGCTGCAGGTGCGCGGACATCATCACGGGGATGAAGTGCCCCACGTGCAGGCTGTCCGCGGTGGGGTCGATGCCCAGGTAGAAAGTCATGGGTTCTTTCTCCATGGCTTTGTAGAGGTCGTCCTCAAACGTGGCCTGCGCGATGAAACCGCGCTCCTTCAATTGGTCTAGAATATGCATGCCCTTCGCTCCTTACCGTAGCTTCGTCTGAAACAGTTCCCGCAGAATGCCCATGCCGTCGTGGATCTGCGCGAGTGTGGAATTGGAGAAATTGAGCCGTAGGGTGTTTTCGTGCCCGCCTTCGGGGTAGAAGCTGGTGCCCGGCACGTAGGCCACGCCTCGTTCCACGGCTTCCCTGAACGTCGCGCCCGCGTCGAAACCCTCCGGCATGGTAACGAACAGGAACAGCCCGCCCTCGGGCCGGGTGTAGGAAACGCCCTCGGGGAAGGACGCCAGCTCGGACAGCATGGCGTTGAGCTTGGCGCGGTAGCCGGGCAGGATTTCCGCGATGTGCGGCGCGAGCAGCCCCTTGCGCAGGTAGGCGTCCACCAAAGCCTGGGTGAGGTTGGCGGTGTGCAGGTCGGTGCCCTGCTTGCCGATGGCGCACTTGGAAATAATTTCCGCGTTGGCGACCATGTACCCCACGCGCAGGCCGGGGCTGATGATCTTGGAAAAGCTGCCCATGTACACCACGTGGTCGCTCTCGTCGTATTCCTTAATGGGGGGGAGCGGCGTGCCCGTATAACGCAGGTCGCGGTAAGGGTCGTCCTCCACGACAAGGAAGCCGTATTTCTCCGCCATCTTCGCGATGGGCTTGCGCCGCTCGGCGGCCAGCGTGCGCCCGGTGGGGTTCTGGAAGGTTGGGATGATGTAGAGCAGTTTGGGCCGTTCCCGCTTCACGGCGTTTTCCAGCGACTCCGGCAGTACGCCCTGCTCGTCGCTTTCCACGGGCACGAGCCGTTGCCCGTAGATGCGCATGGTCTGCATGTTGCCCAGAAACGTGGGGCTTTCCAGCAGCACCGTGTCCCCGGGATCGGTGAACGCCTTGCACAGCAGGTCGATCCCCTGCGAACTGCCGGATAGCGGCAGCACGTTGGCTGCTTCCACGGGGAAACGGTAGTTTTCCTTTAGATAAGCCAGCAGGCTTTCCAGAAAAGGCGGATAGCCCTCCGTAGCGCCGTATTGCAGGATGCGCTTACCGTCCCGCAGCAGCGCTTCCCGCGCCAACTCCGCGCAGGCCGTATCCGGCAGCGCCTCCTCGCTGGGGTTGCCACCCGCGAAACTGATGATGCCGGGCCGGTTCAGAACCTTGAAGATCGCGCGGATCGCGCTGCCGCTGATACCGTCCATCCGCTGCGCGCAGGCCACTCCGTTTGGCAACATGGAATCCCCCTCCTTTATAAACAAAAACCGCCCGTCTCCCCAAAGGGAGGAAGGCGTTTCATACGCGGTGCCACTTCCATTCGGCAGGGCCTCGCGGCCGTACCCTCGGCAAGAACCCAAACGTTCTTGTGCGCTGTAAACGGCGCGCCGTGAACCGCCTATTCGGGTAATCATGCCCTTTCGGGGTTCCGCTCCGGGACGTATTCGCCGGCTGGCCGCCGCCTTCTCGCACCGACCGAAGGCTCTCTGCGGGCGCGCGTACCGGGTACTGGTTCCCTTCCTTGCGTTGAATGCATTATAGGGAAACCGCGGGGGAATGTCAAGCGAAACATTGCGTAATGGCGCGCGGCCTTTCGTCTTGCCCCGGCCGGGCGCTTGTGCTATGCTAGGGAAAATAAACGCCTGATAACCGGGAAAGGGGGGGCGTCCGCCATGGATTCGTTCACCCAGGGCTGGCTCGCCGGCTGGACGCGCGGCATGGCGAAGCTTTCCGGGAAGCAGCGCGCCGCGGTGTTTGCCGAGTGCGGCAAGGCGTGCGCCGCGCCGGAACTGCTGCCCCTGTACCGGCAGATACTGGCGGAAACGAAGGACGCGGACGCTTTCTTTGCGACGGTCGACCGGGATGTGGACGGCCTGAGCGTGGAAACCGTCGAACCGGGAACCGTCTACGATTTCTGTTATCCGCGCTGCCTGTGCCCGTTGCATACGGAGGGCGGCGTGAACGACGGCACGCTGTGCGAATGCTCGCGGGAAAGCCTCGCGTGGCTCATGCGGGAGCTGTTCCCCAGGCGCGGGTTGAAGGTGGAACTGCTTCAGACCATCCTGCGGGGAGACAAACAGTGCCGCCTGCGCGTGCGGCTTTCCTGACGGCGATTCCGCGGGTGAAAGGGGGGCGCGCCATGACGGCACGCAAACGGGACGGCCTCGTTTTCCTGTACTGCCTGCTTACGGCGGCGGCGTGCCTGACCCTCTGCTCCAAATGTTCCTTTTTATATCCCATCAACGACTGGACGGATGCCAACGCCTACCTCTCCTGCGGGCGGGGGATGCTTCACGGCCGCGTGATGTACCGCGACCTGTACGAGCACAAGGGGCCGCTGCTGTACGCGCTGCACGCACTGTGCTGCCTGGTGCAGAGCGGCGGCTTTCTGGGCGTGTACTTTTTGGAAATCCTCGCGGCGGGCCTGTTCCTTACGGCGGCGTACCGGACGCTGACACTGTACGGCGCGGGGCGCACGGCCCTGCTCTGGCTGCCGGTGATCGCCGTGCTCGTGTATTCCTCGTTCAGCTTCCGGGAAGGGGACAGCGCGGAGGAACTCTGCCTGCCCCTGCTCGGCTGGTCGCTGTACGGAATGCTTTCGTGGCTCCGGCGGGAGGCGCCCGGCCGGATGGCGGCCGGAAAGCTTGCGCTTAACGGCCTGCTGTGCGGGTGCGTGCTGTGGATCAAGTTTACCCTGCTTGGTTTTTACGTGCCGTGGATCGTGGGCATGATGCTCTGGCACGCCGCGAAACGGGAATGGAAGGCCGCCTTCCGGAGCCTTGGCTGGTTTCTGGCGGGCATCGCGCTGGCCACGGTTCCGTGGCTGGTTTATTTCGGCGTGAACGGCGCGATCACGCCGTGGCTTAAAACCTATCTGTACGACAACCTCTTCTTATACGGCGGCGGGGAGGGCGCGGGGCTCCTCGCCCGCGCGAAGGCGGCGCTGCTCGCCCTGCTGGATTGGGCGAAACTCAACTGGGCCTACGCCGCGCCCGTGGCGCTTGGGCTGGCGGGCATAACGCTGCTCAGGGGCGGGAAAAGCGTAAAGAAATCGTCCGCGCAGGCACGGTTCCCCGCCGTTTCCGGCGCGGAAAAGGCGTTCCTGTGGGCAGCGGCGGGGTTTCTGGCGCTGGGCGTATATATCGGCGGGAGAAGCTACCCGTATTACGGGCTGATTCTGGCTGTTTTCACACCGTTGGCCGCGTTGCCGCTCGGCCTGCTCGCGGAGCGAGCGCTCGCGCCCCGGCGGCTCCTCGCGGCGGTACTGGCGGGAGCGCTGATTCCCGGCGCGGCGCTGTTTACGCTGGCCGCCAGCCGGAACACGCCCGATCTGCTCAAGCCGAAGCAAGACACCATGCAGTACCGCATCGCGGCGGTCGTGGCGCAAACGCCGGACGCGACGCTGCTCAACTACGGCTTCATGGACGCGGGCTTCTATACCGCGTGCGACATCGCGCCGACGGTGAAATACTTCCACCAGACCAACGTGCCTTTGCAGGAGATGCTGGACGAGCAGGAACGCTACGTGGACGAGGGCATTACGGATTACGTGGTGACGCGCGGCAAGAACCCCGCGTCCATCGACGAACGGTACGAACTGGCAGCCACGGAAAAAGCCCCGGCGAGCTTCTGGTACGAGTACGTCTACCTGTACCGGCGCAAGGACCCGGCTCCGTAAACACTTCCCGACTCGCGCAGAAAACGCCCCGCCTTCCGGCGGGGCGCGCACGCAAGCCCTGGTTGGGTTCAGTTCCGGGAAAGGGCCTGATCCCACAGCGCCTTCTGCGCGGAAACTTCCGCGCTCCCGGCGTTATACGTGAAGGATTCCAGCCCCGCGGGGTCGTAACTGAGCGTGAGCGGCACGTACAGCAGCGCCGAGGACAACTCTTCCACGGGCACGGACTGCCCGACGCCGTAGGCGGGAAAGCCCGAAAAACCGGCGGAGGAAAGCGCGGACACGTCGCCCACGAGGTAAACGGCACCGGAAAGCACCTCGACCCCCGCGCTCTGCGCGAACGAGAGGGAAACGGTCAGCTCTCCGCCGTTGACCGACAGCGTTGCCTGCCCGACGACGTACAGGTTGCTGGCGCACACCGGCACCGTGGCGGAACCCTGCGCCCGCAACGTGTCCAGATCCAGCATCGTGCCCATCTGCCACCCGTTTGAGAGGGCCGCGCTCAAATCCTTCAGCCGCACCCCCGCGGTGCAGCCGCCGTTGTCCGTCAGGCGCGGCTGCCGGTGCATGAAGGGAATGTTGCACGTCCAGTCCTCCACGCTCAGCGTGATTTGGTAGGGGATTACGTTGTTGTCCACGTAGGGCAGGTAAATATCGCCGCTGTCGAACGTACCGCTGACGAAACCGTAGTTCTTGTCGTAGATCACGGTGTCGGTTTCGGCCTGCCGGATGGTCAGCCGTACGCGGGCGGCCAGCTCGTTGCTGTCGCTGATGACTTTTCGTACGCGCACGCCCTGCGTCTGCGCGGTCAGATGGTCGGCGACGTAGGCGCTATCGCCGAGCCGGGTGGTATCCAACGCGTCCACGTCGATCACGAAACAGTCCTCCGCCAGCGCCTGGGCGAGCGGGAGCAGCAGACACAGCAGGGCGACGAGAAGCGTGCGAAACCTGATCATTCCCTCGGCCTCATTTCTTTGGACTCGGATACACAATGATAACGCGCCGGACACGCGTTTCCTTCCCGCGTGAAAACCCCGGCGAAAAAAACAAGCGCCGAATCAAGTAACAAAACCGTAACAAACGGTTTACTTTTCGGAAACGGTTTGGTATACTGGCCCTGATATCGAGGACGAATCCCCCGCGCCCGATAAGGAGGAGAAGCCCATGAAACTTACTATACGGCGTACCGCAGGCAAAGGGCTCGCGCTTGCGGCCGCGTTGATTCTGCTGTTTTCGTCCGTCGCGCCGGCGCTGGCCGAATACGCGACGCTGCAGTGCGGTTCCCAGGGCTCCGACGTGATCACGCTGCAAAAAGCCCTCCAGACCGTCGGTTTTTATTCCGGCGATCTGGACGGAAAGTTCGGAAAAAGCACCGAGCGCGCGGTGAAGCTGTACCAGGAAAGCGTAAAGCTTACGGCGGACGGCAAGGCGGGTAATAAGACGCTTTCCACCCTGTACGCGGCCGCGGGCGTAAGCGACGCGACGACCACGGGCGACTCCTCCTCCGGAACGACGTCAACACCGACCGACACCACCACTACTTCGAACACCTCGTCCGCCGCGACCACGCGCGTTTCCAGCAACCCGAACACCCTGGAATACGGGGACAGCGGCGACAAGGTGACCGAGTTGCAGAACGCATTGGTAAAGCTGGGCTATAACCCCAACGGCGTGGACGGGCAGTTCGGCGCGGGCACGCGCAAGGCCGTGGTCGCCTTTCAGAAGGCGAACGGGCTGACGGCGGACGGGCTGGCGGGCACGAGAACGCAGACGCTGCTGTACAGCAAGGTCGCGGCCGCCGACACGGCCGATACCGGTTCTTCGGATACCGATTCTTCGGACAGCAGCTCCTCCGACAGCGGCACTACAAGCGGCAGTACGGCCGACAGCGGTTCCTCCGGGCTAACGCGCACGCTGCGCAAGGGCTACACCGGCAGCGACGTGACCGGCGTGCAGACGCAGCTGAAAACCCTGGGTTATTACACAGGCTCGCTGGACGGCGTATACGGCACGGGCACCATGGCGGCCGTGACAGCTTTCCAGAAAATGAACGGCCTCACCGCGGACGGCCTCGTGGGCAGTAAAACCTACGCCCGGCTGTTCTCCTCCGACGCGGCGACCAGTTCTTCCCCGTCCGGCGCCGATACGTCCGGAGGCTCAGCCGATACGTCCGGCAACTCTGGTTCAACCGATACGTCCGGCAACTCGGGTTCGACCGATACGTCCGGCAACTCGGGTTCGACCGATACGTCCGGTTCGTCCGGATCGTCCGATTCCGGCACATACGTTTCCTTAAGCTACGGCGCCAACGGCGACGCGGTCAAGACGCTTCAAAAGGCGCTGAAGGCGCTGGGTTATCTGACCGGCGACGCGGACGGGGATTACGGCGCGCTGACGCAGACGGCCGTGACCAGGTTCCAGAAGCTCAACGGACTTACGGCGGACGGCACGGCGGGGGCGCTGACGCAGGAGAAGCTGTACGGCGGTTCGGCCGTGGCATACGATCACTCGCTGGACGAAACCACCACCATCGACGACGACACCGGCAAGGCGGCGGGCCCCAGCGCGAGCGAGGTAAAATGCCTGTACTGGTTCACCGAGGTGAAGCCGAATCTTTCCACGGGCAGCCATATAACGGTTTTCGACCCAGCCACGCATCTGGAATGGACGCTGCGCGTATACAGCCGCGGCCACCACGCGGACAGCGAACCCCTCACCGCCACGGATACGGCCATCCAGTACAAGGCTTTCGGCTACGTAAACACCTGGACGCCCAAAGCCGTGTACGTGCAGCTTCCCAGCGGCGTATGGACGCTGGCGTCGATGCACGACGTACCCCACCTGTCCGGCTCCATATCGGACAACAATTTTGACGGCCATCTTTGCGTGCACTTTCTGCGTACGCTGGAGGAATGCGCGGCCAACGACCCGGATTACGGCATGACGCACCAGAATACGATCCGCAAGGCCTGGAAGGCGCTGACCGGGCAGGATATCGCGGATTAGGAATGAAGTAAAATAGAAGCACCCGGGGCAAAGCCCCGGGTGCTTGTTACATGCAGATTTTTACGCGTCTTTCTTCGGCGGCTCGAAGCCGGGTGTGATCTCGCCTACGCCGCCGAGAACGTACAGCGGGCGGTAGGGGAATTTGCGCATTTCGTGCTCGTTGGTTACCCCGCTTAACACCAGCACGGTGTCGATGCCGCTTTCCATGCCCGCGACGATGTCCGTGTCCATCCGGTCGCCGATGATGGCGGCTTCCTCGGCTTCCACGCCCAGCCGGCGCAGGCCGTGGCGCATCATCAGCGGGTTGGGCTTGCCCAGATAGTAGGCGTTGCGGCCCGTGGCAAGCTCTATGGGGGCCATGAGCGCCTTGCAGGCGGGCGCGATGCCGCCTTCGATGGGACCCGTGATATCCGGGTTGGTCCCGATGAGCTTGGCGCCCGCGCGCACCAGCGCCACGGCGTGCTCGATGCGGTCGTAGCTGTAGCTGTGCGTTTCGCCCAGCACCACATAGTCCGGGTTGACCTCGTTCATGGTGAAGCCCGCGTCGTACAGCGCGCCTACCAGCCCCGGTTCGCCGATGACGTACACGCTGCCGCCCGGCCGCTGGTTTTTCAGGAACGCGGCCGTGGACAGGGCGCTGGTGTAAAAGTGGCTCTCGTCCACGTCCAGCCCCAGCCGCGCCAGCTTCTGCTGCAATTCCCGCGGCGCGCGCTCGCTGCTGTTGGTCAGAAACAGGAACGCTTTGTTCTCCCGTTTCAGCCAGTCCACGAACTCGGTCACGCCGGGCAGAAGCATGTTGCCGTGGTAGATGACGCCGTCCATGTCGATAATGTAGCCCTTTTTGGCACGCAACGCTTCCATGGTGAAGCTCTTCGTTTCCGGCATGCTGTTCCCTTTCTGTACGCCGCGCGGCGGGCCTGTATGCGGAGTACTCCGCTTTACGGTCATTATACCATGCCTTGCGGCCCGCGGGCAACGAAAAACGCATGTTTTCGGCGCGGGCGCCGCCGCGCGGCAGGAGGCGGAGGGAAGCAGGAAGGAAAATTTCCTGTTCGGGCGAAAGAAATGACCCTTTCAAAATCACGGGCAATCTGCTATAATAACGGTGAGCTTCACTGTGCAACGTTGCACGAAAATTGCAAGGAGGGAACCTAAACATGAAGAAGGTAATCTCTATCCTTTTGGCGTTGGCGCTCGTTCTCGCGTTCAGCGTATCCGCGGTTGCCGAAGGCATCACCTACGCGCTGATTACGGACGTCGGCAACATCGATGACCAGAGCTTCAACCAAGGCACCTGGGAGGGCGTCGTGGATTTCGCCCAGGAGCAGGGACTTGTGGAAAAAACGGATTACGCTTACTACCGTCCTTCCGAAGACAGCGACGATGCGCGCCTGGAATCCATCAAGGCCGCCATCGACGCGGGCGCGAAAGTGATCGTGCTGCCCGGCTACCTGTGGGATAACGCGGCTGTCACCGCCGCCGCCATGTATCCGGACGTCAGCTTCCTGGGCGTTGACCTCGACCCCGAAACCTATACGCCCAACGTGACCAACATCAAGTTCACCGAGCAGGTGAGCGGTTACCTGGCCGGCTATGCCGCCGTGAAGGACGGCTACACCAAGCTGGGCTTCCTGGGCGGCATCGACGTGCCCGCCGTTATCCGCTACGGCTTCGGCTACATCATGGGCGCCGACGCGGCGGCCAAGGAACTGGGCGTTACCGTGGACATGAAGTACTGGTACAGCGCCACCTTCGCCCCCAACGACGAGATCAAGGCGAAGATGGACAGCTGGTACGCCGACGGCACGCAGATCGTGTTCTCCTGCGGCGGCGGCATCCTCTACAGCTGCATCGCGGCAGCCGAAGAGGGCAACGGCAAGATCATCGGCGTTGACCTTGACCAGGGCTACATCTCCGAGCGCATCGTCACCTCCGCTTACAAGAAGCTGAGGGTCGCCACCAAGAACCTGCTGGATATGTACGTAGCCAACGGCAACGCCTGGCCGTCCGACATCGCAGGCGTCAACGTGCTGCAGGGCATCAACGAGGGCGCCGTGGGCCTGCCGACCGAAGAAGCGTCCTGGCGTTTCAACACCTTCACGGTGGACGAGTACAACGTGATCTACAACCAGATCAAGGACGGCACGCTGGTGATCAGCGACGACATCACCGCGCAGCCCGTTACGACCAACGTGACCGTGGATTACCAGAACTAAGGAAAACGCGGCCGGGCCGGGCAATACGTCTCCGGCCCGGCCGCTTCCTGCCTGTTTACGGGGCGCATATGGCGGCGGACGCGCCGAACGTTCGCACATGCCGCGTTATTCGGGAAGACCGCGCACGCTATGCAACCCGGCAGACTCCTTGCGAGTTGTAATGGCTAAGCGGAAGCTTAGCCTTTTTCATTTTTTACCGGACTGAAACGCGGGCATTGCCGCGACGGGTAAACAGTGGCCGCATTTCAATCCGGTATTCCGAGGAAAGGATGAGGCACGGCGTATGAGCGAGTACGTGATCGAGATGCTCAACATCACCAAGCGGTTTCCGGGCATCACCGCCAACGACGACATCACCCTGCAACTGAAGAAAGGCGAGATTCACGCTCTGCTGGGGGAGAACGGCGCGGGGAAAAGCACGCTGATGAGCGTGCTCTTCGGCCTTTACCAGCCGGACACGGGCGTGATCAAGAAAAACGGGGAGGTCGTGCGGATCAACGATCCCAACGACGCCAACCGCCTGAACATCGGGATGGTGCACCAACATTTCAAACTGGTCGAAGTGTTCACCGTGCTGGATAACATCATTCTGGGCGTTGAGCAAACGAAGAACGGATTTCTGCAAAAGAAGGAAGCTCGCCGCAAGGTGATGGACCTGAGCGGGAAGTACGGCCTGCAGGTGGACCCCGACGCGATGATCGAGGATATCGGCGTGGGCATGCAGCAGCGCGTGGAAATCCTGAAAATGCTGTTCCGCGACAACGACATCCTGATCTTCGACGAGCCTACCGCCGTGCTGACCCCGCAGGAGATCGACGAGCTGATGCAGATCATGCGCAACTTCGCCAAAGAGGGGAAGAGCATCCTTTTTATCACCCACAAGCTCAACGAGATCATGGCGGTGGCCGACCGCGTTACGGTGCTGCGCAAGGGCAAGTGCGTGGGTACGCTCGACGTGGCCGACGCGACCGTGGATACGCTGGCGGAGATGATGGTGGGCCGCAAGGTGAGCTTCGACATCCAGAAAGACGCGATGAAGGCGGGGAAAGCGGAACTGCTGGTGCGGAACCTGTTCGTTTCCGGGAAGAACGCCGGGAAATATAAAGTCAACAACGTGAGCTTCAGCGTCCGCAGCGGGGAGATCGTCGGAATCGCCGGCATCGACGGCAACGGGCAGACGGAACTGGTGCAGGCGCTTACGGGTCTGATGCCCGTTACGAAGGGGCAGGTGTTCATCGGCGAACGCGACGTGACCAACGCCACCGTGCGCGAACGCAACGACATGCAGCTTTCGCATATCCCGGAAGACCGGCACAAGCACGGGCTGATCCTGGATTATAACCTGGCGGAAAACCTGGTGCTGAAAAGCTATTACGATTCCCGGTACCAACGCGGCGGATTCCTGAATTTCGAGGGAATTTACCGCCACGCGGACGACCTGATCGGCCGGTTCGACATCCGCAGCGGGCAGGGCGGCATGACGCTTACGCGCAGCATGAGCGGCGGTAACCAGCAGAAAGCGATCGTCGCGCGCGAGCTGGACCTGAAGCCCAGGGTACTCATCGCCGTGCAGCCGACGCGCGGGCTGGACGTGGGCGCCATCGAGTACATCCACCAGCAGATCGTCGCCGCCCGCGACGCGGGGTGCGCGGTTCTGCTGGTGTCGCTGGAACTGGAAGAAGTGATGAGCCTGAGCGACCGGCTGCTGGTGATCCACGACGGGGAAATCGTGGCCGAAGTGGACGCCCAGTACGCCACCGCGCAGGAACTGGGGCTGTACATGTCCGGCGCGAGCAGACAGAAGATCGCCGCTGAAAGCGAGGTGGGAGCCTGATGAAAAGACAGCATTTCCGGTTTTCGCAGGGGCTTGTCAGCCTGCTGGCGTCCCTCCTCTCCATCGCCATCGGCCTGCTGGTCGGGCTGGCGCTTCTGTACCTTCTCAACGCCGGCCACGCCTTGTCCGGATTTGAAAAAATCCTCACCACGGGCGTGGCGACGCCGGAGAAGCTGGCCAAGGTGCTGTATCAGGCCGCTCCGCTGATGCTTTGCGGCCTGTCCGTCGCCTTCGCCTTCAAAACCGGCCTGTTCAACATCGGGGTGACCGGACAGTACACCATGGGCGCGTTCAGCGCGCTGGCGGCGGGCATCGCGCTGCAGCAGCCCTGGTACGTGTCGCTGATCTTCGCCATCGTGGGCGGCGCGATTCTGGGCTCGATCCCGGGCATCTGCAAGGCGCTGTTCAACGTCAACGAGGTCATCACGTCCATCATGTTCAACTGGATCACGATGTACGCGGTCAACCTGTCCATCAACAACATGCCGGTGATGCTGGCCAACTACTGGGCGAAGAGCACCATCAAGGACCGTACGGCCGCTCTGGCGGACGCAAACCCGGCGGCCGTGTTGCCCAAGGGCGGCCTGGACACGCTGATGAACAGTAACTACATCAACATCGGCATCTTCATCGCCATCATCGTGGCGGTCGTCATCTGGGTGGTGTTGCAAAAAACGGTCTTCGGCTACGAGCTCAAAGCCTGCGGCTACAACCGCCACGCCAGCCAGTACGCGGGCATCAACGCCAAGCGCAACATCATTCTGTCCATGGTCATCTCCGGCGCGCTGGCCGGGTTGGGCGGCGGGGTGTATTACCTAAGCGGCACCGGGCAGTACACGCTGCTCAAAGCCCTGTTGGGAATGGGTTTCAACGGTATTCCCGTGGCGCTTCTGGCCAGCTCCAACCCGCTGGGCGTTATTTTCAGCGCCCTGTTCGTCAGCTATATCCAGGTGGGCGGCGACGCGCTTCAGCCCCATTTCATCCGGGAGAACATTGATATCATCATCGCCGCCATCATCTACTTAAGCGCGTTCGCGCTGCTGATGAAGGGCTGGATCGGCAGGCTGTTCCTGCGGAACTCCGCCGAGAACGCCAACGCCGAGATCGCTTTTGAAAACAGCGCGGAGAGCGACGCCGCGGGCCCGGGCGACGGCAAGCCGACCGATGCGAAAAAGGAGGAAGAAGCATGATCTTCGCGGATATTTTAAGCGCTACGGTCCTGTTTGCGGTTCCCCTCCTGCTGGTAGCGCTGGGCGGCATGTTTTCCGAACGCAGCGGCATCGTCAACATTGCGCTGGAAGGCATCATGATCGTCGGCGCGCTGTGCGGGTGTCTGTTCCTGCGGTTTACGGACGACGCGGGCTTCGGGCCGAACGCGTCGCAACTGTACATGCTTATTGCCATCCTCATCGCGGGCGTGGCGGGCGTGCTGTTCAGCATGCTGCTCGCCTTCGCGTCCATCAAGCTCAAGGCGGACCAGACCATCGGCGGCACGGCGCTCAACATGCTGGCCCCCGCGCTGGCGGTCGTGGTGACGTGGACGGCGCAGGGCCAGGCGCAGACCACTATCCTGATTCCCAAATGGATCCGAATCACGCAGGAGAGCCTGGGGCTGGCAACCGGCACCGACTTCTTCTCCCGCCTGTTCTTCAAGAGCCTGTACCTTACCGCGCCCACCGCGCTGGTGCTGCTGGTTGCCGCGACGATCTTCCTGTATAAAACCAAAACCGGCCTCCGCCTGCGCGCTTGCGGCGAACATCCGCAGGCCGCGGACAGCGTTGGTATCAACGTGTACCGGATGCGGTACCTGGGCGTGGGCATCTCCGGTTTTCTGGGCGGCATCGGCGGGCTCGCCTTCACGGTGGCCGCCGGTTCCGGGTTCCAGAGCACGGTGGCGGGCTACGGCTTCCTGGCGCTGGCCGTGATGATCTTCGGTAACTGGAAGCCGCTGAATATTCTGGGCGCCAGCCTGTTCTTCGCGTTGTTCAAAATCATCGGTTCCTACGCGGGCTCCATTCCGTTCCTGCCGCGATTCGAGAGCGTGAAGAGCCCGGAGTACATCTACCTGATGCTCCCGTATATCGTCACCATGATCGTGCTGATCTTAACCAGCAAGAAGAGCCGCGCGCCGAAATCCGAAGGTATCCCCTACGACAAGGGCGGAAGATAGCGCGCACGGGAAAGCGCAAAAGCCGCGCGGCCAGCGCCGCGCGGCTTTTGCGCCCACTGTTTACGTATAGCGACGGAGGGAAAACATGGATTTGCAAGCCTGGCTTACCGATTATCTGGCCGCCGTGCGCGGCGCGTTCGGCGGACGCATCGTCTGCGCCGGCATTCAGGGAAGTTACGGCCGCGGCGAAGCCCGCGAAGACAGCGACCTGGACATGGTGCTGGTGCTGGACGCCCTTTTCCCGCAGGATTTGCGGCTTTACCGTGACGTAACGGCAACCCTGCCGGAGCGGGAGAAGCTCTGCGGCTTCGTATGCGGCAGACAGGAACTGGCGCACTGGGAAAGGGCGGACGTCCTTTCCCTCTACCGGGATACGACCCCGCTGTTGGGCGACCTGTCTTTTCTGGCCCCGCTCATTACGGAGGAGGACGCGCGCCGTAGCGTGCTTACGGCGGCCTGCGCGCTGTACCACGCCTGCTGCCACCTTTATCTATTCGACCGGAGCGCGGCCCTGCTGCCGCCGCTGCGCAAGAGCCTGTTTTTTCTGTTCCGCGCTGAATACGAGTGCCGCACCGGCGAATATGCGAGACGAAAAACCGACCTGTTGCCGAAGCTCGGTTCCGAGGAGCGGGCGCTGCTGGAAGAAACGGACGATTGGGAAGGCTTCGCCACGCGGGCGTTGCCCCTGTGCGCCGCGCTGATCCGGCAATACGGCGCGGCGGAAGAACGGGAATAGCCCCGTCCGTCAGGACGGCGGCAGGCCCGCCGCCGCCGCCAGAAAATCGCCGATCTCACGCCACGCCAGCCTGCTGGCCGACGTCCGACCGAACACGGCCTGAAAAACGTGATATATGTCCTTGTACACGGTCAGACGGCAGTCTACGCCGTGGTTTTTCGCGTTCTCGTAAACCGTTTCGCTGTCGCTCAGAAGCACTTCGGCGCTGCCGACCTGAAGCAGCATCGGCGGGAAGCCCGCGTAATCGCCGAAGGACGGGGATATGGCGGGGACGGTCGCGTCCAGCCCGTCGGCGTAGGATGAATCCACGCCCACGGCGCCGCCGGCGTATTCGTCCGCCGGAACGCCGAAGCAGGCGTCCTTCGTGGCGTTGTACCAATGGGACGCGCCGGAGTTGCTAAGGTCCGCCCATGCGGACAGGCATACGAACGCGAGGGGCATCGCGGCGCCCCCGTCTCGCAGCCGAAGCCCCAGAGAGAGCGCCAGATTGCCGCCCGCGCTGTCCCCGGCCACGACGATCCTGTTCGCGGCGTAGCCCAGCGTTTCCGTCAGGTACGTCCAGGCGGCCAGCGCGTCCTCCTGCTGGCATGGGTAGGGATTCCCGGGCGCGAGGCGGTAATCCGGCGAGGCCACGAGGCAATCCCCGAATATCTGGCTGTACCGGACGGCGAACTGCCGGTACCGGTCGTTCATGCCCTCCACGAACGCGCCGCCGTGCAACTGTAAAATCGCGTACGGGCTTGCGGAACCCTTTTTCGACAACAGTTCCAGCGAGAAATGGGCCAGCTGAACCACGGAATACCCGTATCCCTCCGGCGGAACCCAACCGGTTCCTGCGGCTTGCGCTTCCGCCGAAGCGCCGCCGGACGGCGGGAACGGAAGACCCGGGGAGAGGCAGAAGGCGAGAAAACCGGCAAGCAAAAAAGCGCCCGCCTTCCGGCGCACGGAAGGCTGCGGGCGCGGATTCTTTCCCGGATTACGCGGCACCGATATTTTCGGCGGAAACGTTCGCATGTCGATACTCCCGGGTCGGTCAGCGCGGCAGAAAGGTAGTCAGCGAGCCGTGCGCCCTGAGCCACGCCCGCTGCGCCCGGTACCCCGGCAGGCAACGCTCCACCAGCGCCCAGAAGGCGGCAGAATGGTCGGGGTGGGGGAGGTGACACAGCTCGTGCACGATCACATAGTCGATCACGTCCGGCGGGCAGAGAATCAGCGCGCGGTTGAGGCTGAGCGTTCCGCGGGCGCTCATGCTTCCCCAGCGGCCTCCGGCGCGGGAAAGCCGCAACGCCTCCGGACGCAGGCCGTACCGCTGGGACAGCGCGCTTATGCGCGCCGTCAATTCCAGCCGCGCCTGCTTCTCCAGCCAGCGGACGACCGGCGCAGCTTCCGTTGCGCAGGCGGGCAGCCGCAGCGTGTCGCCGGAGAGGACCGGCTTCGTTCCGGTGCCGCGCGCCAACGTCAGCGTACGGCCCAGATAGGGGAGCGCCGCGCCCTCCCGGAGCGTCAGGGTTTCCTTGGGCGGCAGGGCCGCCATATGCGCGCGGGTTTTGGCGATCCACGCGCGTTTTTCCAGCACGAACGTCTCGATCTGATCGCGCGGGGTGCGGTACGGCGCGCGTACGGTCAACTGTCCCTCGCGGTCCACGGTCAGCGCGAGCGTCTTCCGGCCGGAGCGGACGAGCTCAAACGAAAGATCGTCCACGGCTCAGTCGTAATTGATGCCGGGGTACAGGCAGGCCGTGCGCACGAACGTGGCCCGGCAGCTTTGCGCCAGCCTGCACTGGGGCACGTTGCGGCGAATCACGTCCGCCTCGAAGACGGTCGCGCCGCGCTCCGAAAGCAGGTTCATGCCCGCGGCGATCAGCGTTTTGCCGATGCCCAGGCGGCGGTAGTTGGGCATTACGTACAGGCCCACGAGATGCGCGGTATCCCCCGAGCCGGTGAACGCGGCTTCGCCTACGATTTCCGGCCCGCGGGACACGTAAAGCGCCAGAAAATGCGGCATGCTCATGTAACGCTGCAGCAGGGGCTGCTGAAGCGCGTCCAGCCGGTAGGTGTTCATGCGCATCAGGAAGGCGGTCTGCTCCAGTTGTTTTTGCAGCGGAACCATGCCCATTTCGTACCCCATGGGGGCGCTGGGCTTGGCGTTGGGCATGGAGATGCGCACCACGTCCAGTGCGTCGTCCGCCGTAAAACCGCTTTCC
Organism: uncultured Oscillospiraceae bacterium; assembly: GCA_964497495.1. Lineage (GTDB taxonomy): Bacteria > Bacillota > Clostridia > Christensenellales > Aristaeellaceae > CAXXOK01. The sequence goes on from CAZCCZ010000025.1 coordinate 16,685, forward strand.
CGATAAAAAGAAAGCATGGCGGCGTCCTGCATGCCCACCTGCGCGAACACGCGGGCTTTCAGGTTGGGGGTCTGCTGGCGAAGCTGCATGGCCCGCGCGAGCAGCGCGCCCAGCAGCATATCCAGGCCGGGGCCTTTGGAATACACGCTTAAATAAAAGTTCACGGGCCGTTCCGGGAACAGGTAGGGATGGTAGGTCTGCACCAGATAGCCTTCCGCCACGGTGATGTTGGCGCTGTCCGCGACCAGGAACACGTTCTCGGGCGGCAGGCCGTTTTGGGTCTGCGCGGGATGGAAAACCTGCATACGAGCGCTCGTCCTTTCCTGAGCAGGCGGCTGCGCCTTTTATGGTTGTCACCGGGGGCAACGCGCTTATTGTACGATAAAATGCCCGCCGTTGCAACTGCGGGCTTTCGCGCCGTTATTCGCCACGGGAAGGCTCGTTACGGCGCGGGCTTTAGCGGCAGAATCGATCCACGTAGGCGTTCAGGCATTTCCGGATCACCTTTTGCGCCTCTTCGGCCCCGCGCACCTCGTCCACGACCGTTTCCTTGCCTTCCAGGCTCTTGTAGACCGAGAAAAAATGGGACATTTCCGAGAAGATGTGGGAGGGAAGATCGCCCACGTCCTTGTAGCCGTTATACGTGGGGTCCTGAAAGGGGATGGCGATGATTTTCTCGTCCAGCCGCCCCTGATCCATCATGGTCAGAACCCCGATGGGGTAACAGCGCACCAGGCTCATCGGCTGAATGATCTCGCTGGAAAGGATCAGCACGTCCAGCGGGTCCAGATCGTCGGCATAGGTGCGGGGAATCAGGCCGTAGTTGCTGGGATAATGCGTGGACGTATACAGAATCCGGTCGAGGATCAGGTGGCCGGTTTCCTTATCCAGCTCATATTTCTTTTTACTGCCCTTTTCGATCTCCACCACGGCGATGAAGTCCGTGGGCGTCACACGGGAAGGCGAGATATCGTGCCAGATATTGCTCATAAAATGCCTCCGAAAGTCGCTCACGGTTATTGTAACAAGCAGCGGGCGGAATGTAAAGCGCGGCCGTTGAAAATGTGTTATAATATCGGTGCGCGCAATGTGCGCACGACAGGGAAAGGCGGGTTCCAACGATGAAAAGAATCGCGTTTGCGCTGCTCTGCCTTGCGGTGACGCTCGTCTTGGCCGGATGCGCCACCATCAACAGCGAGAACAGCTTTCAAAATCAGGCTCCCGGCGAGGTAACCGTTACGCAGACGGGCGCGGGCGCGCCGCAGGCGACGGGCGCGCCGCAGGCGACGGACGTGCCGCAGACGACGGACGCGCAGCAGCAGCCCGAGGCGGCGACACCGCCGGAAACGCAGGATGCGGCGCAGCCGACTTCCACGCCCGTTGCGGGCGGGTTTAACGGCTAAACGTAATTGATATGGAGGAGAACGCATGAAGGTCCTGATGCTCAACGGAAGCCCCCACGAACACGGCACCACCCGGCGCGCGCTGGAAGAAATCGCATCCGTTCTGGCGGAAGGCGGCGTGGAAACGGAGATCGTGACGATCGGCCACAAGGCGATCCACGGCTGCATCGCCTGCTGGAAATGCGACGGCCGCTGCCGCGCCTTCGACGACGAGGTGAACGTGACACTTGCGAAAATGGAAGCGTCGGATGCGCTGGTGCTGGCCTCGCCCGTTTATTTTGCCGCGCCCAACGGCACGATGGTCTCTTTCCTGAACAGGATGTTCGCCGCGGGCGGCCCCGCCGCTTTCGACGGCAAGCCCGCCGCCTGCGTGGTTACGGCCCGCCGGGCGGGAACGACCGCGAGCCTGGACGCGCTGTATAAATATCCGATGATCAAGGGGATGCCCGTGGTCAATTCCTCCTACTGGCCCATGGTGCACGGCTCCGACGCCACGCAGGCGGAAAGCGACGGGGAAGGGATGCAGGTGATGCGCAACCTCGCCCGCTGCATGCTGTGGATGCTCCGGTGCATCGAACTGGGGCGGCAGGGCGGCGCGACCTTCCCCAAGGCGGAAGAGCCGCGGGTGCGGACGGACTTCGTGCGATGAAACCGGTTGCCCAAACCAACAAGGCCGCCTGGGAAGAGGCTTTCGACGTTCGTGTGAACGGCTTTGGCGCCGACCACGCGCGACGGCTGAACACGGAGGCGTTTCCGTTCTTAGGCAGGGAAACGGCGGAAGCCCTGCGCGGCATGATGCCGGAAGGCGCGACGGTCGCCCAGTTCTGCTGCAACAACGGGCGCGAGCTGATGAGCGTGGTCAGGAACACGCGCGCACGCGAAGGCTTCGGTTTTGACATCGCGGAAAACATCCTCGCGCAGGCGCGGGATATCGCGGCGGAAACGGGTATCCCCTGCACGTTCGTACCGGGAGACGTGTACGAGGCGGCCAAGCCGTACGCAGACCGCTTCGATCTGGTTCTGGTCACGGCGGGCGCGCTGTGCTGGATGGAAGACCTGGACGCTTTCTTCGGCATGGCGTCGCGATGCCTGCGGACGGGCGGCAGGCTGCTGGTCCACGAAATGCACCCGTTTACCAACATGCTTTCGGTGCCCGGCGAGGACATCTACGACAAAGACCACCCGGACCGGCTTCCGTATTCCTATTTTCGCAGCGAACCTTTCGTGGATTGTTTTGGCATGGAATACCTTGCGGGGAAGACATACGAAAGCAAGCCCTTCGTGAGCTTCAGCCATACGTTGTGGGAAATCGTCGGCGGCGTGGCGCGCGGCGGGCTTCGTGTCGAACGGCTGACGGAGTATAACCGCGACGTCGGCGGCACGGCGGCGGAACTGGACGGAAAGGGTTTCCCGCTCAGCTTTCTGCTGACTGCGGCCAAAAGCTGAATCGAAAAATCCGCCTTCCGTGCGGAAGGCGGATTTAATCGTTTATCCGATCAGAACAGGGCCGCGATGCTCCGCGCGGCGGCGGCCGCGGCTGCCGGAACGTCGGTCAGCACGCCCGCGGCCTGCAGCGCGATCACCAGCAGGCCCAGCAGCGTTACGTACAGGGAGAACCAGTTAAGCGATATGCGCTGGATCACGCGCAGCATGAAACGGATGGCCAGGTAACCGCTCACGCCCGCCACCGCCATACCCATCAGCACCGCCGCCCAATCCCCCGTCTGCGTCAGCGCGCCCGCCTTCACGGCGTGGTACCCTTCGCTCAGGAAGCTGGCCAGAATGGCTGGCAGGCTCATCATAAAACTGAACTTGGCCGCGCTTCGGCGGTCCAGCCGGGAGGCGACGCCGCCGAAAAGCGTTGAGCCGCTGCGGCTGACGCCCGGCAGCATCCCAACGGCCTGCATGCAGCCCATCACGAGCGCCTGAGGCACGCCCACCCTGCTCTTTTCCAATCCCCTGCGGGCGTTGCCCGCGGACAGCCACTGGGCCAGCAGCAACAGCAGGCCGGTCAGCAGGAAGCACGCGCCCAGCAGCATGTTATGCGTTTCCAGATAATCCAATTGGTCGCCGAAAACCACTTTGGCCGCCAGCGCGGGCAGCGAGGCCACGACCAGCAGCAGGAGCGTCGGGTTCTTCACGGGGTGGCGGAGCATGTCGAGCCAGTCCCGCCAGAAAACGACCACCACCGCGACCAACGTGCCCATGTGAAGAAGAATGTTGAACAGAAGCTGATGATCCAGATCCACGCCGAACAGCGCCTGAATCAGGTTCAGGTGGCCGCTGGAGGATACGGGCAGAAATTCCGCCAGCCCCTGGACGAGGCCCAGGAACGCGGCCAGAAGGATGCTCATATACGGATCGTCCTTTCCACGTGTTTTACGAGTGCCAGTATACACCCTCGCCGCTCCGCTGTCCACGAGCCGTTTTTGTTTTTTGGCGGCACGCGGTAAGGCGGCGGGCGCAAGGGGATAAGGAGACGGTTGGAAACGATGACGAAACGGATACAAGCGTTCGTCCTGTCGGTGCTGATCGGGGCGGCGTTGGCGGCGGCTCCGCCGGAATTTGACGCGCGCGCCGAAACCGGAACGGAATCGGCGCAGATCCGGGCGATGTTCCTGAACGTGGGCAAGGCGGACGCCGCGCTTTTCTGCCTCGGGGACCGGCGTTACCTGATCGACACCGGTACGAAGGAAAGCGCGGGCGCGATGCTCCGGGCGCTGGCCTATTTCGGAACGGATAAGCTGGACGGGGTGATGATCACCCATACGGATAAGGACCATGTGGGCGGGCTGAAAGCGCTCATCAAAAGCGGCATCGAGATCGGCACGCTGTACGCGCCCGCGTTTTCCACGCTTGACGACGGCGAGCACCCGGTGGTGAAGCAGGCGGAAAAGAACGAGCTTACTCTGCGGCGGCTGTACGCCGGGGACGTGATCGAGGTGGACGGCACGACGCGTTTTGCCGTCCTGGGCCCGGTAACGCGGGACGGGGACGAGGAGAACAACGACTCCCTCGTACTGCGGCTGGAAACGTCCGAAGGGGACATGCTGCTGACGGGCGATATGCTGGTTAAAGAGGAAAACGAGCTACTGGCCGCCGGGGTGATCGGCCCCGCCGCGGTGCTTAAAGTTGGGCACCACGGCGCGGAGGACGCCGGAAGCGAGGCATTCCTGTACAAGGCCAGGCCCCAGGTCGCGGTGATCTCCACCGATCCGGCCGAGGTGGACGACACGCCTTCCCCCAAGGTGATCCGGCGGCTGTGGGACGTGGGCGCGGACGTTTTTTCGACGTATCAGGCGTCCTGTTGCGTGCAGGTTACGCTGTCCGGCGGGAATGCCGTGGGGCGGCTGGTGAACTACGCCGTCCAATGAACCGGATGGAATGCCTCTACGTGAAAAAGCCGCCGCGGTTTAGCCCGCGGCGGCTTTACCATGCGATTTGCTCTATTCGGCCAGATTGGCGATGATGCCCAGCAACCCGGGGCCGGTATGGATGGCCAGCACGGGGCTCACGGGGCGGATGAGGCCCGTGGCGATGTTGAGAGTTCCCTTAAGCCTGTCCAGCAGGCTGCGCGCGTCCTCCAGCGCCTGCCCGTGCACCACGTACAGGTTGACCTTCGCCTTGCCGAAGCGTTTATAGGCTTCCTGCACCATGGTATCCACGGCGGCCCGGTAACCGCGCGCCTTGGCGAGCGTCTGGTACACGCCTTCGTCGTTGACGAACACGATGGGCTTGATCTGCAGCAGGTTGCCCACCACGCCCTCCACCAGGCCGATGCGACCGCCCTTGCGCAGGTATTCCAGCGTGCGGATCACGAACATGCCCAATTGGGACGAGCGTGTGACCATCGCTTTCTGCACCGCCGTGTCCGGGTCGTTGCCCGCTTCCAGCGCCGCCGCGACGGTCAGCGTCATCGCGCCCAGGCCGGCGGAAAGCGTGCGGGAATCCACCACGCGGATATTCATTTGTTCCCGGTAATCCTCCGCGATGACGCGCACCATATTGTAGGTGCCGCTTAACCCCGAGGAAATGCACATGTGCACCACGTCCGTCACGCCGTCCGCCGCAAGCCGGTCGTACAAATCGCTTACGTCCTCCGGCAACGGCAGGCTGGTCTTGGGCAGTTCCCGCTCCAGCATGGCGTAAAGCTGTTCCTGGCTCAGTTCCACCCGGTCGCGGTATTCCCCGTTCTGGCTGACGATCCGCAGGGAGATCATATGGATATGGTGCTCGCTCAACTGTTCGTCGCTCAAGTCGCAGGAGGAATCCGTTACGACCGCGGTCTTGCGCTCCTCTGCCATTTGCCTCTTCCTCCTTCGGCTTTTCGGGCTTTTCCACCTGATAAGGTTATTATAACATATCGACGGGACGCGTCAACGCCGGAGCCTGTTTTTCCTTGGATGTTTCACGGTTTGTTCACGATTTTCGTATTCCAGCGCCGGTTCCCGCGCGTAACGAACGTCAAAACTTGGCCGCCTCGGTTGACAAAGCGCGGCGGTACGGATACTATGAATCCGGGTTTCGGGAAGGTCTTTTAGAAACAATCGGAGGCGAAACGCCGGATGAACTCTGCCGAGACGAAGCGGGGACGCGCGCGTACCTGTGGGAAGGCGCTCCTGACGCTGCTGATAGCGGCCTGCTTTTGCGCGGGCCTGTTTTCCATCGCGCTTGCGCAGGGGGAGACCACGCTGATCGTCGGCCTGCTGGGCGTCGCCCCGAGCGACCCCGACACGTGGCTTTCCCTGCCGCTGACGGGGCGTTTCGACGTGACCGTGAACGGCGCGGCGGCGGGACGGGTGACCGCCAACCCCACGGCGGAACAGAAACGCGCGGGAGAAACGGATACGCTCACCCTGCCGGGCGGCGCGACCGAAGCGGTGCTTACCCCGGTGGCGGAGGATTTTGTAAACGGGTACGACTGCCAAGAACCGGTAACCGTGAGCGTAACGGCGGGGAAGGCCAACACGCGGACGGTGTTCGCGTATGCGGAGCGCGGCTTTTTCCGCGTGGAAAATACGATGAGGGACGGGACCGCCGCGGCGGGCGGCGCGGAGTTCGTGGCGCTCGACGCGGACGGCGTGGAGCAATGGAGCTTCGCAACGGACGAAAACGGGGAATACCGCGCCCTGCGGCCCCTGCCCGACGGAGATTACACCCTGACGCAGACGAAGGCGCCGCAGGGGGCCGCGTTGCTGACGGAGCCCGTGGCCTTTACGGTCGGCACCTATTTCGGCAAAGCCGAAGACGTCGTTTCCGTACCGGTCGTCAACGAACCGGCGACGGCCGGCGGCGCGACTGCGGCTTCCGTAACGGGAACGATCCGGGAACTGGGCGCGGGCGCGAACGTCGCCATCGCGTCGGTAACCCTGCAGCGTTCCGCAACCACCGCGTCGGACGGCAGCTTCGCTTTCGCGGGGCTGCCCAGCGGGGACTACACCGTGTACGCGCCCCTTCCGGAAGGCAAAACACCCGCGGAGGATTCGCCGTGGCGGCTCTCCGACAAGGGCGATATGATCTGGATGACCGTGAGTGTGCCGGACGGCGAAACGTACACGCTGCCCGCGGTTGAATTTATTACGCTGGGCACCGTGAGCGGCGTGGCGTACGTGGACGCCGACGGGGACGGGGCTTATACGCAGGGCGAGCGCGCGGTCGCTTCCGTGCCCGTGGCGCTTCTTGCGCTGAATAACGGCGAATGGACGCAGGTCGCCGAAGGCGCGACTGGTGAGGACGGCCGCTATGCCTTTACGGGCCTGGCCGCGGGTACGTACCGCGTGCAGGCGGCTGCTGCCGGCGGCCTGAGCGTGGTTTCCGCGGGCGGCGAACTTACGCTTGCGGACGGGGAAACCGCAACCGGGCTTTCGGACGTGGCGATGGGCACCTCCGCGGCGGTGAAGGTGTCCGCATTCTTCGACAGCAACGAGAACGGCGTGCGCGGGGTGTACGAGCGTTCCATTGCGGGCGTTACGGCGGAAGCGGTGCCCGCTTCGGACCCCCAGGGCGCGGCGGCCGCTTCGGCGGTTACGGACGCGAACGGGGAGGCCGTGCTTACGGGCTTTGCGCCGGGCGCCTACGTGCTTCGCTTCACCCTGCCGGACGGTTACCTGTACACGACGGCTACGGGCCGCTGGGACGCGCAGGACAGCTGCGTGGGCGGAACGGACAGCCTTACGGCGGTTTCCGCGCCGCTTACGCTGGCGTCCGGCGAAACGGCGGAAGCGGGCGTGGGGGCCGTGCCGGTGGGATCCTTTTCCGGCAAGGTGTGGAACGACCAGAACAACGACGGCGTGCTGGACGCGGACGAAGCCGGCGTGGCGAACGTCGCGCTGACGCTGACCGGCACGAAAACGGGCAGCGTGTACCGCTTCACTACGGACGATACGGGCGAGTACCGCTTTTCACTGCTTCGCAACGACACCTACGCCTTCACGGCCGAACTGCCGGAAGGGCTGCTGTTCGCGCGCTACACCAAGACGGGCGGCAACGCGCGTTCCGTGTTCACCACCGAGGAGACGAGCGCCACGCGGGAATTTCCCGTGCTGGACGCGCAGAACGTGACCGACATGAACGTCGGCGTCATCCGGCCCGCGACGCTGACCGGCATCGCGTTCCTCGATACGAACTACAACGGCGTGATGGACGAAGGGGAGCCGCCCTACGCGAACGTGACGCTGGAGGTCGTGAAAAACTCCAACGACAAGTCGATGGGCAAGGTGGTGACCGGCCAGGACGGACGGTACGCGTTCTCCTCGCTTCGCGGCGGGGATTACCGCCTGCGCGCCGTGTTGCCGGACGACGGCAGCATCTTCACCGTCGTGCCCGCTGCCGGCGCGGAAGGGCTAGCGAACCTGTTCGCGGCCCGCGAGGGCAGGCGTGAAAACACCATTGCGTCCATAACGCTGGAAAACGGCGCGTCGGCGGAAACCTGCGTGGGCGTCGCGATGGGCGGCACGATCACCGGCACGGTGTTCATGGACAAGGGCTACGACGGCGTGCGGGACGGCAAGGACGCCACGTCCTCCGGCGTGAGCATCCAGCTGGTCGGCGAGGACGGGACGCCGGCGGCCACGACCGCGAGCGCCGCCAACGGACGTTATAAAATCACGGGCATCATGCCCGGCAACTATACCGTACGCTTCCAGCGCAAGGACGGCTACGCCTTCACGCGCTACCGCCCGAACGAAGAAAACGGCAACGACGTCGAAGCGCTGGCCAAGGACGGGTTCGGCGAAACCGCGCCCGTCGCCGTGGCGATGGGGCAGACGATCGACGGGATCGACGCGGGCATGCTGCCTTCCTCCACGCTTTCGGGCGTGTTCTTCGACGACCTGAACGACAACGGCCTCCGGGACGAGGGCGAGGGCGGCTATACCGACGGCAGCGTAAGGCTGCTGTCTACGGACGGGGAGATCGACCTGACGGAACCGGTAGGCGAGGATGGCGCGTACTTCTTCGACGGCGTAATGCCGGGCGAGTATACCGTAACTTTCCTCCTGCCGGAAAACGCCGCGATGGCCAGGGTCACGTCCGGCGGCAACACGCTGGAGGCGCAGGGGCGTGAGAACGTGATGACGGGCCTCACGGTGGAATCCGGCGCGGCGTACGAAGCGCCGTTGGTCGGCGCCGTAACGCTGGGCACCTTCACGGGTTACGCCTACCACGACGCGAACGGAAACGGCGTAAAGGACGAGGGCGAGCAGGCCATGGCGGGCGTTACCGTAACGCTGACGCCCGGACAGTCGTCGCTGGTGGCCTCGGAAGCCGTAACGGACACGGACGGGGCTTTCTCCGTTACCGGCCTGCGACCCGGCAGCTACACCCTTGCGCTGGAATTGCCGGAAGGCTATATTTTCTCCGGTAACCTAGCGGCAAGCGGCCTGACGCTGGACACCGCGCGGACGGATACGCTCGCCTGCCCGTGGACGGCGCTGACCAACCGCGCGCAAAACGCCGTGGGCGCCGTGCTGCCCGCGACGGTGACGGCCAGCGTATGGCTGGACGAGAACCGCGACGGCGCGCGCGCCGCCGGGGAGCGCACGCTTCCCGGCCTGACCTTCTCGCTCTACGACGAGGCGGAGGAGCAGACGGTGAAAACGGCGCGTTCGGGCGACAACGGCGTGGCGACCTTCGCGGGCGTGCGGCCCGGCACCTACTCCGTGCGCTTCGACCTGCCGGAGCAGGCGCAGCCGGCGAACGCGCCGGGCGACTTCGCCGCGAGCGGGAATACCATGCGTACCGCCGCCTTCACCGTGGCCGAAGGCTCGGATTCGGATACGTTGACCGCCGGATTGGTCTCCTACACCAGCGTCGGCGGCACGGTCGCGCTGGACGAGAACGGCGCGCGCACCGGGCTTGCGGGCGTGAAAGTGGCGCTCTACGAAGGCGCGGACAACGAACCGGCGCAGACCGCCGCCACGGACGACGCGGGGCGTTACCGCTTCGACGGCCTCTGGCCGGATACCTACCGCCTGACGGTGGAACTACCGAACGGCATGATCTTCGTTCGCCCGAACGACCCCAACTACGACGCGGGCTCGTCCGCGGTAACGGACGCGGCGGACGGCGTGGGGACAAGCGACCCGTTCCCGCTGGAAATGGCGAAACACCTGCTTTCGATGAACGTGATCCTGATCAAGCCCGCTCGCGTGGGCGACCAGGCATGGCTGGACACCAACCAGAACGGCCTGATGGACGCCGGAGAGCCCGCCGTGAACGGCGTGAGCATCCAGCTGATGGAAAACGGGGAAATCGCCTATACGACGGTCACCAACGAATGGGGATACTTCGAGTTCGGGGACGTTTACCCCGGCACGTATACGCTGAAGGCGCAGGCGTACCCGGAACTGGACGTCACGAAGTCCGTCGCGGCACTGCGCGTGATCTCCAGCTGCCTGACCTCCGGGGACGGCGCCAACGCGGAGAGCGACCCGTTCAGCGTGGAAAGCGGCACGAGGAATTTGAATTTCGATTTGGGCTATGTTTTAAAGGACGGCGCGAAGATGCCGGAGGCAATCGCCCCGGGCGGCACGCAGCGTTGGCCGGCTGCGAGCGGGGAATAGAAAAGACGGAACAAAGGAACGCCGCGGCGATGAAGCCGCGGCGTTCGCGCATACGGGTTATCTTTCGCAGAACGGGGGCTTGCTACGTCCGGCGTGGCGCGCCCGGCAGGCTTCGCAACTTCCGTGACGGCGGCACTTCTCCGGGCAGGGGCAATCAAGCGCCTCGGACGCGAGGCCGGCGGGCACTACGCGGATTCCATGCTTCTTAAGCAGTTTCGCCGTCAGACCGTCGCCCTTCGTTAGCGTGCCGGTAAAACTGCCGTCGTGGACGAGCCCGCACCCGCAGGAGGGGCTGCGATCCTGCAGCACCGCGCAACCGCACCCCAGAAGGCGGCACAGCCGCAGGGCTTCCGCCGCGCCTTTTGCGTAGGCGGCCGTCACGTCCGCGCCGGAGCGCGTGAGCACGAGGCCGTCCCTGATTTCCGCGGGCTCGCGGGGAGTGGGCAGGCCGCCGTAGATCTCGGGGCAGAAAGGGATCAGCGTGTGGGCGCTCCCCAAGGCGACGACCGCCCCGTTTTGCGCGGCGGTTCCGTCGTATCGGCAGGCAGACCCCAGTAGGCAGGCGCTGACCAGTATCCTCATACGCTTCCTCCCTTTCGGACGCCCCCATTATACCATAAACCGGCGCGTATCCCCCCGCCTTCGTACGGCTGAAACGAGCGCGGGCGCGCGCCCGGAAAGGCGCTCCCGGCTTGACACGGTCTCACACGCGTGCTATTCTTTATCTGTTTGGGATCATCCGTGCGCAAGATCGGGGTTGCCCCGCCGGAAACGTTCGCGGGGTCATCGTTTTACGATGGAGGCAGGCATGGGCAAACGGTATGTACTGTCGCAGATCATTAAAACGGCCTTTCAATTTTTGCTGTATATCAGCCTGTTTCTTGCGTTTTTCCTGCCGCTGTCCGTTACGAACCCGCAAATCGTCAACATAAGCCGTACCGCGGCCACCACGATGGCGACTTTCGCCATCCTGCTGGCGCTTTTAACCTACGTGTACGGCGGGTACCAGCTCGGCATTAAGAAATCGCGGTCGGTATTCTCTTCCATCGCCATCGCAACCGTCCTTACGGACGTCGCCACCTATCTGCAGTTGCAGATCATGAACGTGAACCCCGCCAACAACCCGCGGCTGATCCTGTTCGGCGAGGACTTCTGGCTGTTTTTTGGGGCCGTGCTGATCCAGATCGGGCTGATTTACGTCTTCGTGGCTTTGGGATATCACTTTTATTTTAAAATCAACCCGCCGCTGAAGTGCCTGATCGTCACCTCCTCGCAGGAACAGGCGGAGCACGTGGCGGAAAAAATCGCCACTTTCCGGCAGAAATACGAGCTTCGGGACGTGCTGCACTACGAGTGCGGGGACGTGGAGGAAACCATCCTGGCCAACGACGTTGTGTTCCTTGCGGGCATTCCGGATACGGAAGAAGCGCAGTTGAAATCCTTCTGCTATCATAACGGTAAGATCGTATACCTGCTGGCGGAGCTGGGGGACGTCATCGTTTCCACTTCTACGCAGAACGTGATCGACGATACGCTGTTCCTTACCATCCAGCGTGTGGAACCCACGCCGCTGCAACGGTTTGTCAAGCGTCTGGCGGACATCGTGCTAAGCCTGCTGGGGCTGGTGATCACCAGCCCGGTCATGCTCGTGGCGACGCTCGCCATTGCCTTTTCCCACGACGGGCCGATCTTTTTTAAGCAGAAACGCGCGACCATCGGCGGCAAAGTGTTCGAAATCATCAAATTCCGCACCATGTCCCGCGACGCCTGCGACGCGACGGGCCAATCCGTCTGCGAAAACGACGGACGCATCACGCGGGTGGGGCGCGTGCTCCGTCAGTACCGCATCGACGAGCTTCCCCAGCTTTTCAACGTTCTGGTAGGGGATATGAGCATCGTGGGGCCGAGGCCCGAAATGCTGGAGAACGTGGAACGCTACACGCAGGAAGTGCCGGAGTTCGAGTACCGCAAGCAGATGAAGGCGGGCCTTACGGGTATGGCGCAAATCGACGGCAAATACAACACCACGCCCAAGGATAAGGTGATCCTCGACCTGTTCTATATCGAAAACTTCTCCCTGATGCTGGACGCCAAGATGATCCTGCGCACGGCGACGATTTTCTTCCGCAGGGACAGTACCGAGGGCTTCCACCAGAACCGCCGCGTGCGCTGCCCCCGGATGCGCACTTCGGCGGAGACGACCGCCCAAAGCGCAGCGCCGCCCAAGCCTGCGAAGGCTGGCGACACGGCCCCGCACAGCCCGCGCGTCGCCCCGGCGCCGCGAAACGCGGCGAACATAGAGGTCAGCCGGGAAAACGCGCCGGTGGAGAAGATCCTCGCGGCAGAGGAAACGGCCGGGGAAGCGGGCCCGCAACCGCCCGCGGAGGCGAGGCCGCTAGCGGCCGAAACGGCGGCGGACGCGCGCGTGGCGCTGTAACGGTAACGGATGAAAGGAACGATGAGGATGGACAGGACGCTTCTGGTGCTTGCGGCAGGCATGGGCTCCCGCTACGGCGGCAACAAACAGGTGGACGGCATGGGCCCCGACGGGGAACTGCTGTTGGAATATTCGGTGTACGACGCGCTGCAGGCGGGCTTTACCAAGGTGGTATTCATCATCAAACGTGATTTTGAGGCAATCATCCGGCGCATGGTCGGCGACCAGCTGAGCCGGAAGATCAAGGTGGAATACGTATACCAGGAGTTCGACACCCTGCCCGCCGGGTACCGGGTGCCCCCCGAACGCACGAAGCCCTTCGGCACGGTGCACGCCATGCTCTGCGCGAAGGACGCGATCCACGAGCCTTTCGCCGTGATCAACGCCGACGATTTTTACGGCCGCACGCCCTACGCGATCATCGGCAAGCGGCTGGCGACCCTCAAGCCGGAACACGAAGCCTGCATGGTGGGCTACTACCTGCGCAACACCGTCAGCGAGAACGGCCACGTAACGCGCGGGGTGTGTGAAACCACGGCGGACGGCAAGCTGAAAAGCGTAACGGAAACGTATAAAATCAAGCCGTTCCCGGACGGCACCATCCGCGATACGAACGCCGACCCGAACGGCGTGATCCTGAACCCGGAAAGCCTCGTCAGCATGAACCTGTTCGGCTTCACCCCGTGGATTTTCACCGTGGCGCAGAAGCGTTTCGAGGCGTTCCTTGCCTCGCTTTCCCCAACGGAACTGAAGGCCGAATACGTGCTGCCCGTGATGGTGGACGAGCTGATGCACGGCGAGGGGCTTACGGTGGACGTGCTTTCCACCGACGCCGTGTGGTTCGGCGTGACCTATAAAGAGGACAAACCCTTCGTGCAGGAGCAGTTGAAACGCATGCACGGCGAGGGCGTATATCCGCGGTCGCTTTTCTGAGAACTTTTCCGCGGCGTATCGCATAATCCACGTTCAGGAGGTTGATATTTTTGAAAGTACTGCTTACCGGCGGCGCCGGTTTCATCGGCTCCCATACTTACGTGGAACTGGTCAACGCCGGATACGACGCGGTCATCGCGGACGATTTTTCCAACAGTTCCGTCAGGGTGATCCGGCGGCTGGAAACGATCACGGGCAAGCCCGTGCCTTATTACGAGGCGGACGTGCGCGACGCGGATGCGATGGAGAAGATTTTCCGCGACCATGCTTTCGACGCGGCCATCCATTTCGCGGGCTTCAAGGCGGTGGGGGAAAGCGTAAGCAAGCCGCTGGAGTATTACCGCAACAACCTGGACACCGTCCTGACCCTGTGCGAGACCATGGCGCGGCACGGGGTGAGCCGCGTCGTATTCAGTTCTTCGGCTACCGTGTACGGCGTAACGCAGACCATGCCGCTGACGGAAACCATGCCCACCGGTTGCACCAACCCCTACGGCTGGACGAAGTACATGATCGAGCGTATCCTCACCGACCTGGCGAACGCGCGGCCGGAATGGGGCGTGGCACTACTGCGGTACTTCAACCCCATCGGCGCGCACGAAAGCGGTACGATCGGGGAGGACCCCGTGGGCATTCCCAACAACCTGATGCCCTTTATCACCCAGGTGGCCAGCGGGAAGCTCTCCAAACTGCGCGTGTATGGCGATGATTATCCCACGCCGGATGGCACGGGCGTGCGGGACTACATCCACGTGGTCGATCTGGCTCGCGGGCACGTGGCGGCCTGCGAATACCTGCTGAAACACAAAGGCTGCGAGGTGTTTAACCTTGGCACGGGCTTAGGCCACAGCGTACTGGAACTGGTGAACACCTTCCAGCGCGTGAACGGCGTTCCCATTCCGTACGAAATCGTCGGACGCCGCCCCGGCGATATCGCCGAATGCTACGCGGACGTAACCAAGGCCCGCGAACAGCTTGGCTGGGAAGCGGAAAGAACGCTGGAGGACATGTGCAGGGATTCCTGGAGATGGCAGAAGGGGAACCCTGAAGGGTACGGTGCAAAGAGCTGAGCCCTATGCATCCCCGGCTGGTTTTCATCATAAGCGGCCCCTTCTTCGGAAGGGGCTTTTCATATGCGTCGGAGGACGCAGGGGAAGGAGCCGCGCCTGCGGGTACGGGTGGGGGCTTTCCGCTCGCACTTTCCCGATCGCTCGACCTGCGCAGGTTGCACTGCCGTTTGTTTGTTTGTTTGTTTGTTTGTTTCGTTCTTCACCTGCGGGTCGCTCGTTGCTTCATAATGGTGCCCATAGGGCACTCGCTTCCTTCCGACACCTTTCGGACGGTTCTTTAATAGACAGATTCTGATCTACACAGGAATCGCGCCTGCGGGCGCGGCAGGGGCTTTCCGCTCGGCCCTGCATCCTTCGGACGGCCCCTCAGCTGCTGTTCTTCTCTGTTGATACAGGGAACGTACTCCGCGGGGCGCAACCCGGTCACCCATAGAAGCCAACATATTCAAAGGGCGTGCGAAGGTTTCCAAAGGGCGAGCGCAAAGCCCTTTGGTACGCCCGCAGGCGCATACCCTTTGATCAGGCAGGGAAGACGTTCGGGAAAAGGAATCGTGAAAATCCCAGAATAGCGCGTATAAAGGCGAAGCACCCTGCGGGTAAACTCCCCGCAGAGTGCTTCGCGCTTAACCCGTTCTTTCTGCGAACAGGCCTTTCATGCGTCTGAAAACCTTCCGTTCACCGGGAATCGCAAGGGGGGATTTGCCCCCTTGCATAGCCGGTTCATCCGCGCCTTACTTGACGTCGCCCCAGCTGGTCAGTTCGCCCACGAAAATCTGGCGAATCTGATCGGTGGTGATGTTGGTCAGCGCGTTGGCGTTGTTCACGACCATCGCGATGCCGTCCATGGCGATCACGGTCGGGGTCAGGCCGTTGTCCAGCTCGCTCTGCTTAAGCTCGCGGCTGGCCATGCCGATGTCGAAGGTGCCGTCCGCCGCGCCGGTCATGCCGGTGGTGGAATCGCTGATCTGCACTTCGATGTTCACGTCCGCGTTGGCGGCCATGTACGCTTCGGCGAGCTTCTCCATCAGGGGGCCTACGGAGGAGCTGCCGCCCACGACGATCTTGCCGGCCACGGGCGCAGCGGTGTAATCGGCGGCGGTCAGGGGCACGTACTTGTTGTCGGATACGATCTTCTGGCCTTCGGCGCTCAGGATCCAGGCCATGAAGTCCTTGGCGGTGTCGCTGACGCCGGCCTTCACGGCGATGTTGAAGGGACGGGCCAGGGTGTAGGTGCCGTTCTGCACGTTCTCCACGGTGGCTTCCACGCCGTTCACGGTCAGGGCTTTCACGGTCGCGTCCAGGGAACCCAGGGAGATGTAGCCGATCGCGTCTTCGGCGCTGGCCACGGTGGTGATCACCTGCGCGGTTCCGTTCTGGATCACCGCGTCCTCGGTGGTCTGGTCAACTTTGTTGCCGTCGGCGTCTTTCACTTCCACGCCGGTCAGCTCGATGAAAGCGCCGCGGGTGCCGCTGCCGGCTTCACGGCTGATGACCATGATTTCGTCGGAAGCGAGGGCGGAGCCTACGAGACTTACGGCCAGGGTGAGCGTCAGGAGGATACCAATCAACTTTTTCATGTGTTTCCTTCCTTTCTTTCGGTTCGTACAAATGATACGTCGGCATTGTTAAGACGGCGTTCGTGCAAAGTTAAGACTGTGTAAAATCCGTCGGGGCGGTTATGGCGCAAAACCGCGTCCGCAAGGCGTTTCCTACGATTTTACACAGAATTTACATTCCGGATACGAGGGCCTTACACGGATTTCATATTCTGTATGCGTATGAAAGGAAGGGTGGGAATGAGGTTAAAGGAGCGCGTGATGCGCTGGGTGTTCGCGGCGGCGGCTTGCGTGTGTATCGCGGCGGTCGCGCTCATCTGCGTTTTCCTTTTCGCAAACGGCCTCCCGTTTTTTAAGAAGTACGATCTGTTCTCTTTCCTCAGCGGAACCAAATGGTCGCCGGACATTTACGAAACGGGCAACGGCCAGTACGGCATCCTGCCGATGATCGTGGGCAGCGTGTACGTCACGGGGGGCGCGCTGCTCATCGGCGGGCCGGTGGGCATTCTGGCGGGCGTGTACATGGCCCGTTTCTGCCCCAAGAAGATTTTAAAATTCGTCCAGCCGATGGTGGCGCTGATGGCGGGCATTCCTTCGGTGGTATACGGATTCTTCGGAATCACCAACCTTGTGCCAATGGTGCGCGACCTGTTCGGCGGAACGGGGTTCAGTATTCTGACCGCGTCCCTGCTGCTGGGTATCATGATTCTTCCCACCATCATGCAGCTCACCTACAGTTCCGTGAAGGCCGTGCCGGAGAATTATTACGAAGGAAGCCTCGCGCTGGGGGCTACGGACGAACGCAGCGTTTTCAGCGTGATGATCCCCGCGGCCAAAAGCGGCATCATGGCGGCGGTCGTGCTGGGCATCGGTCGGGCCATCGGGGAAACGATGGCGGTGGTCATGGTCGCGGGCAACCAGGCGCGCATGCCCAAGGGCATCCTCAAGGGCATCCGGACGCTCACCAGCAACATCGTCACGGAAATGGGCTACGCGGCCGATATGCACCGCGAAGCGCTCATCGCCACGGGCGTCGTGCTGTTCGTGTTCATCCTCATGATCAACGCCCTGTTCGCGGTATTAAAAAAGAAGGGGGAAGCCGCATGAAGTCCGCGCACGCCGAAACCCGCGTGGCGCCCCGCCGGCGCAGGGGCGACGCCCTGCGCGCCTTCTGGCTGCAGTGCAGGCGGCATCCCTTCTCCGCCCTGCTGCGCGCGCTTAGCTTTTTATCCCTGCTGGCCGTGCTGGTGATCCTGCTGGACATCGTGGCGGACATCCTGATCAAGGGCATTCCCAACATGACGCTGTCCCTGTTTTCGTTGGAATACACCACCGATAACCAGAGCCTCATGCCGTCCCTTATCAACACGTTTATCATCACCCTGATGGCGCTGGTGGTGGCGATACCGCTGGGCGTGGGCGGGGGTATCTACCTGAGCGAGTATGCCAACCGCGAAAGCGTGCTGGTGAAAGCCGTGCGGCTGACGGCGGAAACGCTGGCGGGCATTCCCAGCATCATCTACGGCCTGTTCGGCATGATGTTCTTCGTGATCGCGCTGAACCTGGGGTTGTCGCTCCTCGCCGGCGCGCTGACGCTGAGCCTGATGATCCTTCCGCTGATCCTGCGCACCACCGAGGAAGCGCTGCTGTCCGTGCCGATGGGGTACCGCGAGGGCAGCTTCGGGCTGGGCGCGGGCAAGCTGCGCACCGTCCTGAAGATCGTGCTGCCTCCGGCCACGCCCGGCATCTTCGCGGGGATCGTGCTGTCCATCGGGCGCATCGTAGGGGAGACGGCGGCCCTGCTGTTTACCGCGGGCACGCTGGCGCGGCTCCCCTCCAGCCTGCTCTCCTCCGGTCGCACGCTCTCCGTGCACATGTACGTGCTGGCCGGCGAGGGGCTGCATATCGGCGAGGCCTACGCCACCGCCGCCGTGCTGCTGGTTTTCGTCATCCTGATGAACGGCCTGAGCCAGTACGTATCCGGCAAGCTGATGAAGGAGTAACCATGAGCAAGATTGAGATCACCAACCTGGACCTGTATTACGACGACTTCCACGCCATGAAGAGCGTCAACCTTCCCATGGAAGCCAACCGTATTACGGCGTTCATCGGGCCTTCCGGCTGCGGCAAATCGACGCTGCTCAAATGCCTGAACCGTATGAACGACCTCATCCCAGGCTGCCGCATCACCGGCACCGTGACGCTGGACGGGGAGGATATCTACGGCAAGGACCTGGACGTGAACCTGCTGCGCAAGCGCGTGGGCATGGTGTTCCAGAAGCCCAACCCTTTTCCCATGAGTATTTACGACAACATCGCCTACGGTCCCCGCACGCACGGCGTGCGTCGCAAGGCGATGCTGGACGAGATCGTGGAAAAATCCCTGCGCGACGCGGCCATCTGGGAGGAACTGAAAGACAGGCTTCCCAAAAGCGCGCTGGGCCTTTCCGGCGGCCAGCAACAGCGGCTGTGTATCGCCCGGGCGCTCGCCGTGGAGCCGGAGGTGCTGCTGATGGACGAGGCGACCAGCGCGCTGGACCCGATTTCGACCGGCAAGATCGAAGACCTTGCCATTCAGCTGAAAGATAAGTATACTCTGATTATGGTGACGCACAACATGCAGCAGGCTTTGCGCGTAAGCGATACGACCGCCTTCTTCCTTTTGGGCGAGGTCGTGGAATACGGCGATACGGAGAAACTGTTCTCCATGCCGGTGGACAAACGTACCGAGGACTATATCACGGGGAGGTTCGGCTGATGAAAAATCGTTTCGACGAACAGGTGGATATCCTCAATACCCAGATGATCGAGATGGGCGCCCTGATCGAGACGACCATCGAAAGCGCGTGCGACGCGCTGCAGACCGCCGACCTGGAAAAAGCCCGCGGGATCATCGAGGGGGACTCGATCGTAGACCGGAAGGAACGGGAAATCGAAAGCCTGTGCCTGCGGATGCTGCTGACGCGGCAGCCCGTTGCGCACGACCTTCGCGTGGTGTCCTCCGCGCTCAAGATGATCACGGATATGGAGCGTATCGGCGACCACGCCGCGGACATCAGCGAAATCGTGACCTTCATGGACTATTCCGCCGCCATGCAGCCGGAGCATTTCGGCGCCATGTCCCGCGCGGCCATCGATATGGTGCACCGCGCCATCGACGCGTACGTGCGTCGGGACGTGGAGCTTGCGCGGGAAGTGATTGCCAGCGACGACACGGTGGACGACCTTTTCTGCAGGGTCAAGCGGGAACTGATCGAGCTGCTGGCGGGGGACGCTTCCCGCGGCAGCGAGGCGTTGGACCTGCTGATGATCGCCAAATATTTCGAGCGCATCGGCGACCACGCCACCAACATCGCCGAGTGGGTGGAGTATTCCGTAACCGGACTCTACAAAGGGGAAGTGCTGCAATGATCCATGTGGTGGAAGACGACGACGGCGTCCGGGAACTGGAACTATACGCGCTCCGGCAGGCCGGTTTCGAGGCGGAAGGGTACCAGACCACCGCCGCGTTCCGGGCCGCGCTGGACAAGACGGTTCCCGCGCTGGTGCTTCTGGACGTGATGCTGCCCGGCGAGGACGGCGTGACGCTCCTGAAAAGCCTGCGGCGCGACCCTCGCACCAAGCGCCTTCCCGTGATCCTGGTCACCGCCAAGGGCGCGGAGATGGATAAGGTGCGCGGGCTGGACGCCGGCGCGGACGATTACCTTTCCAAACCCTTCGGCATCATGGAACTGCTGGCCCGCGTGCGGGCGCTGCTGCGCCGCAGCGAGGAAGCCAAGCCCGCACAGGTGCTCACCGTCGGCGCGCTGATGCTGGACAGGGACCGGCACCTGGTTTCCGCCCAGGGGCGGAACGTGGAACTGACCCATATGGAGTTCGAGCTGTTGTCCTTCCTGATGGCGCACGCGGGCCGTGCGGTGACGCGCGAAGTCCTGCTGGACGACGTGTGGGGCCTCGGTTTCGCGGGCGATACCCGCACCGTGGACGTGCACATCCGCTCGCTCCGGCAAAAGTTGGAGGCTTGCGGCTCGCTGATCCACACGGTGCGCGGCGTGGGCTACAAGCTGGAGGAATAGGATGCAAAAAAAGCTGTTTCGGAGCCTTGTCGGGTTCACGCTTGCGATATCGCTGTTGCTTTGCGGGTTGCTGACCGGCGGCATGTACCTTTTCTTCAACCAACAGTTGCGCGGCCAGCTTGTGGAGGAATCGGATTCGATCGCCTCCCTGGTGGCCGGGCAGGAGGACATGGCCGCTTTCCTGGGAAACGGCGTCTTTATCAATCGCGTCACGCTGATTGAGCCGGACGGCACCGTTTCGTTCGACAGCCAGGGGAACGCAGCGCGCATGGAAAACCACGCCGACCGGCCCGAGGTGGCGGAGGCGTTGGAAAACGGCTCCGGATGGGCCGACCGCAACAGCGCCACGCTGGGCGAAACCAGCGTGTACTACGCCCGTAGGCTTCCCAACGGAGAGGTTCTTCGCGTGGCGGGCACGCAGAAGAACGTTCTTGCCATGGTCCGGGGGATGTTCTGGTGGCTCGTGCTGGGGCTGGCGGTGTGCGCGCTGCTTGCCTCCCTGCTGGCACGGCCGCTGACGCGCGCGCTGGTGAAGCCGCTTAACACCATCGATTTGGACTCTCCCCTGCAAAGCGACGTATACGAGGAATTGGCCCCCATGCTGCGCCGGATGGATGCGCAGAACCGGCGCATCGCCGCGCAGATGAACAAGCTGCAACGCCAGCAGGCGGAACTGAACGCCATTCTGAGCGGGCTTCGGGAAGGCCTTGTGGTTCTGGACGAGAAGCATCATATTTTGGCTATCAACCCCGCCGCGCGAAGGATTTTGGGCGCAGAGACGGGCGACCCGGTCGGCAAGACCCTGCCGGAAGTCAACCGGCACGAGGCGCTTCTGCACCTGCTTAAAGAAAACAGCGGCGTGGGCGAGCTGTGTTCGCTGGGCCGCATCTACCGCGTTTCCGCCAGCCCCGCGGGGGACGCCGTCGTCGGCGAAGATTTGGGCATGGTGCTGCTCCTGCAGGACGTAACGGAAGAACGTATGGCGGAAAATAACCGCCGGCAGTTCAGCGCCAACGTCAGCCACGAGCTACGCACGCCGCTGACCACCATCAGCGGGTATGCGGAACTGCTGGCCACCGGTATGGCCAAGCCGGAGGACACCGCCGCGCTGGCCGGAAAAATCCACGACGAAAGCAAGCGGATGCTTTCGCTGATTGAGGATATCATCCGGCTCTCCAAGCTGGACGAGGGCGCCACGGGGGAGAAGGTGCCCATCGACCTGCTGCTGCTGGCCCAGTCCTGCGTGTCCAAACTTCGGGACGCGGCGGACAGACAGGCGGTATCCGTAACGGTCACGGGGCAGAGCGCCGTGGTACCGGGCGACCGGACGCTGTTGGAAGAAATGATGGTCAACCTCATCGACAACGCGATCAAGTACAACCACCGGAACGGCCGCGTACAGATCGCCGTGGGGATGGACGGGGCCCGGCCCCGTTTCTCCGTGCAGGATACGGGCGTGGGTATCCCCGAGGAGCATCAGGCCCGGGTGTTCGAGCGCTTCTACCGCGTAGACAAGAGCCGCAGCAAGGACACCGGCGGCACAGGGCTGGGCTTGAGCATCGTCAAGCACGGGGCGCAGCTCCACGGCGCGGAGATTACGCTGGAAAGCAGGCCGGGGCAGGGTACGACCGTAACGCTGGTGTTCCCGGAACAAAAAGCGGTCATCTGACCGTTAAAACGGCCGTCTCCCGGTAACGCCGGGAGACGGCTGTTTCGTCAATACGGGCATTCGCGCTTACGGCAGCGCCAGCCGCGAGCCTTCCTGAGCCGGCGTGTCCAGCGCGGTCAGGCACGCGCGCAGGTACGTGACCCCGTCCAACTCGTAGGTTTCCAGCATGCCTTCGGCGCGCACCCAGGTATCGTCCGGCGGGTATGCGGTGTTCCCGTCCGGCAGAACCACCTCCAGCCCGGTCACGTCCGCCGCGCAGCAACTGCCGGGAATGTAGCGGAATACTTCGTAGTAGGCGTGCAGATCATTTTCAGCCCCGTAATGAAAGGTGCCGAATACGCCTTCGATTTCGACGGTCTTTCCGGCGTACGCCGCGGGGTCGGCCGTCATAAGGTTCAATTGGTATAGAAAGGTGCTTTCGGATATCACGATCTCCGGCTTGCTTTGCGCGAGGGCCGGCAGGGCAAAGCCCCAAAGCATCAGCAGCACGGCGGTCATTGCCAGCGGTTTCTTCATCACAGCCCCTCCTTCGGCAACTCTCGTCCACGGCATACACGTATCCCGCGGGGCTGAAACGGGCTTTTTCCGTAGCCTGCTTAAAATCTTGAACTGCCGATATGCAAAAAGCCCGATAATATGGTATAATTTAGCGTATCGGTGACGGACGGCCGATGGAACCACAAGGAGGGCTTTCTTTTGGACGACCCGATAGGCGGTCAATTGCTTATTCCGTTTCTATTAATTCTCGTCAACGCGTTCTTTGCGGCCACGGAAATCGCCGTGATCTCCCTGAACGATAATAAAGTGCGCAAAATGGCCGAAGAGGGGGATAAAAAGGCCGCCGTGATGCTCAAGCTCGCGGAAACCCCCAACGATTTCCTTTCTACCATACAGGTCTGCATCACGTTAAGCGGCTTTCTGGCCAGCGCTTTCGCGGCGGACCGTTTCGCGCCCCGGCTGTCCCGGGCGTTGCTCAACGCCGGGTTCACGCTTTTCTCCTCCGAAACGCTAGGCACCCTCTGCCTGATCCTGATCACACTGGTCCTGAGCTATTTCACCCTGGTGCTGGGCGAGCTGGCCCCCAAGCGGATCGCCATGAAGAATCCGGAGAAGGTCGCCCGCTTCACCTGCGGCGTGATCGTCGTGATCCAGAAAATTTTCCGGCCCGTCGTCTGGCTGCTTTCCAAAAGCACCAACGGGGTGTTGCGCCTTTTCGGCATCGACCCCAACGCCGCCAACGAACAGGTGACGGAAGAAGAAATCCGCATGATGGTGGATATCGGCGGCGAGAGCGGCACCATCCAGCAGGACGAGCGCACGATGATCGAAAACATCTTCGAGTTCAACAACACCCCCGCCGAATCGGTGATGGTACACCGCATGGACGTGGTGACCATTCAGGTGGAGGAAACCTTCGACGAAATTCTGCAAACCATCCGGGATTCCGGCCTGAGCCGCTTTCCCGTTTACGACGAGGACGTGGACGACGTCGTGGGCGTTCTTAATACCCGGGATTTTCTGCTGAACGCCCAGAGCGAAACCCCCAAAACCCTCCGGGAACTGCTGCGCCCCGCCTACCTGGTGCCGGAAACGGTGCAGGCGGACGCGCTTTTTCGGGACATGCAGAAACGTAAGGTCCACATGGCCATCGTCGTGGACGAATACGGCGGCATGAGCGGAATCGTGACGATGGAAGATCTGCTGGAAGAAATCGTGGGCAACATCTACGACGAGTTCGACCCCGCGGAAGAAAGCGAGATCGTCCAGCTGGAGGACAATCTGTGGCGGTGCTCGGGCACCGTGGATCTGGAGACGCTCGCCGAAACGCTGGGCGTGGAACTGCCGCTGGACGAGGAATACGACACGCTGGGCGGCATGGTGTTCAGCTGCTTCACCACCATCCCGGAGGATGGCTCCACCCCGGAGGTGGACGTGAACGGCCTGCACGTTAAGGTGGAGGAGATCAGCGAGCACCGCATCGAAACGGCGCTGGTCAGCAAGCTTTTGCCCCCGCCCGAAGCGGAGGCAGACGCCGATGCGAAGTGAAGCCCGGCGCAGGCACCTGATTTGGGATTTCGACGGCACGCTGTACGATACGTACCCCCAGATATCGGAAGCGCTATTACAGGCGCTTTCGTCTTTCGGGTATGCGGCCGATTACGACGAGGCTTACGCGCTCAACAAACAAACCCTTTTTACCGCCGTTTCCGTCTACGCGGAGCGCTTCGGTATCCCGGTGGACGCGCTGATGACGGCCTTTCGCGAGCGGCACGCCGCGCAGGCCGCTTTCCCCGCCATGCCGGGGCTGCGGGAATGCCTTGAAGCCACGGCGGCCACGGGCTGCCGCCATTACCTGTTTACCCACCGCGACCGGGTTGCCGTAAAGCAGCTTGAGGCGGACGGCCTTGCGCCGTTTTTCTCCGAATGCGTTACCCGCGAGGACGGCTTTGCGGACAAACCTTCGCCGGAGGCCGTGCTGCACCTGATGAGCCGCCACGGCTTCGCCGCGCGGGACGCCCTGATGATCGGCGACCGGGACATCGACGTGAACGCGGGGCATGCCGCGGGCGTGGCGGGCGTGCTGCTGGATACGGGCGGATTTTACCCGGACCTGAAAGCGGAATACCGCATCGACCGTCTTGCGGATATCCCCGCGCTGCTGAACCGAATGCTGTAAAATTATAGGCCCGGTTCCCGAACGAAAACCGTCGGGAACCGGGCCTCTTGTTTTATCCAGGTTATTTCTTGGGCCAGACTTCTGGGTTCAGGAGGTTGTCGGGCCTGCGCCCCGCCAACGCGTCCAGAATGCGGTCGCAGCACTGTTCCGCCATCTGGTTGCGCGTGCGCAGCGTGTTGCTGCCGATGTGCGGGGTGAGCACCACGTTATCCAGCGCCTTCAGGCGCTCCGGCACCTCCGGCTCGGTGTCGAACACGTCCAGCGCGGCCCCGGCCAGACGGCCCTGTTCCAGCGCCTCCGCAAGCGCGGCGGCGTCGACCAGCCGCCCGCGTGACACGTTCACCAGGAACGACGTGGGCCGCATCCGCGCGAGCTCTTTTTCGCCGATCATTCCCACGGTTTTGGAAGTCAGCGGGCAGTGGAGCGTCACCACGTCCGAAACGCGCAGCAGTTCCTCCAGCGGCAGTCTGCGCGCGTTACCCGTAACGGAGTACGGTTTGATGCCGGGGTTCGCGTAGACGATGCGCATGTGCAGGAAGCGCCCGAATTCCGCCACCCGCGCCCCGATGCGCCCCATGCCGACCACGCCCAGCGTGAGCCCTTCCGGCGAAACGCCCATGCCGCGGCCCATGGTGAACAGCTTGCGGGTGGATTCCTTCTTACGGATGCGGCGGTCCAGCTCGCAGACGCGCCTGAGCAGGGAAAGTATCAGCGTGACGGTCAACTGGGCGGTCGCTTCCGTAACGCTGTCCGGTATGTTGCAAACGGGGATGCGCAGCTCAGTCGCCGCGCCCAGATCCACGGAATCATACCCCGCGCCGTAGGACACGAGCAGCTTGAGGCTCTTGCACGCCTCCAGCAGTTGCCGGTCGAACGCGCCGCCGGTTACCACGGCGTCGCACTCCGGCAGGAGGGCCAGCAGTTCCGTGCGGGTAAACGCTTTGCCCGCGGGAGGGTGCACCAGCGCGTTGGGTTTGAGCAGGCCGAAGCGTTCCATGGGCACGCCGTGGGTAATCAGGATTTTCGCCACGCTCGCTCCCCCTTTCCGAAAGTATCATAGCAACTTTTTTCCCCGCGCGCAAGCGGCGCGGTATCCGAAGGGCGCCGTTTTGTGGAGCCAGCCGTTTCGCAACGCGGATACCGGGTGGCGGCCGCGGCTTGCTTGCGAAAACGCGGATTGTAAATTCCGATTTCCGGGCTTGCATAATGCAATACAATATGATACAATACAAGACGTTCGAATACGATTATACGGGAGGTTTTATCGATATGTGTGGAATCGTCGGCTATATCGGAGAGCAGGAAGCGTGCCCCATTTTGATGGAGGGGCTTTCCCGCCTGAGCTACCGCGGGTATGACAGCGCGGGCGTGGCCGTGTGGAACGGTAAAATCAACGTGACGAAGGCGAAGGGCCGTCTGGAAAACCTGACCTCCATTCTGGACGCGCATCCCCTGGCGGGCAAGGTCGGCATCGGGCATACCCGCTGGGCGACGCACGGCGAACCCAGCGACCTGAACGCCCATCCGCAGACGGATTTCAAGGGCGGCGTGGCCGTGGTGCACAACGGCATCATCGAAAACCACGATACGCTCCGGAAGTATTTAGTCGGCAAGGGGTGCGTGTTCGTTTCCCAGACCGACACGGAGGTGGTCGCCCACCTGCTGAGCATGCTGTACGACGGGGACATGAAAAGCGCTTTGCTGCAGGCCATGGGAATGCTGGAAGGCAGCTATTCGCTGGGCGTGCTGTGTGAGGCGGAGCCGGACAGGCTTTTCTGCGCTCGGCACGAAAGCCCGCTCGTGGTGGGCGCCAAGGACGGGGAAGCTTTTATTGCCAGCGACATCCCCGCGCTGCTCAGCCACACGAGGGACGTGATCTTTCTGAAGGACAAGGAGATCGCCGTGCTGAGCCGGAACGGCGTTCAGGTATACGACCAGTTCGGCGCCAGGCAGAAACCCGAGCCTTATCACGTGGAATGGGACTTGAGCAGCGCCGAGAAAGGCGGCTACGCCCATTTCATGCTTAAGGAGATACACGAGCAGCCCACCGCCCTGCAAAACACCTTTACGCCCCGCAACAACGGGGACCCGCACGCGTACGGCTGGCTGCCCCTGACGCCGGAGGAAGTGCGCAGGATCACGAAAGTCAGCGTGGTGGCCTGCGGCACCGCCTACCACGCGGGAGTGTTCGGCAAGTACGTCATCGAGAAACTCGCGCGCATCCCGGTGGTCGCGGACATCGCCAGCGAATACCGTTACCGCGACCCGATCATCGGGGAAAACGAACTGTTCATCGCCGTTTCCCAGAGCGGGGAAACCGCGGACACGCTGGCCGCGCTGCGGGAAGCCAAGCGCCGCGGGGCGAAGGTGCTGGCTATTTGCAACGTGGTCGGCTCCACCATCCCGCGCGAGGTGGGCGAAGCGAACACGCTGTATACCTACGCCGGGCCGGAGATCGCCGTGGCCAGCACCAAGGCTTACATGACGCAGGTGGAAATGATGCTGCTGATCGCCCTCGCGCTGGGGGACATGCGCGGTACGCTGTCCAGGGAGGAAGCGGAACGCCTGCGCCGGGAGATCGCCGCGCTGCCCACCAAGGCTGAAAAAGCGCTTTTAACCGAGGAGAAGCTGCAATGGTTCGCCGCGACCGCGAGCCTGAAGCGCCACGTGTTCTTCGTGGGCCGGGGGCTGGATTATGCGTTGTCCATGGAGGCGGCGCTGAAGCTGAAGGAAGTCAGCTACATTTTCAGCGAGGCCTACGCAGCGGGTGAACTGAAGCACGGGCCCATCGCGCTTTTACAGGAAGGCAGGCTTGTGGTGGCGACCATCACGCAGCCCGCGCTGCTGGACAAGACGCTGAGCAACCTGCGGGAAGTCAAGGCGCGCGGCGCGCAGGTGCTGGCCGTGTGCCGGGAGGACCTGCGGGAACGCGTGGCGGGCGAAGCCGACGAGATGATCCTCATCCCCGCCGCGGACGACCTGCTGGCCCCGCTGCTGGCGGTGATTCCTCTGCAACTGTTCGCCTACTGCATGGCCGTGGCCCGCGGCTGCGACGTGGACAAGCCCCGCAACCTGGCTAAGAGCGTCACCGTGGAATAAGGGGCGCAAAGCGCGTGGGGTTGAGACGGTTACGCTCGCCCCTGCACCCTTCGGCGCGGCCCTTTAGTCTATTATCTATATAACATATTTTAGAATGTGCCCTGCGGGGCACACCAAAGGGCTTTGCGCTCGCCCTTTGGAAACCTTCGCACGCCCTTCGAGCATGTCGGTTTCTATGTTTATCAGGGTATGCGCCTGCGGGCACAGCGGGGGCTTTCCGCTCGCCCCTGCACCCTTCGGGCTGCCTCTTTTGTTTGTAATCTTTTCTGCTAAATCAGGAAATGTGTCCTGCGGGTGCGACCAAAGGGCTTTCCGCTCGCCCTTTGGGAACCTTCGGGAATCGCCTTTTTACCCGGCGGTATGTGCGCGAGGGGATCGCACTATGAGTACAGGACAGCCGTCCGCCGCTACCTGCGGTAGCGCGACCGACAATCCTGTATGTCTGTCGTGCGACCCCTCGCGCACTCCGTCTGCTTGTATTCAGGCGATGGGGAAATATCTATCCGGTTTGGTCTGTTTTCTGACAGTTCATTATCCGGTTTAGATTTCAGCTTCTTTTCTTCGTATTTCAGCGATAAGCGGATTGATTATATGGGCTGGCATTCCTTAGCCGAACTCGATACTAGCCGGATAACGGTTTTCACCCCCGCTTGCGCATTGTGGCTCAAGGGGCGCGGTGCTGCCTCGTAGGAAGGACTGGACCGTACAACGCCGTGACGGCGTTGAAGCTGTGCAACAGCTTCA
>CAZCCZ010000026.1:0-41712 GCA_964497495.1 uncultured Oscillospiraceae bacterium
CGTATTTACATTGGAAGACTGGCTGCACGTATATTGGGTATGCCTCATCGCCCTGGGCGCGGCGGACCTCTTCCGCATCCTCTATTTCCTGCGCCACCGCCGCCGGCTGAACAAGCATGTGCTCCGCCCGATTGCGGATATGACGAAGGCCGCCGAGAACCTGAGCGCCAGCAACCTGTCCGACCGCATCAATTTGGCGGGTACCAAGAACGAATTCAAGGATCTTGCCGCGGTCATCAATAAGATGCTCGACCGCATCGAGCGCAGCTACAACAGCCAAAAGCAGTTCGTCAGCGACGCGTCCCACGAGCTGCGCACGCCCATCGCGGTCATCCAGGGCTACGCCAGCATGCTGGAACGCTGGGGCAAGACCGACAAGGCGGTGCTGGACGAGGGCATCACCGCCATATCGCAGGAGACGGCTTCCATGAAGGAGCTGGTGGAGCGCCTTTTGTTCCTGGCGCGCCACGATAAAAAGACCCTGATGCTCGAAATGGAAGTGTTCGACCCTGCGGAAATCATGAGCTCCGTGCACCGGGACGCCAAGCTCCTTTCATCCGCGCACGAGTTTGAGCTGTCGCCGCTCACGCACTGCAGCGTAAACGGCGACAAGGGCATGCTCAAGCAGCTCATGCGCATACTGGTGGACAACGCCATCAAATACACGCCCCCCGGCGGGAAGATCACCCTGGGCATGAGCCGGGAGGGAAGCGAATGCGTGCTGTCCGTGAGGGACACGGGGCAGGGCATCTCCGCGGACGAAATGCCGCGCATCTTCGACCGTTTCTACCGAAGCGACAACGCCCGCAAGGCCCAGTCCAGCGGACACGGGCTGGGGCTGTCCATCGCGCGGATCATCGTGGTGGCGCACGGCGGCAAGATCACGGTGCGCAGCAAGGAAGGCGTGGGCACCACGTTCCGCGTGCGGCTGCCCTACGCGGAGGCGGAAAACGCGCATCCGTCCGCCGGGGCGGAAACGCAGGCCTGATGCAGGCGCTTTTTCTCGCCGCTTCCCGTTTGGAACCGGATTCCGAGGCTTTCACACACCGAAACCCACCTGTTGAACCGCACTCCCTGTACGGCCGCGCGGACGTATGGTATGCTGTCTCTATGGGAATCCCCCCTCGAATCAGGAAGGAGTCGAATCATGGGTAAGAAACCGAAAATCGGAACCGTCGTGCTGCTCGCGGTACTGGCGGTGGTCGTACTTGTGTGCGCCACCAGCTTCTACCGAGTCGGCCAGGGCGAGGAGGCGCTGGTGGTCACCTTTGGGCGCGTGACCGGTCAAAACGGGCCGGGCCTGTATTGGAAGATCCCGTTCGTTCAGGAAATCGTCAGCGAAAGCGTAACGACCATCCACACGATGGAATACGGGTTCCGTACCACCAAGCAGGGCACGGCGGGCAAGGCCGCGCAGTACGTGGACGAGACCAACGAGGGCGTGATGCTGACCAACGACAACAGTATCGTGTCTCTGGAAGCCATCTACCAGTACACTATCCGCGACGTGAAGCAGTATTATTACGACATCGACGATCCGGAGGGCACGCTGCAGCTGGCATTCGAGGCCGTCATCCGCCGTAATATCCAGAACCGGCCGTTGGACGACGCGCTGCTGAATAAAGAGGAAATCGAGCTGCAGGTGCTTCCCGATTTCCAGGAGCTGATCGACACCTATGAAATGGGCGTGAAGATCAACGACGTGCGAATCCAGAACATTACCGTACCCACGGACGTTTCAGCGGCCTACGAGGACGTGAACAACGCCAAGAACGAGAAAACCAAACGACTGGACGAAGCCGAGAAATACAAGAACGAAGTGCTGCCCAAAGCTCGCAGCAACGCTTACGAAACGGTGAAGGAAGCCGAGGGCTACAAGGCGGAAACCGTAGCGCAGGCGAAAAGCGACACCGCCGTGTTCAAGGCCGTTTATCAGGAATACCAGGCCGCGCCGGAGATCACCCGTCGCAGGCTGCTGATCGAAACGCTGGAAAGCGTGCTCCAGAACAGCGGCCGTATCGTGGTGGCGGATAACAACAGCGAAGTGGTCAAAATCCTCGATTTAAACGGTTCGGCCGGCACGGAGCAAACGCTGGCGGCGGTTGCGGAAGGGGGCGACGAACAGTGAACGGTAACGAAAGACCTGTCAATTACATGAACGCGGAATTCGCCGCGAGCTTGAAACGTAACCGGAACAAGCTGATTCTGTTCGGCGTTCTGCTGGTGATTGCGATCGTGCTGATCAGCCAGAGCGTGTTCGTCGTGGGCGAGGCCGAGCAGAGCGTAGTCAGCCGTTTCGGAGTCATCAAACGGATCATTATCAACCGGAGCAACGATTTCCACGAACGGTATGCGGACCTGCTAACGGGCGAGATCACGACAGCCGGAAACATCAAGGTCAGCGTCGGCAGCGGCCTGCACTTCAAGGTTCCGTTCGTGGACGCGGTGGAAACTTTTCCTTCCCGTCTGTATACCTACATCAGCGACAGCGAAGTGGTCAACACCGCCGAAAAGAAGCAGTACTACGTGCAGACCTTCGCGCAATGGTACATCGCCGACCCCGCGCTGTTCAGCCTGAAACTCGGTAAAATGACCAGCGCGGAAAACCAGCTGGATAACCTGATCCACCCGGTGATCGTACAGGCCATCAACCGGCTGACCGCTGAAAACTTCGTAAGCAACAAGGAAGCGCTCAACGCGGCGCTGGCCAAAGGATTACAAACCGTCAACGAGGATATGGCCCCCCGCGGCATCGAAGTGAAGGATATCCAGGTGCACCGCACCATCCTACCCACGGCGAACCTGGAAAGCACCTACGCCCGTATGCAGGCCGACCGCGCCAAGGTGGCCCAACAGCTGCGCAGCGAAGGCGACGAGGAATACCGCAAGGCGGTGTCCTCGTCGGATCTGGAAGCCCGGCAGATCGAAGCGGACGCGGTAAGCGAGGCCGGCGCCGTGCGCGCCGACGCGGAAGCACAAGCCATGCGCATCTACGCTGAGGCATACGGTGTGAACGAAACGTTCTACAGTTACTGGCGCTCCCTGCAGGCGCTGAAAACCGCGCTGACGGACAAGACGACGCTGGTACTGGATAAAACCAATCCCCTGTGGAGCGAATTGCTTACCTACGCCACCGATACGGGAGCGTTGCAGTAACGGAACGTTCCCCCATCGCCGCCGCGACCGTTTCGGTCGCGGCGGTATTGCGTATACAATGGTTGCGTCGGACAATGCATCCCTTCGGCTGCCCGGCGCACGCCGCGATGAATTTTCTGTGAACGCGGCGAAACCTCCGTTGCATTTTCGTATGCGGCGTGCTACAATATAATGGTCAAAGATGGTCAATTTCTTTGACGGGGAGGTTTCTCCATGCGCTTAAGCGACGCCATCGAACAATTCATCAAAACCATGCTTACGCAGGACGAGCAGGAAGTGGAGCTGAAACGCAACGAGCTCGCGCAGTATTTTAACTGCGCGCCGTCGCAGATCAACTATGTGCTCGCCACGCGCTTCACGCCAGACCACGGTTATATCATCGAAAGCCGCCGCGGCGGCGGCGGATACATCCGCATATTCCGGATGGAAAAGGATACGAGCGAGCAGTTACTTTACCTTCTGCACGAACGGGTGGGCGACAACATCTCCTCGCTGGAATCCGAACACCTCATCACGCAGCTCGGGGAGCGCGACATCATCACGATGGACGAGGCCGCGCTGATGAAAGCCGCGATCTGCGAAACCTGTTACACCCTGCCCGTACCGACCGCCCTGAAGGACGCCCTGCGCGCGAGGATTTTAAAGTCCATGCTGCTGGCGATTGCCCACAAGAGCAAAATACCTAAATAATCCGCGCTTTCCCCTCGATTTCCCCGAAGGCTGAAAGGAGCCTGCCATGCTCTGCGAAGAATGCAAGAAGAACCCCGCGACCGTCGTCATCACCGTGCTGAGCGGCAACGGAACCACCGTGCGGCACCTGTGCCAGGAATGCGTTGAGAAAATGGAAACCAGCATCGCCAAGGGCGAGCTGTCCAGCTTTCTTTCTTCCCTTTTAAACATCCTTTCCAAAGAACCAAAAAAAGAAGAAACGCTCCGCTGCGACGCCTGCGGGCTGACCTACGAGGAGTTCCAAAATACCGGTAGGCTGGGCTGCGCGGAATGCTATAAGGTTTTCGCCGGACAGTTGAAGCCTCTGCTGTTGCGCGTGCACGGCCGCAGCCAGCACGCGGGCCGCGTGCCCGCGGACAGGGAGCAGGAACGCGCCTTCGAACTGAATATTTCCAAGCTTAAGGAGCGGATGGACAAGGCCGTAATCGAGGAAAACTTCGAGGCGGCCGCCGCCCTGCGGGACGAGATCAAGGCCCTGACCGAGAAGCAGAAAGCGGAGGCGAAGGCGCAATGAGCGAAAACAGCAGCCAGATCGTCGTTTCCTGCCGCGTTCGCCTGGCGCGCAACTACCACGACCTGCCCTTCTCCAATCTGGGCCGGCCGGTCAATGCCGCCGTGTGCGTCGACCGCGCGCAAAAGGCCCTGCAAAACGCCGGCGCGGAAGACCGGTATTCCCTGTATAAACTCAAGGACATGAACAAACTGGACCAGCTTTATCTGATGGAACAGCACCTGATCAGCCGGGACCTGTTACAGCACAGCGAAGTGGGCGCGGCGCTGGTCCGCAAGGACGAGCAGGTAAGCGTGATGGTCAACGAGGAGGATCACCTGCGCATTCAGGCGATGCTTTCCGAGTTGGACCTTCCCCGCGCGGCGCAGATGGCTTTCCAAGCGGAGGACAGGCTCGCGGCGGTGTGTCCCTTTTCCTTCGACAACCAACTGGGTTACCTCACCGCCTGCCCCACCAACACCGGTACCGGCATGCGCGCTTCCCTGATGCTGCACCTGCCGATGCTGACCCGGCTTAAACAGATGGGCAACGTAAACCAGGCCGTGGCCAAACTGGGTCTGACCATCCGCGGCATCTACGGCGAGGGCAGCGAGGCGCAGGGCGACCTGTACCAGGTCAGCAACCAGGTCACGCTGGGACGCACGGAAAACGAGATCATCGAGGCCGTGACCGCCGTGGGCAGGCAGCTGATCGACATGGAAAACGCCCTGCGTTCCCGCACCGGTAAGGAAGCGCTGGAAACGGAGGACGCGGTGTGGCGCAGTTACGGCGTGCTGCGGTACGCCAAACAGATGGACGCGGACGAGTTTATGACGCACTGGAGCAACCTGCGTCTAGGCGCGGCCATGAACCTGCTGCCCGTGCCGCTCGCCTGCGCGGACAGGTTGCTGACCCTCGCGCAGGACGCGCACGCCAAGAAATATAAATACGCGGACGCCGACCTGGTTTCCACCGACCAGGCAAGGTGCGTGATCATTCAAAAGGAACTGGGGGGCGCCGGCTGACGGTTCGCCGTATTTGAAAGCGTATCCCGACCAATCCAAGGAGGAACCATATGGCTATTTTCGGACGGTTTACCCAACGGGCGCAGCAGGCCGTCGCCTTCGCGCAGCAGGCCGCCGTGGCGCTGAAACAACACTACGTGGGCACCGAGCACATCCTGCTCGGCCTGCTCAAGGAACCCGGCCCCATTCTGGAAGGGCTTCTGCCCGACGGGGTCAACTATGACACGGTCATGGAGAAAGTGCGCGACATCGTCGGCGAGGGCGATACGCCCGTCAGCGGCATGCTGGAGCTTACGCCGCGCAGCAAGAAAATCCTCGAAGGCAGCATCGTGGAAAGTAAACAGTTCAAGCACGCCTTCGTGGGTACCGAGCACTTCTGGCTCGCGCTCCTGCACGAGGGCGAGGGCGTGGCGGTAACGATCCTGCGCGAAATGGGCGTGGATACCGACGCGCTTTCCGAAGGCCTGACCGAAGCGATGCGAAACGTCCAGCCGGACGTGCCCGAAGAAAACGCGCTGCGGGAAAACAAGCCCAACGCGGGCGACTCCGCGCTGGAAAAGTACAGCCGGGATTTAACCCGCGCCGCGCAGGACGGGGAACTGGACCCGGTCATCGGGCGTACGGCAGAAATTGAGCGCATCATCCAGATTTTAAGCCGCCGCACGAAGAACAATCCGGTGCTGATCGGCGAACCCGGCGTGGGCAAAAGCGCCGTGGCGGAGGGGCTGGCCCAGCTGATCGCGGCGGGCAAGGTGCCCGAAACGCTGACCGGCAAACGCCTGCTTTCGCTCGATCTGGGCAGCATGATCGCAGGCAGCAAGTACCGCGGGGAATTCGAGGAGCGGCTGAAGGACACTATTAAGGAAATCCGTAAGCTCGGCAACGTGATCCTGTTCATCGACGAGTTCCACACCCTCGTGGGCGCGGGCAAGGCCGAAGGCAGCATGGACGCGGCCAACATTCTGAAACCCGCGCTGGCGCGGGGCGAGCTGCAGTGCATCGGCGCCACCACCATCGACGAGTATCGCAAGAACATTGAGAAGGACGCGGCGCTGGAACGCCGTTTCCAGCCGGTGAAGGTCGGCGAACCTTCCCCCGAGGAAACGTTGGCGATCCTGAAAGGCCTGCGCGACCGGTATGAAGCGCACCACAAGGTGCGCATCACCGACGAGGCACTGGAGGCCGCCGTGACGCTGGGCGACCGCTACATCAGCGACCGTTTCCTGCCGGACAAGGCCATCGACCTGATGGACGAGGCCGCCTCCCGCGTGCGCCTGCGCAGTTTCACCGCGCCGCCGGACGTGAAGGAACAGGAAGAACGCCTGAAAGCGCTCAAGACGGAAAAAGAAGAAGCCGTGACCCAGCAGGACTTCGAGAAAGCCGCGAACCTGCGGGACGAGGAGCACAAGCTGCGCGAAAAGATCGCCGAAACGCGCTCCGCGTGGGAGCAGCGTAAGAACGCCACGCACGACGTGGTAACGGACGAGGACATCGCGCAGATCGTGGCCAGTTGGACGGGCGTTCCGGTGAAAAAGATGACGCAGGACGAAAGCGAACGCCTGCTGCACATGGAGGAAATTCTGCACAGGCGCGTCGTCGGGCAGGACGAGGCCATCGGTGCGGTCAGCCGCGCGCTTCGCCGCGCGCGCGCGGGCCTGCAGGACCCCAAGCGGCCCATCGGTTCCTTCATCTTCCTGGGCCCCACGGGCGTGGGGAAAACGGAGCTCTGCCGTGCGCTTGGCGAGGCGATGTTCGCGGATGAAAACGCGGTCATCCGCATCGACATGAGCGAGTATATGGAGAAGTTCAGCGTTTCCCGGCTGGTGGGTTCGCCTCCGGGCTACGTGGGCTACGAGGAAGGCGGCCAGCTGACCCAAAAGGTACGCCAGAAGCCGTACAGCGTCGTACTGTTCGACGAGGTGGAAAAAGCCCACCCCGACGTGTTCAACATCCTTCTGCAGATACTGGAGGACGGCCGGCTGACGGACAGCGACGGCCGCGTGGTGAACTTCAAGAACACCATCATCGTGATGACCAGCAACGCGGGCGCGCACGGCATTATCAACAGCCGTCCGCTGGGCTTCGGCGGCAGCGTGGACACCGTGCGCGATTACGAAACTATGAAAGAACGCGTAATGGCCGAAGTGAAGGATGTGTTCCGCCCCGAGTTCATCAACCGCGTGGACGACCTGATCGTGTTCCATGCGCTGGAGCCGGACGACATCCGTAAGATCGCCGGACTGATGCTTGAAACCGTCGCGAAGCGTTTGGGAGAGCGCGGCATGCGCCTGGCCTACGACGACGCCGTGGTGGATTTCCTGGCCACCGAGGGGTACGACCCCAACTACGGCGCGCGCCCGTTGCGGCGTACCATCCAGCGCACGGTGGAAGACGCGCTGAGCGAGGAGATCATCGCGGGGCGCGTGGCCCTCGGGGACGCCGTGCATCTGCGGGTGAAGGATAAAAAGATCGTTTTCGACAAGGAAGGGCTCATGTTGAAGGAGAATACGCAATTATCCGCCAACAAAGCCTGAAAACACGAAGGAAGGCCGCGCGCAAACGCGGCCTTCTCATTCAACCGGAGGGAACGCCGTGAACGTAGATCAGCTCATCGGCAGGCTCAAAGCAGACCCCGCCTTCATGGAGAACGTCACCGCGTGGCGCACCCTGCCCGCTTCGGAGGGCCGGTACGCCGATTTTCCAGCGACCCTCGACCCAAAAATACAGGAAGTTCTGAAGGGGCGCGGCATCCGAAGGCTGTACACCCATCAGGCGGAAAGCTTTCAGGCGGCGGCCGCTGGGAAGGATTTTGTGGTGGTCACGCCCACGGCAAGCGGAAAGACGATGTGTTACAATCTGCCCGTGCTTTCGGCGATCCTCCGGAACCCAGACGCGCGCGCGCTGTACCTGTTTCCCACCAAGGCGCTTTCCGCCGACCAGGCCAGCGAACTGTACGAGCTGATCGAGGCGCTGGGCGTGGATGTGAAGGCCTACACCTACGACGGGGACACGCAGGGCGCGGCCCGCAAGGCCATCCGGCAGGCCGGGCACATCGTGGTGACGAACCCGGACATGCTGCATTCCAACATCCTGCCCAACCACACCAAGTGGGTCAAGCTTTTCGAGAACCTTCGCTATATCGTGATCGACGAAATCCACACCTACCGGGGCGTGTTCGGCAGCAACCTGGCCAACGTGCTCCGGCGTCTGCTGCGCCTGTGCGCTTTTTACGGCAGCAGGCCGCAGTTCATCCTGTGCAGCGCCACCATCGCCAACCCGGACGAGCTGGCCCGCACGCTCACCGGACGCGAAATCCTCAAAATCGACAACAACGGCGCGCCCGTGGGCGAGCGCCATTTCGTGTTCTACAACCCGCCGGTGATCAACCGGCAGCTGGGCATCCGCAAGGGCGTGGTAAACGAAACGCGGGACATCGCGGGCCTGCTGCTGGCCAACAGCATCCCTACCATCGTGTTCGCGCGCAGCCGCATCCAGGTGGAAGTGCTCACCCGCTACATGAAGGAGCAGGCGCGAGACCCCTACGGCTTCTCCGGCCGCGTGCGCGGCTACCGGGGCGGCTACCTGCCCAGCGAGCGCCGCGCCATCGAGAAGGGCCTGCGCGCGGGCGAAATCGACATGGTAATCTCCACAAATGCGCTGGAACTGGGCATCGACATCGGCTCCCTGACGGCGTGCGTGCTGTGCGGCTATCCGGGCACCATCGCCAGCACCTGGCAGCAGGCGGGGCGCGCGGGCCGCAGGCGGGAAACGGCGCTGACGGTGTTCGTGGCCTCTTCCGCCGCCATAGACCAGTATATCGTCAACCATCCGGAGTATTTCCTTTCCCAGTCGCCGGAGCACGCGCTGCTGCAGCCGGACAACCTGTACATCCTGCTTTCGCACGTCAAGTGTGCGGCTTACGAGCTTCCGTTCACCGACGGGGAAACCTTCGGCAACGTGAAGGATACGGCGCAGTTTCTGGACTTTCTTTCGGAAGGCGGCATCCTTCGGCATGTGGGCGACCGGTACCACTGGTCGGCGGAGGATTTTCCCGCAAGCGAGATCAGCCTGCGCTCCGCCTCGTCGGAAAACTTCGTGATCGTGGATATCACCAACCCCGCCCATCACCGCGTGATCGGGGAAATGGACCGTTACACTGTGCCGATGCTGCTGCACGAAAACGCTATTTACATGCACGAGGCGCGGCAGTACCAGGTGGAAAAACTGGATTTCGATACCTGCAAGGCTTTCCTGCGAGCGGTGGACGTGGATTACTACACCGACGCCGATTTGAACGTGAGCCTGTCCGTGCTGGACGAGCTGAAGCAGAAAACGCTGGACAACGGCGTGGGCGTAACGCTGGGCGAGCTGAAGATCACCACCATCGTCAAGATTTTCAAGAAAATGAAGCTGGATACGCACGAAAACCTGGGCTTCGGCCCCGTGCGCGTGCCGGAGACGGACATGCACACCGTGGGCCTGTGGTGGACGGTGCCCAAAGCCGTGTCCGCCGGATATTCCAACGATGATCTGCAGGGCGCGCTGATGGGCATCACCAATCTGGTGAGCATCGTAGCGCCCATCTACCTCATGTGCGCGCCGCGGGACATCAAGGTGATCTATCAGGTCAAGGCCCCGGAAACCGACCTGCCCACGATCTTCCTGTACGACCGGTATCCGGGCGGCGTCGGGTTAAGCGAAAAAGCGTACGAAATGCAGGAACTGCTGCTGGAGCACGCGTTGGCCGTAGTGAAGGACTGCCCCTGCGAAAACGGATGCCCCAGCTGCGTGGGCCCTGAAAGCGAGGTAGGCGCGCACGGCAAGGCATACTCCGCGCGCATCCTCAAGGAGCTGATCGCGTCGTGCCGAGCCTGATGGACAAGCTGCGCATGATCGACTCTGCGGCCAGGCGGGGCGCGCCCGCGCCGCCGCCCGCGCAAACGCACGCCGACTGTTACCGATGCAGCGAACGCTTTCCCCTGTCCTCTTTCAGCGAGTTCAGGCATATGACCGCTCCGATTCTCAAAGAGATATTCGGGCTGGACTTCCCGCGTTCCGTGAAGCCCGAAGACCTGCTGTTTCTGGATACCGAAACCACCGGCCTTTCCGGCGGCGCGGGCACGGTGGCCTTCGAAGTCGGCCTGGGGTACGTAAGCGGCGGACAGTTCGTGGTGGAGCAGTACCTGATGCGGGACTATCCGGAGGAGCCGCTGCTGCTGGAACAGGTTGCCCGCCTGCTCGCAGCTTTCCCGGCGCTGGTCACCTTCAACGGCCGTACGTTCGACGCACCGCTGCTGGAAAGCCGGTTCGTTATGCACCGCGTGCCCGGCGCGCGGCTGCCCGCCCTGCACGCGGACGTGCTACACGCCGCCCGGCGCGTATGGAAGCTGCGGCTGGGACGCTGCACCCTGCAAAAGCTGGAGGAAGCTGTGCTGGGCGTTTCCCGGGACGACGACCTTCCCGGCGACCAGGTGCCGCAGACGTATTTCAAGTACTTGAAAAACGGGGATTTCGGCCCGATGGAGCGCATCCTCGCCCACAACCGGCAGGACGTGGTGAGCCTCGCGCAGCTTTTCTTCTTCCTGTGCCGGCTGTACGACAGGCCGGAAACGGCTTTGGAACCGGACGACCTGCTTTCGCTGGCGAAAGCCGCCAAACGTCGCGGCGCCGTAAGCAAGGCTAAGAAGTGCTACCGGCTGGCCGCCGGAAACGGCAGACGTACCGAAGCCTTCTCCGCGCTGGCTGCGCAGGAAAAGCGGGAAGGCCGCGCGGAAAGTGCGGCGAAGCTGTACGCCGCCATGCTGGCCCGCGGGGAGGAACCCGCCGCCGCCTGCGAGGGGCTGGCTAAACTGTACGAGCATCAGTTACGCGACCCCGAGAAGGCGCTGGCTTACGTGCGGCAGGCGCTGCTGCTGCTTTCGGAGCCTCGCCTCGAGAACGGGGAGGCTGTACAAATGATGCGAAATCGTCTACAATACCGTTATGCGCGCTTGCGAGGGAAAATCGCGCGCCAATCCGCACCGCAGGAGGACAGGACATGAGTGTAGTCGCAACCGTAAAGGCCCGTTTGGCGGCCAACGCCCTTGCCAAGGGCAAAACCACGGAAGCCAAGAAGCTGTACGAGGAGGCCGTGGCCGCGGGCATGAACGAACCGCGCTACCTGCTGAGCTATTCCGTATTGCTGATCCGCGACGGCGAGTACCAGAAGGCCCGCGAGCTGCTGGTGAAGCACCAGAGCAGCCCCTATATGACCGGCGAAAGCCGCAAACAGCTTTACGTCAACTACGCCGCCTGCGTGTACAAACTGGGCGACCTTCAAAAGGGCATTTCCGTTCTGGAAAGCCAGCACGCCAAAGAACCCAGCGGTATTATTTACCAGACGCTGGGCTACCTCTATGTGGAGGCGGGCGACAGGGACAAGGCGCTGGCTTTCAACCAGGAAGCGCTGGAATACGACGAGGAAGACCCCATTTCGCTGGACAACATGGCCCAGACCTATTACCGGGTCGTCGGGGACAAGAAGAAAGCGAGGGAATATTTCGAGAAGGCGCTTTCGTTCAAGCCCGGACAGATCGACACGCTGTATTTCCTGGCCCAATACGATATCGAGGAAGGCAAGAAGGAAGCCGCCAAAGAGAAGCTGGAAACCGCACTCAAGGGCCGCTTCTCCCCGCTCAACTTCGCCACCAAGGACAAGGTGAACGCGCTGCTCGCAACCCTCGGCTGAACCCCGCTCCGGCGTTATCGACGCCTTCTTTGCGCCTGTGGGCAATTTACGCGCCGCGGTCAACCGCGGACAGAGCCCGTTTCTCCGGCGGCAACGGCGAAGCCGGTCCGCTTTACCGTTTTTTCGCTCCCCTGCGGGAGCGTTATTTTTTTGTAAAGCTCTTGACATCCCAACAGGTTTTATGGTTTAATAATGCCTGTTTCGGAGTTTAGCAAAACTAAACTTGCAGCCGGTTGGCGACGATTCGGAGAGGGGTGCCGCGCGTGCAGATCGGGGAAAATCTCAGACAGCTTCGCATCCGTCGGAACCTCACGCAGGGGGAGCTTGCCGATCGCTGCGAATTAAGCAAGGGCTTCATTTCGCAGGTGGAAAGGGACCTGGCTTCCCCTTCCATCGCCACGCTCGTGGACATGTTGGAATGCCTGGGCAGCGACCTGAAAACCTTCTTCTCGGACGATGATAAGGAAAAGCTGGTTTTCTCACCCGCCGACCTGTTTGAGAAGACGGACGACGAGGAAAAGCACGGCAAGATCACATGGCTGGTGCCCACGGCGCAGAAAAACCAGATGGAGCCGATTCTGCTGGAACTTGAACCCGGCGGGGAAACCGCGGAAATGCCTCCGCACGAAGGCGAGGAATTCGGCTACGTCCTTTCCGGCCGCATCGTTTTAAAGCTCGGCAGCCGGGTGCTGCCCGTGAAGACCGGCGGAAGCTTCTGCATCCATCCCGCCACGGAACACACCATATCAAACCCCGGCAAGACCCGCGCCAGGGTGCTGTGGGTCAGCACCCCGCCCAGTTTCTGACGAAAGAACGAGGAGTACGCGAATGGTTGAGAACGTGCACCTGATCGATCTTCAGCACATCTGTAAAGAATTCGACGGCGTAGCCGTTTTGCAGGATATCAACCTCTATATCCGCAAGCGGGAGTTCGTTACCCTGCTGGGTCCCAGCGGATGCGGGAAGACCACCACCCTGCGCATTATCGGCGGTTTCGAATACCCCACGGCCGGCACGCTACTTTTCGAGGGCAAGGATATCGCCGCGCTGCCCCCTTATAAACGGAAAGTGAACACCATTTTCCAGAAATACGCTCTGTTCCCCCACCTGAACGTTTACGACAACATCGCTTTCGGGCTGAAAATCAGGAAAGTTTCCGGCGAGGAGATCAAGCGTAAGGTCGGCAAAATGCTGGACCTGGTTAACATGTCCGGGTATGCCAAACGCGGGGTGGATCAGCTTTCGGGCGGGCAGCAGCAGCGCGTTGCCATCGCGCGCGCGCTGGTCAACGAGCCGGAAGTGCTTCTGCTGGACGAACCTCTGGGCGCGCTGGATTTAAAACTGCGCAAGGACATGCAGCTGGAACTGAAGCGTATGCAACAGGCGCTGGGCATCACCTTCCTGTACGTGACGCACGATCAGGAAGAGGCGCTGACCATGAGCGACACCGTGGTGGTGATGCGCGACGGGCGCATCCTGCAGATCGGCGATCCGAAAAGCGTGTACGACGAACCGGCCAACGCCTTTGTGGCGGATTTTATCGGCGAAAGCAAT
The DNA here is from genome assembly GCA_964497495.1 of uncultured Oscillospiraceae bacterium. Lineage (GTDB taxonomy): Bacteria > Bacillota > Clostridia > Christensenellales > Aristaeellaceae > CAXXOK01. Next base: position 13,682 of record CAZCCZ010000026.1, read on the forward strand.
ATCATGCGCGGCACCATGGTACACGACGAACTGGTGCACTTCTCCGGCTTCGATTTTCCCTGCGTGGACGAAGGCTTCGGCAGCGACCAGCCGGTGGACGTGGTGGTACGCCCCGAGGACATCATGATCGTGGGCGAAGACATCGGCCAGATTACGGGAACGGTGCAGAGCGTGCTTTTTAAAGGCGTGCATTACGAGATGATGATCGACGCGGGCGAGACGGTTTTTAAAGTGCATTCCACCATCATGCAGCCGCGCGGTTCCCGCGTGGGGCTTTCTATCGTGCCTTTCAACATCCACATTATGAAGCCCACTCCGCCGGAGGAAACCCCGGTTTGGGACGGGCCGGAGGGAGGCGCGGAGGAGGAATGAGCCAGACCCTCAACGTGCCTCCGTGGCTTTTTTGGGCGTTCGCGGCGGTCCTCGCGGGTTTTCTCCTGTTCGGATTTATTTCCGTACGGCGCACCGGCGGTATTAAACGCTCCTTTTTTGCCTCCCCCTACACGCTGTGGATGGTGGTGTTCACCGTCGTCCCCTGCGTGCTGATCCTCTACTATTCCTTCACCGATTCTGCCGGCGCCTTTACGCTGGATAACTTTAAGAACTTCTGGGACAGCAACTATACCGTCAACAAGCTTTATGAGCAGATGGGCCCGCAGTACGCCGTGTTGGTGCAGCGCGGTACGGTGAACGTGGGCACGCTGGTCTATTCGCTGTGGATGGCGCTGCTGTGCACGGTCATTTGTCTGATGATGGGCTACCCGGCCGCCTATTTCATGGCCGACCGGGAAATGAAAATCGGCTCCACGTTGGTGGTGCTGTTCATCATCCCCATGTGGATGAACTTCCTGCTGCGCACCGTTGCGTGGATGACGCTTCTGGAAGACCAGGGGCTCATCAACTCGCTGCTTAAAGCCCTGGGTTTTCAGGGCGTGCAGCTGATGTACAACGACGGCGCCGTGCTGCTGGGCATGGTGTACAATTTCCTGCCGTTCATGGTGTTCCCCATCTACACGTCGCTGACCAAGATGGACGGCAAGTTGCTGGAAGCCGCGCAGGATCTGGGCGCCAACCGGTTCAACACCTTTTGGCGCGTCACGGCGCCCTTAAGCGTCCCCGGCGTGATTTCCGGCGTGACGATGGTGTTCATGCCGTCGGTCACCACGTTCTTCATTCCCCGCATTCTGGGCGGCGGCAACACAATGATGTTCGGCGACCTGATTGAGAACCGCTTTCTCACGGAAGGCAACTGGAACCTGGGAAGCGCGCTGAGCCTGATCATGATGGTGTTGATCCTCATCAGCCTTAGCATCCTGCGCAAGGCCGATCCCGAAGGCGAAGGGGGCGGCATCGTATGAAGCATTTCGGAAAGAAGCTTTATCTGGCGCTGATGCTGTTCTTCCTGTACGTGCCCATCGTGGTGCTGATCTTCCAGAGTTTCAACTACGGCAAGAGCCGCGCCAAGTGGGAAGGTTTTTCCTTCCGTTGGTATACGGAGCTGTTCCACGATCAGGCCATCATGAAAGCGCTGTACGTAACGCTTTCCGTCGCGGTCATCGCCGCGATCGTAGCTACGGTGCTGGGCACGCTGGCCGCCATCGGCATCCACGCCATGCGCAAGCGCCCGCAGGCTTTCATGATGACGATGACCAACCTGCCCATGACCATGCCGGACATCGTAACCGGCATTTCGCTGATGATCCTGTTCACGTTCAGCAAGATCGAGCGCGGATACGTAACCATGCTGCTGGCGCACATCACGTTCAACACGCCGTACGTTATCCTGTCGGTGCTGCCGAAGCTGAAACAGATGAACAAGCATACCTACGAGGCGGCGCTGGATCTGGGCGCGTCGCCCGCGTACGCGCTGGGGCACGTGATTCTTCCGCAGATCATGCCGGGCGTGGTAACTGGCTGCCTGCTGGCCTTCACCCTTTCGCTGGACGATTTCGTGATCAGTTATTTCACCACCAGCCCCCTCGTGCAGAACCTTTCCACGCTCATTTATTCCAAAGCGCGCATCGGCATCGAACCCACGCTGAACGCCCTGAGCGCGCTCATGTTCCTGGCGCTGCTTACGCTTCTGCTGATCGTCAACCGTCGCGCGGAAAAGACGGCGAAGAACTCGATCCCGGCATAAACGCGACTGCGTTTTGCATAGAAACTATGAATACCGGAGGGATATCGACCATGCGTAAAAGCCTGACCTGTATGCTTTTGGTGCTCGCGGTGCTCGCGCTTCCGCTTGCGGGCCTCGCCGAGGAAGTCGTTAACGTCTTCAACTGGGAAGACTATATCAGCCAGGATGCGTTGGACCTATTCACCAAGGAGACGGGCATCACGGTGAACTATATGAACTTTACCACCAACGAGGATATGATCGTAAAGGTGCGTAACTCCCCATCTTCCTTCGACGTGGTTTTCCCGTCCGATTATCTGATCGAGCGGATGATCGCCGAAAACCTGCTTGCTCCCATCGACTTCGCCAACGTTCCGAATTTCAAGTATATTGAATCCAGCCTCGTCAACCCCACCTACGACCCGACCAACGCCTACAGCGTGCCGTATATGTGGGGCACGGTCGGCATCCTGTACAACAAGACCATGGTGGACGAACCGGTGACCAGTTGGGGTATCCTGTTTGACCAGAAATATAAGAACAACGTGTTCATGATCGATTCCATCCGGGATTGCCTGGGCGTGACGCTGAAATACCTGGGGTATTCCATGAACACCCGCGACCCGCTGGAACTGAGCGCCGCCAAAGACCTGCTGATCAAGCAGAAAAAAGACGGTATCGTGAAAGCCTACCAGGTGGACGAAACCAAAGATAAGATGGTGGCCGGCGAAGCCGCCCTCGCGCTGGTATGGAGCGGAGACGCGGAGTACGCCATCGACCTGAACCCCGACCTCGCCTATGCGGTGCCGGACGAGGGCAGCAACGTCTGGGTGGACGGCATGGTAATCCTTAAGGACGCCAAGAACAAGGAAAACGCCGAGAAGTTCATTGATTTCATGAGCCGCCCGGATGTGGCGAAGATGAACTGCGAGGAGATCTGGTATTCCTCCCCCAACACCGGCGCCATAGAGCTGATGGGCCCGGATTATCAGAACAACCTGACCATGAACCCCACGCAGGACATCGTGGATCGCTGTGAGTTCTTCAGCGACATTCAGGATTTTATCTCCATCTACAACGCCATGTGGCTGGAGATCAAGAGCGCGTAACGGAACTACGAACCTCCCGCGTGAAAACCGCCCGCCGTTCCAAACGGCGGGCGGTATGCTGTTCAGGCTGCCAAAAGCGTCAGATCACGCTCGTAACGTCGTACCCCGCGTCCGTCACGGCCTGCGCAAGCGCTTCGTCCGAAACGGTCCCGGCCAGGGTGACCTTCACCTTTTTCGCGGCCAAGTCTACCACAGCTGCCTGCACCCCTTTGACTTCGAGCAGCGCCTTTTCAACGTGCATCTTGCAATGGTTGCAGCTCATGCCTTCGACCAACATCGTCTTTTCCATGGGATAGCCTCCTTTATGTTTCGTATATACCCCGCGGATTCCATTATGAAACCACGGCAGGATAACCCCCCGCGAAAATAGAATTTTACAATGAAGTATAGGAGGTTTGCTATGCAGTTGCAACCCGTCATCGGCGTCTCCGGCAGTATCGAGGCCAAGGAGCGCAAGCAGTATATTCTGCGCGCCTATTTGAAGAGCGTACTCAGGGCGGAAGCGATTCCCGTGCTGCTGAGTATGGATATGAACGAAGAGCAGATCACCGCCTGCCTGGCGAGAATGGACGGCCTGATGCTGGCGGGCGGCAACGACGTGGACCCCATGCTGTTCGGGGAATCCCCCGTGCCGACGCTCAAGCAGGTCAACCCTCTGCGCGACCGGTTCGAGATCCGGCTGATCCGCGCCGCCTACCGGCTGGATATGCCCGTTTTCGCCATCTGCCGGGGCATTCAGACGCTGAACGTAGCGATGGGCGGCTCGCTGTACCAGGACCTGCCTACCCAGTACGCCACGCCGGACGGGGAGAGCGCCATTTTGCACGCGCAGTCCGCGCGGGCGCACCACCCTTCCCACCGCGTCACGCTCGCGGAGAGCGCGCCGCTCAGGGCGCTGTACGGCTCGGATACGCTGATGGTCAACTCCCTGCACCACCAGGCGATTAAAACGATCGCGGCTCCGCTGACCGTATGCGCCACAGCCGAGGACGGGGTGATCGAAGCGGTGTACGACGCGACAAAGCCTTTCGTACTTGGCGTGCAATGGCACCCCGAGCGCATGGAAAAAGGCGGGCCGCTGTTCGCGGCGTTTACGAAGGCGTGCGTGGAGTACGCGCAGGCGAAAGGAGAACGTTCGTGAAGGAACTGTTTGATCTGTTCTACTCCTTCGCGATGATCGGCAGCCTGACGTTCGGTGGCGGCTACGCGATGCTGCCGATGTTCATCCGGGAGATCGTGGACAAGCGCAACTGGGCGACGTACGACGAGATGCTCGATTATTACGCCCTTGCGCAATGCACGCCCGGCGTGCTGGCGGTTAACACCGCCACGTTCGTAGGCTACCGCCGTAAAGGCTGGCTCGGCGCGGCCGTGGCGACGCTGGGCGTGGTGCTTCCCTCGCTGGTCATCATCGTCGTGATCGCTATATTCTTAAGCAATTTCATGGAAATCGAGTGGATCGGCCACGCTTTTTCCGGCATCCGCATCGCGGTATGCGCATTGATCGCGTCCACGGTGGTGCGTCTTGTGCACCGAAGCGCCGATACCTGGCTTAAAGGGGTTATCGCAGTGCTTTCGTTCGTCTGCGTCGCGTTCCTGAACCTCTCCCCCGTCTATGCGACCGTCGCGTTCGCCGCTTTCGGCGCGCTGTATTACGGAAGGAGGCGGGCGGCTTGACGCTGCTGGTGCTGGCATACGAGTTTTTCAAGGCCGGGCTTTTCGCCATCGGCGGAGGGCTTGCTACGCTTCCTTTCCTGATGGAAATGTCGCGGGCGCATCCGGCGTGGTTCTCTATCGACGAGCTGATGAACATGATCGCCGTATCGGAATCCACGCCCGGGCCTATCGGCATCAATATGGCGAGCTACGTTGGTTACCACGTTTCCGGAATTTTAGGCGCCGTTATCGCCACCCTGTCGCTTGTGCTGCCTTCCTATATCGTAGTACTGATCGTCGTGCGCATTCTGGACCGTTTTCGGAACAACCGGCGTATCAACGGCGGGCTGGAAGGACTGCGGCCTGCCGTAACCGGCCTGATCGCCGCCGCAGGCTATTCGGTGCTGTGGGCTTCCCTGTTTCGCACTGTCGGGGGCGCGACGCAGTTCCAGTGGCTTGCGTTCGTGCTGTTCCTCTGTTTCTTCACCGCCATGCAGTTGAAGCCCTTCCAAAAGCTGCACCCGATCCTCTACATCGCCGCCGGGGCCATACTTGGCGTAGTATTGAACCTTTGATGTAACCGAAAAAAGAGCGGCTCGCCTATCCGGCGAGCCGCTCTTTTTTTGTTTACAGGCCCCCGGCCTGGGCAAGGTCCATGAATGCGTCCACCCATACGGGGTCGAACTGCTTCCCGCTGCAGGCGCGTATCTCCTCCATCGTCCGCTCCAACGGAAGCGCTTTGCGGTACGGACGATCCGAGTTCATGGCGTCGTAGGCGTCGGCAATGGCGATGATGCGGGAAAGCATCGGGATATCGTCCCCGGCCAACCCGTCCGGGTAACCGCCGCCGTCGTACCGTTCGTGGTGGTGGCGAACGACCAGTGATATTTCGCCTCCCGCGTCCAGCGGCTTCAGTATTTCTTCCGCGATGACGCTGTGGCTCTTAATGATGTCGTATTCCCATGGGTTCAGCTTGCCCGGCTTATTCAATATCTGGTCCGGAATGGCGACCTTGCCGATGTCGTGCAGTACGGCGGCTTTCCGGAGCGTATCGGCGTCCCGGCCTTCCCCGAAACAATGCTCGTACAGCTTCAGGGCGTACCGGCTGACATTGAGGGAATGGTTGCTGGTGTACAGATCCCTTTGCTCTAGCAGGCTGGAAATCGTTTCCATGGAGACGGCCAGCAGGTCGTGGTAACGCTTTTGCAGATTTGCGCCGGTTTCCTGTAACATTCTGATGGCCTCGGCCTGCTCCGTTTCCATCTTGTGCCTCTCGGTGGCGTCTTCGCTGAGCATCATCAGCCCGATGCTGCGCTTGTCGTCGTCCAACAGGCTCGCGAACGTGTTCTCGATCAGCTTCCCGTTTTCGGCGTCTTCCATTAAACGCTTGTAAGCGGTTCCGGGCTTCGCCAGCAGTTGCCTGATGACGCGGCGAACCTTCGCCCGCGACGTCTTCCGGTGACACTCTACGACGTTTCTTCCCAGAAGCATGCCCCGGGCGACATTGCGTATCTTTTCAGCCGCACGGTTCACGTACACCATATCGCCGTTATGGTTCGCAACGATAACGCCGACCGGCAACTGTTCCAGAACGGTTTCATGCAAGTGTAACGCCTGTCTGTTCTCCATGGTTTCATGCCTCCGTAAAATGTGTCATAAATGTGTAACTATTCAGTAACTTTTCATTCGGATGGCGGTCGTTCGGGCTTTCCATTGAGCAAAGGGATTGCGAGAAAACCTGTAGTTGCAGTATATTACGCATATGTTAATTTGTCAACACATATTTTTAAATATTTGTATTATATTTTGCATATTCATTACGTACTTATGAATATGCAGATATTCGTTGACATATGCCTGTAATCATGATAGATTAAATCAGTAATTGGCATATGCCATTAACTATCTGTAGGCGAAGCCGCCGCCGTTCATGCGCCGAAAGAACCGCCGCGTTTGATTCGGGCGAAAGGAAGGGTATTATGCCCAGGCCCAGGAAATGGCGCACGGTATGTTGCCTTCCGCAGGTGAGCGAGTTCGTTCCCGCGGGTTGCCACCCGTGCGTGCGGGAGGCCGTGTTGATGACGGTGGACGAGTACGAGACGATCCGCCTGATCGACCTTGAAAACCTTTCGCAGGAAGAATGCGGAGCCTATATGAAGGTCGCACGCGCGACCGTGCAGCAGATCTACGCGGGCGCGCGCGTAAAGGTTGCCCGCGCGCTGGTGGAAGGGCTGCCGCTTCGAATCGGAGGCGGCGAGTACCGTCTTTGCGACGGCGACGGCCCCCATTGCGACCGCGGCGCTTGCCGGGGCGGTCACGGAGGCTGCCGCCGGGCCGAAAACAATAATCGCGAGCCCTGACCGTGCGTACCGCGTCGGCGGCCCGCGCTCACGGTGCGGAAAATCTGATGCAACCTGTGGGGAGGTCGTCGGTTTGAAAATAACGGTTTTAATGGAGAACACGCCGTATGCGGAGTGCTACCGGTACGAGCACGGGTTGAGCCTGTTCGTCGAAACGGGAAACAAACGCATCCTGTTCGACGCGGGCGATACGGAGCGCTTCGCCGAAAACGCGGAGAAGCTGGGCATCGACCTCGCCGCGGTGGAACTGGCCGTGCTCTCCCACGGGCATTACGACCATAGCGGCGGCCTTTCCAAATTTCTGACGATTAACCGCACCGCGCGCGTATACGTAAGCCGTTACGCGTTCGGGCCGCATTACGCGGGCCCGGAGCGGTACATCGGCGTGGACCCTGCGCTGGCGAACCACCCGCAGATCGTGCGGGCGGACGATGAAACGACGCTCGGGGACGGGTTGACGCTTCTTTCCTGCAACGCGCTTCCCCGCCCCTATCGCACGGACAGCTGCGGCCTGAACACCCTTGAGAACGGTGTGCTTGCGCCGGATACGTTTCTGCACGAGCAGTACCTTGTGATTCGCGAGAAGGGCAAGACTTACGTGATCAGCGGCTGTTCCCACAAGGGCGTGCTCAATATCGCCACGTGGCTGAAGCCGGACGTGCTGATCGGCGGTTTCCACTTTATGAATCTGGACCCGAAAGGGCCGGACAGGGCCGTGCTGGACGAGGCGGCGCATGTGCTGCTCGCCCTTCCCACGCGGTATTACACCTGCCATTGCACGGGGCTCGCCCCGTACGCGTATCTTAAATCCCTGATGGGCGAACGGCTTGGCTATCTGGCGTCGGGCCAGATCGTAGAGCTGTAAAACCGGTCTGATCGCGTCGTTTACGGCGCGTTGACAACTAACGACAAACGAAGGAGAACAAGTATGAAAATCGCAGTCGCACGCACGGGCAGCCAGGTTTCGGGCCATTTTGGCCATTGTGAGGACTTCCTGATCGTTACCGCCGAAAACGGAACCGTCGTTACGGAAAACAGCGTGACCAACCCCGGCCACAAACCCGGCTTTCTGCCCAACTTTCTGGGGGATATGGGTGTAAACGTCATCATCGCGGGCGGTATGGGAAGCGGCGCGGCGGATATTTTCGCCGTGAGAAACGTCGAGGTCGTCACGGGCGCTTCCGGTGACGCGCACGCCGCCGTGGAGGCTTACCTGAAGGGCGGATTAAAGTCAACCGGCGCTATCTGTACGGAACACCATCATGAACACGGACACGAACACGGGCACGAGGGCGGTTGCAAACATTGAGCCACTTCTTGTAGCTGAAAGGCGGCCACCCCTGTCAGCCGAGGAGGCCGCCTTCACCGTTTCATTTTTATATATCGAAAAGCGCCTTCGCACTCCCAAACGGGCGGCGAAGGCGCTTCGTTACGGTTCGTTCGGTTGCGTCAGTCCGTTACGGCCTCGTAGCCTTTGGCGGTCCAGCCGTTCACGAAACCGCCGCTGAGGTTGTAGGCGTCGTAACCCAGCAGCCGCAGGATGGCGACGGTCTGGGAAGCGGTCTGGCCGGTGTAGCAGTACACGATGATCTTCTTATCCGTAGGCAGCTGGCCGGCGAAGTTCTGCTCCATGCCCGCGCCGAAGGGATTGTTTACCGCGCCCTTGATGTGGCCCGCGGCAAAGTCCGCCGCCTGGCGTACGGAGTAGATAAAGTAATCTTCCAGTTCGGCGTCGAGGGCTTCCTTCAGGCTGTCGGGGGAGAAGTTATTGTACTGGAAGGCGGTACCGCTCTTGGTGGCAACGTCGTCGAAGTAGGCGGTAACGGCAGCCTGCACGTCGGGGTCCACCTCGTAGGTGTCGCCGGGCAGCGTGGCTACGTCGGCCGTCACGTAGGCTTCGTAGCCTTCGGTGGCGGAGATGCCGTTGTTAAAGCCGCCCTGCACGTTGGTGGCGAATTTGCCAGCCACGTTCAGCAGCGCCGTTACCTGGGAAGCCGTCTGGCCGGTGTAGCAGTATACGTACAGATGGGTGTCGTCCGGGATGCTGGCAAGGTTCGCCGCTACGTCGGGGCCGAAAGGCACGTTTACGGCGCCCTTCACGTGGCTCGTGGCGTAGGCGTCCGCCTGCCGGACGTCCAAAATCAGCATATCCTCGCCCGCGTCGATTTTGGCGAAGAAATCGGGAGCCTTGATGGTGTACTTGGTGCCGTCATAGTTGGCAAGATAGGCCATGGCCTTCTCCGTGACGACGGAGGAAGGGGCCGTTTCCGCGACCGCCACGAGGGGCAGGGCGGCGACCAGAGCCAGGCACAGAACCAGGGAAATCAGCTTTTTCATACCGTTCTCTCCTTTTGGATTGATATCAGGATGCGTCTTTGTTGGTCGGCGCAACTGTACCCGAAGGGATATCGATGGGGTTGTTGGGGTTGGACGACCATTCCAGGTACGCGCCGTCGTAAATCTTCAGGTTCCGGTATCCCGCGTCGTACAGGCGCAGGAATACGGGCGCGGCGCGCATGGAGGTCTGGCAGTAGACGATCACGTTGTTCTCCGGGCGGATACCCGCGTTCAGGTAGTTGATGCGCGTGGTTTCAACGGTCTTGAAGGTACCGTCGCGATAGAAGTTGTCGGCGTAATCCCACAGGATCGAGGAAGGCACCTTGCCCTTGGCCGTATATTCCGCTTCGGTGCGCACGTCCAGCAGAATTGTGTTCTTGTCCGGCTCGTTAACCTGGTTGAGCACGTCCTGCATGGTCGCCAGCCAGGCCGTGTCCCTGTCCGCGGCCACGTACTCTGCGGGCGTAATCTCCGGCACCGCGTCGGTCAGCTCGTAACCGGCCGCTTTGATGGCTGAAAGGCCGCCGTCCACCACCAGCACGTTATGGTTCTGGTACATGAGCATCGTCCAGAAGAAGCGCGAGGCGTTCATCCTGTCGTCGTCGTAGGCGATCACGACGGTGTCGTTGCCGATGCCTTTCTCGCTTAACAGTTTCTGCAGTTTGTTTTTAGACGTAAGCATGTTATCCACCGGGATGTTGATCACGATATCCTCCCGGGTGATGTTCACGGCGCCCTGCACGTGGGCCGCCGCGTAGCTTTCCGCGGGCTGCATGTCCACGATCACCGCGTTGCCCGCGCCGATATACTTGCCCAGTTCGGACGCGGGGATGATGATCTTGCCGCTTTCCGCGTATCGGGAGGTGTTGCAGGCGGTCAGCATCCCGACGGTCAGGCATAGCGCAAGCAGCGCGACGATGATCTTGAACGGGCGTTTTACGGTCATGTTTCTTATCCTCCGTTCCCCCTTCGGGCTCTTCTGTCATTATACTTGATTCGGAATTGTTAAGGTAATAACGATATCTTATATACCATACCGCTTATTGATACCGCTGAAACCGAAGCGGTTATGGTATAATCCGAAGCGGGACGGCACACGGTTTTCTCCCCTGTCCGAACGGAGTCGGCGCCTGCCGCGCGCGGCTCTCCCGCGTTTCGGCGATCATTAATCGTAATGGCGCTCCGTTGCGATAACGGGTTTATAAGCGTGATTCAAAACCACAATGGCGGGTGGAAACATACAGGGAAAGGACGATGCGGATGCGGACGGGTTCCAGAGAACGCGCGGTTGTTTTCGGTTTTCTGCTGGCTTATTTTATCCTGAATTTGCTGTTCCTCACCCGCTATCCGCTGGTGCATTCGGATGAAAGCTGGCTGGCGGGGCTGACGCGCAACATGCTTGCGACCGGCAACCCGGGCGTGACGGAGCCTTTTTTCGACCTTAAGCCCCGTTACCCCCACGCGATCAAGATTCTGTTCCACCTGTTGCAGATGCCGTTCATTCTGGTCTTCGGCTACACCGTGTTCTCGGTGCGGCTGTTGTCGCTGCTGGCCGGGGTGGCCGCGCTGTATCTGTTTTACCGCTGCTGCCGCGTAAGCGCGTCCTTTCCCCTTTCGCTGGCGCTTACGGCGCTGGCCGGGTTCACCCCGCAATTCGTCGCCGCCGCGCATACCGCACGGCAGGAAATCCTGCTCGTATGCCTGATGGCGGGGCAAGCGCTGACGCTGCTTCAAAGCCGGGGCGACGTAACGGACCGACTTGCCGTCAGGGTAGGGCTTCTGGCGGGCCTCGGCGCGGGGCTGCACCCCAACGGTTTCGTGCTGGCGGCGGGGTGCGGCGCGGCGCTTCTTTTACGGATGATCGGACCGAAAAAGTTCCGCGTGAAACCGCTGCTGCTGTTCATCGGCGTTGCGGGTGGCGTGGCGCTGGTTTTCATCGGCCTGAGTTTTCTATTCGATCCGCAGTTCCCGGCTCACTACATGCGATATGGTGAAACGGAGTTTGACCTGTTCGTGCCCGTAGCGGACAAGTTGAGCGGCTTTTTCGGCTATCTGCAACGGTTATGGTACGGCATCAGCGGGACTTATACCCTGCCCGATCTGCGGTCTCAGCTCGTTCTTTGCGCTTTACTGGTCGTCTGGGGCGCCGTCGCGGCCGTCCGCACCGGCTCCCCCGTGCTGCGGACGGCGCTCGGGATAGCGGCGGGCGCGCTGGCGGCCACGGTGCTGATCGGCCGTTATAACCAGTTGAGCGCCATTCTCTGGATGTTCCCCTGCCTGCTTCTATCCGCGCCGTTGCTGGCCGGAAAAAAGCTTTGGCGTTGGGCGGCACCCGCGGTAGCGGCGGTTTTCGCAACCGCTACGGTGTTTTCCGTCCTGCCCGCGCTTGCGTATTCCTACGACGATTATCTTGCTCAAATCAGCGCTTACGTGTCGCCGGAATCCAAAACGCTCGCCAACCTGAACACGGGGTTTTATTTTACCAACGACGCCCTGTTGGACGTGCGCAACCTATCCTACCTCAGAGAAAACGACCTTACCTTTGCCGATTACGTGGAAAGCCGGGGCATCACGACCATCCTGTGGTCGGACGAAATGGATTATCTTTACGGGCACAGGCCGGATTACAACGCGCTGTACGGCAACCCGCGCTATGTGCCGGAGGCGGAAACTTTCCTTGCGCAACGTTGCACGCTGCTGGGCACGTTCGAGAACGACGGGTACGCCGCGCGCATCGCGCGGGAGATTGGCAAACCGCATATAATAAGCGTATACCGCGTCAATCCCTGAGCAAGCGGCGCAGGCGGCGGGTCACATCCGGACCGCCGTTGGCCAGAATGGTTTCGATGCCGTGCTTTCCGGCTTTCATCAGCGCGATGCGGGTGGCTACGTCCGCCGCCTCGTCCAGATCGTGCGTCACCAGCACCAACGCCGCGCCGGTGGCGGCCTTGAGCGTTTCCAGCGAGGCGCGCGCGCTTTCCCGGGAATATACGTCCAGGCTGGAAAACGGTTCGTCCAATAACAGCGCTTTGGGGCCAACCGCCATGGCGCGCGCCAGCGCGCCGCGTTGCTTCATGCCGCCGGAAAGCTGATAGGGAAACTTATCCTCCGCGCCGGCAAGCCCCATGTCCGCCAGGCAGCGGGCGGCCAGCGCCCGCGCCTCCGGCTTCGGCATGCCCGGCCTCGTTTTCCGCAACGCGTACTGCACGTTCTGCCGCAGCGTGTACCACGGGAAAAGCTGGTCGAAGCTTTGAAACACCATCAGCCTGTCCTTGCCCGGCGCGGTCAGCAGCCGGTCGTCCATCCGGATTTCACCGCTGTCCTGCGGCAGGAAACCGGCTAAAATCCTAAGCAGCGTGGTTTTTCCGCAGCCGGAGCGCCCCACCACGGCGAGCGTTTCCCCGCTCTCCACGCTGAAACTGACGTTCTCCAGCACCGTCTGGCCGCCGTAAGCCTTGCAGAGGCAATCCGCGATCAGCTTCATCGCGTTTCCCCCTCTCCGGCGGATACGTTCCACTTGCGCAGCGTGCTCTTTTCCAGCCTTTCAAACAGCAGACCTTCCACCAGCATGCCGATAACGGCGATCAGCACGATACCCGCGAAAAGGCCCGCCGTGTTCATCATCGCGCGCTGTTTGAAGATATACCAACCCAGCCCGCCGTACGCGCCGATTGCCCCGAACACCATTTCCGCGCTGATGAGCGCGCGCCAGGCCCGCGCCCAGCCGATGCGAAAGCCCGACAGCAGCTGGGAGAACGAAGCGGGCAACAGGATTTCCAACACAATGGAAAGGTTGCTCATGGAGAAGTTACGCCCCAGATCGGCATAGATCGCGGGCGCGTCGCGCATACCGTTTTGCAGGCTCAGCAGGATCGGCCAAAGGCATGCGTGGACGATGACCACCGTCACGGCGGGGGTGCCGGTGCCGAACCAGATCACGATCAGCGGCAGAAGCGCCATGCCGGGCAGCGGGTGCGCCATCACGGTCAGCGCGTCCGCAAGCCTGTCCACGAACGGAGAGAGCCTCGCCGCGACGCCCAGCAGCAGCGCCAGCACGACGCTGACGCCGAACCCCAGCAAGATCACCGCCAGCGAAAACACCGTCTGCTTAAACAGCGTCCCGTCGATCATCCCCACCCAGAAAGCGCCCGCCACTTTTTCCACCGGCGGAAGCAGCAGAGGCGACAGGCCGCTGAAAAGGGCAGTAAGTTCCCAAAGCAGGAGCAGCAGGCCGAAGAAAAACAGGCGGCTGAGCCAACGCTTCCGGTAGAAGGCCTGCGTAAGGTTTTTCCAGTTCACGGTTCCACCTCCGCGTCCGGGAAGGCGTACGAGTCTCTGGACGGCGCTTGGGAAAGCAGGCCGATCTTCGCCATGGCCTCGGCCATCGTGTCCACGCCGCGCAGGGTCATGCCGTAGATGGTGCCGCCGTAGCTCATTTCGGACAGCAGCATATCGGCCTCCACCCCGTACACGGGCGCAAGTTTCTCCGCCGCGGCGGGAAGGTCGCCGTTGATCTCGTCGACGGCGTCGGAAAGGCACCGGCGGAAGGCGTCGTATGCGTCCCGGTGGTCGGCGTACAGGTTCGCGGTCGCCACGCCGCAGATAAAGGTGAAGGGCCCGCCCGTCACGTCCTCGCCGGTCAGGATCTTGTGCATGCCGTTTTCCAGTTCCAGATCCGCGTAGGGCGGCGTGGTGATGTGTAATACGATTTCCCCGCCCGCCAGCATCGCGCTCATGGCGTCCGGGTGGCTGAGGGATACCAGTTGCTCGTCAAACTTCGTAGCGTCGCCGAACTGTTGCTCCGCCGCCATGCACAGCAGCACGTGCTGGGTGCAGCCGGGGCTCAGCACGGCGATGCGCTCGTCCGGCCGGATATCCGCAAGGGTCTTAATATCCTCCCGGTTGGTGATAAAGGATACCTCGTTGGCGGAGAGGGCTGTGAAACATTTCCAGTCCATACCGGTATCCACGCCGATGAGCATGGGCCCGACGCCCAGGAAGCCGAGGTCAATATCGCCGGAAAGCATCCCTTCCCGGATCGCGGTCGGCCCGCCCAGTTGCACCCATTCCACGTCCACGCCCGGCAGCGCCTTTTCCAGCAGTTCTTCGTCCTTCATGACCTGTAAAGGCGCGTACGCGATGCCGAACTGCTCCGCTACCGTAAGCCTGTTCTTCGTTTTGCCGCCGCAGGCCGCAAGCAGCGTCAGCGAGGCGAAAAGGCACAGCGCCGCCATGATCCGTTTCTTCATTCCGTTTCTTCTCCGTCGTACGTTCTGGGAATCACGAGATTACGCCCATCCGCGTCCAGCACTTTCAGCGTGCGATACAGGGCGCGTACCTTCTCGTCCATATGCCCATCCCGCCCGGCCAGCACGCAGTAACCGAAGCGGGCCGTGGCGTTATGAAGCGCCGGCAGCGCGCTTCCCACGGCGTAATTATACCCCGCCGTCAACACGCCCGGAAGGGTAAGCAGTTCGTTAAGCGGCGTAACTGTTCGGGCCACCCCCGGCCTGCAGAACAGCATCTGCACCGACGCCTGGTATCCCGGTTCCGCATGCGCGAGCGAATCCAACGCTTCGTCGTCGTCCGACAGGCCCGTTGCGGCCCGTATGGACGCCCTGAGAAGATCGAAGCCGGTTACCCGGGGAACGAATACGTCCTCGAAGGCGCCGCCCACGCGGCAGGAGGCCTCGTTGACGATCACGCCGTTTTGCCCGATCAGGAACTGGATGTACAGCGGCCCGCTTGCGACGCCCAACGCGTGCGCCACCTTTTGGGCGATCCGCGCGATCACCTCCATTTCGTCCGCATGAACGCTGGGGTACCGGTGCGCGGCGCAGATGCCGATGTGCACGGGATCGTCGATCAATTGCCGGTCGGTCAGCGTAAGCGGGTATGCGACGCCTTTGTGAACCCATGCGGACAGTGTGACTTCGTCGGAGGGATAAAAGCTTTCCACCAGCGCCTCGTTCTGCCGGGAGAATGAAAGCGTCTCCGGCAGGCGCGTAACGGCCTGCGCGGGCGTATCCGCCTTGAACACGCCGCGCTGTCCCTGCGAGTCCAGCGGTTTGATCACCAGCGGGGTTTCCAGCCCGGAAAGCGCCTCCGGCCCCTGCCCCCTCCCCAGAAAACGGAACGGCGCGCACGGCACTCCTTCCCGGAGAAAAGCCACCTTCATCGCACGCTTGTTCGTTGCGCGCAGTGCCGTTTCCACGCCGATGGGCGACGGTAGGCTCAACGCTTCCGCCACGATAGCCGCCGTCAGCACGGGCTGATCCGTGCCCGCGGTGAAAACGAAATCCACATGGCGTTCGCGGGCTGCCCGGATGCAGGCATCCGCGTCGAAGGTGCTTACGCGCGCGTGCTCGTCGCACAGTGCCGCGGCGGGCGGGTGCTCCAGATAATCGGCCAGCACCACCCGGTATCCCATCGCCCTGGCCGTTTTCGCGGCGTTGAGCTGGCAATTGGAACCGCCAAGCAGCATCAGGGTTCCCATAGCAGCCCCTTCCCGGGAACGACGGCGCCGTCGCCGGTTTCCGTTTCTTTTTGCGTTCGCCGGAATGCCCTGAGCGGCGTGTAGTGCAACAGCAGGCCGCGGTAGAGCGCCAGCAGCTTCCCGAGCGTATACCGGGAAGGGCTTCCCGGCCCGGGCTCGTATCTCAGGCAGGCCACGCGGGGCTTGAAGCGCATCAGCGCCGCGGACAGGTACAGAAAGCCGTCCGGTTCCGGCGTGATATTCCGGGCAAGCGCGCCGGTCATCACGCGGTAGGCGCCCACGCGCGTGCCCGCGGGCAAGCGGAAGCATGCCGTAAACAGCGCGTCCCGGCATAACGCGCCCAGCCTGCGAAGCGGCGCGTCACCGTGCCGCGCGGGAACGCCGTAGCAGACGTCCGCACCGTTCCGGACGGCTTTCAGCATGCTGTCCAGCAGGGCGACCGGGTGCGCTCCGTCGTCGTCCATCGTTACGATGAAGGCGCAATCCACAAGCTCCCGGATGCCGTGGTACAGCGCCCGCTGCTGGCCTTCGTTGCGCTTTAGCAGCACGGCGGTCACTCCGTGATACCGTCCCGCCAGCACAGTGATCGCTTCTTCATCCTTCTCCCCGCCGCCGTCCGCCACCAGCGCGACACGGCAGGGCATCCGCCGTTCCGCCGCGAACCGCCATAGCGTTTCCAATACGCCGCCCACGGTGCCGCCGCCCCTGTATACGGGAATCACCACGCCCAATAGGCCCGTATCCGTCGTTTCGTTCATTCGTCCGTCATTCTCTCGTTTCCGGCTGCCGACGCTTGAGCCCGGCCTTCATGCGTGTTATAATAAAAGCAAAGGGGGGCCTGCGATGAGCCGTCTGGATTGTATGGGTGACATGTGCCCCCTGCCCCTGATGAAGCTGATGCAGTGCCGCGAGCAGCTTGAAAGCGGCGAAAGCGTGACGGTCGTCACCGACCATAGCTGTACCTGCGAATCCATCCTCAATTACTGCGAAAAGCAGCGTTTCCGTTCTCATGTGGAAGAGCCCGTGCAGGGCGTTTGGGAGATTACCATCACGCGCGGGGACGACGCTAGCAGATCGTCGTAGGCACCATGTTCTCAAAATACTTTTTCACCATCAGTAGTTGGTAATCGCTGTTTTCCACCTTTTGCTTATACACGATGGAAACGTCGTAGCGCAGGCAGAAATCCTCCGTATCGACGATCTTGAGCTGTTGCAGATAAATTTCCTTCTTTACCGCCATGTAGGGTAAAAACGAAAGACCGTTGCCGCCGATGACCATGGACTTGACCGATTCCGTGGAATCCAGGTGGTAGGATACGTTAAATTCCTCCATTTCGTAGCCCATGCCCTTCAGCTGTTCCGCCATCATGCGGTACGAGCTGTAATTCTCGTCCAGCAGCACGAGTGGATGGTGCTTGATCGCTTCCACCGACAGGCTCTTTTTCACCGGATAATCCTTCGCCGCCACCAGAACGATCTGGTCGGAAAACACGTTCTTACAAAACAGCCCTTCCTCGCCGGTGGAGCCGACGATGAAGCCGATATCCGCCTGATTGCCGGAAACCTGGCGAAGCACTTCCCGGGAAGGCATGGAAGCCAGCGTGAACGTATATTGCGGGAACTTCTCCTTCGCCTTGACCAGCGTGCACGGGATGGCGTAATTGGCTGCCACCTGCGTGGCCGCCACACGGCAGGTCTCGTTGTTGTTGCGCAGGTTGTTCAGTTCTTCCATAAACTGATCATAGGTAAACATCAGTTGGGCGGCATAACGTTTTGTTATCATTCCCGCGTCCGTTAATTGGATCCCGCGATTGCTGCGTTCAAACAGTTTGCAACCCAGCGCGTCCTCGATCTTTTGCATTTGCAGGCTGAGGGCCGGCTGCGAAATGTGAGAGGCGTTGGCAACCTTCGATATGCTTTTCTCGTGGGCGATTTTCAGGAACAGGGCCAGATGCTCCAACTGCACGGTTCTCTCCCCCTTCGCGGGCCTTCGCGGGATTACGAAAACCGATGCCCGCAAAGATACCATTTAAATTCATTATATCATCTTGCCACGCGGCTATCAATCCTGCTTATACACATTGTGATAAAATTGTCTAATACAGCACAAGCAAGTTCGATGAATAGTCCGGGAGTACCCATGCTATAATAATCACCAGTGGAAACCGTCGGGTTCCGTTCGTTTTCCGGCGGCGATAGTGGGAGGTGCTGGGATGACGGAAGTTGCGAATACCCCGATCAGAAGGTCGTCAACCGCTTCGGCAGCGAAAAGAAAAAAGAAGAAGAACCAGTTGCCGATCGGCATCCTCGTATTGCTGGGCATCGTGGGCATCGGTTTCCTGCTGAGCCTTCGCTCCACCGACGTGGCGATTTTCTGGATGTTCGGCGCCAGTTTCGGCTTCATTCTGCAGAAGTCACGCTTTTGCTTCACGGCCTCGCTGCGCGACCCCTGTATCACCGGCAGCACGTCCATTACCAAGGCGGTGCTGATCGCCTTCGCGCTGACGTCCATCGGCTTTACAGCCATTAAATACAGCGCCTTCGCCTCCGGCCAGCCGATTCCCGGGCAAAGCTACGTGATGCCGGTGAGCCTGGCCACGGCGGTGGGCGGCATCCTGTTCGGCATCGGAATGGTCATCGCGGGCGGCTGCGCCTCCGGCACGCTGATGCGCGTGGGCGAAGGCTTCGCCATGCAGATGCTGGCGCTGGTGTTCTTTGTGATCGGTTCGCTGTGGGGCGCGCACGACATGGGCTGGTGGGACCTGAACGTCATCGCGGGCGCTCCGCGTATTTTCCTGCCGGACGTGTTCGGTTGGCTGGGCGCCATCGTGATCCAGCTGCTGATCATCGGTTGCCTGTACGTGGCGGCGGATCTGTGGGAAAGAAAGAAAATGGGTATCAAGGACGAGGAATAGCCTTGTGCCGAACGGCATAAGGTTTCCCAATACAGTTTAGGAGGAAACGACAATGGCGGAATACGAATTGGATTGCCTGGGCGAGGCTTGCCCGGTGCCCCTGATGAAGACCGAGAAGAAGATGGCAACCCTTAGCAAGGGCGACGTGCTGGTGGTGCATATCGACCACAGCTGCGCCATGAAAAACGTTCCCGAATGGGCCCGCACGCAGGGCTTCAACGTGGAAGTGGAAGAAGTGGACGACGGCGAATGGGACGTCATCATCGAGAAGTAACACGGTTTCCGTCTCCGTAAAAGAGGCGGAACCGCACCCCTTCTCCCCCGCGCCGTATTGCGGGCGCGACCCCATGAAAGGCAGGTTGTTCGACCTTGAAGCAGCTATGGGAGAAGATCAGCAAGAACCGTTATTATGTGGCGGTTTTTAAAAACCCCTTTACCTACGTCACCGGCGCGGTGCTGCTGTCCATCACGCAGATCGCCCTGTTCGCCTATTCCGGCAATCCCTGGGGCGTATCCGGCACGATGGCGAACTGGGGCGCGTGGCTGTACCAGCTCTTCGGCGGCAGCGTGGAGAAGTGGTATTACTTCTCCTCTTCCGGCGCGCAGGCCACGCTGAACGCGGGAATCCTGAGCCACACCGGAACGATGCTCAACGTGGGGCTGATCGCGGGCGCGTTGCTGGCTACGCTGCTGGCGTCCCAGTTCAAGTTCAAGAAAATCAAATCGCTCAAGCAGGTCGTCGCCGCGGTACTCGGCGGATTGCTCATGGGTTACGGCGCCCGTTTGGCCGGCGGTTGCAACATCGGCGCCCTGTACAGCGGCATCGCCTCCCTGTCCCTTTCGGGCTGGGTGTTCGCGGTGTTCCTGCTGGCGGGCGCGTTTATCGGCAGCAAGCTGCTGGCGAAATTCTTTATGTAAGAAGGAACGGGTAAAATGGAGAAGAAAATCGAGCAATACGACGTCGTTATCATCGGCGGCGGCGCGGCGGGCATGACCGCTGGCATCTACTGCGGCCGCGCGAAGCTCAAGACCCTGATTATCGAAAAAGCGCTGGTGGGCGGCCTGGCCACCTACACCAACGAGATCGAGAACTACCCTGGCTTCCCGGAAGGGGAAACCGGCTTTGGGCTGATGGAGCTTTTCCATAAGCAGGCCAAGAAGTTCGGCGTTCAGTTCAAGCTCACCGACGTGCGCGCCGTGAAGCTGGAAGGCAAGGACAAGGTGGTGGAAACGTTCCGCAACGAGTTCCACTGCAAGGTCGTCATCATCGCTTCCGGCGGCAAACCGCGCCTCACCGGGGCGGTCAACGAGGGAAAATACCTGTACGACAAGGGCATTTCCTTCTGCGCCACGTGCGACGCCGCGGCCAACACCGGCAAGACCGTCATGGTCATCGGCAGCGGGGACGCCGCCGTGGAAGAAGGCATGTTCCTCACCAGGTTCGCCAACAAGGTGATCGTTTCCGTGCTGCACGACGAAGGCGTGATGGACTGCAACGAGATCGCCAAGGGCGAAGCCATGCAGAACGAAAAGATGGAGTTCCTCTGGAACACCACCGTGGCGGAGTTCAAGGGCGACGACCACCTGCGCGCCGTGGCGCTGAAAAACGCCAAGACCGGGGAGATTACGGACGTGCCGGTGGACACGTGCTTCATCTTTATCGGCTATCTGCCCAACACCGAGCTTTTCCGCGACATGATCGACATGACGCGCGGCGGATACGTGATCACCAACGAGCGGATGGAAACGAAGATTCCCGGCGTATTCTGCGCGGGCGACGTGCGGGATAAGTTCCTGAAACAGGTGGCTACCGCCGTGGGCGACGGCGCCGTGGCGGGTTACGCTGCGGAGAAGTACATCGCGGAAAGCGAAATGTTCGAAAACCAGATCATGGGCGAAACGCCCCGCATCGTATGCGTGTACAACGCCGCCTCCGCGGACGACCGCAAAGTGGTGGAAACGATGGAGCAGTACGCGCAGTGCCACTGCGACCTGCAACTGATCAAGGCGGACGTGTACAAGTCCAACGGCATCGCACAGCGGCTGGACGTAAGCCAGACCCCGTGCGTTACCTACATCAAGGGCAACAAAGTCGTGGGCTGCGTATCCTGCGGCGAGATCAACCCGGACGCGGTCGACGCGCTGGTGAAAGGCTGACCGGTTCCCGTGAACGCCCGGCGGAACAACCGGGCGCTTTTCAACCGGACAACGAAGGACAGGAGGGGATAGCATGCAACAGACCATCGACAACGTCCTGTACGACACCGAGACGGCGAAACCCCTGGGCAACTGGCAGCGCGGTTACAGTTCCGAACGCGGGTATATCTCCGAAACCCTGTACATCACGGAAGGCGGGCACTATTTCCTGCACGGCGAGGGCGGGCCGCGTTCCCGCTGGGCCCAGCGCGTAGGCCCCAACACGTGGGGGTACGGCGAGCGAATCCTCCCCTTCTCCACTGAGGAAGCCAACGGGTGGGCGGAAAACCACCTGACGGAAGCCGCCTTCTACACGGCGCTTAAGGAAGTGACCTACCAGGGCTGCATGACGCCGATGATAATCCGCCTGCAATGCACCGTAGCCGAGAAGCTGCGCAAGACCGCGGAGGCGCAGGGACGCAAGGCCGCCGAGCTGGCGGAGGAGATGATCTGCCAGGCGCTGGAGGACATTACCTGACGTTCCGCCTTCGGCAGAAAACGGAAACATGTGCCAAGCAATGCGCCCCGTACGCAATTATCGCGTACGGGGCGTCGTTTACGTTTCGTTTGTTTCCCAACGACAGGTCAGCCGTTGCCGCCGGTGAGCACATCGAAGGACAGCGCTTCTTCCGTTTTACCGTCCAGCTTGACGACGCATTCGTTTTCCACTCCATCCAGCGTTACGTCGATGCTGATGCCCCACAACGTATATCCGAAACGTTCTTCATGAATAGTACGTAAACTTTACGCGGAGAATTATTTTTAGAAAATATACGCAAACAGAGAAAGAGCCTGTCCTTTCGGAGCGGCTCTTACCTGCCGACGGAGTTAAAACCTTATACTCCGGCTGTTAATCGCACTTTTACCGGCCGAGTTCCGCAACGCTCGTTACGGTCAGGTGTCCCGTCAGGTCCTCCCTGTTCACGCCCCGTGCGACGACCGTCCTGCTTTCGCCCGGCATCAGAAAGAAACCGTTGTCGCTGAATTCACATTCCGCCCCATATGTTTCCAACCATACGCCCCAGGCGAAAACATCGCTGGTCAGCGTAACGGCGCAGTCCTCGCCCTTCTGTGCAACGTTCATTTCGATGTGAGGTTTTGAAAAGGCGAAGAATTTCGGCGGGGAGAACAGTTCACAGTTCTCCGATGCGGTTTCGCCCCGTCCGTCGCGCAGGGTGAGCACGGCGGCAAGGCCGTCCTCCGGATGCAGACCGCCCTTTTCGGGCATAAAATCCTCATCCGCTATCCATACGGCCGTCAGCGCGGGCACTTCGGCGGGGATTCCCCGGGCGGTAATCACCCGACCGCGCGCGTCGATCAGCCGAAGCAGCACGTTGCCGGAAAAAGGCGAAAGCGTATCGTTGACGACGTTTACGCGGATGCGGAACCCTTCGCGCTCGCAGCTGACCAGCACCGGCGCGAAGAACCTCCCTGCGGCATACTGAAGCTGTTTCCAGCGGCCGAAGGAATCCACGCTGGCCCAGCTGCACACGGGCCAGCAATCGTTCAGTTGCCAGTAGATCGCGCCCATGCACCGCCCGCGGTTCCTGCGCCAGTGCTCCACGCCCGCGCGCATCGCTTCCGCCTGCAACAGCTGCGACGCGTACAGAAGGTGCCGAAACGATAGCGGGTATCGGTAATTCTGCGCAAGATAATACAGGATTTTTCCGTTCCCGCCAACGCATTTCTGGTGGCTTTCCATCACGCGGGAGAACACGTTGCGGTCTTCCGGCCGGGTAAAGCTTTCCACCGTTCTCATGCACGGGAAAGACTCGAAGCCGAACTCGCTGCAGAAACGGGGATACTTGCCGCGGTACGCTTCGAAGGGCTTAAGGCCGTGCCAGACGTCCCAGCAATGCACGTCGCCCCGGTCGTAACCGTTGGGATCGTCGAAGCATCCGCCGGAGGACGGGGAGGACGGCCAGTAATCAATCTGCGGGGCCAGCGCGGCACATTCCTTTTTCAGCACGTATTCGAACTGCTTAATGTAATCCGCCCGCAACGCCGGGCTGTGGCCGACCACGGCGGGCCAGTCGCACCAGCCGGATTCCATCTCGTTGTTCCCGCAGATCAGCCCGATGCAGGCATGGTGGCGGATTCTCAGCAGGTTGTCGCGGGTTTCCGCGACGATGTTGCGCTCGAACGAGTCCGTCATCTTGTAAATGTTGCAGGCGTACATCAGATCCAGCCATACGATCAGGCCCAGCTCGTCGCAAACGTCCAGAAACCAATCCTCGGGGTAGTAGCCGCCGCCCCAGACACGAACGGTGTTGAAATTGCATTTCGCGCAGTCTTCCAGCAGCCGGCGCGTCCGTTCCGGCGACGTGCGGCCCGTTAGGTTATCCTCCGGGATATAGTCCGCGCCCATGGAAAACAGGCGGCGACCGTTTACCTTAAGACAAAATTCTTCACCGTATTTATCCGGCTCGCGGGAAATGGAGATCGTTCGCAGCCCGATACGGCGAACGGCGGTATCCGCTACGACGCCGTTCTCGTTCATACAGGCGACTTCCAGCGTGTACAGCGGATGTTCGCCCCACCCGTTGGGCTGCCAGAGCCGCGGGTGTTCCACCGTCAGCTCCAGCGAGTCGCCTTCTGCCTGTTCTTCCAGCCGTGTTCCGTCCGGCCCGGCCAGTGTCGCACGAATCGCGGCGGGCACTCCCCCGTCGGTTCGCGTGCACACGCGGAGCCGCACACGATCCGCCTCGTGCGTTTGCAATATCTCCACGCTTTCGATGCGCGGGCCGTCGTACCCTTCCAGGGCGCAGGGGCGCCAGATGCCCGCGTCCGGCAACTGGGGACCCCAGTCCCAGCCGAACATGTAATGGGCTTTGCGCAGGAACGAAGTGCCTTTCACGCTGCCGGAACCGTCGTAGGTCACGTCCGGGTTTACCTTCGCGGCCTCGGCGATGAACCGGTTCGGGGAACGCAACAGCACGCGAAGGGCGTTCCCTTCCGGCTTCAGGCGCGCCTTCACGTCAACGCGCCAGGTGCGGTGCATATTGTCCGCCGAAAGCACCGTTTCCCCGTTGAGCGTCACCTCGGCCAGCGTATCCAACCCGTAAAAAACAAGGTCGATCCTTCGGTGCGCCAGAAAGGCTTCCGGTACGGCGAAGTTCAAAGCATACTCGTAATCCCGGTCGAACAGCCGCAACGCCGCGTACTCGTTTTCGCGGTCGAACGGATCGTCGATCAAGCCGGCGTTCAGCAGGTCGCCCAACACCGAGCCCGGCACCCGTGCCGGGATATTCCGCACGCCCGCCGCCTCTTTCAATATCCAGGCGCCGCAAAGACTTACGGTTTCCTTCATATTTTTCCGTCCTTCGCGGCCCGCGGCGCGAAACGTTTGTCGCGCCGCGGGCACGGTTTCCGTCAGGTGGCTTCGTTCATCCTGCGCACCAGATCCGTCAGGTCGTCGTAGGTGATCTTGCCGTTGGCGAAGCTCATCATACTACGAAGCGGCGTGAAGCCCAGCAGAGCCTGCATCATATCGTCCGTTACCGCGCTGTCGACGCCCTCCGCGCTGCCCTGGCTGGACATAAAGAGATCGAGCATGGGCTGCAGCAACGCCGCGTATTTCGGATTTGCCAAAAGATCCGTGAAGATGGAATTCAGCGTGACCTTTTCGGGAAGCCGCGCGGTGGAAGTAACCGCAACGTCCTCGCTCAGAATGATATCGCGGCTGGATTTGCAGATTTGGATTCTGTACGTGCCGGTTTCCACGTGCCAGTCATGCATCTGCGTGTTCCAATACGCGAAAGCGCGTTTGGAAAGCGTGAAGCGGACGGTTTTGGTTTCGCCCGGTGCGAGCTCCACCTTTTCGAAGCCTTTCAGTTCCCGCACGGGGCGGATCACCGTGCCCTTGTGGTTGGCCACGTAAAGCTGCACTACTTCCTTGCCCGCCACGGAGCCCGTGTTGGTCACGTCCACGGAAACGTCCAGCCGGTCGGTATCCTTAATCTCTTTTGCGCTCAGCGTCAGCCGGTCATAGGTGAATTCGGTATAGCTAAGGCCGTAACCGAAGGGGAACAGCACGGGCATGTGCTTCTTATCGTACCAGCGGTAACCCACGAACACGCCTTCGCGGTATTCCGCCGTATCCTTCTCGCCGCCGAACCACGGATAGGAGGAATTGTCCTTCAGGCAGGCGGGGAAGCTTTCCGGCAGACGGCCGCTGGGGTTCACCCGGCCGAACAGCACGTCCGCCACAGCGCCGCCCACGGCCTGCCCGCCCAGATAGGCTTCCAGCACGGCCGCCGCGTCGTCCAGCCACGGCATCTCGATGGGCGCGCCGTTGTGCAGAACCACCACCGTGTTCGGGTTGACCGCGCAGACGCGCTCGATCAGTTCTTCCTGACACTTGGGCATACGCATGTGCGTGCGGTCGTACCCTTCGCTTTCGTAACGGTCGGGCAGACCCGCAAAAATCACAGCCACTTCGGCGTCCTGCGCCGCTTTCTCCGCTTCCGCGATCAGATCCTCGTTCACGTCGTCTTTTTCAATCGCGTAGCCGTCCGCGTAGGTGACACCGGGCAGCGCGCCCAGAACGTCCCACGCGCAGGTTACCTGATCGAAGTTGATATGGGAGCTTCCGCCGCCCTGGAAACGCGGCTGTTTGGCGAACCTGCCGATTACGGCTATTTTCTGACCTTCGTTGAGCGGCAGCAGGTAATTATCGTTTTTCAGCAGCACCATGCACTCCGCCGCCAGCTTGCGCGCCAACTCGTGCTGTGCTTGCTTGTCCCAGAGGGTGTTGTGCTTTGCGTGCTCCAGATACCGCTGGTTGACGGACAGGATACGCTCGCAGCAAAGGTCCACCAGTTTCTCGTCCAGCCGGCCTTCCCGCACGGCCTGAACGACGCGCTTGTCGTTTTCTCCGCCGGAAGCGGGCATTTCCAGATCCAGCCCGGCCTTCACGCCTTCCACACGGTCGTCCGTCGCGCCCCAGTCGCTCATCACATAGCCGTCGAAGCCCCATTCGTCGCGCAGCAGTTCGGTGAGCAGCCAACGGTTTTCAGAGGCGTACGTGCCGTTGATCAGGTTATAGCTGCACATGACCGTCCACGGCTTCGCGCGCTTTACGGCGGTTTCAAAGGCGGGCAGATAAATTTCCCGAAGGGTGCGCTCGTCCACCACGCTGTCGCTGCTCATGCGGCGGTATTCCTGGCTGTTGCAGGCGAAATGCTTGATACTGGTGCCAACGCCCCGGCTCTGCACGCCCTGAATGAAGCTCGCGGCCGCTTCCCCCGCCAGATAGGGGTCCTCGCTGTAATACTCGAAGTTTCTGCCGCAAAGCGGGGAACGTTTGATGTTCACGGCGGGCCCAAGCACGACGGATACCTTTTCGTGCTGGCAGGAATCGCCGATCGCCTCGCCGACGGTTTGAAGAAGGCCGCGGTCGAAGGAGGCGGCGGTGGCGCAGCCCGTGGGGAAGCATACCGCCCTGATGGCCTCGTTAACGTTCTCCGGGTCTGCGTGATCGTCCTGTTTGCGCAGCCCGTGCGGGCCGTCGCACACCATGCAGCTTTCCACGCCCAGCCTTTTCACGGGTTTCGTATGCCAGAAATCCAGCCCGGAAAGAAGCCCGGCCTTTTCTTCCAAAGTCATTTGGCTTACCACGCGTTTCACGTCCATAAGAGAATCCCTCTTTCGTAAAGATGTGATCAGGATACGGTGCTTAAATCCCATGGCTCGTAGATCTTCGGCACGTCGCTGATGAGGCGTTTCGTATACTCCGCCTTGGGATTCAGGATTACTTCGTCCGCCGTGCCGTGCTCCACGAACCTGCCGTGTTCCATGATGTAGACGCTGTCGGAGATATAATACGAAAGCCCGATGTCGTGGGTGATGAAAATGATGGTCATGCCGGTTTCGTCCCGAAGCTGCAGAAGCATATCCAGAATCGTGGCGCGCGAACAGGCGTCGATCATGCTGGTGGGCTCGTCCGCCAGCAGAATCTTCGGCTTCAGCAGAAACACGCGCGCGATCATCAGCCGCTGCATCTGACCGCCGGAAAGCTCGAACGGATACTTGTTCGTCAGTTCCGCGAACTTGAGGTTCACGAACCCGCAGGCTTCGGTCATCATTTCGAGTTTCTTTTCCCGGGGCAGGTGCCTGCCGCCGCGCATGTTGATGCAGTCCAGCAGCACCGTGTCGATTTTGTTGAACACGTTGTAGGAGCTGAACGGGTCCTGAAAAATCGCCTGGATGTTTTTCCAGTATTCCCTTTTTTTCCGTCCGGTGGCGATGTCCCGGGGCTTTCCCTGATACCACACCGTGCCCTCGGTCATGTTCAACAATCCCAGAAGGATTTTAGAAAACGTCGTTTTCCCGCTGCCGCTTTCCCCCACGATGGATACCAGCTCGCCCTCGTGGAAATCGAAATCGACGTGGTCTACCGCGATTGTTTTCTTTCCCCCGACGCCGAAAACCTTCGTTACGCCCTCTCCCCTCAGGCACGACGGCCGGGAGAGGATATCCTCCCTGCTTTTGGCAACGCTGCCGGGAGATTTGACGGAAATCACGCCGGCGTCATTCGTCTTCATGCTGATACATCTCCCTTAAATGCTGTAAGGAATGCCCGCAGCGGTACGCGCGGCCGCCGTCGAAATCGATCATGGGCAGGGCGTTGTAGCGGCATTGCGGCACAACGTATTTGCAGCGCTCGGCGAAACGGCAGCCCAGCGGAGGCTTTTTCAGATTGGGCGGCGTACCGGGGATCGCGGTCAGCTTTAGGTCGCGCGTGCCTTCCTCCGGCACGATGATGGAGCGCATCAGCCCGCGGGAATAGGGATGCACGGCGTCAAACACCATGTCTTTGGCGCTGCCCTTTTCCACGATCTG
>CAZCCZ010000026.1:41722-45164 GCA_964497495.1 uncultured Oscillospiraceae bacterium
CATCACCATGATTTCGTCGGTCACGTTGTACAGCAGCGGCAATTCGTGCGTGATGAAGATCATCGAGCGGATATACCCTTTCTCCATCAGTTCCCGGAGCATTTTGATGACCATTTTCTGGCTGGTCACATCCAACGCGCTGGAAGGCTCGTCCGCGATGAGCACCTTTGGCTTGAGGATCGTCGAAACGGCGATGACGGTGCGCTGCTTCATGCCGCCGGACAGCTCCACCGGGTGCTTGTCCAGCACGTCCGCGGGCAGCCCCAGCTCCGCGAAGCGCGCTTCGGCCAGCTCGGAAATCTGCTTGCGGTCGGCTTTGGGATCGTGCGCAAGAATCACGTCTTCCACGAACCTGCGGATGCGGCGCGTGGGGTTTAGCGCGTTCATGGCGGCCTGGGGAATATAGGCGATTTCCGTGCCCAGCACGGATTTGCGCACCTTGTCCGGATCCATGCCGGAAATATTTCTGCCGTCGATGAGGATATCCCCGCTGACATAATGCAGGGGTGCGAAATAGTAACCCATCAGGCTCAGCGCCAGCGTGGACTTGCCGCAGCCGCTTTCCCCCGCGATCCCCAGCGATTTGCCCTCCTCCACTTTCAGCGATACGTGATCCACCGCGTATACGTCTTCCCGAAAGCGAGTGATGTATTTCGTGGTCAGGCCGTGGACTTCCAGAATCGTCTTGCTCATACTCGCCCTCCTAATCTCTCAGCGTCGGGTTGAACACCTGGTCCAGCCCCGTGTTCATCAGGTTCAACGAAAAGGAGATGAGCGCGATGACCAGGATGACCGGGAAATAAGCCCACCAGGAGCCGTTGAGGTGCGCGGAGTAGAGCATGGCCCAGTTCATCATCAGGCCCAGGGTGGGCACTTCCGTCGTCTTGGGTCCAAGGCCCAGCAACGACAGCTGCGCTTCCGCCAATATGCCGGAACTGACCTGCAGGATGAAGGCCATCATCACGTAGGATGCGATGTACGGCAAAATGTCGGTCAGAATGATCCGCGGCAGCGAGTGGCCGGAAAGCCGGCTGAGGTTCACGTGGTCGCGGTTGCGCAGGCTGATGACCTGCGAGCGCACGGAACGCGTGGTCCATACCCAGCTGGTAAGCCCGATGACCAGCGCCACGGTGGTGGCACCGCGCTGATCCTGATTGATGGAGTAGTTGATAAGGATCAGCAGTACGAACGAGGGAATGACGGTGAAGATGTTGGTGAAGAACATCACGATATCGTCCGCCAAGCCGCCCAGATAACCGGCCAGCAGCCCCAGCAGCAGCCCGATGATCGTGGCTACCGCCCCGGCGATCAAACCGATTTTGATGGATGTTCCGCAGGCGGCCACCAGTTCCTTGAGCGTATCGCGGCCGAAGTTGTCCGTGCCGAGAGGCAGGGATTTCACGTTGGCCACGTCGCCCACGTTCACGTAGTCCGTTTTGGAAATCGTTCCTTTGTCGGCCGTTTCGCCGGTTGACGGGTCCGTTTCCGAAACAGTGAGCGTTTCGGCGGTGCCGGCGGCGTTGAGGCTGTTGTTGAGGCGGATGTAATAATTGCGAAGCGCCTTGGTCATGCCCTGGGGCCGCGCGGACGGATCATAAGTCGCTTTCCACAGGGAAAGAAGCGCTTCGGTATCGTTGATGTCCAGCCCGGTCACGTCCACGCCCACCGCGGTAAACCAGTTGACCATGCTCACGCGGTCTTCCGGGGAAAGGAGCTTGGCAATCCGCTTCTCGTCCGCGTCGGCCAGCTTGAAGGTACGGGATTCCGTGGACACGGAATCGTACACGGACACGTAGGTGCCAGGCTCCGCGAATGTGCCCAGCCCGATCATCTGCAACGGGTTGCCCGGGTTGATCAGCGGATAGATCAGCATCGTCAGGAGGATGGCGGCGAAGATGCAGAACCCCGCGACGAATTTCCCGGAGTGGAATACCTGCCGGATCGTGTTTTTCATGTCGTCTCCCTCCTTTCAGTCGAATTGCGCCGCTTTCACGCGCGGGTCGATGAAACCGTAGATGATATCCAACACGAAGGTGGCGATCAGCACCATTACGGAGATGATGAGCGTCGTGCCGGAAATGAGGGGGTAATCCGCCATGGTGATGCCCTGGTACATCGTCGTGCCAAGGCCGGGATAGCTGAAGATGATCTCCGCCACCAGCGCGCCGCCGACCATCGTGCCCAGGGAAAGAGCAAGCCCCGTCACCTGCGGGAGCATGGCGTTGCGGAATACGTATCCCACGATCTTGCGATCCTTGATGCCGAGAAACCGCGCGTATTTCACATAATCCGCGTTCAGTTCGTAGATGGACATGCTGCGCATGCCCACCGCCTGCCCGCCGATGGCGATCAGCACGATGGACCAGAACGGAAGCTGATAGTGTTCGATCACCGATTTGACGAAATTCCAGCTTATATTCGGGATCATGTCAAAACCGTAGCCGCCGGAGATAGGGGCCACTTTGAGGTTGATCGCGAAGATGACCAGCAGGATCACCGCCATGCCGAAGGCTGGAACGCTGCTGAAAAACAGCGACAGCGGCATAAGCACTTTGTCGAATCCTTTTTGGATGTACGCCGCCAGAGCGCCCAGCAGGTTCCCTATCAGCCAGCCGATGAGGATGGCTGGGAACTGCAGGCAGACCGTCCAGCCGATCGCGCTGCCGATGATGTCGGATACCTTGCGCGGGTACTGGCTGAAGGAAGTGCCCATATCGCCCCGGACCAGGTTGGATATATAGGTTACGAACTGCTCGGTCATCGGCTTGTTGGTGCCGAACTCGCGGGCGTAATTATCATAAATCGCTTTGACCGCCGAGGCTTCCGAGAGCCCCTGCGCCTGTTTGGCTGTCATGGCCGCCACGGGGTCGCCCGGCATCAGCCGCGGCAGGATGAAATTGAGGAGCAACGCCACGATAAAGGTAATGACGAACCAAAACAGCTTCTTCCTGAAGTACTTCCGGTAGCCCTTCACGGTCCCACCCCCCTGAAAATGGGAGGCGGTCGCGCCCCGGTGTTCCGGGGCGCGGCCGCCTCGAGGATGAACGGTTACGGGTTCACAAGCTCCAGATCATAGAGCGCGGCGATGCTGTAACCATCGGTGCAGTCCATCGGCGGGATGTTGCGGCCGTCGGTCGCATCGGGGAAGTTCGTCCACACGGATTCGTTCACGGCGTGGAACTTGTCCGGGCGATACATCAGGGAGAAGCTGGGTACGTCGGTCAGGTAGATTTTCACGGCTTCGGTGTAAAGGGCCTTGAGTTCGGTCTCGTCGCTGGTTACGGGGATCTTCTTGATCAGCTCGTCGATACGGGCGTTGCTGTAGTGGCCCCAGTTGCCGCTCCAGTTGCCCTCGATACCGTTGTATTCGGAGCTCATGATCATACGGATGCGTCCCCAGGGCTGAATCGGGGAAGCGCTGTCCGTCCACATCATGAAGATG
>CAZCCZ010000027.1:0-628 GCA_964497495.1 uncultured Oscillospiraceae bacterium
CGCCGATCTCCATGCGTTTGGCCAGATAGCCGGGGTGGTACAGCTCGTCCACCAGGCCGGTGGCAAGCCCGATCTGGTTGCCATAGGCGCTATACCCCGCCGCCGCGGTGGTTACCAGCTTGCGCTGGGGCAGTTTGCCGGGCAGCGTTTCCGAAACGGGCGCCAGCGGGTCGGCCGCGCCGGTAACGCGCATGGCCTGATATACGTACGCGCGGCCCGAAAGCGGGTCGCGGATTGCGCCGCCGATGCAGGTGGCCGCGCCGCCGAAAGGCTCGATCTCGGTGGGGTGGTTGTGCGTCTCGTTCTTGAAAAGGAGCAGCCACGGCTCGGTGACGCCGTTATTATCCACGTCGATGACGATGGAGCAGGCGTTGACCTCGTCGCTGACGTCGAGGTTGGGCAGCTTGCCCCGCGCGCGCAGGGCTTTAGCGCCGATGGTGGCCACGTCCATCAACGTAACCGGTTTATCTTCCCGCCCAAGTTCTTTGCGCAGCGCCAGATAACGCATGAACGCCTTCTCCACGGCGGGCTTTTGCGCCTTCACGTCGTCCAGACGCGTAAGGAACGTGGTGTGGCGGCAGTGGTCGCTCCAGTAGGTATCGATCATGCGGATCTCGGTCAGCGTGGG
>CAZCCZ010000027.1:638-41329 GCA_964497495.1 uncultured Oscillospiraceae bacterium
CTTTTCCGAACGGAAGTAATCCCGGCAGAAAGCCAGATCGTCCGCGTCCATGGCGAGGCCGTAGCGGGCCACGAAGGCGGAAACGCCGTCCGCGTCCATGCCGGTGAAACCGGTAAGCGTCTCCACCGCCTCCGGCGCGGCGAAGCACTGCTGTAGCGTATCCTTTTCCGCCAGGTCGGCCTCCCGGCTTTCCACGGGGTTGATGACGTACTTCTTGATGCGGTCGATCTCCTCCGCCGTCGGGTCGCCCTCCAGCAGGTACACGCGCGCGGTACGTACCGCGGGGCGTTCGCCGCGGCTGACCAGCTGCACGCATTCCTCGCAGGAGGCCGCCCGCACGTCGAATTGGCCGGGCAGGTATTCCACAGCAAACACGGCCGCGGTGCCGGTATCCGGCATGGTTTCGGAATGCGTGTCGAGCTGCGGCTCGTAGAACACGACGGGGAGGCACTGCGTGAAAAGCGCCCGGCTCACGCCCTCGATATCGTAGCGGTTGAGCAGGCGCACGCCCGTGACGCTCCGGATGAGCAGAAAATGGCGGATCTCATACAGCAGCGCCCCGGCCTCCACAGCGTAATCCGGCTTCTTTTCGGTGTAAACACGAAAAACCATACGTACCTCCGTGCTGATGAAACAGCGTTTATTCATCGCGGTTGCGCGCGATAGCGCAGAACTGCGCCGTCGGGCGTACTAAGGGATTCTCCGCTCGCGCGGGGCGCTTTGGCGAACCTTTGGGGGAAGGGCTTGCGAGCTCCTCCCCCAGCCTTCCGCAGGGAAAAGATGCGCCTGCGGGCGTACCAAAGGTGCCGGAGGAAAGCGCGTGCCCCATGGACACCGTGGCGAAGCCAGGAGCGACCCGCAGATGAAGAACGAAGCGAGCCGGTAAACGGCTGCGCAACCGGCAATGGCTGAGCGGCCGGAACTTACGCTCGCCCTTTGGGAACCTTCGGGGGTCAATCGCCATGCCGAAGGCGATCGCCTGCGTCGGGCACGCCGGGAACGTCCCCAAAGAGTGGGAACGCCATCAGAGATTTTCCGCCTCGAGCGCGCGGGCGCCGATATCCGTGCGCATCTGCCTGCCCTCGAAGGAGATCAGCCCGGCGGCCCCGTACGCGCGCCGGATCGCCTCCGGCAGGGTGGGAGCCGTAGCCGTGACGCCCAGCACGCGGCCGCCCGCCGTAACCGGTGCACCCACGTCGTTCAGGCGGGTGCCCGCGTGGAACACGTTTACGTGCAGCCTGGCCCGCGCCGCTTCCAAACCGGTTATCTCCATGCCCGTGCGGTAGGCGGCGGGGTACCCGCCGGAGGCCAGCACCACGCAGCAGCTCGCGCCCGGGGAGAAGCGCACGTCCGCGTCCGCCAGCGTTCCGTCGCTCACATGGCACATAATGGAAAACAGATCGCTTTCCAGCAACGGCAGCACCGCCTGCGCCTCGGGATCGCCGAAACGGCAGTTGTACTCGATCACCTTGGGGCCGTCCTCGGTGAGCATAAGGCCGAAGTACAGGCAGCCCGCAAAGGGGTTGCCCTCCGCGCGCAGGGCCGCCAACGTGGGCAGGAAAATCGTCTTCATACACGTCTCGGCGATTTCGGGCGTGTAGAACGGATTGGGGGCGATCACCCCCATGCCGCCGGTGTTCAGGCCCTCGTCCCCGTCCAGCGCGCGCTTATGATCCATGCTGGAAACCATCGGGCGGATGGTTTCCCCGTCGGTGAAGGCGAGCACGCTCACCTCCGGCCCCGTCAGGAACTCCTCGATCACCACGCGCTTGCCCGAATCGCCGAACCTGCCGCGCTCCATCATGTCCCGCACGGCTTCCTCCGCTTCCTCGCGGGTCCGGCAGATAACCACGCCCTTGCCCAGCGCCAGCCCGTCCGCCTTGACCACCATGGGGCAGGGCGCGATGCGCGTATAGCGCAGCGCCAGCGCCAGTTCCGAGAAAATTTCGCAGGTTGCGGTGGGAATGCCGTACTTGCGCATCAGCTTTTTGGCGTAGGCCTTGCTGCCCTCCACGCGGGCGGCCGCCGCGGACGGCCCGAAGGAGGGGATGCCTTTCTCGGCCAGCCGGTCACAAAGGCCCAGGCAAAGCGGGTCGTCCGGCGCGACGACCACGTAATCCATGGCGTTGGCCGCGGCCCAGTCCGCGATTTTCGCAACGTCCGTGGCCTTGATCGGCACGCACTCCGCCAGCGCGGCGATGCCGCCGTTGCCCGGCGCGCAGTACAGGCCGTCGATCAGCGGGCTTTCCGCAAGCTTTTGCACGATCGCGTGCTCGCGGCCACCGCCGCCCACCACCAGAACTTTCATGCCCGTCAACCCCTTTTTCAATGGTGGAACAGCCGTAGCCCCGTAAACGCCATGACGATGCCGTACCGGTCGCAGGCGTCGATCACTTCCTGGTCGCGCTTGCTGCCGCCCGGCTCCGCCACGTAGCGCACGCCGCTTTGCGCCGCGCGGTCGACGTTATCGCTGAAGGGGAAGAACGCGTCGCTGCCCAAGCATACGTCCGTCAGCTTTTGAAGCCACGCTTTCTTTTCCGCCGCGGTCAGCTCCGGCGGCTTTTCGGTAAACAGCGCCTGCCAGCTGCCTTCCTTAAGCACCGTATCCAAGCTTTCGTTGCTGACGTAACGGTCGATGGCGTTGTCCCGGTCGGGGTTCTTAAGCTCGGGCCGGAACGGCAGCGAAAGCGTCTTTTCGTGCTGGCGCAGCCACCAATTGTCCGCCTTGTCCCCGGCCAGCCGCGTGCAGTGGATGCGGCTCTGCTGCCCCGCGCCGATGCCGATGCACTGCCCGTCCTTCACGTAGCATACGGAATTGGACTGCGTGTATTTCAGCGCGATCATCGAAACGGCCAGATCGCGTTTGGCCGAATCCGGCAGGACGCTGTTTTTCGTGACTACGTTGGCGAAAAAGGCGTCGTCGATCACAAGCTCGTTGCGGTTCTGCTCGAAGGTGACGCCGAACACGTCCTTGCGCTCCTGTTCGGGCGGCTCGTAGGCGGGGTCGATCTTCACGATGTTGTAGTTGCCCTGACGCTTTGTTTTGAGGATTTCGAGCGCTTCCGGCTCGTACCCCGGCGCGATGATCCCGTCGCTCACCTCGGGTTTGATCAGCCTCGCCGTGGCCGCGTCGCACGGGTCGGACAGGCTGATCCAGTCCCCGAAGCTGCTCATGCGGTCGGCCCCGCGCGCGCGGGCGTAGGCGCAGGCCAGCGGAGAAAGCTCCGCGTCCGCGGGCACGAAATAAATACGCCGCAACGTTTCCGTAAGCGGCAGGCCCAGCGACGCGCCCGCGGGGCTTACGTGCTTGAAGGACGCCGCCGCGGGCAGGCCCGTGGCGCGTTTCAGTTCCCGTACCAGCTGCCAGCCGTTGAGCGCGTCCAGAAAATTGATGTACCCCGGTCTGCCGCTTAAAACTTCCAGAGGCAGCTCGCCGTCCCGCACGAAGATACGCGCGGGTTTCTGGTTGGGGTTGCAGCCGTATTTCAGTTCCAGTTCCTTCATGGTTCGTTATCCTCCCCGTTCGGTTTGGCGTTCCGCTCTCCGGCCCCGTTCCGTTTTCCCCTGTGTTCCCCCGCGCCGCGGCCCCGCAGTTCCCCGCCGCGGTTTACCGGTTTCCGACCGTGCTTCGGCCCCGCAAACGGCAGCCGCGCATGCCCTCGCTCCCTACTACACCACAGGTTTGCCGGTTCCGGCCTGCGCTGCGGCCCCGTGAGCAGCGGCCGCGCAAACCCATATTTCCCGCCGCGCCGCGGCTTATCGGTTTCCGCCCGCGCTGCCCTGCCGGCGGCGACCGCGCAAGCCCATATGAAGCGTATCAGCCCCGCTGGTTGACGATGCGGGTTTCCGTCGCGCCCGTTTGAAGCGCTACCGTGCGCACGAACAGGCTCACACGGTTTTGCATGTCCAGCGCGTTCCAGAGTTCCGCCGTAAAGGCGTCGATATCCGCGCAGTCCAGCGCCACGCGCGCGGGTTCCCCTTCGAAAGAGGGCAGCGGTTCGCCGTCCCCCGCGTAGGTGTGGATCAGCCGCCCCTCGCCCGCCCGCGGTTCGGGATAATCGAAGAAATAGCGCAAAACGCTTTCCCCTTTGCCTTCGCTCTTTAGAACGGAGAGCTTGTAGGCCATGCGCCCCGAGCCCGCCGTCATCAGCCCGGACACGCGGGGGGTGAAGTTGGGCGCGTCCGGCTCGAAAGAGCGGGTGCGCAGCGCATCCTCAAAGGTCTTTCCCGCGCGCAGGAAATCCACGACCGTATCCGTCTGGTCGCCGTTGGTGACCACGGTGGTTTCCCCGTCCAGCGCCCGCACCGGCGCGTAGATGATCAGGCTGGGGTCGGTCATTTTGGAGGGGTCGTGCGCCTGCGTACGAATGCCGTCCTCCGTAGGGACGAACACCCGGTTGCGGCTGTTTTCGCTGCGCCCCATAATAAAATATGCCGTTACCGCCTTCTCCCCGTCCGCGCTGCGCCCCAGCAGGATGCCGCGCCCCGGGTACGGGTTTTTCGCCAATAAATCGTACAGGTTGGCCGGTTTCATCGTCTCGCCTCCCGCAGTTTCATTCCCACATATATCCTAACATATTCCGCGGGCAAACCTTCGTATGCCCGCTGTACTTTCGTCCCGTCGCGCCCATACCAATTATTCCGTGTTTTCTGTGTCCCGTCCGTCCCGCCATACCAGCCAGGTCCTTTCTCTCCCGCCCGTCCGTAGTCCCTGTCAAACCGGACGCTTCCACCCACCGGCGGCCCATCCTTCAAACCTGTCCCGTCCCACGGTTTTTCCCCCGCCTATGGTTTGTCGCTTCGGGGTCGCAGGCTCCGAAGGGTACAGGGGCGATCAGAAAGCCCCTGCCCGCACCAGCAGGCGCGGGCCCCGCTCTTCCCCCGCGCAAAACCATGCTTTCAAACCGCTTTCCCTTCGGAAAGCCGTTGCGCCGCCCTCTCCGTTTCCCTCGGCAGCAGCACCCATTCCGCTTCCTCCATCACGCGCCGCTGCAGGGTCTCCGGCGTGTCCCCCGCCAGCACCTCCACCGCTTTTTGCGCAAGGATGCGCCCGCCGTCCGGCACGTCGTTGACCAGATGCACGGTCGCGCCCGTCACCTTCACGCCGCGTTCCAGCGCCGCGCGGTGAACCTTCAGGCCGTAAAACCCCTCGCCGCAGAAGGCGGGAATCAGGCTTGGGTGCACGTTCAGGATGCGGTCGCGGTAGGCGGCGACCACGTTGGGCGCCAGAATCAGCAGGAAACCCGCCAGCACCACCAGCCGGACGTCGTTCGCCCGGAGCAGCGTAAGCAGCCGTTCTCCGTAAGCCTCGGCCGTTTCGTCCTTCTCCCTCGCCAGCGTTTCGGCCTTCACCCCGTACGCCCGCGCGCGTTCCAGCGCGTAAGCCCCCGGCTTGCTGCTCACCACCAGCGCGATGCGCCCGCTGCGCAGCAGGCCGGTTTTTTCCGCCTCCAGCAGCGCCTGCAGGTTGGTGCCGCCGCCGGACACCAGCACGGCGATGTTCAGCACAGGGTCACGCCTCCCTCGCCCGCCTCGACCTCGCCCAGCGCGTATGCGTCGATTCCGTTGGCCGCGAGCACGGCCACCGCCTCGTCCGCCTGCTCCCTGGGCACCACGGCGGTCATGCCCACGCCCATGTTGAAGGTGTTGAACATATCCTTTTCAGGAATGCCGCCCGTTTCGGCGATCAGCCCGAAAATCGGCGGCGTGCGCACGGCGGCCTTTTCCAGCCGGGCCGTGAAACCCTCCGCCAGCGAGCGGGGAATGTTTTCATAGAAACCGCCGCCCGTAATGTGCGCCAGCGACCGCACGCTCACCTTTTCCAGCAGCGCGAGCACGGGCTTCACGTAGATGCGCGTGGGCGCAAGCAGCGTTTCGCCCAGCGTCTTTCCGTCCAACTCGCAAAAGCGCCTGTCCAGCCCGCCACGCTCCACGCCGAACACCCGGCGCACGAGCGAGAAGCCGTTGGAGTGCACGCCGGAGGACGGCAGGGCGATTACGACGTCGCCCGCGCGCATGGCGGCCTTATCCAGGATTTTCTCCCTGTCCACCGCGCCCACGGCGAAGCCCGCCAGGTCGTACTCGTCCTCCGGGTAGAAGCCGGGCATCTCCGCGGTTTCCCCGCCCACCAGCGCGCAGCCGGCCTGCACGCAGCCTTCCGCCACGCCGGCAACGATCTGCGCGACGCGCTCCGGCACGTTTTTGCCGCAGGCGATGTAATCCAGAAAGAAAAGGGGCTTCGCGCCGCAGCAGATCACGTCGTTCACGCACATGGCCACGCAGTCGATCCCCACGGTGTCGTGCTTATCCAGGAGGAAGGCAAGCTTGAGCTTGGTGCCCACGCCGTCCGTGCCGGATACCAGCACGGGGCGCTTCATGTCCGTCACGTCCAGCTCGAACAGCCCGCCGAAACCGCCCACGTCCCCCAGCACGCCGCCGGTTACGGTGCGGGCGATGTGCTTTTTCATCAGTTCCACCGCGCGGTACCCGGCGGTAATGTCCACGCCCGCGGCCTTGTAGCTTTCGCTTTCGCTCTTTAACACAGCACGCCCTCCTTAACGGGTTCCGTTTCGGTAATCCGGACCTCGAACTTGTCTTTCGCGGCTTCGCGCGGCGGCTCCACGGGGTATTCGCCGGTGAAGCATCCCTTGCAGAAGCCGCAGGCGCTGTGGTCGGCCAGTTTGTCCAGGCACCCCACCGGCAGGAAGCCCAGGCTGTCCGCGCCGATCAGCCGGCGGATCTCCTCCACGCTGTGGTGCGCGGCGATCAGGTTGTCGGTGGAATCGATGTCCGTGCCGAAATAGCAGGGATGGCGGAAGGGCGGGGAGCTGAGGCGCATGTGCACCTCTTTGGCCCCGGCCTCGCGCAAAAGGCTTACGATACGCGCGCTGGTGGTGCCGCGCACGATGGAATCGTCGATCAGCACCACGCGCTTGCCCTTCACCGTGGCCCCGACGGCGTTCAGCTTGATTTTCACCGCGTTCTGCCGTTCCGCCTGCCCCGGCTGGATGAACGTACGCCCCACGTACCGGTTTTTGATGAACCCCACGCCGTAGGGTATGCCGCTTTGCCGCGCGTAGCCGATGGCCGCGTCAATGCCGCTGTCCGGCACGCCCACCACCACGTCCGCCTGCACGGGATGCTCCAGCGCCAGAAACGCGCCCGCACGCAGCCGCGCGGTATGCACGGCGCTGCCGTCGATCACGCTGTCCGGCCGGGCGAAATAGATGAACTCGAACACGCACAGCGAGCTGCCGCAGGGTTCGTCAAACTGTAGGGAGCGAAAGCCCTCGTTGCTTACCACCGCCACTTCGCCGGGGCGGATGTCCCGCACGAAGGTCGCGCCGATGGCGTCCAGCGCGCAGCTCTCGCTGGCGAACACCGTGCCGCCGTCCGGCAGCGTTCCCATGCACAGGGGCCTGAAACCGTGCGGGTCCCGCGCGGCGATGAGCTTGGAGGGGCTGACGAGCACCAGCGAATACGCGCCCCGGATGCGCCGCATCGCGCCCAGCACCGCCTGCTCGATGCTTTCGGCCTTCAGCCGTTCCTGCGTGATGATGTAGGCAATCACTTCGCTGTCGCTGGTGGTGTGGAATATCGCTCCGCCCAGTTCCAGCGCTTCCCGCAGTTCCCGGGCGTTGACGAGGTTGCCGTTATGGCACAGCGCCATGCCGCCTTTCAGGTGGTTGACCAGCAAAGGCTGCGCGTTGTTGCGGTTCTGCGCGCCGGTGGTGCCGTAGCGGCAGTGTCCCACCGCGATGGAACCCTCCGGGAGCTTTTCCAGCACCTCCCGGGTGAACACCTCGCCCACCAGCCCCACGTCCTTGTGGCAGGAGATCACGCCGCCGCGGTTCACGGCCACGCCGCAGCTTTCCTGCCCGCGGTGCTGGAGCGCGTAAAGAGCGTGGTAGGCCGGCCCCACCACGCCCGTTTGTCCGTTCGGGAGGAAAACGCCGAACACGCCGCATTCCTCGTGCAAATCGCTCATAAATGGAAAGTCCTTTCAGGGGGTGGCGTCTTATGCAAGTTCATACCGGCCTTCGTTCGTTCCCAACTTCCGTCAGGGGGAGGTTGGGAGGGGGACCGCAGTCCCCTTCCCAAAGGGCGCGTCATGCGCCCGTTATTCGCCCAGCAGCCGCTTCAAAATCTCGTGGTAGGCGTCTTCCACGCCGCCCAGATCGCGGCGGAAACGGTCTTTGTCCAGCTTTTCGTGGGTGGTCTTGTCCCAGAAGCGGCAGGTGTCCGGGCTGATCTCGTCGGCAAGCACGATCGTCCCGTCCTTGGTGCGGCCGAATTCCAGCTTGAAGTCGATCAACTCGATGTTCAGGTCGGCCAGATATTCGGACAGCGCGGCGTTGACGCGCAGCGCGTAATCGCTGATGGTGGCCATTTCCTCGTCGGTGGCCCACTCCATGGCGGCGATGTGGTAGCGGTTGACCATCGGGTCTCCCAGCGCGTCGTCCTTGTAGCAGAATTCCAGCACGGTCTTTTTCATGGGGGTGCCTTCCGGCAGGCCCAACCGCTTGGACAGCGAGCCCGCGGCCACGTTGCGCACGATCACTTCCAGAGGCACGATTTGTACCTTTTTCACCAGCGTTTCGCGCGGGGAAAGCTCTTTGACCAGGTGCGTGGGGATGCCCTTGGTTTCCAAAAGCCGCATCAGGTGGTTGGTGACGCGGTTGTTGATGACGCCCTTCCCCTCGATGGTGCCTTTTTTCAGGCCGTTGAAGGCGGTGGCGTCGTCCTTGTAGCTGACCAGCACCAGTTCCGGATCGTCGGTGGCGAAAACCTTCTTGGCTTTGCCTTCGTAGAGCTGTTCCCGCTTTTCCATGGGGTTGCCTCCTAAAACAAAATCAAACAGGGAAAGCCCGCCGGGTTTAGTCCACGGCGAGCTTCCGATCTTTTTCCAATACCTTCAGGCGCATTTCTTCCCGCGCGGCCAGGAGCCGGGCCGTAAGCTCCGCGTCCCCCACGGCGAGAATCTGCGCGGCCAGAACGGCCGCGTTGGCCGCACCGCCCACGGCGACGGTGGCCACCGGGATACCGGAGGGCATCTGCACGGTGGAAAGCAGCGCGTCCAGCCCGCCCAGCGCGGAGGACTGAACCGGGATGCCGATCACGGGCAGCACGGTGCGCGCGGCCAGCGCGCCCGCCAGGTGCGCCGCCATGCCCGCGGCGGCGATCAGTACGCCGAAGCCGTTTTCCGCCGCGGCCCCGGCGAAGGCAGCCGCCTCGTCCGGCGTGCGGTGGGCGCTGAACACGTGCGCCTCGAAGGGTACGCCCATCGCTTTCAGCTGGTCGAAACAGGGCTGGAGCGCGGGCAGATCGCTGTCCGAGCCCATGATCACGGCGACCTTTTTCATTTGAAGGCAATCCCTCCCGCGGGTTTACGCCGTTCGGCGCGTTACCATTTTTGTTCGGGTTTTCATCGTTCGCCTTTTCAGGCGGGGCGCGGGCGTCGATGCCGGGAAGGCTTACAAAATAAGGAATTCCCTTGCGTTTTACCGCCCGGACACGCTCATTATACCCGATCGGGCAAACG
Organism: uncultured Oscillospiraceae bacterium; assembly: GCA_964497495.1. Classification (GTDB taxonomy): domain Bacteria; phylum Bacillota; class Clostridia; order Christensenellales; family Aristaeellaceae; genus CAXXOK01. The sequence goes on from CAZCCZ010000027.1 coordinate 10,180, forward strand.
CTGTCAATCGAATTATCCGAACATTATATCCGATTTTTACGCAATCGTTAGCTGATTGGCTGATATCACCCGGCGTGCCGAGCACGCCGGAAACGGGCTTACGCTTCCGGCCCGGCCTCCGGCTCAAACGCAGCCAGATACGCGCGCACCGAACGGTTCATCTCGCGCGCGAAAGAGGATTGGTACTTGCGTGCGCAGAACGCGCGCATCCACTCCGCGGGCCGCGTGCCCGCGTCCCGGCCGCCCAGCACGGCCAGCAGTTCCTCCCCGCTCCGGGCGCGGTAAACGTTCTCCATCACAAGGTCCTTCATCGCGCCGCGTTCGGGCTTGCGGCGCTCCGCCTGCTGCGCGGTGGGATAGCCGAACACCACCAGCGCGGCGGGAAACACATAGGGCGGCAGCCGCAACAGCGCGCGGTGCTCCTCGCACCGTTCCATAATGTCGCCGATGAAGCACGAGCCCACGCCGAAGCTCCACGCGGCGGTCACGGCGTTCTGCGCGGCGATTACGGCGTCCTGCACGGCCAGCATCAGGTCGCCCGCGCCCGGCGCGCGGGGCTCGCACCCGGCGGCGGCGTAGGCGTCGTACCATTTCTGCGCGTCCGCGCAGAAGATCAGCGCCATCGGCGCCGCGGCGATGAAGGGCTGATGGTCGCACGTTTCGGCCAGCGTCGCTTTGATCGCCGGATCGGTGATATCCAGAATCGTATACAGCTGCTGATTGCCCGCGGTGGGCGCGTTGAACGCGGCCAGCAGGATATCCCGCTTCACCGCGTCCGGTATTTTCTCCGGCGCGTAGGCGCGCACGGATTTCCGGCCTATCAGGTTTTCCATAACCGGGTTCATGGTTTGTCCTCCCTGCGTTCCAGTCGTTTCAAGGGCCGGAAAGGCGTCGTTTCACCGTTCCCCGGCCCGTTTTTATTGTAGGGCGCCGCCCCGTTCCCGTCAACCGCCTTCCGCTATCCGGCGTTTTGTGCAAAGAAGGGTTTTACGGGTCGTACGCAGAAGAAAAAAGCAACGATTGAAAAAGGTACGTCGGACCGTCGGAGGTCGCCTATGCAGGATGTCATTCTGATTCTGGATCTGGACGAGGCGCTGGCGGGGCTGATCGCCCGCACGCTTCGCAGCCAGCAGATTTACTGCGAACCCGTTCCGTTCTCCCTTTCCCGCGCGCAGGCGGAACAGCGCGGCGCGAAAGGGCTGGTCGTCGCCTCCCGCAACGATCAGGCCGTCACGCTGGACGGTTTCGACCTTTCCCTGCTGGACGCGGGCATTCCCATGCTGGCGCTGGGCGGCATGGCCGCCGCGCTGTGCGCGCATTTCGGCGGCGAGGCGCGCCCCGGCCAGCGCGAGAACGAAAACGTAACGCTGGGACTTCGCGAGCATCCGCTTTTCGACGGCATCTCCCGCGGAGAGCGCGTGCTGCACAACCTGCGGGATTTCGTTCTGCCGCCGTCGCTGACCTGTCTGGCCACGGCCACCGAGCGCTGCATCGGTTTCGAGCGGGCGGAAAGCCGGCTGTACGCCGTGCAGTACCCCATCGAACGCAACGACCCCGACGCCGTGCAGTTGCTGCGCGATTTCGCTTACCTCGTTTGCGGCATCCAGCCGTATTGGACGGAAGAGTTCATCGTCGAACGGGCGGTGGCCTCCCTGCGCGAAGCCACGGGGGACGGGCGCGTGCTGTGCGCTGTGTCCGGCGGGGTGGACAGCGCCGTATGCGCCAAGCTCGCGCACATGGCGGCGGGCGACAGGCTAACGTGCGTGTTCGTGGATACGGGGCTGTTCCGCAAGGACGAGCCGCAGCTCGTGATCGACAGTTTTTTGGAGACGCTGGGGCTGCAGGTCGCGTACGTGGACGCGAAGGAGACGTTCCTGAAAGCCCTGCGGGGCGTGCGCGCGGCGGCGGAGAAGGAGCGCGTGGCCTCCGCCCTGCTGGAACAGGTGTTTTTTAAGCAGATCGGGTACGACCAGGACATCCGCGCGATCGTCCTGGGTACCAACTACAACGACACGCTTTACGGGGATCTGCCCCCCGAAGCTTTGCCGGAAATGGCCGGAGACCGCAAGATCACGGTCGTGGAACCGGTTCGGTCGCTTTTCAAGGAGGAAATTCGACGCCTCGCCAGAACCCTCGATATGCCGGACGCCGTCGCCGAGCGCCAGCCTTTCCCCGCCAGCGGCCTCGCGCTGCGCGTAACGGGCGAGGTGAGCCCCGAGCGGCTTGCCGCCCTGCGCTCGGCGGACGCGTTCTTCAGCGAGGAGATCCGGGCCTGCGGGCAGGAAAAGCGGCTATGGCAATATTACGCCTCGCTGAGCGAAAACCCGGACGAGCGGCACGGTTATGCGGTCGTGCTGCGCGCGTGCCAGGCTTGCAGCGGGGACGCCTGCGCCTCCCGCCTGCCGTACGATCTGCTGGAGCGGACCACGCAGCGCATCTTGGCGGAACTGCCGGAAGTGCGCCGCGTGCTGTACGACCTGACGCCCAGCCAGCACTACGCGCTGATGGAGTAACCGAAACGGAGAATTACGCGCCGCCCGGGGACGGGAAAACACGTCCGCGGGCGGCGTTCTTTGTTCGCGCCCGGATGCCCCGCTTTTCAAACGCCTTCTTTTTTGCTATACTGTCGCGTATGAAAGCGGGTGAGTCTATGCTTCATTTTACCAAGATGCACGGGATCGGCAACGATTACGTATACGTCAACGGCTTTACCGAAGCCCTGCCCGACGACCTGCCCTCGCTGGCCGTACGCATGAGCGACCGGCGCTTCGGCTGCGGCAGCGACGGCCTGATTCTCATTTTGCCTGGCGACGCCGCCGATTTTCGCATGCGCATGTTCAACAGCGACGGTTCCGAATCGGAAATGTGCGGCAACGGCATCCGCTGCGTGGCGGCCTACTGCCACGACCGGGGGCTGACCGACCGCACGGCGTTCGATATCGAGACGGGCGCGGGTATCAAGCATATGCTGCTGACGTTGGACGGCGCGGGCCGCACCGTAAGCGTGCGCGTGGACATGGGCGCGCCCGTAACCGACGGACGGACCATTCCCAGCGTGTTCGACGGCGACCCCATCGTGCGGATGCCGCTTTGCGCCCTGGGGCAGACGTGGCCCGTGACGCTGGTCAGCATGGGCAACCCCCACGCCGTGACCTTCGTGCCCGACCCGGACGAAGCCCCGGTGACCGCCGTCGGCCCCGTGCTGGAACTCGACCCCGTCTTTCCCAACAAGTGCAACGTCGAGTTCGTGCAGGTCGTGGATCGCGGCCATATCCGGATGCGCGTGTGGGAGCGCGGCGCGGGCGAGACCTTCGCCTGCGGCACCGGCGCGTGCGCTTCCATGGTCGCCAGCGTTTTAAACGGCTTCATCGACCGGAAGGCCGAGGTGAGCCTGCGGGGCGGAAAGCTGACGATTGAATGGAGCGCGGAGGACGGCCGCGTGTACATGACCGGGCCCGCGACCTTCGTGTACGACGGCGTGTGGCTGGGGGACGAACAGCCGACGGCATGACCGGCGGCAACGAGGAGGAGGGTTTTACCTTGCGCGTGAATCCGAATTTTGAAAAGCTGCCGGGCAACTATCTTTTCGCCGAGGTTGCGCGCCGCGTGAAGGCGTATTCCGCCGCGCACCCGGAGACGGACGTGATCAAGCTGGGCATCGGGGACGTGACCCGCCCGCTCGCGCCCGTGGTAGTGGAAGCCATTCAGAAAGCCGCCGGGGAAATGCTCTACCCCGAAACCTTCCGCGGCTACGGCCCCGATTACGGCTACGATTTCCTGATCGACGCCGTACGCGAGCGGGAATACGCGCCGCGCGGCGTATCGCTGGCCGCCGACGAGGTGTTTATCTCCGACGGCGCCAAGTCCGATTCCTCCGCCATACAGGAGCTTTTCGCCCCGGACGCGCGCATCGCGGTAACCGACCCCGTATACCCCGTGTACGTGGACAGCAACGCCATGGCGGGGCGCCTGGGGGAATACGCGGACGGGCGCTGGAGCAACCTGATATACCTGCCCTGCAACGCGGAGAACGGTTTCGTGCCCGTTCCGCCGTCGGAACCCGTGGATGTGATTTACCTTTGCTACCCCAACAACCCCACCGGCACGACGCTGACCAAAGCGCAGCTTGCGCCGTTCATCGACTACGCCCGCAAGTACGGCGCGCTGATCGTTTACGACGCGGCGTACAAGGCGTTCATCACGTCGGACGTGCCCCGCAGCGTCTACGAACTGGAAGGCGCGCGCGAAGTCGCCGTGGAGTGCTGCTCCTTCTCCAAAACAGCGGGTTTCACCGGCACGCGTTGCGCGTACACCGTGATTCCGCACGAGGTGACGGGCGTGGGTGCCAAAGGGCAGAAGGTGGAGCTTAACGCCCTGTGGAAGCGCCGCATGGGCAGCAAGTTCAACGGCGTCAGCTACCCCGTGCAACGCGGGGCGGAGGCGGCCCTGAGCCCCGAAGGCCGGAAAGAATGCGGCGAGGCGATCGCCTATTATCTGCAAAACGCCGCGCTCATCCGCAACGAGCTGCAAAAAGCGGGCTACGCCGTGTTCGGCGGCGTGGACGCGCCTTACGTGTGGCTCAAGACCCCGGGGAAGGACAGTTGGGCCTTTTTCGACACCCTGCTATCCGCCGCGCACGTGGTGGGCACGCCCGGCGCGGGCTTCGGCCCCAGCGGGGAGGGCTATTTCCGCTTAACGGCCTTCAACACCCGGGAAAAGACGGCGGAGGCACTGGAGCGCATCCGGAAACTGTAACGGAGCGGCGCGCCATACGATGGATACGGTTCCCGGCGGGCGGAGGCGGTTTCGCCCGCCCGCCGCGCGTTTAAGCGGGTCTGCCCGGCGCGCATCCGGGCGGTTCTCCCGTCCGTCGGGCCTGTTTCCACATCCTTTCATCTTTACCTCTGAAAAAGGAGAAGCCGATTTTCGGGGCGAATACCCTATGCTGGCATTATCAAATGCGCTTGTCGGCGTCCAATTGCGGAAAGGAGCCATCGGCATGAGGCTGGGCACCGCGCATTCCTCCGTTCCGTCCTCCGCCGCTCCGCGGGCGGCGCAAAAACGAAAACCGAAGATCCCGGCGCTCCTCCTTGTGCTGGCGCTTTCCTGCGCCCTGCTTTCGGGGTGCGCCGCGCTGGACGGCATCGTACCCGCCGCCCCGGCTTCCTCGCAGGATACGGCGGGCCCCAACATGGCGCTCCTCTCCCTGCCCGCCTACGAGGACGGGGAATCCGGCGCGGGGCAGACCCCGGCGACCGGCGCGAGTTACGCCAACGTGGACCTTTGGCTGGACGCCACGCAAGCTATGGGCGGTATCAACGTGACGGGAAGCGACATGTACCCCCACAGCGGCCGCAAGTACCACGAGGGCGGCTTCCACTACCACTACGGCAGCAGCGCGGGCTGGTACGAAAGCCTGCTGCGGGATTTTCTGGCCGCGGCGGGCGAGACGCACGTGCGCACCCTGCGCTACGGCAACGAAACCATGCCCGCCGATTTTCTGGCGGATTACGGCCTTCCCGGCTCCGGCGACGACCAGGCCGCTTCCGTCTGGCGCGACCTGCACACCACCGCCGCGGATACGACCGCCGGGCTCTTCGCGCAGCTTTCCGGCGAGGACATGGCGAACAGCTTCTACGCGCTGGGTTCCGCCCGGTGGATGAACCGGATCGGCTCGTTTGACGCGGCCGATCTGGAAAACCCGTCGCTCGCGGACGCGATGAGCGCCGCGCTGGACGCCCTGACCGAAAACCTGGCCGCGGGGAACGGAAACTTCGTCCTTCAGGCGGGGCGGGACGAAGAACAGTGCGCCCTGCTGCAGGCGCTTCAAAACATCGACGCTTCCAAGCTCAGCGTGATCACCGTAGACCCCTCCTCCGTGCGCAAAACCGTCGGCGCGGACGCGCAGGGCGTTCCGGTGCCTTATTACCGGCGGCTTTTCGAGGAGCTGGGCCTGTTCGACAAGGGCCTTTGCGTGGGCCTGCTGGACTTCCGGCTGGACTACATGGGCCAGATGTCCGCCTTCTCCACCGCCGATTTCAGCGAACCGCTGATCTGGGGCCGCGTAATCCTCAACGAGGAAAAGCAGACCTTTAAAAATCTGGGCGTCATGCCCCGGCACATGCTCACGCTGGTCGTGGGCACCCGTTCGCAGGTGGACGGCTTCATCGGCACCCTGTCCGGCGTGATCGACAAAGACCCGTCCTTAAAAGGCCTGCGCGGTCCTCAGGAAGGGGAGCTGACCTACGCGGCGAACGGGCAGACCGTGACCCAGCAGCCCTTCGGGTTCGAATGGAACCACACCGTCATCGCGCGGCCCGGCATGGGCTACTACTCCCAGCATACCGACGGCGCGGCGCTGACCGCCGAAGCCGAGGACGCGGCGTCCGACGCCGCGCTGGAAACCGTGGAGACGGAGGAAAACGGCGTGCCGCTGGTACGGCTTTCCGCCGACGCTTCGGGTACGCAGCCCGACCGTACGCTGACGGTGCGCCTGCCCGTTTCCGCCGGCGCGGACGGCGCGGCGCTGGACGTAAGCGGTCTGCGCGGCGCGGGGCTGGAAACGCTGAATACGCTGCTGTTGACGGGCACGTTGGCCAACACGCCGGAAAACCAGGCCGTGGCCGACCGCAGCGGCCAGGCGGCGCTGGCCTACCGCGACCGGCTCTACCTGTTCGACCGGGACGCGGATACCGGCGCCTTCTCCCTTCGGGGCATCACGCTCACGGACGGTGCGCTGGTCTGCACCGTCGCGGTGGACGGGGCGGCCCTGAAGCCCGGCTACTACCGCCTCCGCCTTTCGGCGGACGCCACGGGCGAGCAGGTGGCCTGGGAAAGCGTGCCGTGGATCGACGGCGCGGACAGCGTAAGCGTTTCGATTACGGACGCGGAGGTGTACGCCTGGGAAACCTTCACCGCCGCCGTCACGCAGTACGACCGGGACGCCAAGGGCCTGCCCGCCATGTTCAAGCACGCCTGGGGCCCTTATACCGACAAGCTCTACCACAACCTCCGCGTTCCGGATTTCCCGCCGGTGTACAAATCCGTGCATCTGTCGGAGCTGGCAGCCCAGCTACGGGACGCGGCTTCGGCGGATACCAGCCCGCTGATCCGCTACGTGTTCGAAGTTTTCGTCGCCTATCCGTGACCCCTCCCTCAATCAAGCCGCCCGCCGAAGAAAGGTCGTCTGCCCATGCCGAAAGCCGCCGGGACGAAGGTGAGGTACCACAACCGCGCCAAGGTGCTCCTGTGCTACGCGCTCGCGTGGGGCGTCGCGCTCCTCCTGCCGTATCTGGGGCTTAAATACCTGTACCCCTTCAAGCTGGCGGGCACCGCGCCGGAACTGGATTTGACTTTCCTCAAGCTCCCGTTCGCGCTGCCCGCCGCGCTGCGGGAAGCCGTCGCCTCCACCGCCCTGCCCGCCGGCCTCACCACGGCCGCGCTGCAGACGGCGCTCGCGGCGCGCGACCTGGTGTGGCGGTACGTGGTGGGCGGTTTCACCGCCCTCGCGTGGGTGTTGAGCCTGCTGTGGCAGCTGCTCTGGCGGGCCCGGTACACGCGCCCGAAGCAGGCGGCGCGCGCGGCCCTGAGCGCCGTGCGGGGCTACCGTTGGTCGATGCTGGGCATCTGGGGGGTCAACCTGCTGGCTGCGCTGGCCGTATACCTGATCGGCGTCCGGCAGATCGCCGACCGCGCCCTGTGGGATTACCTGCTGTATTTCGGCGGCTTCGTGCTGAACCCCGCGGCGGCCATCCTGTGCTTCCGGCTGGCCGCGCCCCCCGCCATTTCCGGGAAACACGCTTTCTTCAAAAGACTTTAACGTAAGCCCAGGCGGTTAAAGCGTTTCCTCCGTTATCCTTCGGGTATTCACAGTTAATTCCGTCAAGCGACGCCCCGAAGGGTGCAGGGCGGGCGGAAAGCCCCTGCCGCGCCCACAGGCGCGAACCCTGCGTCACCGCGGGCCTGACTTTGGCAAACGATGTCTCTACAGGAGGCCAAATGTCCTACTATTTGATCGCCGTCGGCGGCACCGGCAACAAGATCCTAGAGGCCCTCGTGTACGCCTGCGCGGCGGACGCGCTTTACGCGCCGGACGAGAGCGGGAGGCGCGTGCCGCTTCCCCAGATCAACGCGCTGATCGTGGACGTAGACGCCGCCTGCGGCAACACCACCCGCGCCAAACAGGCCGCCGAGCATTACGAGCTGGTGCGCTCTGCCTTCGCCGCCTCCAAAGTAGTGCACCGCGGATTCCACACGGCGTTATCCGTGGAGCGCTGGAACATGAACCTGGCCAAGCGGGCCGCCTCCATTTCCGATATGACGCTCAACCACCGGCGCGACCGGCTGCTGGCGGAAACGCTGTTCTCCCGCACCGAGGCGGAGCTGGAATACAGCGAAGGCTTCCGCGGGCACCCGGACCTGGGCGTGCTGTTCTTCGCCGACCTGATGAACCACTTAAGCGATCTGGCCGCGCAGGGGCAGCCGGACGAGATGGTGGACATGCTTAACCGTATCCAACGGGAGCTGGACGCCGGGGAGACCGTGAAGGTCATGCTGGTGGGCTCCATCTTCGGCGGCACGGGGGCCAGCGGCATTCCCGGCATCAGCCGGTACCTGCACGGCGCCTTCAGCGAGTACGCCTCCCGCTTTATCCTTTCCGCCGTGCTGATGCTGCCGTATTACGACGTTCCGCCCGCCACCGTGGACGAGACGCTGGAAATCGTGGTGAAGTCCTCCGCGTTTCTGGACAAGGCGCGCACCGCCCTGCAATATTACGGCATGGAGGGCATGATCCGCTCCGGGGAGGACGACCCCAACGGCCTGTACGACGCGCTCTACCTGCTGGGGCTGCCAAAGGAAGCCTTCGTCACCACGCGCGTCTACTCCACAGGCTCCCAGAGCCAGGAGAACGACGCCCACCTGCTGGAATGGCTGGCCGTGCGCTGCGCGGCGAAGTTCTACCGCACGGGCTTCCGCGGGTCGGACGCGCACAACATCGACTGCTATTACTACCAGTGGCATTCCCATGATGTTTCCTGGGAGTGCTTCGACGACGAAGGCCCCCTGTACCACAGCGCCTTCGGCGGGCTGATCAAGGCTTCGGCTCTGTTTTTCGGCGAGTGTTACCCCACGCTTCGCGCCTGTATCCGCAAAGACGAGCGCAGGCTCGCCCGCGTGGCCAACTACTGGACGACGTATTTTTACGACGCGCGCCGCCTGGGCGCGACGCAGCGCACGCAGCTGGAAAAGCTGATCGATTCCCTGTACCGGCTCATGGCCTTCTATACCAACTGGATGTGGCAGGTGCTGCGCACCCTGCCGCCGACGCTGCGGCCGGAACGGGAGAGCGAAACGAAGGCGCGGGAACTGTACGACGTGTACGGCCGCCTGGTGGACGCGCAGGCGGATTCCCTCCGCTGCGAGGCCGCGGGGGACGGCGCGGAGAACGAGGCGAACCGCGCGGCAGCGAAAGAGGAATACCGGCGGTTGAAGGAAAAGCTGGACGCGCTGATCCCCACGGTGGGCGGCAACGCCTTCCTCGCCGCGCTACAGGCGGAAAAGGAAGCCCGCGTGGAGAAGTTGGAAGCCCAGCGGCAGGCGCTGGCCGAGCAGGACGAGCGCATCGCCCTGATGGAAGGGGCGGACGCCCATCTGACCGACCCGCGGGCCGTGCGGCAGGAAAAAGGCCGCCGGGAGGCGATGCTGCGCGTTTTCGCGGGCATGGAAGACCGCATCGCGCTGGTGGACGCGGACATCGTGCGCGCGGTGGAAGGGCGCGTGGCGCAGGTGCAGCCGGCTCTCTCCGGGGACGAGCCGCCCGTAAACGGTCTGTTTAACCCGACCCTGCTCAACGCCATGCACGAACTGCTGATTCTTTACGGCACCGACGCCGCGGAGCGGGACATGCAGGCCGTGGAGGCTCTTCGCAAAACGCTTTGGAACGGGCTGAACCGTATCGTGGCGCAACGTGTGCCCGACCGCCGCACCGCCGCGCAGGCCGTGGCCGGGCTGGGCGGAGGCGTCCGCGTGGGCGCCGGGCCGCAGGCGGCCTTCGCCAGTTTCACCGCGGCGCTGCTGGAAGCCGTTTCGGAGGAGGAGAGCGTATGAAGCGCAAGGCGCAGGATCCGCACAAGGCGGAACTGGATCGCAAAACCTCCTACGTAACGCTGCTGCCCGCCATGGACGACGGGTTCCACACCGGCTACCAGACGAAGGCGGGCGTGGTAAGCGACGGCAACCAGAAGCCCTACGAGTGGCTTCAAAGCTTCGCGGCCAACATGCGCACCGCGGGCGAGGACGTGGGCTATTCCATTCCGGACGTGCTGGCGGGCGAAGCCCAGTTGCGCCGCCTGATGCTGCTTCCCCACGAGGAGGCCATGCGCCACCAGGAAATGGTGAACTGGCGCGGCACGCTGGCCGTGCTGCTGCTGTGGGACGGCTGGCCCAAGGACAGCACCTGGCCGGAACTGACCTGCGAGGACATGCTTTCCGGCGGCGGAGGCGCGTTTTTCCACAGCGTGCGGGCGGCGCTGCCCCAGAACCGCGCCGCCTTCGGGCTGAAGCTGTTCGTTCTCTCCACGGAGAAGGACGGCATACCGATCAGGAAAACGCTGGGCATGCTGTCCCCCGCCGTGGCGCTGGCCCCAGCCGCCAACCCGGGCGATCTGTCCGGCCTCCTGCCGGAATGCGTGCGCTGGTATGACCGCGAGCGTAAGCGCTTTCTGGATCCCTGCGCTTTTCTGGACGAGGCCGACCGCGCGCGGCTTTTACAGCACCTGCGTTATCTGCAGGCGCTCAACGAGCGCGCGGAGCTGGGCAGCCCGCTCTACGCGGCGGACGCCTCCTTAAGCGGGCTTATCGACCGCTTCGTGGGCGACCTGCAAACCCTGCGCGCCTCCTGGCGGGAGCGGCTGGAGGCGGGCGACGCGCACGCGCAGACGGAGCTTTACATTCGCGCGCTGGCGGTGTACGGGCTGATGGAGATCGCCTCCCTGCCCGGCCTTACGCGGCGGGAACTGCCGCTGTCCTTCTCCGACCTCAACCGGAATACGCTGCTTAAGGGACTCACCGCCGAAAACGCCAGCGCGCCGGACGAGTTCAACGGCCTCACCGTATCCACCTACGCCTTCCACGGCCGGCCCTTCGCCATCGATTCCCCGCATTACTTGCTGGAGCCGGTCAACCAGCCGGAGGAACTGGCCACGCTCCAGCGCCTGTGGGCGGAGATATCGCTTCCGTTGCAGTACGACGGGGAGTGGAACCGCGCCGTGGCCAAGCGCTTCGTAGAGCTGGCCAACCACCTCACCGGGCAGTCCGGCGCGGGCAGCCGCGCCAGCCGCAAGGTGATCGACCTGCTGCGCAAGTGGAGCGTCCGTCTGTCCAATTACCGCGAATCGGGGGATCGCACCCTGTCGCTACAGCTTCCACTGACGGACGTGCCTTCCACGCTGTCTGCGCTCACCCGCGAAATGTCCGGCCTGCCGGACGCGGGCGCGCTGTCCGGCGCGTTTTCGGATTGTCTGCTGCTGTGCGCGGGCGGGCCGCCTTTCGGCGACCCCGTGCTTAACGAGCATTGCGCCGTAAAGGGCGCAGACGGCCTGTACGCCGTGCCGCCCGTGGGCGCGTCCCTTGCGCTGTGGCTTTCCAACGTCGCCGAGGAAGCCGGGGACGATCCGTTCCGTCCCCGCCTGCACGCCGAGGCGTTCGCCTTCGAAGCGTTCGAAGATCAGCAGGGGCGAAAAATCCTTGCCCATATGCGGCTGGATCGCAAATACCGCGAAGGGGACGCCACCTTCCAGAACCGGATCGAACTGACCCGCGTCTATACCGAAGGCGCGGAATTTGCGCAGGGGGCCGCCGTACGCGTGCCCGCGGCCGACCTGCCCACGTTGCGTTGCTGGCCCGCCGCGCGGGTCGCGCGCGGGCAGTGGCAGGCTTATTACGTGCTTTCCCAGCGGCCGGACGCGGCGGACGTGCTGGTGCCCGTCGGAGACGGCTGGGCGCAGGGCGAGCCGCGCAGGGCCATGGCCGGCGCGGAAGGCGAAAAACAGGCCGAGTACCGCTGGCAGACCGTGCGCACCCGCGCCTGGCCGCTGTATATCGCGCTGGCGCGGGGCAAGCTGGGCCTGGGCGCGCTACCCAACGACGATCCCGTGACGCTGCTTAAGCGGGAAGCGCCCGCGGCCGTCGCCGTGGATTTCGGTTCCAACGCCACCACCGTGATGCTCCGGCAGGGGGAACAGGTACGCCCCGCCGCGCTCGCGCCGGAGCTGCTGAAAACCGTGTTTCGGGGCCGTCCGGAGGACGACGCGCTTCTGCCGGACGAGCTGTTGCCCGCGCAATGCTGCCCGGACGAACAGCGGCCCTCCACCTTCGTAAGCGTGATGGACATGTTCAGCGACGACGAAAAGAACTGGGTCGCGCCGCTGCTGGACGGGCACATCTACTACGCGCCGGACCTGGCCGCGCTGCTTCGGAAAAACCCCAACGCGCTGTACTACGACCTGAAATGGAGCGAGGAGCCTTACGTGGTGCGCTGCCTGCGGCTGTTCCTCAAGCAGACGCTGATGCAGGCGTCGCTGGCGGCGCGCCTGTCCGGCTCGCCGTCGGTAAGCTGGCGCGTGTCCATGCCCAACGCCATGCCCTTATACCGGCAGGAAGCCTATCTGGAAATGGTGCGCGCGCTGGCCCGGGAAGTAGCCGCCGAAACGGGCGTGCCGCTTACGGATGGCGTGCCCGCCGTGCTCTTCGCGCACGAGAACCAGGCGGACGGCCTGTATTTCCGCTACCGCAACGAGGTCAACGCCAGGAACGGATACCTGAACATGGACGTGGGCGGCGGCACCACCGACCTGAGCGTGTGGCTGGGCGGCGAGGCCAAAGCCACCATCGAAACCTCGCTGCTGCTGGGCTGCCGGCAGATTTTGTTCGATTCGCTTTCCGCCCGGCGGCGCGCGGAATTCGTGGCCGATTTCGCCAACGCCGAACCCGGACTGCGCTCCCTGGTGGGGGATATGGCGCGCGCCTTCGCGGCGGGGCAGAATTCGCTGCGCGCGCGGCAGAAGAACGTGTTCCTGCTGGACGCCTTCTTCGCGCGGCACAGCCAGGGCATATCCGACGTCATGGCCGCCATCCGCGGCGAGGGCCGCGTAAGCCTGCTGGAAAGCCTGCTGCTGCTGCACTTCGGCTTCCTGTTCCGCCTGTGCGGGGAGCTGTTGGACCGCTGCGACGCAAGCGGGGAGACCCGCGCGCTGCTCTCCCCGCGCATGGAAATCTGCGTGGCGGGCAACGGCGGGCAGTTTCTGAAGGTGTTCGACCGGGAGACGCGCAGCAAGCTGTTCCGGCTGGCGCTTTCGGGCCTCAACCCGGATCATCCCGTACGGGAGCTGCTGCTGGTGCAAAGCCGCCACCCCAAACAGGAGGTGGCCCGCGGCCTGCTGACCGACGCCACGCGCCTGCGCAGCAGCGTGCACGGCGGGGAAGAGCCCGGCGCCGTACAGGCCCTCACCGTTTCGCCGGAGAGGCGCCGGAGCCTGCTGACGGAATACCTGCAGGCCTTCTACTCCGCTTTCCCGCAAGCGGGCGAAAAGCTGCTGGGCAACGCCTTCGAGCGGGACGCCAACCCGCAGGTCGTGCGCCTGAAACCCGCGGCCGCCATCGCGCTGGACACCGTGCTGGACAACGAACTGGCCGACGGCGACGAGTTCGCGGGCTACGTGCGCGCCTTCGCGGCGATGAAACGTCTCTGGGACATCTGACGGCTCCACGGTCGCGCCGGCGGGCGGGCGTCCGCGTTTTCCGGCGCGCTTCCGTGCCCCGGAAGGGCAAGATTTTACAAAGCCGCGCGCCGGACGGCACGGCGGAAAACGTCCGGCTGCTTTGCGTGACCCCGCGGATATGGTATACTGAACACGCGGGCCGTTTCGCGCCGGGCGGTGCGACGGGACGCGCATACGCAGAGGCGGTCAAACGCCGGAGGACATATGATCACACTGGAAGAAATCAAGAAGAACGAAAGCATCCGCGCGCTGGTGAAGGCGGCCAACCGGTACCTGGAAACGCTGGGGTACACCGACCACGGGCCGCGGCACCTGAGCTTCGTCAGCCGCACGGCCAGCTACATTTTGAAGTCGCTCGGCTACAGCGAGCGGGAGATCGAGCTGGCGGCCATCGCGGGCTGGGTGCACGACGTGGGCAACAGCATCAACCGGCACGACCACGGGCCCAACGGCGCGATCCTGCTGTTCCCTATTTTGAAAGAAGCGGGCATGAGCATCACGGACACGGTGGAAATCATCACCGCAGTGGGCAACCACGAGGAGGAGAGCGGCAACGTATCCAGCGCCGTCAGCGCGGCGCTGGTCATCGGCGACAAGAGCGACGCGCACAAGAGCCGCGTGCGCAACGGCCGCCCCGATCCCGGCGACGTGCACGACCGCGTGAACTTCGCCATCCAGCTTAACGACGTGATCGTGGACCGGAAAGCCCGCGTGATCCGCCAATCGCTGACGATGGACAGTTCCAGCAGCGTGCTGGAATACCTGAGCATCTACATGCCCCGCATCATCATGTGCGAAAAGGCGGCGGCTTTTCTGGGGCAGGAGTTCCAGCTGGTCATCAACGGCCACGCGGTCAACAACCAGTCGCCAACGCCGCAGGTTGCGCCGTAAAGCCGCTCCGGCCCCCTTTGGAAAGCGAGGAGAACCCGTTTCATGATTTGCGAACACTGCGGCAGCTACCTGCAGGAGGACGAGCTTTTCTGCCCCGTCTGCGGTACGATGGCGCACGGCGCGGGGCGGCAGGACGAGGAAGGCGTGCGCGCCATCAGGCAGGGCCGCCGCAACGCCACGCCCAGGCCCCTTCCGGACGAGAAGCGCAGCGAAGTGCCCGAATACGGGGATTACGAGTTTTCGCCGCTTCCGCTGGAACGGGATCGCGGCGTGCAGCGCCAGCCGAAAAAGGCCGCCGTCAACCCCATGCTCAACGCCTTCGCCAGCCGCCCCAACACCCGCCGGGGCGTGCCGGTGCACGGTAGCGGTCACGCGCGGCAGGTGGTATCCAGGCACGGAAAAGCGAAGATGGTCTCCCGGCATCCGGTCAACTGGATGCTCATCGCCGTCGTCTGCGCGGGCCTCGCGATCGTCGCGGGCGTCGGCTACCTGATTTATATGAGCACCACCGACGCGGGCCAGCGCATGACCGCGCGCAAGCAGGTGGTCGCCACCAACGAAGCCTTGCTGGAGCTCGCTTCCAGCACCGACGCCGTGCGCGAGACCGAGCGCAAGGCGGCGCTGAAAACGTTGGGCTCGGCGTCCGCGCAGGCCTATTGGCTGGTGGGGCAGGAATACATGGACGCGGGAGATATGGACGACTCCATCACGGCCTTCCGCATCGCGGATATCCTCGACCCGGAGAATTACGACGGCCTGATGCTGATGGGCGCCGCCTACGAACTGAACAACATGGATGCGAAGGCGGAAGCGGTGTATACGGAGCTGACCAAGACCGTTAGCCCAACCAGGACGGAAGCGTATTCAGCGCTCGTGAGCCTTTTACTGGAGAACGACCGGGACCCCGAAGCCGCGGACATGATGCTGCAGGCATACCAGAACACCGGCAAGGACAGTTTCCGCCAGCAGCGCAAGGATTTCATTCCCAACACGCCCCAAGTGGACACTAAGCATCTTTCGGGCCGTTACGAACTGGAACAGAGCATCACCGTCACCTCGCCGCAGGGATACGATATTTACTACACGCTGGACGATAGCGCGGTTCTGCCCAAGGGCGGGAAATTGGTGGAAAACAACACCGTGATCATACCGGAAGGCACCTACACCCTGCGCGCCGTCTGCGTGGTGGAGAACCTGGTAAGCGACGTGATGAGCGTATCCTACACGGTCTACTACCCCTCGCCGCCCGCGCCCAAATGCAACCTCGCCCCCAACACCTATTCCGGCCTTCGTACCGTAAGCCTCCGCGCTGGCCCCAACACGCAGACGCCGGCGCAGCGAAAGGCGAAAAGCAAGGAACAGCTGGCAAAAGAGGATGCCCAGACATTCTATTACACCATCGACGGCTCCGTGCCCGACCCCGGCGTAAGCCCCGTGTTCGACGGCACCCCCATTCAGCTTCCCAGTGGCAAGGTCACGCTGCGGGCGATCGCGGTCAACGGCTACGGCAAGCAGTCCAGCACGCTGGAAGTCGGCTACATGTTCAAGGCCAAGCCTTACCCGATGGATATATACGGCGATACGGATACGTTCAGCGGCTTCAAGCTGATCGGCACGTCGCTGGGCGAGTTTGAGGACGCCTTCGGGCAACCGAAGACGACGCTGGAGACGCAGTACCTGACGATGGAGAACGACGCGCAGCACCTGGAGTACCCGTGGGGATACGCCGTGTTCATTCTGGACGCCAACGAGTGGAAGCTCGTGCGCGTGGAAATGACCGGACAGGCCGCCACGGGGCCGCGCGGCGTCGGGCTTGGCAGCACCGAAAAGGAAATCGTCGCCGCGTATAAGGATATGGGCATGCTTCCCAACCAGGACAAAAGCCGCAACCTCTACTACAACGATCCCAACATAGGGGTAGTGTTGCAAAACGAGGACGGCACCCGCACCGTGCAGTATACCTGCAAGACGACGGACAGCAAGATCTGGGTGCTGCAATACCAGCTGCAGAACGACCGTTGCGTGAAGATCGACCATTATTTCAAGCCGTAACGCGCCCGGTGCCGTGATCTCCGCCGTCCGGAAGCACAGGCGTCCGCAGCGCCTGCGGCGAGGCGAAAAATACCGACGCAAACTCGATAAGCGCAAAGACAGCCGGCGTCGAAACGACGCCGGCTGTCTTTACGCCATGGGATTCACCGTTTCTGCAATCGTTTGACCGCCAGATAGGTGGGATCGTCCGAAAAGTCCCGCACGGGCGCTTCCCCGCCCAACCGCTCGATGGCGTTGCGGATTTCGATGAAGTCGATATAGGAAACGTCCTTGCCCTCGGCGACGTCCAGAAGCGGTTCCAGCGCGCGGTCGTCCCCCAGTTTACCCAGATATCCCGCGTACAGCGCGCGCTTCCCCTTCTTTTCCCGGAACTGTTTAAGCGCGAAAGACAGCACCTGATCGTCCGCGGGAAAATCGGCAAGCACGTCCAGCAGCGCTTCCTTTCCGGCTTCGTCCGCGGCCTGGAAAGCCGTCAGCGCGGGCCGGTATACCTCCGCGCCCATCATACGCAGGCTTTCCAGCGCGTTTTCCATCAGTTCCTCGTCAACGCCGCGTTCCACCTGCCAGCGAAGATAATCCACCATCGGGGCGCGGCTGTCCCATTGCCGAAGCAGCGCCACGGCGTGCATCCGCGCCTCGCAGGGCGCGGCGGAATCCCGCAGCAGCGCCAGCACCGGTTCCTCCCCGTCCAGTTCCTCGATGTGGTTAAGCAGCGGGTCGGGCACCGGCACGCCTTCCTTCACGTATTCCGTCAGCAGCGCCACCAGTTCCCCCGCGTCCGTGAACCTGCCGAAATAGTCCCCGGGCGCAACCCCGTCCAGCCAGTCCGCGGGGGTGGCCAGCCATTCCAGGTATACGTCCGGCGCGGCGTCCTCCATGTCTTCGGGACGCCTGTATTTCTTTCTGTTCTTCTCCATCCAGGCGTCCAGCGCCTCGGTGAAGTACCGGTCGAAATCGATGGGTTTCATCGGCATCCTCCTTCGCCCCCGTTATTTTCCGGGTAAAGGGAAAAAACTGCACAGCCGCCGGAAAGCCTTGCGAATCAGCCGCCTGTCGTTGGCGTTATAGCGGATCAGGGTGCGCAGGCTATCGGTTTCCGGCAGGCCGTAGGTCATCAGATAATGCTGTTCCAGCGCTGCGCGGTAGATACCCTTGGTGTCGTGCATGATCTTGTTGCGTCTGCGGGCATCCGAGATATGCAGGGCGTACAACGCGTGCGTCATCATGCGCGGGTCGTGCGAGGCGCGCTGAATGTCCACCAGACGGCGAAGCAGCATGGCGTGGGGAACGCTGGCGTCCCTCCCGTTCTGTACGCAGGGGTCGATTTCCGCGATGCGGCCCGCGTGCCACACCACGAAAGGCGGCTTGGCCCCCAGCCCCGCGAGCGCCGCGGCGGCGTAACGCTTCACGCTGTCGTCCGGGGTGGGCTGCACCAGCGCCTCGCGCAGCAGCCTTTCGGCGATTTCCGGGGACAGGTGCGCCGCCACCAGCGGAATCAGGCGGCCCAGCTGATGATCCGGATTGCCCAACTCGTACAGAAACAGATCGTACAGGGCTTCGTCCTCTTCCAGCTGCTTGCAAAACGCCTCCGTGCCCTTGCCGAAGGCCTTGGCCAGTTGGGCCAGACAATCGTTGCTCTCCGCCGGGGAAAGCATGGGGTAGAACGGAAGGGCTTTAGCCGCGTAACTCACCTGCCGGGGCTTCAGTTCCAGCACGCGCCACTGCTCCACGGTGCGGCCCGTGCAACGGGAAGGAATGTCCGTCGGGTCCAGGTCCCGGCAGCGGTGGATTAGCGGTTCGGCGTCGACCAACCGCCCGAGCTTCAGAAGGATCACGCCGGTATTGAACAGCGCGGGCAGCCTGTCCGGGCTCGTTTTCAGCGACCGCCGGAGCACGGTGAGCGCCAGTTCCGGAAAGCCCAGGTTAACGGCGGTATAGCAGAAAAGTTGTTCGTCCTGCGCGCTGCGGCAGCACAGCGCCGCGCGCAGCAGCGCCGAAGCCGTCTTCGCGCGTTTGCCGGTCAGACGGTACGAACCCGCGAGGGTGCACCGCGCCCGCGCGCTGTACGGGTAACGGCGGCATGCGCGCTGCGCGCTACGCAGCGCGCCTTTCGGGTCTCCCTGCGCCTGCAGCAAAAGCGAACGCAGGGAATCGTAGCGTTCGTCAAACCAGCGTGCGGGCCGGGCGCGGACCAGCGCGCGTTCCGCGCGGGCGTAATCCCCGGCTGCCAGCCTGCGCCCGGCGATGTTCAGCTGCGTCTCATAGCGTGCCTGCAGGCGGGAACGGTCGTCCTCCGCGGCTTCCAGTTCGTCAAGTTCCTCGTCGTACTCGGCGGTGTCCCCCGACTGCCTGGCCGCCCAAAGATAACGGGAAAAAGCGTCCACGGCCTCCTGCTCGTGCCCCAGGGCCAGCATGTTACGGCCGATGAGCCCGTAGCAGGCGTATTGTTTGGGGTCGAGCGTCAGGGCGCCGAAGGCCGCGCGGTTGCTGGCTTCGTAGCATTCCATTTCCTGCAGCGTGCGCGCGTATGCCACGCGCAGCTCGCCGTCCCTGGGCGCGAGCGACACCGCATGCCGCAAAAGCGCCGCCGCGCGGCGGCGGTTGCCCTGGCGGCGGTGACGGTCGGCGCGCCCTACCCAGTAGGCGCTGGAACGTTGCAGTTTGACGATTTCCCCGGTTCTCTCACTCATGTCGGCTCTCCTGATTGAATGAATATCGCTGGCAGGGCGACGAATCAGCGGATGCGGTTCAAAATCCGCAGCAGGTCGTGCGTGGTGAAGGCATAGCGCTTGTTGCAGAAGTGGCACACCAGTTCCGCCCCGTCCACCTCGTCGGCGATCATGCGTTTCAGCTCTTCCTCCCCCAGCGAGATCAGCGCGCGCTCCATGCGCTGCGTGCTGCAGGGGCAGCGGTAGGCCAGCGGGGTTTCCGCGATCGCCACGGGCTTAAGCCCCTCGAACCACGTGCGCAGCAGCGTATCCGGCGTTTCGTACGCCAGTTCCGAAGCGATATCCCCGAAGATGGGGGAACGCAGTTCCAGCTCGGCGATCACGCTTTCCGGGCAGCCCGGCAGGGGCTGCAGCAGCACCCCGCCCGCCGAACCCACGTCCGTATCCGAGGCCGAAACGCCCAGCGCGACCAGCGACGGGCTTTGCTCGCTCTGCGCGTAGTAGTAGGCAAGGTCGGCGGCGATCTCCCCGGTTTGCAGCTCGACCTGTCCGATATAGGGGGTTTTAAGCCGCAGGTCTTTCACCACGCTCATGCGCCCGCGTCGCCCCACGGCGCTTCCCACGTCCAGCCTGCCGTCTTTCAGCGGCACGAAGGCCGAAGGGTTGTCCGCCAATCCGCGCACCGTGCCGCTCCCGCCCACGCAGAGGAGCTTGCCCAGCGGGCCGTCCCCGTCGATGGTCAGGGTTACGGAAGCGTCCGGTTCCTTCAGCATGGCGGCCAGCATGGCCGTGCCGGTAAGCGCGCGGCCCAGCGCGGCGGCGGCCACGGCGGTCGCCTTGTGCAGGCGCTGCGCTTCCCGAGCCGTTTGGGTGGAGTTGATCAGAAGCCCGCGCACCGCGCCGTCGGAAAGGGTGAAATGCAGGATCGTATCCGTCTTTTCCATCGTATGCTCCTCGCAGGCCGTCGCGGCCGCGCGTTACGGCGTATCCGCGCCGCGCGGCGCCGCGGGTTTTCGCGCGGCGACGTGCCAGCGTTGCTCATCCGGCGCGGGCGGCAAGAACGTCCTGTCCCCGAAAACGGAAACGTCCGCGAAGCCCGCCCGCGCAAGCAGCGCGGCAAGCGCGTCCGCGCCGTAGGCGTACTGGGTCTGTTGTTCGCTCACGCGCCGGTAGATTTCTCCCTCCACGCGCGCGAACACGGAAAGCTCCATGCGCACGCAGCGGGTTTTCGAAAACCAGCGGTTTTTCCACAGATAGGCGATCTCGGCGGTCTCGTCCCCGACGAAGCTGTTTCCCAGCACATGCTCGAGCTTGTAAGGCGTGCTCACGTCGAACGCCAGCGCGCCGCCCGGGCGGAGCGCCGCGTGCGCCGCAGAAAAAAAGGCGAGCACGTCCTTCTCCGTCGGCAGGTAATTCACGCCGTCGCAGGTGCACAGCACGCCGTCCGCCCCGCGGTGCAGGCGTAGTTCGCGCATATCCTGCCGGACGAACGGGATCGCCGCGCCCGCGGCGCGGGCCTTCCGGGCGGCTTCGGAAAGCATCTCCTCGGAAAGGTCCACCCCGGTCATCGCAAAGCCCATGGCCGAAAGCGGAAGGGTCAGCCCGCCGGTGCCGCAGGCGCACTCGCACAGCGCGCCTTTTTCGACGCCGTACCGGGAAAGCAGCGTCCGGTAATAAGCCGCCCACGCCGGGTAATCCACGCCCGCCATCAGCCTGTCGTATACGGATGCGAAAGCCGTATACAATCGCTTCACCTCCAAACGCCGGCAGCCCGTCACGCCTCCGGCGTACCGTCGCCGTCCTGCGGCGCGTCGTCCGCGTCTTCGTCGGTTTCCACATAAAGGCCGCGGTTGACCTGCGCGCCCTCGATCTTCACGTTGATGAACTTATCGAAAACCGCGTTGGTGTAGCTCGCCCCCACGAAGCGGCTTAAAGCGAAGCCCAGCAGCACGTAGTACAGGAGACAGATCAACACCGCCCATTGCAGGTACGGCGTCAGGTAACTTACCGCCGCGGCGATGACCACGGGCAGGCAGGAAAGAAGCTTCAGCCCCACCGTGGCGGGCAGGCGGCCGATGGTCAGCAGCAGGCTGTTGCGAAGCACGTCGCGGTAACGCAGGCGGTAGGTCACCATCATCGGGTACGTGTACATAAGGCTCATCAGCCAAATCAGGCCCAACAACAGCGTCAGCACCTGGGGAACGACGAACAGCGGGTTGCCCTGCGCCATCTGCCCGTAAAACACCCAGCAGACGTAAACCACGATCGGCACGAGGCCCGTGATCACGCTGGTGATCAGCCCCTGCTTCCAGTTTCCCTTGAGCGCGTCTTTGAAATCGCTCCAGAGGAAAGCGTGTTCGTCCCGTGCCCAGTTGCGCGTCACGTAGCTCAGCCCCGCCGTAAACGGCCCGGTGATCGCCAGCGCGGGAATCAGAAACACCAGTCCGCGGAACAGGATGGTCTTGACGCCTTCCACGTACAGCGCCTGCTGGGAGGCGAAGTCCGCCGCCAGCAGCGTGCCGGCGTCCACCTGGGCCTGCAGGTCGGCCAGATTGACGACTACGGAGTACAAAAGCATCACGTGGTACCCGATCACGAACAGCGCGGGCAGCCACGCCACCGCGTAGATGAGGTTCAGGCGCATCAGCCCGCTGAACCGCGTGCGCAGCGTCTCCCAAAAGAGCTGCATCCGGGTTCCGGGCAGATCTTCCTTCGTATAATCGCCCTTGCCGCTCTTCCCGTAGAAATAATTATTCATGAACCGTCCGAACATGGCGTTGTCTCCCTCCCGCGCGCCTTCAAACGATCGGCCGCGGCTGTATTATACCATTATTTCGCACCGTTTGCCACCATACGCGGCGGCGTTCACCCTTCCGCTTTCAGCCTGCGCTGGCGTCGCTGGCTGATGACGAGGCCCAGCAGCGTCACCGCCGCGCCCGCCATGGCCAGCGGATGGATGGGGTCGCCGAGGATGAGGCGCGCAAACAGGATGGTGACGGCGGGAATCAGGTAGATGTACACGCTGGTCTTTACCGGCCCCACGAGCTTCACCGCCGTGTTCCACGTGACGAAGCACAGCGCGCTGGCCACCAGCCCCAGGAACAGAACGCTGTAAAGCGTATCCCGGTTCAGCAGGTCGGCGGGGGTAACGGAGAACCCGAACAGCGCGCCTGCCGGGAGCAGGAACAGGAGCCCGTACAGAAAGATGCGGCGGGTAATCAGGATCGTGTTGTACCCGAACCCTTCCAGCTTGCGGATGAACACCGAGTAAAGGCCCCAGGACGCCGCCGCGAGGATGCAAAGCACGTCCCCCAGGGGGTTGAATTTCAGTTCGCGCCCCGCGAAGGACACCATGCACACGCCGGCCATGGCGACCACGAACCCTAAAAAGAACGAGCGATTCAGCTTTTCCTCTTTGAAGGCGATGTGCGTGGCCGTCGCCACGAAAAACGGGGCCGTGGAAACGATAACGCTGCAGTTGGCGGAGCTGGTGTAGGTAAGCGCGCTGTTTTCAAACAGAAAATACAGCGTCACGCCGGAAAGCCCCGCGCCCAGCAGATACCACTCGTGCTTGCGGTTGACCAGCTTCAGCCTGCGGGGATACGCCGCCGTAAGCACCAGCGTGGCCAGCGCGATCCGGATGGTGATCAGTTCGATGGGGGAAAGCGTGCGCAGCGCCAGCGTGGAAGCGATGAACGTGGTGCCCCAGATCAGGATGGTGACCACGGCCAGCGCGTGGCCGCGCCCCTCCTGTGTAAGTTTGCCCCGCATAATCCCAAGTCCCTTCGGCGCTCCTTCGCGCATGCAACGATGATACCATGGCGGGGCGGGCGGCGCAAGCGCAGATTCGGGCGGCGCGCACGGTTTGGAAAAGCCCGCCGCTCGGGCGGGCTTGCCGTTTCTGCCGATGCCGGTTATTCCCCGGCCCGTCTCCATTTTTTCAGCGCGTCCGCCCCGTAAAAAACCAGCGCGTACAGCGTGCAGGCCACCGCCAGCCACAGCAGCAGCAGGTCCGGGGTCATGAACCAGCCCGCGCAGGCCCGTAAAAACCAGTCGTGGAAAAACGTCGCCGTAAGCCCGGCGATGAACAGGCAGTGCGCCGCCTTGCCGA
The DNA here is from genome assembly GCA_964497495.1 of uncultured Oscillospiraceae bacterium. Taxonomy (GTDB): domain Bacteria; phylum Bacillota; class Clostridia; order Christensenellales; family Aristaeellaceae; genus CAXXOK01. The sequence continues at coordinate 33,681 of CAZCCZ010000027.1, forward strand.
TGAAATGGGAATACACCACGATGTTGCGGCGCAGCATCAGCAGTCCGCCTACCATCATCAGCAGTTCCTTGCCCAGCAGGATGCCCACCGCCGCCCAGGGAACCACCGCCGGGATGGCGTCGTTACCGATGGCCATGCTGAACATGACCGTAAGGATCATCAGTTTGTCCGCCAACGGATCCATGAGCTTGCCGAAATCGGTGATCTGGTGGTACCGCCGCGCGATCATGCCGTCCAGCAGGTCAGTCAGCGACGCGCCAAGGAAAACGGCCAGCGCGGCATATTTGTGGCCGTCGGCGAACAGGACGATATAGACCGGGATCAACAGCATGCGGATCATGGTCAGCGTGTTGGGCACGTTGCAGTTTTTCCGGAACGTTTCCTTCAAGGCGGCCTTCATCAAACCCGATCCTCCTTGCGAGGCGCGGACGGATCCGGCGGCGCGCCGTTCGTCCGATTTCAACCATTATAACACGGTTCCGCGCCCGCTGGCAACGGACAACTCCGCCGCCCCGCCCGAAAAGCGAGGCCTCAGCCGGTGATGATGCGCCCCACGTCCCGGAAGGTGAAGAACACCATCAGGCCCAGCAGCAGCGCGTAGCCCGCCAGGTGAACCGCAGCCTCTATTTTCCGGTTGATGGGCTTGCGGCGCGCAGCCTCGATGAGCATGAACACCAGGCGGCTGCCGTCCAGCCCCGGTATGGGCAGAAGGTTAACGAGCCCCAGGTTGATACTGATGATGACCGCGAGGTTCAGGAATATCTCCAGGCCGCCCTTCTGCGTCTGCTCCGCCACCAATTGCACCACGCCCACGGGGCCGGCGGCGTCCTGCGCGCCCTCGCCGGTGGTTACCAGCTTGCCCAACGAATCCAGAATGGCGGTGGAGGCGGATACGCACCCGTTCCACGCAGCGGGAATGATCTGCCCGGACGCCAGCGGCGCGTACGCGCGGATGCCGATACCAATGCGGCTGCGGCCAGCGGCCTCGTCCCACACGGGGGCCATCGTGAAGGTGAGGGTTTCGCCGTCGCGCAGTACCGTAAGGGTAAAGCTGTCGCCGCTGTTCAGGTTATCGATGGCCTCGGTGAGCGCGGAAGCGTCCCCCACGGCGATGGGCTGCCCGTTGACGGCGGTCAGCTGGTCGCCCGCCATAAGCCCCGCCTCAGCCGCGGGCATGGAGGCTTCCACGTCCGCAACGTAGGGCTGGGAAACCGTATAGCCGTACCCCGCCATCAGCGCCACAGCCAGCGCGAACGCCAGCACGAAGTTCATCAGCGGACCGCTGAACACCGTCAGCATCCGCCGCCATACTTTCGCCTTGTCGAACGCGCGGGGGTCGTCCGCGTTCTGCCGGTCGGTCTCGTCCCCGTAGAACATGCAATAGCCGCCCACGGGGATGGGCCGGATAGTGAAGAGCGTTTCGTATTTCCGGCTCTTCCACTGCACCAGCTTGGGCCCCAGGCCCACGGAATACTCCTTCACCGCAATGCCCGTAAGCCGCGCGGCTACGAAATGGCCGTACTCGTGTACGGTAATCAGCACGCCCAGCAGCACGATCGCCAGCAAAATATAGAAAATCGTCATTCGTCAACCTCCAAGTCCGGGCACAGTATCCGCCCGGTTCCGCGTCAACCCAGCAGGCTTCGGGCCGTTTCGCGCGCGCGGCGGTCGGCTTCCAGCACCTGGGGCAGCGTGTCGGCGGGCAGGGAACCCACGCGGTTCAGGGTTTCCTCCACCACGGCAACAATTCGACCTACGGTCATGGCGTTCCCGCCTTCCGTTTGTAAAAAGCGGTTCACAGCTTCCTCGTTGGCGGCGTTCAGGATGCAGCAGGCCGCGCCGCCCGCCAGAAGGCATTCCTCCGCCAGCCGGAGGGCGGGGAAGCGCGCGGGATCGGGGCGCTCGAAAGTAAGTTCCTTTAATGCGAAGAAGTCCAGCGGTTCGCCGCCCGTAGGCAGCCGGTCCGGATAGGCCATGGCGTACAAGATGGGCAGGCGCATATCCGGCGTGCCCAGTTGGGCGATCACCGCGCCGTCGGCAAACCCCACGGCGCTGTGCACCACGCTCTGCGGGTGGATGAGCACCTGAATCCGATTCGGTTCCACGTGAAACAGGTGCCGCGCCTCGATCATTTCCAGCGCTTTGTTAAACAGGGTAGCGCTGTCCACGGTGATCTTGCGCCCCATCGACCAGGTGGGGTGCCGAAGCGCCTGCTCCCGGGTCGCTGCGTCCACGCGGTCCTTGCTCCACGTGCGGAAGGGGCCGCCCGAGCAGGTAAGGTATATCTTTTCCGGCGCGTTCCCCCGCGCGCCCTGCAAGCACTGGAAAATGGCGCTGTGTTCGCTGTCCACCGGCAGAAGGGCGTTCTCGCCCGCCTCGCGGGCCGAATCCGTCACCAGTTTGCCGCCCGCCACCAGCGCTTCCTTGTTGGCGAGCAGCACGCGCTTGCGGCAGGCCAGCGCGGTCAGCACGCTTTCCAGCCCGCACATGCCCACCACGGCCACCAGCACGGCGTCCGCCTCCGGCAGGGAGGCCGCCTGCGTCAGCGCATCCGGCCCGAAAACCCAGCGGCAGAAGCGCAAATCGTCCGGCACGTCCGCGAGGGTGAAACGCCCGTCCGTAAGCCCGGCCATGATCGGGCGGAAGCGCCGCACCTGCTCGAAAAGCGCCTGCGCGCTGCCCCGCGCCGTAAGCGCAGCCACCTGAAAGCGTTCCGCGTGGCGCGCGGCCACGTCCAGCGCCTGCGTGCCGATGCTGCCGGTGCTGCCCAGAATCGCCAACCGTCGGATGCTCGGCATGGTTGTTCCGTCTCCCTCGGCGCGCGCGTAAAGGCGCGCACACGTATTATTGTAGCCGGGGGCCCCGCGTCTGTCAAATCGCGGGCGAAGCGGACGCAAGCAGCCCGCTTAATCCGCATGGGGAGGGGTCGCTTCGATTGTCGAACATCCCGGGCTTACCGGCGATTGCGTTTGAACACCCATAAGAGAAAGGGCCGCCTTTCCCGAAAAGGCGGCCCCCTATCGTTGACAAACCCCTCGCAGGCATCCAACCGCAGCTTGCTCAAAAAGATTCGGATGCGCGAAGTCAAGCCGCGTAAGGGCGGGAGCGTATACGGGCGTACGTGACCGCCCTTTGCGGCGCAGACGACAAAGCAGGCGGGCCCTTTTCAGCAAGCTGAACCGCGCGTCTCAGCGCGCCTTGAGCACCTCGCCCGCATAGCGCACGGAACCCATGGCGTCGGCGGCGTACCCGTCCGCGCCCAGATCGCGCGCAAGCTCCGGGGTCAGCACAGCGCCGCCCACCATCACCAGTACGCCGGGCAATTCCCTGTGCAATAGCTCGATCGTCTCCCGCATGGCGGGAACGGTGGTGGTCATCAGCGCGGAAAGGCCCACCAGCCGCGCGCCGCTCTCTTTGGCTGCGACGAGCACGGTTTCCGGCGGCACATCCCGCCCCAGGTCGATCACGCCGAAGCCGTAGCTGGTCAGCAGCGTCGCCACGATGTTCTTGCCGATGTCGTGCACGTCCCCGTGGACAGTCGCCAGCACCACCGTGAGCCCGGGATCGGGCTTGGCGTCCGGCATCCGCGCGGTGGCTTCGGCGATGGCCTGCTTGGCGGCGTTGGCGCTCTGCATCAGCTGCGGCAGGAAGAACTCCCCCCGCTCGTAGCGCGCGCCCACCTCGGTCAGCGCCGGGATCACGCCGTTTTCCACCACGGCCAGCGGCGCGGCCCCGCCGTCCAACAGGCGGCGGGCCGCCTCCTGCGCGGCCCCGGTGAGCCCCCGCAGAATGGCCCTGAACAGTTCGGCTTCGGTTTCCTCCGGCTTCCGTTCCGGCTGCGCTGCCGCGGCGGACGGCGCGGGTGTCTTCGTCTCCGTCACGGGCACGTTCAGCGCCGCTTCCGCCTTGCGGATAGCCTCGCCCGCCAGCCGTACCGCTTCCCGCGCGGCTGCGGCTTCCGCGGTATTCGCGCCTGCCGCCGCGACGCCCTGCGCGCCCGAGAACCGGGCCAGATAGCGGGCGAAGCCCTCGTCGTAGCCCAGCGCCGCGCAGGCGCCCTCGAACGCAGCGCGCACGCCTTCGTCCAGCGGGTTGAGGATCGCGGCGGAAAGCCCGCGTTCCAGCGCCATGCTCAGGAACGCCGAGGTGATCACCCCGCGCTCCGGCAGGCCGAAGCTTACGTTGCTCACGCCCAGCACGGTCTTTACGCGCAGCTCGTCGTGGAGCCTGCGCACCGTTTCCAGCGTCACGCGCGCGGCGGCGGGGTCGGTGGCGACGGTCATGGTGAGCGCATCGAAAAGCAGATCCCGTTTCGGCACGCCGTACCGTTCGGCCTCCGCCAGAATGCGGCGCGCGATCGTAACGCGCCCGTCCGCCGTGGCGGGAATGCCATCCTCGTCCAGCAGCAGGCACACCAGCGCGCCGCCGTATTTACGCACGAGTGGGAACACCGCGTCCATCACGGCGCGTTTGCCGTTCACGCTGTTGACGAGGGGCTTGCCCACATACGCGCGCAGCGCGGCCTCCAGCGCCGCCGGGTCGGCGGTATCCAGCTGCAAAGGCGCGCCCGTAACGCCCTGCACGGCTTCCGTGACCTGCCGAAGCACCGCGGGCTCGTCCAGTTCCGGAAGGCCCACGTTCACGTCCAGCGCGTCCGCGCCCGCCTCGATCTGCGCCGTTGCCTCGCCAAGCAGGTAGTCGATCTCCCCGTTTTTCAGCGCCTGCTTCATGCGCTTCTTGCCCGTGGGGTTAAGCCTTTCGCCGATGATCACGGGGCGCGGCCCCAGCGTTAGGGTGCCGCTCCGCCCGGAAACCACCGTAGGCGCGAGGCCGTCCCCATCGTCCGGCGCGGAAGGCGTGGCGGGCTGTAGCCCGCTGGTGGCCTTCACCAGCGCCGCGATGTGCGCTTCCGTCGTGCCGCAGCAGCCGCCCAGCCCGCACGCACCCAGGCTCAGCGCTTCAGCCATGTCCCGCGCGAATTCCTCCGGCTGCGTGGCGAACACGGTTTCCCCGTTCACGATCGTCGGCACGCTGGCGTTGGGCATGAAGAACACCGGCTTGCCCCGTGCCGCGGCCAGCAGCCGTTTCAGGTTGGGCAGGAGCGCCGCGGGTTCGCGGCCGCAGTTCATGCCCAGCGCGTCCACGCCTTCCATGCCGGTCAGCAACGCCGCAGCGCCTTCGATATCCGCGCCGGTCAGCAGCCTGCCGTTCCCGTCGAAGCTAAGGCTCACCAGCACCGGCAGGGTTACGCCCGCCTCCGTCAGCGCCTCGCGGAAGCCCAGCACCGCGGCTTTCACCTCGCGCAGGTCGGTCATGGTCTCGGCCAGCAGCAAATCGCACCCCGCGCCGATGCCCGCACGCGCCACGGTGCGGTAGAGGGTCACGGCGTCCTCAAATTCCAAATCCCCCAGCGGTTTAATCAGCTTTCCCATGCTGCCGGAATCCATAGCCACGTACGCGGCGCGCCCCGCCTCCGCCACGGCTTCCTTCGCCAGCCGGACGCCCGCACCGAACAGCGCCTCCCAGTTATCCGGGTGGTGCAGCGGGTTGGCGCCGAATGTGTTGGCGGTCACCACGTCCGCGCCCGCGCGCAGGTAACTGCGGTACACTTCCTTTACGGTGTCAGGATTTTCCAGGTTCCAGTTTTCCGGCGGTTCCCCGCCTTTTAACCCGACCGCCTGCAGGCGGGTGCCCATCGCGCCGTCGAAATAAACGGGCCGCTGGGAAAAGAGCGATAAGAAGGGCTGCATGTTCGTTGCTCCTTTCAGGTTCGGAATCCCGGGGGCGCTTACCGCCCGATGATCGCGCCGAGGTTTGCGAAAATGTCCCGCGCCACGTCCACGCGGTTCATGGTATACAGATGGATGTTGTTCACCCCGTTGGCGATCAGGTCCACGATCTGCTCCGTGGCGTAGGCCACGCCCGCCTGCCGCATGGCCTCGGGGTCGTCCCCGAAACGGTCCACGATGGACCAGAACCGCGGCGGCAGCGTCGCCCCGCACAGGGAAGCGATACGCTTGATCTGTTTGGCGTTAACCACCGGCATCACGCCCGCGCCCACGGGCACGCGGATGCCCGCGCGAAGCGCGCGGTACATGAAGTTGTACAGCGTCGCGTTGTCGAAGAACATCTGCGTGTTCAGGAAATCCACGCCCGCGTCCACCTTGGCCTTCAGGTAATCCATGTCCGCGGTGCGGTTGGGGGCCTCCGGGTGCCCTTCCGGGTAGCAGGCCGCGCCCACGCAGAAGCCGCCGCGCTTCTTAATGAAGCTCACAAGTTCCGCCGCGTGGGTGAAATGGTCGCCGGCCGGGAACGCCGCGCCCTCGGGGATGTCCCCGCGCAGGGCCAGCACGTTGGTCACGCCCGCGGCTTCCAGCTCGTCCAGCACCGTGCCGACCTTGGAAACGGGGTCGTTAATGCAGGTGAGGTGCGCAAGCGCCGTTACGCCGGACGCCTGCACCGTTTCGGCGATCTCCCGGGTGAAGTGCGGGGTCTTGCCCGCCGCGCCGTAGGTCACGCTGACGTACGCGGGCTTGAAAGCCATAATCCGCCGCACGGTGGCGGCGGCTTCCTCCACGCGGGCGGCCTCCTTGGGCGGGGATACCTCGCAGCTCAGGCGCGCGCCGTCCTGCCTGAGTAAATCGACGATTTTCATGGGTTACGCTCCTCGTTTTCGCCCGTTTTCCCCCGAAGGGGAAGCGTCAGGCTTTCTTGTCCGGGACGCGGTATTCCGGGTGGGTGTCCAACGGGCTCAGGCCCTTGGACAGCTCGTACGGCGTCTCCTGGTAGACGAAGTAATTAAGCCAGTTGGCAAACAACAGGCTGGCGTGCGCGTGCCAGCGCATCAGCGGCGGAAGGTCGGGGTCGTCGCCGGGAAAATAGTTTTGAGGCAGGTCGATGGCCATGCCCTTGCCGATGTCGCGGTAATACTCGTGCGCGAGGGAATCCCGGTCGTACTCGCTGTGGCCCGTGGCGAAAACGCGCCGCCCGTCCCGGCTGCGCACCAGCGCGGCGCCCGTTTCGGGCGAGGTGGCCAGCACGATCAGATCGTCGCATTTGGCCAGCGCCGCTTCATCCAGCGCGGTGTGGCGGCTCATGGGCACCACGAACGTATCGTCGAACCCGCAAAGCAGCCGGTCCCGCCGGTCGGTGAGCGCCGTTTCGTAGATGCCGAAAAGCTTCTTTTCCAGCGGGTATTTGTTGATGCCGTAATGGTAGTACAGCCCCGCCTGCGCCGCCCAGCAAATGTGCAGGGTGCTGAACGCGCGCCGGTCCGTCCAGTCCATGATACGGGTCAGTTCCTCCCAATAAAGGACGTCGGTGAAGTCCAGCCGCTCCACCGGCGCGCCGGTGATGATGACGCCGTCGAAAAACTCGTCCTCCACGTCGTCCAGCGTGCGGTAAAACGTGTCCAGATAATCCGCGGACACGTGCGTGCCCTCGTAGGTGCCGGTGCGAAGCAGGGTGATCTCCACCTGCAGGGGGCTGTTGGAGATGAGGCGCAGAAGCTGCGTCTCAGTTTTTTCCTTGGTGGGCATCAGATTGACGATCGCAATGCGCAGCGGGCGGATATCCTGTGTGAGCGACCGCTTTTCAGTCATCACGAACACGTTTTCCTCGGTCAGCACGCGCGTCGCGGGGAGCGCGTC
>CAZCCZ010000028.1:0-40982 GCA_964497495.1 uncultured Oscillospiraceae bacterium
CAGGTACCATTTCACGAAATCACGCGCCGCGAGGCTCGCCTCGCCGCCGCTGTACCCGCTGGGGATGAACACGACCACGCAGATTTCCGGCTTTTCATACGGGGCCAGCATAATGAACCACGCGTTGTTTTCAAGGTCTATGCTGGTAACCTCGGCCGTTCCCGTCTTTGCGCAGACGTCGTCCCGGTACTCCCAGGTGCGGAAGTATTTTTCGGCGGTACCGCTTTCGTCCACAACGCCTTTCATCCCTTCCAGGATCAGCGGCAGGTATTCCCCCGCGCCCTCGAAGGTGTTGAAAACCGTCGGCGTTCGCTGGCTCAGGATGTCGCCCTCGGGGGACGTGATGCTGTCTACGATCATCAGGTTGTACACCACGCCGCCGTTGCCCAGCGCCGCCGCGTACCGGCTTACGGCGGCGGGCGTGACCACCGTGATGGACTGCCCGATGGCCACCTGAATGGTCTGTGCGCCGCCCCACTTGATATCGTTCAGGTAATTGTACGCGTCGCCGATGACGGACTGCAGGTAGACCATTTCCCTTGTCATGTTCAGCTCTTCCATCAGGATGGGGCGCATGCTCACGACCCAGTCGGTCTGGGCGGTATTCACGGCCATGTCCATCAGACGCTTCACGCAGCGGTTAAGGCTTTCGTCGCTGTACGTGATGTTGCGGATGGCGCCCTGGTTTTTCAGGTGCTTCTTCAGCGAGTTGAACACGATGATGGGAACGGCGGTATCTTGGGAAGCTTCGTCCATCGCCTTGTCGGGGTCGTACAGGCTGGTCTGGCACCCCACTACGCTGCGCTCCTCGCCGGGCAGGTCCACGCCCGTGCGGCTGGTGAGGCCGAATTCGGAGGCGTACTGGTACAGCCGCGTTTCGCCCAGCCGTGCGCCCAGCGTGTAGAAGAAATAGTTACAGCTGTGGGAAAGTCCCTGGATGATGGTCTGGTTCTGGTGCTTCCAGCGCAGGTTTTCGCTGATCCAGCACCGCGGCGCCGTGGTAAGGTCGTTGGTGAAGAGGGTAAAATATCCCGCGTCGCTGATGATCTCGTTGGGCAGCAGCGTGCCCTCCAGCAGCGACCCCAGGGATGAGACCATCTTAAAAATGGAACCAGGCGTGCCTCGCGCGTGGATGTTGTAGTTCATCAGCACGTTGCGGTCGTCGCCTAGGATTTGACGGCTCTCCGTGCCGCCGGCCACCAGGGCGTTGATATCGTAGGTGGGGTAGTTGGCCATGGCCAGCACCCGGCCCTGCATGTCGATGACCATCATGGCGGCGCGGTCGGCCAGCGACAGCGGATATTTCATCCAGTTGCGGCCTTCGATGTCGGCCTTGTTGCTTTCCAGCCACGTGTTGTCCATCAGCTTGGCTTCCTGTTTTTCACGGGCGTTGGCCACGTTTTCCGCCAGCGCGCGCTCCGCCTGCTGTTGGTAGCTGGCGTAGATGGTCAGCTTGACGTTGTTGCCGTCTTGCGGTTTCACGTATTCCAGTTCCCGCGTGATCTTGCCAACGCTGTCCCGCTCTACGACCCTGTAGCCCTGCCGGGCGTCGCTGTCCTGCGTCAGCCAGTCCTCCATGGAGGATTCGATGCCGTCCAGGCCGATGTCGTCGCTGTACTTGTAACCCTTGGCCTTTAGTTCCTCCCACTTGGTGGTGGAAGGGATCGCGCCGATGTAGCCGATTACCTGCGCGGCCAGCGTGCTGCGCGGGTAAACGCGCTTGGTGCCCACCGCCACTTCCATGCCGGGCAGCGTCATGGAGCGGGTTTCGATTTCAATGACCGTATCGTAAGGCACGTCTTCGGCGATGACGACGGGCTGGGAATTGTACAGGTTCATCTGCATTTCGGAAAAGACGGCCATGACCTTGAGCATCTTTTCCTCGCTCATGTCGGCCGGTATCTGGTAGCGCTGTTTCAGCTTCTCAATGGTCATGGCCGCGGTGGGAACGCTGGTGGTGGAGTAGTAGTTGTTGTTCCGCCACTGGCTTTCGCGGGTCTGCAGCACCGCCTCGCTGACGCCGGAGCCGAAATTGAACCGCCAATCGCCCGTATCCGGATCGCGCTCAATGATGAATTTCACGGAAAGCTGGTTGCCGTTGGCCTCGATGATGTCGATGGCGTCGGAAATGGACGTGGTGAAGGCGGCGTAATCGTCCTTGCTGTTCTGGGAAGCGTCCCGGTAGAAGGTGACGTTGTAGACCATTTCGTCCTTGGCGAGGATCACGGCGTCCGCGTCGGTGATCATCCCGCGGCTGCCGCGCAGCATGATCTTCGTGGTGCGGCGGGATTCGGCGTTCAGGGCGTATTCCTCGCCGGAGCCGAGCTGAAGGTTGGCAAGGCCCAGCACCAGATAAACGAACATCGCGAGCACGATGCCGAAAAACACCAGATATCGGGCTTTCAGGTTATACGCCTGCCTGTCCAGCTGGCGCTTGGGAGAACCGTACATAGCGACTCCTTTCCGTGCCCGCGCAACGCCCGAAAAATGGGCGGCGCGCGCGGCGGCGATCGTCAAATGGATCAGTTACGGTGGCTACCGGGCTTTTTGCAGTTTATACACGCCGAACCACCAACGAATGGGAAACTGCAGAACGCCCGCCAGCGCTGCGGAGTACAAAACGGAGATCAGCGCGCGGCGGTAATGGCCGCCGTCGAGCTGGATGCCGTTGAGGTAGATATAAAGCAGGTTGACGGTTTCAAAAATCCCGACGCTCAGCAGCGCGCACAGCAGAGTGCGGATATGCGGGGGGAGGTTGGCGGCCCGTTTGCCCGTGGAGCGCTCCTCCTCCAGCTTCCGTTCGCTTTTATCCGAGAAGGCCAGCGCGCCCAGCATGGCGCATACGGGGTAAAGGACGAGGTTGATGTAATCCAGCGACGGCAGCATGATCTCCAGCAGATAACCGGTCACAACGGACATGACGAAGGTGTATTTCCGGCCCATCGCCACGGTAATGACGGCGCATAACGCCAGCGTGATGTTGGGTGCCACGCCCCCCAGCGGGATGTAGGCCGCCACGGTGGATTGCAGCAGGTAGCACAGCAGCGTGAGAACGGCGAATTTGATACCTTTTTTTACCACTACTCATCAGCCTCCACGGACATATCGAGCGGGGGCGGCGTGGGGGAGGGGGTATCGGTCGGCGCAAGGGTGAAGCCGTAAGTGCTCGGGGTTTCCTGGCCGCTGGGCACCTGGTACTCCACGCTGTTGGTCGTGGCGGCGGGGGTGGGCTGCGCCTCGGGCGTTACGGTCGTCGGAGTATCGCTTTCTCCGGGCGCGGGGGAGGCGGTGCCGGTCGGTTGCGGCGTGGGCGCAAGCTGGAAGAAATCCGAACCGATCAGAATGGTCGGAATGGGCTTGGCGGTTTCCAGCGGGGTGAAGGAGAGCGACGCGTTGCTGTTGGTGCGGCTCTCGATGGCCTCGGCCTCGGGCTGGTAGCGAAGAACGATGACGTATTCGATGTGCTCGAAGTCGGCGGAAGGCTCCACGACGATATAGCTTTTATTGCTTTCCATGCCGCGCGTGCTTTCCCGCACGGTGCCGATGGGGATGCCCTTGGGGAAGGACATGCCAACCCCGGAGGTGACGACCGTATCCCCCGGGCGCGGCAGATGGTCGTCCGGCAGGTAGTACATGCGGCACATGGCGGTTCCGTCCACGCCGAGGGTGCCGCGTACGGTGCCCTGATCGCGCGTGGAGGATATGAGCGCGGCGATGCTGGCCTGGCTGTCGATGATGGTGCGGACGCTGGCTTTGTTGGCGCTCACGTTGTAGGTGTACCCCACCAGCGCGCCTTCCATGGTTACGGCCATGAACTCTTGCACGCCGTCCCGCGAACCCTTGTTGATGGTGAATACGGAGAAGTAGTTGCCCAGTTCCCGGTCGATGACGGTGGCCACCAGCGGGTTCATGCTTTCGTTGACCGAGACCTCGTCGAAAAGGTTCTCATATACGGACAGCTTATATTGCAGCTGGGACGCCAGCATGGCCTGGTAGACGAGCTGTTCGTTTTCATCCTTCACTTCGTTGTAGGCAAGCTCCAGATTGGCGCGCAGTTTGAGCTTGTACAGATAGTTGACCACGGACTCCACGACGCTGGAAAACCCGGACTGGATGGGCGTAAGCACGCCGGCCACGGCGTGCTCCGGAACCTGGAAGGCATCCTTCAGGTTTTCGCTGCGGGATACCAGGCCCAGGATATGCAGCCCCGCCAGCAGCAGAAGCGTTAATACGACCGCCGCCGCGATCACGCGCCGCAGCAGGTGCTTGGCTCCGGTATCCGCTCTTTTTCTGCGCTCCACCTTGGGCTTGGGTGCCTTCTGGCTCATTCGTTATCCTCCGGCGTTCCGCCCGGCCCGAAACCGGCCGGTCAGCCTTGCTTGAGAAAATTGGTGCGCCCCAGGTGCTGGAGCAGGTCGAAGTTCTCGATGATGTTGCCCAGCCCCAGCGCGGCGCAGTCCATGGGCTCCTTGGCTAAAAGCACCGGGATGCCCAGTTCGCTGGCGATCATCTGGTCCATGCCGTACAGCAGCGCGCCGCCGCCGGTGATGTAGATACCGTTGTGCATCACGTCCGCGGCCAGCTCCGGCGGAGTGCGTTCCAGCACCCACTTGATGGCGCTTAAAACGGCGACGCACGGCTCGTGGATGGCCTGATAGATCTGGGAGGAAGTGATCTCCGTCGTTTGCGGGAGGTTGGTCACCATGTCGCGGCCGCGGATGCGCGCGCGCCGCTCCTCGCGGATGGGGAGCGCCGCGCCCAGGTCCAGCTTTACTTCCTCGGCGGTGCGATCCCCGATCAAAATGTTGAACTCGCGTTTGATAAAGTTGATAATGGCCTCGTCCATCTTCACGCCGCCCACGCGGATGGAGTGGCTGATCACCACGCCGCCCAACGAGATGACGCTTACGTCCGTGGTGCCGCCGCCGATGTCCACGATCATGCAGCCGCTGGGGTCGAACACAGGCAGGCCGCTGCCCAGCGCGGAAGCAAACGGCTTTTCCACCAGGTAGACCTTACGCCCGCCGGAAATGCGGGCGGCTTCCATGACGGCGCGCTGCTCGATGCTGGAGATGGAACACGGATAGGTGAGGAACAGGCGCGGTTTCAGCAGATAACTGGAGCCGATGGCCTTGCGGGTGAAGTATTGCAGCAGAATCTGGGTCATGTCGAAATCAGTGATGACGCCCTCGCGCATTGGGCGTACGGCCATCACGCCCTCGGTGGTACGGCCCAGCATGATCTTGGCGTCGTCGCCTACGGCGCGGACCCTGCGCTCGTGGGAGCTTTCCACCACCACGATGGTCGGCTCGCTGACCACGATGCCCTTGCCACGGACGTAAACGAGCGTATTGCTGGTGCCCAGATCGATGCCCAGATCATGCGCTGCGAAAGCCATTCCTCACACATCCGTTCCTGATGATTCCAAACGTTTCGGCTGCCGGTTCTCTTTATTCATCTCCCGGAATGACGCCCGCGTCCCCGAGCATTTGCGCCACGGCGGCCAACGGGAGGCCGATGACGTTGGTCGGGCTGCCCTCGATGCGTTCCACGAACGCGCCGCCGATTTCCTGCATCGCGTACGCGCCCGCCTTGTCCATGGGTTCGCCGGTGGCGACGTAACGGGCGATCTCGCCCGGCGTGAGCCTGCGGAACAGAACCCGGGTCGTTTCCACCCGTTCGCGCAGCGTGCCGTCCGGCGTGCGCAGGCAGACGCCCGTGTGTACCTCGTGCCAGCGGCCGGAAAGCAGGGAAAGCATCCGGCGCGCGTCCGCCCCGTCGGCGGGCTTGCCCAGCACCCGGTCGTCCAGACAGACCAGCGTATCGGCGGAAAGGACGGGCAGACCGGGGTGCCGCGCCCATACGTCCGCGCCTTTCATTTTTGCCAGCGCGGCCACCTGCTCCGGGCCGGAACCGGCGGCGTTCTCCTCCACGGCGGAGGGAACCACTGCGAAGGGGAGCCCTAAATAGGCTAAAAGCTCGCGTCTGCGCGGCGAGCCGGAAGCCAGGATCAACCGTGCCCCGGAAACCGGCGTTTCCATCCCGGCGTTTCCCCTCTCCGCCCGGCGGCTCCGGGACACATCATTATAGCATACGGGGTCAACAGGCGTACAGGGATCGGGTGATATTGTAACGAATGTTCCGTCGGCCCTGCCGCGCGTACCGGGCTGCGGAACGCAAAGAGAAAAGGGACCGGGCTTCTTTCGGCCGGAGCATGTTCCGGCTGAAAGAAGCCCGACCCCTGCCGGAAACGCGAGGCCGCGTACCGGTAAAGAGATTTACTTATGCCAGCGCCCGATAGGCGTCCAACGTCTGCCGAACCGTCCGGACGATTTCCTCTTTCTCGGCCTCGTAGCGGTTCTCGTCGAAAAACACGGGGTAGGGGCCCATCGAAAAACCGCGCGCCTCCATCGCCCAATGGTAACCCAGCGGGAAGAACAGGCGGTTGTATACGCCCGTAGCGTTCGCGATCAGGGTTTGCAGCGCAAGCGCGCGTTTCCCGTCGCCCTGCGCGGCGGCGTCCCAGACGGCGCGCATGATCTCGGGGAAAATCCCCGTGGACGCCGTCATGCAGCCCTGCCCGCCCAGCTGCAGCGCGCTGAGCAGCATTTCCTCCCAGCCGACGAAAACGGAGAAATCGCCGCGGCCCGAACCGTCCCGGAGCGCCAGCAGGCGAAGCAGGTACGCGATGGAGCCGGACGAGTCCTTGATGCCGACCGCGTTAGGCTCGCGAATCAGCGAACGCATGCTGTCCAGCGTGATCTCCCCGGCGTACTTGGGAATGTTGTACAGGAGCACAGGAAGGCCGCTGTGCCGCACCACGTAGCGCAGGCCTTCCAGAATCACGTCCTGCGGGTAGGGAAAATAGTAAGGGGCGGTAAGCACGCAGCCGTCCGCGCCCAGCTCCGCGTACCGGTCGGCCAGCCGGAGCGCGCCGCGGGTATCCGAAGCGCTGGCTCCGGCGAACACGGGCACCCGCCCGCGTGCCTGCTCGATCACCGTACGCACGATATCGAATTTCTCGGTTTCCTTCAAATGGATCATGCCGCCCACGGTACTGACCGGGAACAGCCCGCCCGCCCCGTTGGCGATCGTGAACTCCGTTATCGCCCGAAGCGTTTCCAGGTTCGGCGCCCCCGTGGAATCCAGCGGCGTCATCATCGCCGCGAAAACTCCCTGAATCACGTTGATCTCTCCTTTGCCGCTTCCGATTCGGGATGAAACGCGCCCGATGCGGGCGAACGGGCCGCCAGCCTTCGCCAGCGGCCCGCCTTCTTCGGATGGTCCGGCTTTTTCGCTCCCGGAGTAATTCCCTGGGAAGTTACCGCTCCGCTCGCGGTGCTCAGCCCTTTACCGCGCCGGTCGTCATGCCTTTGATGAGCTTGTCCTGCAGGATGCAGAACAGAATGATCATCGGCAGCGCGGAAAGCGTCAGAACGGCCAGGATCACGGGGATATTCATGGAGTGCTCGCCCTTGAAATTGTTCAGCGCCATCGGCAACGTTTGCGCGCTGGCGGACTGCGTGAGGGTTTTAACGAAGGCGAACTCGTTCCAGAAGTTGATGCCGTTGTAGATGCACAGCGTGGAGATGCCCGCTTTGGAAAGCGGAATGATGATCTCGAAGAAGTTCCGGTATTTTCCGCAGCCGTCGATTTCGGCCGCCTGCTCGATTTCGGCCGGGATGCCCTTCATGAAGTTCGTCAGGATGAACACGGACATCGGGACGGCGAAAGCCACGTACGGGCCCGGCAGCGCCCAGATGGTGTCGTACAGGCCGGAGGCGGTGGACATCTTGAACACGGGGATCAGCGTGACGTGCATGGGGATGGACATGCACGCGATGATCAGCCCGTACAGGAAACCGCGCAGCTTAAACTTCATGCGGGAAAGGGGATAGGACGCGAATGCGGACAGTATCACCAGCACGCCCAGCGATACGGACGTTACGATGACGCTGCGGAGGAAATATCCGATGAACCCGCCTTCGATGACGCTCTCGTAGTTGGCGAGGCTCAGGGATTCCGGCAGTGAAAAGATACCGCTGACCAGCATTTCAAACTGGCCTTTAAACGAGTTGAGCCCCATGTACAGGAAAGGGATGAACGCGATCAACAGCCATAAGACGGCCAGAAAGAAAGCGATGACCCATGCGATTTGGCTTTTCTTATCGTCTTTTGCCACAAGCCGCATATCAGTCGTCCCCCTTTCCGGACAGCACCCTGCGTACGAGCACGGCGATCGTGGTGATCAGGATGAACATGCCGGCCGCGATGGTGGAACCGTAGCCCATCTTGAAATACTTGAACGACGTGCTGTACATGTAGGTCGCCATCAAATCCGTGGCGTATCCGGGGCCGCCGCCCGTCATGACGAAAACCAGGTCGAAGTATTTCAGCGATCCGATCAGTGACAGGATACACGCCGAAATGATGGTCGGTTTCATCATGGGAATCGCAATGGCCCGCACGAACTTGGAACGGCTGGCGCCGTCGATCAGCGCCGCTTCGTAGATCTGGTCGTCGAAGCCGCTGTAACCGGCGACGAAGTAAACCATATAGAAGGGAATGTATTGCCACGCGATAACGCCGATGACCGTATACAAAGCCAGATCCGGCGAACCGAGAAGATCGATGTTTTTACCACCCAGCAAATTGGAAATGGAGGATACGAGGCCGCCGTTCGTCGCCAGCGCGTACTGGAAAAGGAAGCCGATCGCCACGGACGACATGAGCAGCGGAAGGAACCAGAGCACTTTGAAGAGGTTGAACCGTTTCCCGCCCGCGTCCAGAAAAGTGGCGAGCAGGAACCCGATCGGTATCTGGATCAGGATGGAGAAAATCATGATTTTGATGTTGTTGGAAAATGCCAGCCAAAAACGACTGTCTTGCAGCAATCCTTCCCAGTTGGCCATGCCGATGTATTTACGGTCCGGCGAAATGCCGTTCCACTCGAACAGGCTGGTATGGAACGTCTCAACAATCGGGTATGCGATATAGATCAACATCAGGATGATAACGGGTGCAAGGAAGCACGCCGCAGCCACCGCGGTGCTCCTTTGCCGCCGCTTCAGTAACGATAGCATCGGTTGCCTGCCTACCATCAAGCTCCCCTACCTTCTATGGCAATGATTGAATATTGCGGCCTCCAGAGAGTATCTGAAGGCCGCAATCGCGTTTACTCGCTTAGAATGCAGACTCCTCCGCAATCGCCGCCGACAGCGTGTTACTTGCTCTTGCTGTTGTACGCGGCCATGGCATCCTGGAGAGCCTGGTTCGCTTCCTGTGGGGTCATGGTGAGTCCGAAGATATCCTGGCAGAGATCCTTGTGCTTCTCACCGACTTCGGGCGGCAGGTACTGGTCGTACCACAGCTGCACCGCGGGAGCAGCGGAGAAATCGGCCCAGATCTGCTTCATGCAGGGATCTTCGAGGCTGTCGCCCATGCCGACGATGGAAGGAATGGTGTTGGAATCCAGCTGTTCCTGGTTGTAGGTGGCATCGTTGAAGTACTGGGTAGCCAGGATGAAGGCAGCCTTAAGCTTCTCGCCGTCGCAGTTGAAGGAGAAGCCGTTGCCGATGGAGGTACCCACGACGATGTTCTGCGGATAGGTGCTGGTTTCCAGCGCCGGGAACGCGAAGTAGCCGATGTTGGCGGCGTACCAGTCGGGCTGGTCGTTCTTCATGGAGCGAGCCTGCCAGGAGCCGTGCAGCATCATGGCGGCCTTCTCCTGATACATCAGCTGGCGATCCATGCCGTCGTCCGTGCTCATGGAGTTGGTGCCTTCGGGGAAGTAGCCCTTCTTGACCCAATCCTGAATGGTCTGGGCGGCGTACATGAACGCTTCGTCGGTGAACGCGCCGGTGCCGTCAACCGCCTTGGCGAAGGCTTCCGTGCCGCCGAAACGGGTGGCCAGATACATGAAGTACATGGAGCCGGTCCACTTGGAGCCGTTGGCGAGGGAGAAGGGGATGTAGCCGGCCGCTACGAGTTTGTCGCAGGCCGTTTCCAGCTCGGCGATGGTGGTGGGCACTTCGATACCGACCTTCTCGAAGATGGTCTTGTTGTAGAAGATGCCGCAGCCGCTGAGGCCGCCGTAGGGGATGGCGTAGATCTTGTCGTTGTAGGTGCACTGCGCAACGGCGGAGGGGAGGAAGTCAACGGTGTTGTACTTGTTGTACAGATCGGTGACATCCGCCGCAAAACCGGAGTTGATGTATTCGATCATCGGGCCGCCGCCCCAATGGATGTACATATCGGGGCACTGGTTGGAGCTCATGGCGATGATCAGTTTTTCTTTATAGGAGTCGTTCTGCGCGTGCGTCTCTTCGACCGTTACGTTGGGATAAGCGGCCATGAAGCGCGCCACGGCGCCTTCCTGGATCGATTTCTGCGGCTCGTCCGTTCCAATATCCCACAGCGTGATCGTAATGGGGTCGCCGCTAAGCGTGAGCTTGTCGGTGGCGGCCGCTTCGCCGCTCGCGGCGACGGGGATGGCGGTCATGACCATCAGGATGCTGAGCAAAATCGCAATAAGTTTCCCGGACTTCATAAAACGATTCCTCCTTGTTTTTCGTGATGCGAATGCAATGTTCAACCCTGTCTGGAGAACGATATTACATTCCGACGAACGTAAAGGTTTCCGACCCTCCCCCCTATAAATTTAAAGCATATTAATGCTTTGGCATCATTGCCGCTACGCTATCGCCTCTCGTGCGGCAGATAGGTATCGCCATTGCCTTCTATTGGAATATGGTATTCTCGATCCACAATTTTGTCAAGACAAAATTATTAGGTATGACTAAATTAACGTTTAGATTTCGCTTTTGGATAAAAAATGCGAAGCGGGTAAAAAGCGCTTATCACCCGCCCCGCGACCGCGAAAGCGGTGTGCCGTTCATGACAATTCATGCAGTTTTTGTGCATATCGCTCTTGCGGACGAAACCGGCGGTCGGCCGCGCCGCCGCGTCGATTAAAGGAGCGCCACCTTTTCGGCGCTATCAGAGACCGATGCCCCGCCCCGGCATACGCGGGGGCGGGGCATCGGTGCGGAATGCAGGAACAGAAGTGCGGACGGCGCGGCCTACCCGACGACCTGCTCTCCCGCGGGGCGGCCCTCCCGCGCCCGGGACCACCGGCTGTACAGCAGTTTCGTAACGACGCTGCGCGGCACGAGGCCGCCCAGTACGCTGAAGATCCGGTTTACCGTACCCGGAACATACCTGCGTTTGCCCAGAAGCGCTTTGTCAATCGTCCGGCGCGCCACGGCGGGCAGGCTGTTGGTCGTAACGGTTCCCCAGAAACCCTGCGCGTCGATGCCATCCAGCGCGCCCTGCGTGGTGGCCAGCCCGCCCGGGCATAGCGTGAGCACGGTGGCGTTTTTTTCGGAAAGTTCCCGGGAAAGCGCGGCGGAAAAGTCCAGCAGGAAACGCTTCGAAGCGGCGTACGTGGCCTTGAGGGGAATAGGGTAAAGGGACGCGAGGCTGGACACGACCACGACGTGAAAGCGCCCGCCCGGCCTGCGGTGGTTGAGCGCTCCGTGGATCATGCGCATGGAACCCTCGACGTTCACGCGAACGATGTCGATCACCCGCTCGCAGGGAATGTCGAGGAACCCGCCTTCGTAATCGATCCCCGCGATGTTGAAGAGCATGTCCAGCCGGATGCCCCTGCATTCAATTTCGGTGAAAAGCGCCGCCACGGCCTGCGGGTCGGTCACGTCGCACGGGAACGTTTCGGCGTTCACGTCGTACTGCCGCAGAAGGCCTTCCCGGAAAGCCGCCAGCCCGGCGGCGGAAACGTCCGTCAATACCAGTTCGTATCCGCGTCGCGCGGCTTCGGTAGCCATGGCCCGGCCCAGCCCGCCGCAGGCGCCCGTGATCAATACGGTCATGTTTCTCCCTCCGTTACGCGGTCAGGCCGCAGAGTTTTTCGCTCAGTTCGTAAAGCCGTTTCTGGTCGGCGACGCTCTTCGCGTGCCGGTCGTAAGGGGCCGGTTTGCAGGCGTAATAGTATAACTCCGTTTCCGAGGCGGGCGCGGCGCAGAGGAACGCATAGGTCCCGGCGGGCTTTTCCGGCGGCGCGCCCTTCGGCCCGCGCAGGGCCCATACGGCGCTTGCCAGCCCGCCCGTGTGTTTGAAGCCGATCTCCGTGTTCACCAGCCCCGGATCGACCACGTAGGCCCGCACGCCCTCGCCGGCATGGCGCCGGTTGAACTCCGCGGCGTACAGGAGGTTGCACAGCTTGCTTTGCTTGTACGCGCCCAGCAGGCTGTACCGCCCGCGCCGGTACATAACGTCGTCCCAACGGACGCGGCAGTGTTTGTGCGAGCCGCTTCCCGTAAGCAGCATCCGGCCGCCGCCCTTCCGCAGCGGCTCCAGCAGAAGGCTGGTGAGCAGAAAACCCGCCAGATGGTTGAGGGCGAACTGTTGCTCGTAGCCCTCCTCCGTGGTGGCGTACCAGCGGCGCACGGCTCCGGCATTGTTCACGAGCGCTTCCAGGCGCCCGCCGCAATGGGCGTTCAGATAGCCGTTCAGTTCGTCCGCCAGCCCGCGGACCTGCCGCTGCTGCATCAGGTCCGCGTGGAAACAGGCGGCTTCCGCCATGGGGAACCGCGCCCTGAGTTCAGCCAGCGCCTGTTCGCTTTTCTCCTGCGTATGGCCCACCAGCAGCACGCGCCACCCTTCGGCCGCGAGCGCCATGGAAACGGCCAGCCCGATGCCCGATGTTGCGCCTGTGACGATTGCCGTATTCATATCCGATATCCTCCGTTCGTTCATAGGATCAATGCATGCTTCAAATCCCGTTCGCCGCAGCCCGGCTAAGGTTCCAGCAGGCCGTCCGTCAGGCCGTTCACCATCCTGCGGCGGTTTTCCGGCTCCGAAAAATCTACGCCGGAACATCCGGCGAAGGCCTGCGGAGAAATCCCCAGGAAAAAGACGGTGGAGATCGCGCCCGAGACTTTCAGGGACAGTTCGTCCCGCGGGAGGCCGTGCGTTTCAGCCATATCGTCGAGAACTCCCCGGAGCAGTTCGTTAATCTGCAGGGGGGCCGGACCGTCGGTGTCCCCGTTCATCAGCAGGCCGTGCAGGCTGGCCCGCGTGATGCCGGGGAACTTCACTGCGCCGTCGAACAGGAACAGCAGCATTTCCCGGATCGCTGTAAGGTCGTCCGCACGGGTCTTCCAAATTTCCCGCAGGTCGTCTATGGAGTGGCGGACCGCCTGCCGCATGGCGGCGTCGACCAGCTGCTCCTTCGATTCGTAGTAGTACAGGATGGAGGAAAACGTGATGCCTGCTTCCTCCGCGATGTTGCGGATGGTGCAGTTGCCGATGCCGTTCTTCTCGATGCTGTCGATGGCCGCGTCCAGAATTTTTTGGCGCGTCGCCGAATCCTTCATAAGCTTTTCCGTCTCCTTCTGCGTTGTCTCCCTCCCGCGATATTCCGGAGGAAGGTGTATTGCACATCAGATTAGAACACGTGTGCAAATCACTCGTTCATCATAGCACCGGAAACGCCCCGCGTAAACAGGCATTGCATTAGAATTTGATGAAAACCGCCGCTTTGCGCCTTTGCGGCGCGTCCGCCCGGCGGCGCTTGACTTCCCGGCTTAAACGAAGGATAATAATATTCGCCGCTTTCCGAACGGACGGGCGTCGCGGCGCAGACACGCCGAAGGCGGCACACGGAGGGGTCAAGGCATGGAACAGGAGATCACGGGGGTCGCCGCCGGTTCCCCGGCGGAACGGTGCGGCCTTCGACCCGGCGACAGGCTCGTTTCCATCGACGGCGAGCCCGTGCGGGACGAGATCGACTATCAGGCGCTCACCTCCCGGCCGGAATTCACGCTTGCTTTGAAAAGGGCGGACGGGCGCGGGGAAACCCTGACCGTGCGCAAGGAGGAGTGGGAGCCGCTGGGCCTCCGCTTCGGCGAAAGCATGCGGCTGACGCCGCGTCCCTGCCGGAACTGCTGCGTGTTCTGTTTCATCGACCAAATGCCCCCCGGCATGCGCGAAACCCTGTACGTGAAGGACGACGACTGGCGTTTTTCACTGATGATGGGCAATTTCATCACCCTGACCAACGTGGACGAGCCGGAATTCGGGCGCATTCTCCGGCGGCACGCTTCCCCGCTGTACGTGAGCGTGCATACCACCGACCCCGATCTGCGCCGCCGGATGATGAACAACCGGTTCGCGGGGGACATTATGCAGCGGCTGACGCGGCTGAAGGACGCGGGCATCCGCTTCCACTGTCAGATCGTCTGTTGCCCCGGCCTTAACGACGGCGACGCGCTGATGAAAACGCTTTACGATCTGCGCTCGCTCCGGCCCGCCGCGCTTTCCGTGGCGGTAGTACCGGTGGGCCTTACGAAATTCCGCGAGGGGCTGGCCCCGCTGACGCCGTTCACCCCCGATGCGGCCGGGGCGCTGCTTGCGCGGCTCGCGCCCTTTCAGGAGGAGTGCCGGAAGGAATTCGGCACCACCTTTGTTTTCCCCAGCGACGAGTTCTTCTGCCTGAGCGGGACGCCCGTGCCGCCCGCCAAATGGTACGAGGGCTACCCGCAGATTGAGAACGGCGTGGGACTGATGGCGCAGTTGGAGGAAGAACTGGCCGGGGCGGAGGAGGATGACGGCGCGCAGAACGACGCGAACCCGCCCCACCGTACGTACGTGCTCGTCACCGGCACGCTTGCCGCGCCGAATATGGAACGGCTGGCCAACCGTTTCGCGCCGCGAAACACGGAAGTGCGCGTGGCGGCGATCCGCAACCGGTTCTTCGGCGAGAGCGTCACCGTGACGGGGCTGCTGACGGGCGGGGACACGCTGGATCAGCTGACACCGGAAACGCTGGCCGGCGCGGACGCGGTGCTGATCAGCCACAACATGCTCCGGCACGAGCGCGACCTGTTTCTGGACGACATGACGTTTGCCGAATTTGAACGCCGCCTGCCCGCGCCCGTGCGCGTGGTGGAGGACGGTTACGACCTGTACGCGGCGCTGCGCGGGCGGCCCGCCGACTGTTAAGGAGAGTGCGCATGGCAAAGCCGCTGGTGGCCATCGTGGGCCGCCCCAACGTGGGCAAATCGACGTTCTTCAATAAAATCGCGGGCAGGCGCATCTCCATCGTGGAGGATACGCCCGGCGTTACGCGCGACCGGCTGTACGCGGACGTGGAATGGGCGGGGCGGCGCTTCACCCTCATCGATACCGGCGGCATCGACCTGCGCAGCGACGACGTGATGCTTACCCAGATGCGGCGGCAGGCGCAGATCGCCATGGATACGGCGGACGTGATCTGCTTCTTCTGCGACGGGCGCGAGGGCCTTACCCACGAGGACGGGGAAGTGGCCGACTTTCTGCGCAAGACCCGCAAGCCGCTGCTTCTGGTGGTCAACAAGGTGGATTCCCGGGGGCAGGAACAGAACCTGTACGAGTATTACACGCTGGGCCTTGGCGACCCCATCGCTATTTCCAGCACCAACATGCTGGGCCTGGGCGACCTGCTGGACGAGATCGTGAAGCGCCTGCCGCCGCCGGAACCGGACGAGGGCGAGGACGAGCAGCACGTGATCCAGCTGGCCGTGGTGGGCAGGCCGAACGTAGGCAAAAGCTCGCTGTGCAACCGCCTGCTGGCCCAGGAGCGTACCATGGTCAGCGACGTGCCCGGCACCACGCGCGACGCCATCGACACGCTTTTTACCGATACGGACGGCACAGTTTACAACATCATCGATACCGCCGGGATGCGCAAGAAGAAGGCGGTGGAGGAGGAGAGCCTGGAGAAGTACAGCGTTCTGCGCTCCATCGCCGCCATCGACCGCTGCGACGTGGCGCTGCTGATGCTGGACGCGCAGGATGGCGTGACGGAGCAGGACACCAAGATCGCCGGGCTGATACTGGACGCTGGCAAGGCCGTGATCGTTGCGGTAAACAAGTGGGACGCCGTGGAGAAGGACACCAACACCATGGAGGCCATGCGCAAGCAGGTGGCAGGCGACCTCAAGTTCATGGACTACGCGCCCGTGCTGTTCCTGTCCGCGCTGACCGGCAAACGGGCCAACACCGTACTGGCCGAAGTGAAAAGGGTGTTTGAGAACTACCGCCGCCGCATCTCCACGGGCGTGATCAACGAGGCGCTGGCGGACGCGCAGCTGAGCCTGCAGCCGCCGGTGCAGGGCGGCAGGCGGCTTAAGATCCTGTACGCCACGCAGCAGGCGGTCTGCCCGCCCACGTTCGTCTTTTTCGTCAACGACCCGGAACTGATGCACTTTTCCTACCAGCGTTATCTGGAAAACCACTTCCGCAAGAGCTTCCAGTTCGAGGGGACGCCCCTCAGATTCGTACTGCGCAAGAGGTCGTAGGGTGTTTCGCAAGGGTGCCGCATCGGGGATGCGGGCAGAAACATGCCGCTGTTTCTGCATTTCACGGAGCCTCTTCCGGGCTGGAAGGGGTTCCTTTCTTTATTCCATTCCTTTCAGGAATCGTACCCGCGGGTGCGGGAAACCATGCCTGCGGGCATGGGCAGGGGCACACGCTTCCCTTCGGTGCCTTTAGCCGCACCCGCAGGTGCGACTCCCTTTCAATAACAGCGGCAGATGAAAAGAAATCCCTCCGATGCCGGAGGGAAAAGGCGGGGGAAGGGGTGACCCCTTTCCCCAAAGCGGCGTTTCAGCGCTTTTTCACCATGTGGCCTTGCCGGCCGCCGCCACGGCTTTCTGGTGGGCTTCGTCCACCTTTTCGGTGCCGTGGGTCTTGCTGTTCTTGAAGTGGATGCAGAAGTGGCCTTCAAAGTTGTTGTTGTCGATGGTGGTGGTACCGTGGGGCATGCCGTTCATGGACGCCGCGTATACGTGGCCTTTGTACAAAATCAGAATGGCTCTGCGATTCCAGCTCCACGCGCCGCCGTAGATCGTTTTCAGGGCCGCGGTGTCGTCGGCGGTCAGCGGTTCGGCGTCCAGATGGTTGACGCCGCTCCAGCGCCGTGCGGTGAAGGTCTTGCCGGTGCGCACGTCTTTCACGGTAAACTTCGCGCCTTTGGGAATCACGGAGGATACGTTATCGGCGAACCAGTCCAGCACCTCGGTTTTATAAATCTTCGCCTTGGAGGACTTTCCGGCGGACGAGCCGGAGGAGGAACCGAACAGCACGCGGATGGTGGCGGTCCCTGCGACCCCGTCCTGTTTCATGCCGCGGTTCTTCTGGAAACGCTTGACGGCGGAAATGGTTTTCGCGCCGTAATCCCCGTCGATATTTCCGCTGTAGTACCCCAACACTTCAAGCGCCTGCTGGATCTTGACGACGTTCTTGCCGCTGTCGCCCTCCTTGCAGGGGCTGGGCGCCGAACCGATTTCGTCGATACTGGAAACGGTTTTACCGGAGGACGAGGACGAGGAGGACGATGATGATGAAGACGATGAGGACGACGAGGAAGGCTTGGAGGAAGTCGCCTTATCCCCTCCGGATGAGGATACGTCCGCCGTTTTTGCGCAGGAGCCGAACAGTGCGGTAATCGTGGCCTTGCCTGCCACGCCGTCGGCCTCCAGCCCTTCGGCCTTCTGGAAAAGCTTTACGGCGGCCGTGGTGCCGTCGCCGTATACGCCGTCCGCGCTTACGGAATAACCCATGATGCGTAAGGCTTTCTGGAGCTTTTTCACGTCGCCGCCCTCGTCGCCTACGCGCAGCGCCCCGGGCGCGTCCCCCAGCGCGCTTATTTTGGACGCGTTGGCGACGACGGAATCTTCGGACACCTTGACGAATTTTTTCATTACGTAGCCGGTGAAGGAGCCGTAGCGTACTTTATACCAGGAACCGGAAACGCCCAGCACCGTTACCCCGTCGCCTTCGGGCAGGGTCTGCAGTGCCTTGGCGTCCTGATCCGCGGTCTTGCGAAGCACCACCCGGGCGGTTACCGTGCCGACGGTTTCAGCCCCTGCCTGCGCGAGGGGAGCGAAGCCGATGAAAAGGGCGACGATGAGCGCGCACGCGGCGATACGGCGCAGGGAAAACGAAAGGTTCGCGAAGGGCCGGGGATCGATCTTCATGAATACCTCCTCGAAGGACTGCGGGAACGATCGCACAGGCTAAAGATATGACAGAAATGTTAATATGTCAATGCAGAACGGAAACAATTTACACAGGTCACGGGGGTGCCCGGAGATCCGCGGGAAAGAAAAAAGGGAATATATGGATAGCCAACGCGCAACCTATTGACGAAAACGTTTGTAGAGATTAAACTAAATTATGATTGTACAACTTTGTACCTGAAGCGTTCCCGGCATATTAGTAATTATATGGTTTTTTGGAGGTTTTTTTGCGAATATGAAACAACTTAACGGTACGATCACGCTTGCTTTTTTGGAGGAGGACAATCAGCAGCGCGTGATCTTTCGGGTTATTCCCCTGTGTACGCGGGAAGGTGTTATTTTCCACAGCCAGGTCGCCGAATTCCCGGATCAGGGAAGCCTGCGCATCGTTCCGGATAAACGGGAGCAGAGTACCTTCAAGGAACGGATGCGTGAAATGGGCTGCCTGTGCGCCCTCCACCTCTTCAGCGGCGGCAAAGAGCTTACAAAGGTTCGACAGAACCGGAATTACGATCCCGGACAGGGCGAAAGCAACCAGTTCGCCATCTATTCCGATGTGATCTGCGAGTTCTCGGACGACGGTGTTTTCGAGGTGTTCGCCGAGGGGGCGGACGCTTCCGTCGCGCTTTCGCCGCGCGTGCTGTTCCGGCGCGGCCAGGTGCTCTACGGCCCCTTGGACAGGGGGGCCTCGCCGGATTGGGCGGCGCTGCGGCCTTTCGGCAACGACAGTTATCTGCTGCATACCGTGCGCCTGCCCGGCGGCGCGGAGCGTTCCTTCTACTGGAACCCGGAGCAGACGGTCAACTGGCGGCAGCGGCGGGGAACGCTGCGCCGCGGCAAGCCTTACGGGGAAGAATACGAACCGGCCGGGGAACCGCCGGTAGCGCGGGGCCCGGCCGCAGCGGACGTCCGTGCCGCGGACAAGACGCCGCCGCCTACCTTGCCGGATTTTCGCGGCGTGGAAAGAAGGACGCCCGCGCCCGCCGCCGCCGATATGCGCGATACGGCGTGGCAGCAGCCGGTACGTGCCGCCTTTGCCGCGGAAACGGGTCCTGCCGAAACGAAGCGGCCGGTTGCCGAACCCGTAGCGGCGGAAACGCGGACGATTGAAAACCGGCCCGCCGCGCTCGCTCCCGTCGCTGCGGAACGCGCGCAAAGCGAACCGGCGCCCGTTCCCGTTTCCCCTGCGCGCGCGGTTGCCGAACCCGCGCGCGTCGCGCCCGCGGGTTCGGCTATGGAGCCCGCGCTGCCCATCGGCAGGAAACTGGCGATTCTGGATGAAACCGTCTCTTTCGAGGAGCAAATCTCCAGGCTGGATCAGCCGCTTTCCGACGGCGCCAACCTGCTTGCGGGCGCGGGCCCGGCCTCTGCCGTCTCCCAGCCTTCGGGAGAACCGGCGGATTCCGTTCGTTTCAGCGGCACGCCGCTGGTGCGCGCGGGGATAAAGCCGCCGCTTCCCATCCGCCAGGGCAACGCTTTCCAAAACGTGGTGGAACGCCAGATCCGGGCGGCGCATCAGGAGACGGGTGAGTACCCGGAAGATTACCAGCCGGTGGACAACCCCATCGAAAACCTGAACGCCGCGCTGGAACGCGCGTGGGATGCGCCGGATACCCAGCGGCAGGCGCTGGACTCCCTCTGCGGCAACGAAGTGTTCGCGCAGGCGTTTCTGACGCATCTCCGGCTTCGCGGCCGGGAAACGAACGCCGTTCGGGCCGCGCAGGAACAGCTGGAAGATATCGAAGCGGAGCGTCTGGGTCTGCTGATGCAGTTGGACACCCTGAAAAACGACGAGAAACAGGCCAGGGAAACCCTGCGCGCGTCGCTGCCCCAGCGGAAACGGGAAGAAATCGCCCAGCTGGAGGAACAGGCGCGCGCGATGCGGGAAGAAACGGAACGCCTGCGGGAAATCCTTGCGGAATTGAGCGGCGCGGCGCGGGAATGGACGCTGGAAACGCTGGCGAGCAAGGGCGCGCAATTGCTCGCAAGCGACGGCGAAACCGTCGCGCTTTCGCCCGTGATCGGCGAAAACCGTACGCCGGAGGCGCTGGTCGCCTCTATTCGCGCGGTCATGAGCCGTCGGGGTTTCGCCGTGAACGAGGATATCGTGACCGAACTGCTGATCCACTTCGCGCTTAACGAGGAGCTCACCCTCGCGGGCGAAACTCCGTCCGCCGCGGAGCTTTACGCCCGCTCGCTGATCGAGGGCCTTGGGCTTCAGGACGTTTCCGCGTTTACGAACGGAAACGCACGCGTCGCCGTAGCTTCGCTTTTGCCAGACGACGGGTTGCGCTCCCCGACCGTGGAAGTCTGCCCGCCCGGACGCGCCGTAGCGGCGCCGTACGGACACAAAATTATCAGGCTGACGGGCAGGGGAGAGGCGTTTTCACGGGAAGCGCCGCTGCCGCAGATCGCCGTGCCGCCGTTGCGGACCGGGGGGAGCGACGCGGCCGCCGCCGCCCTGCGACCCGTTGCGCTGGAATCCCTTCGTGCGCTGCTTACCGAAGCCGCGCCGCTTTCGCCGAAGGCCGA
Organism: uncultured Oscillospiraceae bacterium; assembly: GCA_964497495.1. Taxonomy (GTDB): domain Bacteria; phylum Bacillota; class Clostridia; order Christensenellales; family Aristaeellaceae; genus CAXXOK01. The sequence continues at coordinate 20,616 of CAZCCZ010000028.1, forward strand.
GGATTGGTTTAAAGAGCTTCAGACGCTCCTGACACGGCAGCAGATCGGCTTGCCGGAAGCCGCTAGCCGCCGGTTGCGCACCTTCATTGCCGCGGCTTCCTCTCGACTGCGCGGCGGATTCCTCGCCGCCGCGGACGCCGCGACGCTCGCCTGGGTGGCGCCCGTGCTGCGCGCCGGGGAGCCTAACCTGGAAGCGCTCCGGCCCGCCATCGAGAGCCTGCCGCGCACGCTCGCCTCGCTCGGCATCCGCTGAGCCGGATACTCGTAAACTCGATCAAACGTAAATACGAAGCGCTGGTCAGGCCGCATTCCGGCCATGACCAGCGCTTTAAAATCTGATAACAAGGCTGTTTCGCCGTCTGGACATTTCGGCGTTCCCTTTGCATCCCGAGGAAACCTGGGAACGCAGGCATACCATGCGCGTTTGCCTCGCTAGGCCCCCGACGGCGGATATATATACGTTAAGATTATGCAGGTACCGGCCTCGTCGAATATCGAGCGAAGGCCTGCGCTCTGCCTCGTTCCCCATTGCCGTTGACCGTACTTGATGAGGGTTTGCGTCCGTCCCTGCCCCGGGAAAGACCGGGAGGGGGATCGCAAAGCCCCTTCCCAAAGGCGGCCCCGGCCGTCGTCAGTACGCCCCCGCCATCGCCTGCGTCAGCCTTCCCATGGCGGCCGCCAGATCGGAACTGGAAGGCGAGCCGCCGTCGATCAGGGTTTGCAGGTCGGCGATGGCCGCCGTGATGTTCTGGTACGTCTCGCTGGCTGCGTCCAGCCCCGTCATCAGGCTCTGGGCGCTCTGGATCAGCGCCTGCGCGTCGGGAATCAGGGTGTTCTGTACCAGCGCGTCGTCCCCGTTGCCCGCCGTATAGCCGTACTGGTGCAGCGGGCAGACCTCCGTGGTGGAACCGAGGTATTCCGTGATCACAGGCCCGTAATTGGAATCGCCTGCGAACTTATACAGCGGATGGCCGTTCGGAACCACCACGACGCCCCGGACGGTCGTGGAGGGGCAGTAGGGGGTGGCGATCATGTTGCTTTCGGTGCAGACGGTGGCAAGCTGGTGCATCTGGCACTGTACGGTGGGCACCGTCGGCGTATACCAATAATCGGTCACGGTGCCGTAACCCATGGCGTCGTCGCGGCAGGCGTCGGTGGCCAGCTGGCCGCTTACCGCGCAGGTGGTGACCTTGGTCAGCCCGTAGCTCGAGGGGTCGCCGTCCAGGATGTCCCTGTCCGATAATCCTTTTGCCTTGTGGATGGCGCTCATGTAATTCTGCCAGAGAATGGCCGCGCTGTTGCCGCCCGTCGCCTTGGAGGAAAGCGGTTTGTAATTGTCGTGGCCGATCCACAGGCTGGAACAGTACCAGCCGGTCATGCCGCAGAAGGTCACGCCGCGCTGGTCGCTGTTGGTGCCCGTTTTACCCGCCACGGTCTGGCCCTTGATCTTGGCCTTGGTGCCGGTGCCGCCGCTGACCACACCCTTCATCATGTCCACCACCATCCAGGCGGTGGAGGCGCGGAACACCTGCCTGCGTTCCTGCTGCTGGTGGCTGTCCCACACCACGTTGCCATCGCTGTCCGAAATGCCAAGCACGGAGATGGACGCCTGGTATACGCCGCCGTTGCCCAGCACGCCGAAGGCCACCGCCATCTGCACGGGGGTGATGCCGCTGGAACCCAGCGCGAGGCCGAAGGGCGTGGCGTTGATGTTGGCGCTGTCCACGCCGAGTTTCATCAGGAAGTCCACGGAGCGGTTCACGCCCACGTAGTTCATCAGCACGTAGGCGGCGCTCACGTTCTGGCTCTGTTTCATGGCGGTGCGGAACGTGGTGGGGCCGGTGTACCCGCTGCCGCCGTAGTTTTTGGGCCAGGTGTCCTTGCCGTTCTCGTCCGTCCAGCCGCTGATGGGCAGCGGCATGTTGTACGTGATGCTCGCGGGGGACGCGCCCAGTTCGATGGCGGGCGCGTACACGGAAATCGGCTTGATGGCGGAACCCACGGGCATGGTCATATCGGTGGCGCGGTTGAGGGTCTTGCGCTGGGTGGGCTTGGTGCGCCCGCCCACGATGGCTTTCAGTTCCCCGGTGCGGTAATCCAGCACCACGGCCGCGGCCTGCGGCTGTACGATCTCGGTATAACTCCCGTCGCTGTTCTTGGCGCGGTAGATTTTATCGCTGGGGTCGCGCAGGGAGGGATAATCTTTCCAGTTTTCCAGCGTATCCTCCACCAGCGTCTGGATCCCGGTGTCGATGGCGAGGGTCACGTGGTAACCGCCCGTGCGCAGCTCGTTCTCCATCAGGTAGCGGTTCTCGCTGGTGTCTTCCAGCCCCCGGAGCTTCAGGAAATCGTCCACGACCTCCTTGACCGCGTACTCCACGTAATGGGCGTAGGGGTACATGCCTTCGCCTTCGGTGGTGGAGGTCTCCAGAACGTTCGCGGTGGACTGAACCAGCGCGTCCTGATATTCCTGATAGGTGATGAACTCGTTCTCGTACATGCACCGGAGCACGTAATCGGTGCGGTCGTTGGTCAACTTCTTATAATCAGTTGTATCGGACTGACGGACGTAGAAATTCCGCCGGGGGTTGTAGTAATACGGGTTGTTGGTCGTTCCGGCGAGCATGGCGCACTCCCGCAGCGAAAGCTCGGACAGGCTCTTGCCGAAATAGCCTTCCGCCGCGACCTCCACGCCGTAGTAGTTTTCCCCCAGATAGATGGTGTTCATGTAGCACTCGAGGATCTGGGCTTTGGTATACATGGTTTCCAGCTGCATGGCGAGGTAAGCTTCCTGGATTTTCCGCTTGTAACTCAGCTCGCTGCTCAGGACTGTGTTTTTAATCAGCTGCTGGGTAATGGTGGAGCCGCCCTCGTTGGTGTTGGAAACGAAATTCTTGACGAACGAGCCCACGATGCGCTTGAGGTCGATGCCGTTGTGGGTATAAAAACGCGCGTCCTCCACGGCCACGAACGCGTGCTGGAGGTTCGGCGGCATTTGCGTGATGCTGACCATCACGCGGTTCTCCGTGCCCTTGTAGTCGGTCAGCACGTTGCCTTCGGCGTCGTAGATAAAGCTGGTTTTATCCTGCTCGCTGAGCTTGGCCAGGTCCAGCGTGGGGGCGGTTTCCATATAGGCCTTGGCGATGCCGATGACCGCGCCCGTGACCGCCAGCCCCGCCAGCACGATGGCGATCACCACGAAGCGCACCGTGCTCACCAATACGGAAAGGATGAAATTCGGCTTGGAGAGGCGGGGCTTGAAGATGGAGAATTTTCTGGGCTCCGCGAAATCCCCGTCCTCCGGCGGCGGCGCCTGGTAGGCGGGGTCGTCCTCGTAGAAAGGCACGGGCTCCCCGTCCACGGTGTAGTAGGACTCGTCCTCGGGGGCCGTCCCGCGGGGATCGTACGGCGGCTGGTGCAAATTCGTTCCTCCCTCGGTCGAAACGACGCGGTTTTTCACAGCCCATTATACCATAGCGACTTCCGTTTTCCTAGCGCGCCCGCGCCGGGGCCGCGGGCGGCCCTGAACGGCGGGAGAACCCGGTTTCAGGCGGCTCGTGGGTGGAAAATAGCTTTTTCGGCCTGCCGAGGCACGTATTTATAACTGTAAAACGTTTATTGGAAAGGGCGGGGAACGGCCCGGAGGGTGGTTTTGCTTGACACGCCTTGGCTTATGAACTACAATAGACCGAGAGTTGATGCCGGCTTGCCTTCGGCGCGGACACGCGCGGACCCGCGCCGGAACGCCGCGGACGCGGCGAAGATAGAGCATGGTTTCCGCCCTGCCGCGCGGCCCGTCCGGAGCGCGGCGCGTGAAATGGATCAAATCGGCTACGATATGCCGAAGGGAGGTAGGGCGTGCCCCTGAACGCCCGAGCGAAGATGAAACGAAAACTGCTCCTGGCAGCGTTAGTATTGTTCGTCGCCACACTGCTGTGCGGCGCCGCGCTGGCTGCGACCGATCCGATCGTATGCAGCATGGAGGTTTCGCCAAGCACCCTGTCCGAGCCTGGAGAGGTGTCGGTAACCATTACCGTTTCCAATTCCGGAAATACGGACATGCAGGAATCCCTGACCCTCTACAACCCCGCCAGCGAAGTCGTAACGGATTTCGGCACCAACGGCAGCGTTACGCTCAAGGCTGGCGAAGTGGCTACCTGGACGGGCAAGTGGAACGTGAACCAGCACACGCTGGATAACGGGCAGATCGTCTATTTCGTTAAATACGCGCTGACCGGGGATAACGGCACGCGCGAGGTGAAAAGCCAGCCCATCCGCGGAAAGCTGAACAGCACGGACGCGAAAACCGCCATCGAGGTCAAACGCACCATCAGCCCCGGCACCGCCCGCGAAGGGCAGACGGTAACGGTGCGGTACGACATCGTCAACAACGGCACGGTGTCGCTGAAAAACGTGACGCTGCAGGAAAACAAGAACATCAGCGCTAAAAAGGTCAGCGTAGCCGAGGAACTGAAGGCGGGCGAAACGGCGCAGGTAAAGCTGACCGTTACCATGGGCAAGAAAGACCTCACCAGCGGCGCGGTTGTCTCCTATACCGCCGGAGACGCCGACACGGCGCTGACCGAGACGGTGGAGGATCAGGTGATCCATTACGGCGAGGCGGCGATGACGGCCAAGCTTACTTCCAGCGCCAAGGGCGTGGAGATCAACGCGAAGGTCACGCTGACGCTGGAACTGAAAAACAACGGCACCGTGAACTATACGAACGTGCGCGTGACCGACGAGACGCTGGGCGACGTGTTCACCAACCAGGAGCTTGCCTCGGGCGCGACGCTGAAGCTGGATAAGGAAATCACCCTGACGGAGACGACCAAGTACCTGTTTACCATCACCGCCATCGACGACACGGGCACCGAAGTGAGCCTGAACACGGACGAACTGACGGTGACGGCGGTCGACCCCAATAAAATCGCCCACCTGACGCTTGTGGCGGCCGCGGACCGCACGGAAGTCTACGCCGACCCGGGCACCGTGCGTTTCACGCTTACGCTGACCAACGACAGCGACGTGGACGCGACCGACGTGATGATTTACGAAGCGGATACGAAGATCTACACCTTCGCCACCATCCCCGCGGGAGAAACGCGCAAGCTCACGCGCGACGCGATACTACGCATGGCGGGCAAATACCGGTTCACCGCCGTGACCACCGACGCGCTCAACAACACCAACAAGTTTGAAAGCAACGATATCCAGATCGCCTTCTCCATTCCTACGCCCGCGCCTGCCACGCCCACGCCGGCCGCCGCGCCCACGCCCGTGCCCACCTACGCGGCCGTCACGTACGTGCCCATCAGCAATCCCAACGTCGGCTCCGTGGCCAAACTGATCCGCACGTTCTTCTACCCGCTCCTGTGGGTCAGCGGCATTCTGCTGATTATCGCTGCGGTGCTGCTGGCGATCGCCACCGGGAAGCGAATCAAGGAAAAGAGAGCTTCCGACGCGGCGCTGGATCATCTGGACCGCGCCAAACGCAGGGATTACGTGACCCCGAACGAGGAACCGGAGGAGGCGCCCGCCGAAGAGCCCGTGTTCGCCGCGGAGGAAGAGAGCCTTTCCGCCGAGGAAGAAACGGCGCCCGCGCCCGATGCGCAGCCGGACGAAGAAGTGGAACTGCCGCACATGAAGTACGTGCGTAACGCCTACAAGCGCTCCGAGAACGCAAAGGAGGCGGAGGACGATCGCCTGGCGCACGGCCTCCACGACGAAACCCCGGAAGAAGCGGCGGACGAAGCCGGAATGACGTACCGCAGGCCCTCGGGGAACGAAACGGATCAGCCCGCCGAAGACGAGGAGCCGGAAGACGTTCCGGAGGAAATGCCGGAAGACGGCTGGGAAGAGACGATCACCGAGAGCCGGGGCCCGGAGGAGGATGCCGGGAGCGCGGAAGCCAAAGAGCCCGCCGGGACGCGGCGCACGGCGCCGCGCAGGCACCGCCGCGCGGAAGGGGCCGACCGGGAGGACGGCTGACCCCGCTTTCCAAAACGACAATCACCGTCCGCGGCATTGGTTCCGCGGGCGGTTTTTTCGCCTGTACGCTTGTGTTTCGGACAAAGCCCCGGTATAATATCCATAGGCCGGGAGGGGGACGGGACGTATGTTCGAAGGATTTCCGGAAGATACGGTGCGCTTTTTTCTGGAACTGCGTTTTCATAACGAAGCGTCCTTCTTCAACGCCCATCGGGGCGAGTACGAGCGTTTCGTGCGCGATCCGTTCTACGCCTTTATCGACGCCATGGCGCCCGCGGTCCGGCAGATCGCGGACGATATGGAACTGAGGCCGGACCGGTGCCTGGCCCGCATCCGCCGCGATACGCGCTTCAGCAAGGATAAGACGCCGTACCGCGACCACCTGTGGCTGCTGTTCCGCCGCGCCGCCGAGGCGCGGGACACCGCCGTGATGTACTGGTTCGAGCTCGCGCCGGAACGGGTGAACTGGGGGCTGGGCTTCTGGGGGCAGAACCGGCCCGCGATGGACGCGCTGCGCAAACGGATGGCCGAAAAGCCCGGCGAGGTACTGGCCGTCCTGCGGGAAGCCCGCCTGCCGGACGAAGGCCTGGAACTGGAAGGGGAACGGTACCGGCGCTTCGCCGTGCCGGATACGGTGCCGCAGGAACTACGGGCGCTATATCCGCTTAAAGAAATCTACGTGATGCGTAAAGACGTGCCGATGCGCGCGGCGTATTCACGGGAGGTCGTCACGCGCTGTTCGGAAGACCTGTTGCGTTTGAAGCCCCTCTACCTGCTGCTGCGCAAAGCCGCGGACGAGGGCATGGCCGCTTTGGACGCCTGAACGGCGCCGTGGGGACCGGTACGACGGGGGATGGCCGCCGCGCGCCGCGCGGCGTAAAACCGAAAGGAGCTTTTATGGATTTTCTGGCGTTGAAAAGCGGTTCGGACGTTCGGGGCGTAGCCGTGGGGGAGGACGCCACGCTGACGGCGGAGGCTGCCCGGACGCTGGGGGCCGCGTTCGTGCGTTTCCTGATGAAGAAGACGGGCCTTCCGCCCGAAAAGCTGACCGTCGCGCTGGGAAGGGACAGCCGCGTTTCCGGCCCGTCGCTGCTGACCGCCGCCGCGGAAGGCATCGCGGACGCGGGCGCGACGGCGCACGATTACGGCATGTGCACCACGCCGTCCATGTATATGGCGATTTTAACCGACGGCTTCCGCCCGGAAGGCTCCGTGATGATCACGGCCAGCCACCACCCCTGGAAGCTCAACGGCATGAAGTTTTTCACCGCGGACGGCGGCCTGGGCTTCAAGGAACTGGAAGCGCTGCTGACCGACGCGCAAACGGCGGAGCCGGACGCGGGAAAGGCTCGGCAACGGGGAACGGTCGAGCAGGTGCCCTTCCTTCCGCGCTACGCGCAGCACTTGAGCGGGATTATCAAAGAGGGCGTCAACCCTGACGTCGCCAAGCCCCTGCTGGGGCTTCACGTGGTGGTGGACGCGGGCAACGGCGCCGGCGGTTTTTACGCCGGGATGCTGGAAAGCCTCGGCGCATGGACCGAGGGCAGCCAGTTTCTGGAGCCGGACGGACACTTTCCCAACCATATCCCCAACCCGGAAAACGAGGAGGCCATGGCCTCGCTGGCCGCGGCGGTGCTGCGCGTGGGCGCGGACCTGGGCGTGATCTTCGACGCGGACTGCGATCGCGCCGCCATCGTGGACCACGAGGGACGGGAGATCAACCGAAACCGGCTCATCGCGCTGATCAGCGCGATCCTGCTGGAAGACGATCCGGGCGCGACCATCGTCACAGACTCGGTCACTTCCTCGGGGCTGGCGGAGTTCATTCAGGAGTGGGGCGGCGTGCACTACCGCTACAAACGCGGGTACCGTAACGTGATCGACGAGGCCGTGCGCCTCAACGCGGCGGGCATCGACTGCCCGCTGGCCATCGAAACCAGCGGCCACGCGGCGCTGCGCGACAATCATTTTCTGGACGACGGCATGTACCTGGTAACGCTCCTTCTGGTTAAGGCCATGCAGCTGAAACAGCAGGACCGGGAACTGAGCTCGCTGTTGGACGGCCTGAAGGAGCCCGTGGAGAGCACGGAGATCCGCCTGCCCATCACGGCAAAAGACTTCGCGCACGCGGGCAAACTGGTGATCGAGCACGTGCTGGATTACGCCACCAAGCATCCCGGCTGGCATATCGCGCCGGACAACCGCGAGGGCGTGCGCATCAGCTTCGATCTGGACGGCGGGCTGAACAACGGGTGGTTCCTGCTGCGCCTGTCCGTGCACGACCCCGTAATGCCCCTCAACGTGGAAAGCGACGAGCCGGGCGGCGTAAGGACCATCCTGACGGCCATCGCCGGGGCGCTGGATAAGCAGGAGGGCATCGACACGGAACCCCTGCGCCGGGCGCTGGACGCCTGACCGGGGCCGCAGGAACGGAGGAGCCATGGGCGAATACATGCGGGACATGCGCAGGCTGGTGGGCGACATCCCGTTGATCCAGTGCGGCGCGTCGGTGATCGCGGTGAACGAAGCCGGAGAGATCCTGCTGGAGAAGCGCGCGGATACCAAAGACTGGGCCTACGCGGGCGGAGCGGTGGAACTGTACGAGCGTGCGGAGGACGCGGCCGCGCGGGAACTGCGGGAGGAAACCGGCCTGATCGCGGAGGAACTGACGCTGCTCGGCGTGTTTTCGGGCGAGCAAATGCGTTTCACCTACCCCAACGGCGACCGCGTCAGCAATATCGACGTGGTGTTTGTCTGCCGCAGGTATCACGGCACGCTCACGCCGGAAACGGCGGAGGTGGAATGCCTGCGCTTCTTCCCGCCGGATGCGCTGCCGCAGCCGCTGTTCCCCATGAGCAGGCCCGCGCTGGAAGCGTTCCTGAAACAGAAATCATAAGCCGTAAGTTAAACGCCGGGCGACCTTTGGGTCGTCCGGCGTTCGGTTATCAGGCTGGGATTAACGTTATACGGCCTTCGCGTTGCCGGTTTCCGGCTTGAAGCGCTTCAGGCGCAACGCGTTGGTTACCACGGATACGGAGCTCAGGCTCATGGCCGCCGCCGCGATCATGGGGTTCAGGAGCGGGCCGCCGAACAGGTGCAGAAGCCCCGCGGCCACCGGGATGCAGACGGCGTTGTAGCCGAACGCCCAGAACAGGTTCTGCCGGATGTTGCGGATCGTCTTCCGGCTCAGCGCGATGGCGGCGGGCACGTCCAGCGGGTCGGAGCGCATCAGCACGACGCCCGCGCTCTCTATGGCTACGTCGGTGCCGGAACCGATGGCGATGCCCACGTCCGCCTGCGCCAGCGCGGGGGCGTCGTTGATGCCGTCGCCTACCATGGCGACCTTTCGGCCTTCCGCCTGCAAGCGTTTTACTTCGCTCGCCTTATCCTGCGGAAGCACCTCCGCGAGCACGGCGTCGATGCCCGCCTGCGCGGCAATGGCGGCTGCGGTCTGCGGGTTGTCGCCGGTGATCATCACGGTTTTCATGCCCATCTGGCGAAGCTTTTCCACGGCGGCGAAGCTGTTGGGCTTCACCACGTCCGCCACGGCGACCAAGCCCGCCGCCTCGCCGTCCGCGGCCACGTACATGGGCGTTTTCCCCTCGCGCGCCAGCCGTTCTGCGTCCGGCAGAAGCGTATTCACCGCCACGCCGCGCTCCTCCATCAGCTGGCGGTTGCCCGCCAGTACTATCCGGCCTTCGATCACGGCCTCCACGCCGCGCCCGGCCAGCGCCTGAAAACCGTCGATCTTGCGGATTTCAAGCCCCAACCGCTCTGCGTACGCCTCGATCGCCTGTCCCAGCGGGTGCTCGGACGCTTTTTCCGCCGAGGCCGCCAGCGAGAGCAGCGCGTCTTTCGTATAGTTTCCGGCGGGTAGCACGTCCGTTACGGCGGGCTTGCCCTCGGTCAGCGTGCCGGTCTTGTCGAATACGACGGTGTCCACCGCGTGGGCGATTTCCAGCGCTTCCCCGCTCTTAAAGAGGATGCCGTACTCCGCGCCCCGGCCGGAAGCCACCATGATGGCGGTAGGCGTGGCCAGCCCCAGCGCGCAGGGGCACGCGATAACCAGTACGGAAACGAAGATGGTCAGCGCGAACTCGCCGGTCGTGCCGCCGAAGAAATACCAGGCCAGGCCCGCCAATGTCGCAAGTACCATCACCACGGGCACGAACCAGCCGGATACCACGTCCGCCAGCTTGGCGATGGGGGCCTTGGCGCCCTGCGCGTCCTCCACCAGCTTCACGATCCGCATCAGCGCCGTGTCGTCCCCCACCTTTTCGGCGCGAAAACGCAGGGAACCGGTGGTGTTAAGCGTGGCCGCGTACACCGGGTCGCCCGCCTGCTTTTCCACGGGTAGGCTCTCGCCGGTCAGCATGGCTTCGTCCACGGCGGTATGGCCCGCCGTCACGGTGCCGTCCACGGGAATTTTTGCGCCGGGCTTGACGACCACGATATCGCCGATCTCCACTTCCTCGATGGGAATCTCCGTCTCTTTTCCGTTCTGCAGCACCAGCGCCGTCTTGGGCGCGAGGTTCATAAGCTTACGCACGGCCTCGCCCGTGCGGCCCTTGCTGACCGCTTCCAGCGTTTTGCCCAGCATCACCAGCGTGATGATGACGCCCGCCGACTCGAAGTAGAGCGAGTGCGCGGCCATCGCGTTCCCTCCGGCGATGCGGAACACGTTATATACGCTGTAGGCCACCGCCGCGGCGGTACCGACGGCCACCAGCGAATCCATATTGGGGCTGCGCTGCCACAGCGCCCGGAGGCCCACGGTGTAGAAACGGTACCCCACGGCGATCACCGGCAGCACCAGAAGAAGCTGCGTCAGCGCGTAGCGCAGGGGATGAAGCATCGGCGAAAGCGCGTCGGGTACGGGCAGCCCGAGCATCGGGCCCATGGCCAGGTAAAGCAGAGGTAGTGAGAACGCCGCGGCCAGCGCGAAGCGTACCCACTGCGCGCGAATCTCCCCGCGCTTGCGCGCGGCGTGATCCTCCGCGGCGCTTTTCGTTTCCGGGGGCAGCGCCTGGTAGCCCGCCTTCTCCACGCTGTCGCGGATGGCGGAAAGGCGCGCCTCCAGAGGGCGGTAGACGACGGTCGCCTTTTCGGTGGCCAGGTTGACGCTCGCGCTCTCAACGCCTTCCACCTTGCGGATGGCCTTTTCCACGCGCATGGCGCACGCGGCGCAGGTCATGCCGCCGATGGGAAGGGTGACGGTCCTCGTTTCGGCTTTCTCCTCCGCTTCGTAGCCGAGCTTACGCACGGTTTCCTTCACGGTTTCCAGGCTCGTTAACGCCGGTTCGAAATCCACGAACAGCTTTTCGCTGGCGAAGTTCAGGTCAGCCTGCTCCACGCCCGGCAGCTTGCGTATCGCATTCTCAATCTGCTGCGCACACACGGCGCAGCTCATGCCTTTGATGTTCAGCGTTTGATGTACCAACACGGGGGCTCCTTTCCGGTAGGAAAGCAGCGGCGCGGATGCGCGGCCGCAGGGGAGAATATCTCCTCTACCATGATTGTACCCTAAAGCCACGATTTGGCAAGTGTGCACTTCAAGGTACCATACTACCCTTTCGGGTACTATTCCATGCTTGCGTGGCGGGAACCGCGATGGTAAGATGGAAACGGACGAGAGTGATGCCGCCCGGCGGCGGCAACAGACGCGGGAGGCGAACGCCGTGAAGTGTTACTGTTCGGATGCCAACTGCCCCGTGGATACGACGCTGAAGATGATCGGCGGCAAGTACAAGGCGCTGATCCTGTGGCACCTGCTGGATCATACCCTGCGCTTCGGCGAGCTGCGCAGGCTGGTGGCCCAGGCTACGCCCAAGATGCTCACTCAGCAGCTTCGGGAACTGGAGGCGGACGGGCTACTGCGCCGTACGGTGTACCCCGTGGTACCGCCCAGGGTGGAATACAGCCTGACCGAGGCGGGACTAAGCCTGCGGCCCGTGTTGCAGGTCGTCTACGATTGGGGTGCGGATGCCCTGAAACGGGAGGGCAAGGAGATTAACTGCTCCATGGCCGCTACCCGGTAAACGGCGAGACAGTATTAATTTGCCAATCATCTTCCATTCCCGTACGGTCGTGATATAATATCAGTAAAGTAAAACGATAAAGGAACGATTGTCATGCCCGTATCGGCTTCGTCCGCCGCGCGGAAGCGGCGAATCGCGTCGGTGGTTTGCAATCTGGCGATCGTGGCGATGGAACTGGCGGGCTTGAGGCTCAGCATCCGGATGCACGGATGGGGCCTGTTCCGTTTTTACACGCAGGACAGCAATCTGTTCGCGATGGTCGCCTGCGCCCTGCTGGCCGCCTGCGAGCTGCGGGCGCTCGGGAACGGCGCCAAGCCGGTGCCCCCGTGGGCGCAGACGCTCAAGTTGGCTGCTTCGAACTGCCTGGCGGTTACGTTCGTGGTCGTGCTGCTCGTACTCGCTCCGCAGGAGCCGGGCGGATACGCGGTCATGCTGCTGTCCGGCTCGATGCTGTACGACCATTTGCTTTGCCCGCTTCTGGCGCTGGCTTCCTTCATCTTTCTGGAAACGGACGCGCTTCCGGGCCGCAGGCCCGTGTGGTGGGCGTTCTTTCCCACACTGCTGTACGCGGTGGTCGCCGTGGCCCTCAACCTGGCTTCCGTGCTGGACGGGCCGTACCCGTTCCTGCGCATCCGCGAGCAATCCCTGTCGCAGTCGGTCTTTTGGTTCACGCTGATACTGGGCGGGGCGTACCTGCTGGCGTGGCTGATCCTGCTGGCGAACCGACGGCTCGACGCCCGCAGGGCGAAGTAACGCCCGGTTCCCATGGAAAAACGCGCCCTTTACGGGGCGCGTTTTTGCGGCTTCAGCCGTAGGGTCATTTCAGGCCGTAGTGTGCCCGGATGGTGTGAATCACGTACTCCGCTTCCTCCGGCGCGAGTTCGGGGAAAATCGGCAGGCAGACCGACTGCTCGCAGGCTCTCTCGGCGTTGGGCAGGTCGCCCCTGCGGTAGCCCAGCGAACGGAAGGCCTTTTGTAAATGCAGGGGAATGGGGTAGAACGTGCCCGTGCCGATCTGCGCGTCGCGCAGGCGGGCGGAAAGCGCGGGTTTGTCCTCCGCCATCACGGCGTACTGGTGCCAGCAGGGCTTCATGCCTTCCGGCGATATGGGAGGCAGGCGCAGCGGCGTACCCCGGAAGCCTTCGTAATACCGGCGCGCGTTTTGCGTGCGCTTCTCAATGTATTCGTCGAGATGCGCAAGCTTCACCCGCAGCACCGCCGCCTGCAGGCTATCCAGGCGGGAATTGTCGCCCACGAGGTAATTGTAATACTTGCGCGGGTCGTTCAGCCCGTCGCCCGGCGCGGAATCCTCCGGCACCGGGCCGTCGGCCGCTTCGCCCAGCAGCAGGGCCGCTTTCCTGCCGTTTTCGCCGCTGCCGTGGGTTTTCACGGCGCGGCACAGGGTCGCGATGTCGTCGTCGTCCGTTACGATCATCCCGCCGTCGCCGTAGGCGGCGAGGTTCTTGGTGGGATAAAAGGAGAAACAGCCCGCGTCCGCCAGCGCGCCGGCCTTGCGGCCGCGGTACTCCGCGCCGATGGCCTGGCAGGCGTCCTCCACCACGCGCAGGCCGCGGCGGCGGGCCACGGCGTTGATCGCGTCCATCTCCGCGGGCACGCCGAAAATGTCGATGGGCATGATCGCTCGCGTTTTGGGCGTCACGGCGTCTTCCACGAGGTTCGGGTCCAGGTTCAGGGTCACGGGGTCGATGTCCGTAAAGACGGGCACGGCGCCCAGCGCCGCGATCGCCTCCGCGGAAGCGAAGAACGTGAACGGGGAGGTGATCACCTCGTCGCCCGCCTTCACGCCCAGCGCGCGCAGGGAAATGCGCAGCGCGTCGGTGCCGTTGGCGCAGGATATGGCGTGCCTTACGCCCAGGTACTCCGCCAGCGAAGCCTCCAGCGCCTTCACGTCCGGGCCCTCGATGAACGCGCAGCCCAGCAAGCATTCGTTCATCCGCTCGTTCAGTTCCGGCTTCAGCGCCAGGTATTGGCGCCGCAGATCAAAAAAGGGAACGTTCATCAGTTTAACGACCTTCTATCCGTCAGATTCCTGCTGATTATGGCATAGACGCGTTGCCCTGTCAACCGCCGCGGGCGGCAGGAAACCGCGCGCCCGCGGACGAATACCCTGTATGTCGGCAGAGGCGCGGCGAGGGCCGCGAAGGACGCGGAACCCGGCGCCGCGGGCCGCGCGCGAAGGGGAGCGGTAGAAATGAAGCTGGTCTTATTGCGCCATGGGGAAAGCGAATGGAACCTCGCCAATCTCTTTACCGGCTGGACCGACGTGGATCTATCCGGCAACGGCGAACGGGAGGCCGAACAGGCGGGGGTGCTGATGCGGGACGCCGGGCTGGATTTCGACGTCTGTTTCACCTCGTACCTGAAACGCGCCATTCATACCCTGAACCGGGCGCTCGCCCAGATGGACAGGGAGTGGCTCCCGGTTGAAAAGAGCTGGAAGCTCAACGAGCGTCACTACGGCGCGCTGCAGGGGCTTAACAAGGCCCAGACCGCCGCGAAATACGGCAAGGAGCAGGTGCGTGTGTGGCGGCGGAGCTACGATGTGCGGCCCCCCGCGCTTATGCCGGAGGACGACCGCAACCCTGCCCGGCAGCCTGCCTACCGCGGCGTGCCGCCCGACGAGCTTCCGCTGGCGGAAAGCCTGTTGGATACGGTTGCCCGCGCGATCCCCTACTATAAGGAGCGCATCCTGCCCCGTATGGAGAACGGCGAACGGGTGCTGATCGTGGCGCACGGTAACTCCCTACGGGCGCTGATGATGCATCTGGAGGGCATGACGCCGGAAGCGATCACCCGCGTGGATCTGCCTACGGGCATCCCGCTGGTCTACGATCTCGCGCCGGACGGAAAAATGCTGAACCGGGCCTACCTGGGCGACCCGGAAGCGGTACGGCTGAAGATGCGCAAAGTAGCCGAGCAGGGAAAGGCGAAATAAGCCGGGAAAGGAACGCCGGCCTGCGGTGGTGCGTTACTCAAGCCGACGACTTCCCGCTCCGCGACGGTGTTTGCGCCTGCCGGAAGAAGAACGCAAATCCGTGGAGACACCCGACGGGTCTTGCTTTCGGCGTGATCGTTTGATTGCGCGTCGACGGGCACTTGAACAGGACGTCGGCAGAAGCAGAGGGAAACCTTCGGAAACAAGCGATCATATGCCAGTACGGCGCGTTCCGGAATTCCGTCCGGAATGCGCCGCACGTTCTTTACGCAATCTTTACAAACGTTCGCCCTAGTTGGAAAACCCGCAAACCCTTGCGCCGTAAAGAGAAACCGCCGTAACAGACGAATCTGTTACGGCGGTCCCCAAGGAGGATCCCATGAAGAACGTTACCACAGCTGGCTTTGCAGCGTACCATCGTAATAGGGAGCGCGGGTGAGCAGATTTTTGTAATCAATTTGCATGATGTATTTGTACTGGTATTCCACGCTGCCGTCCAGCAGCCGCGTGCGTCTGGAACGGAAGGAATAACAGTCGTGGGCGGTCAACTTCGGCACCACTTCTTCCAGCGCCAGTAGCAGCGCCTCCTGCTTTTCCACGGTCAAATTCGGGTACCCGTACTCGGTCATGCTGAAAACGGACTCGTAGCCGAAGGGGAAAAGATAGCGGATGGTGAAACCGGTTTTATCGATGACCAGACTTTCGATGGAGTATTTCTGGGCCTGCCGGAGCATCGGGAGCATGGCTTCGAACAGGGGGGAAGCGTAAAGCTTCTGCACGCGCAGCCGTTGCATGCGGACCCTGCGGCGATCCGCGGCCATCAGGTACAGAACGACCGCTACGCCGATGAAAGCTACGATCAGGTACGGTATCGACCTGCCCAAGAGGGATCGCCTCTTTCATCCGAAATTATGTACAAAGATTTATAAACCGAACGATGTTTCAACATCCATATTGTAACATATGTTTATCTGATATACAAGCGAAAATGTGGAGAAAAAGTGGATAAAACAAGGGAATATGTTTACATTACAGTTACAAACATTAATAATATGTTAAAATGAGGATTGTATTTTACTGAATTAAGGAAATAACGTGGATTTTACAATCGCGTGTGGATATGTGGAGAATTTTTTGAAAACGCCCGGGCAGTTGAGATTCAAAGGAGTAACGGTTCATTATTTTACACAAAATTAAACCGTTGCGGTTTTATCCCCGTCGTTTGGAAGCAGCGGAGGCACGGACGGCGGCGGCGGACGATCCAAGCGCGCAGGGACACGCTTGCACGCGGGGCGTTCGAACTGATATACTGGCGGCGGCAGGCCGGAAAACGGCGCGGGCGAGAGCCCGGAGCGAATGAGCCGCGGCCGGCTCGCGGATACGGAGGGACGAAGAACATGGAATGCATGCGCTTATCGGAACACCCTTATTTCGGCGCGCAGGCGGCGGCGCTCGCACGGGAAGAATGGGGAGACGAGCGGGTCGTCGTCAACGGGGCGTGGCGCGACCTTTCGCGGTGCGAGGCTTTTCTGTGCGCACAGGGCGACGTTCTGCTGGGCGCGCTCCACTACGCCGTATCGCCGGAAGGCTGCGAGATCCTCTCCCTGATCAGCGTACGGGAACACGTGGGCGTCGGCCGGGAACTGATGCGGCTGGCCGTGGAGGAAGCGCGCGGGCTCGGCGCGGCCAGCCTGTTCGTGGTGACGACGAACGACAATACGCGCGCCATCCGGTTTTACCAGCAGTTCGGTATGGAACTGGCCGCGGTGCGCCTGAACCGGGTGGATGAGGTTTCGCGGAAGATGAAGCCGTCGATCCCGCTTACAGGTTGCGACGGCATCCCCATCCGGCACGAACTTGAATTTTCCATGAAACTGTGATTTTACCGGAACGGGGCATGCGAAAACGCCGACATCCGTTGGGATGTCGGCGTTTTGGATATGTGGCGCGTTACAGAAAGGCGGAGAGTTTCGACAGGGCGTCCCTGTCTCCGTCGATACGGATCTTCCTAAACAGCGCGGCGGTAAGCGGGTTCAGCTTGCGCTGGAAGATCAGCAGCAGGTCCGCTTCCCGGCCCGTTACGGTCACGTCCGTTTCGGCGTCGGGCGCAAGCTCGCTAAACCGCCCCTGCCTGAGCGCGAAAGCGTAGGCGCGCCCCGAATCGGATGCCGCCAGCCGGAAAGACGCGGTCGCGCCGCTCAAGCCGTCCCCGTTTCGCATAAGCACCCCGTACAGCGCCTTCACCGCCGCGTTCAGGTTGTCGCACTCCAGCGCGTACCGGTACATGGCGTCGATATCCCGCCGGAAAGCGTCGGTCATCGTCGGCACCGCCCTTAAAAGTCCGCGCTGCCCGTGGTGCGGGGGAACGGAAGCACGTCCCGGATGTTGTTGATGCCCGTAAGGTACATCACCAGCCGCTCGAAGCCCAGGCCGAAGCCCGCGTGGGGTGCCGTGCCGAACCTACGCGTATCCAGATACCAGGCGTACTGTTCCTCGTTCATGCCCAGTTCGCGGATACGGCCCGTCAGCACGTCCAGCCGTTCCTCGCGCTGGCTGCCGCCCACCAGCTCCCCGATGCCCGGCACCAGCATATCCACCGCCGCGACGGTCTTGCCGTCGTCGTTCATGCGCATATAGAAGGCCTTGATCTCCTTGGGATAGTCGTACACGAACACGGGCTTGCCGAAGTGCTTCTCCGTGAGGTAGCGCTCGTGCTCCGTTTGCAAATCGATACCCCAGGACACGGGGTATTCGAACGCCTGCCCGCTTTTTTGCAGAATGGCGATGGCGTCGGTGTAGGTGCAGCGCGCGAAATCGCTGCCCGCCACGGCGGAAAGCTTGCCGATCAGCCCCGGTTCCACGAAGCTGTCCAGAAAGGCCATCTCGTCCGGCGCGGCCGCCATGACGCGGTTGATGACGTATTTCAGCATATCCTCGGCCAGCGCCATATCGTCGAACAGGTCGGCGAAGGCGATTTCCGGCTCGATCATCCAGAACTCGGCCGCGTGGCGCGGTGTGTAGCTCTTCTCCGCCCGGAAGGTGGGGCCGAAAGTATAGACGTTGCGGAAAGCCATGCAGAAGGTTTCCACGTTGAGCTGGCCGCTGACGGTGAGGCTGGCCTGCTTGCCGAAGAAATCCTGCGAGTAATCCACCGCGCCGTTCTCGGTGCGGGGCGGGTTGCCGACGTCCAGCGTGGTCACCTGGAACATCTCGCCCGCGCCTTCGCAGTCGCTGGTGGTGATCAGCGGCGTGTGCACGTATACGAAGCCGCGCTCGGTGAAAAATGCGTGCATGAACTGCGCGGCCAGCGACCGGATACGGAACACCGCGGTAAAGGCGTTGGTACGCGGCCGCAGATGCGCGATGGTGCGCAGGTACTCGAAGCTGTGCCGCTTTTTCTGCAGCGGGTAGCTCGGGTCGCACAGGCCCACCACTTCCACGGCGTCCGCCTTGAGCTCAAAGGGCTGTTTCATCCCCGGCGTGAGCGTCAACGTGCCCGTGGCGCGCACGGCGCTGCCCAGCGTGGTTTTCATGGCCGCGGCGAAATCCGCGGTGCGGCCGTCCTCCAGCACGATCTGCAGATTCCGAAAATGGGTGCCGTCGTTGATCTCGATGAAGCCGAACGCCTTGCTGTCGCGCACGGTGCGCACCCAGCCCGATACGACGCAGCCTGGGATGTCGGCCGCGGGGGGATTATGGAACAGGGTCGATATGCCGAATTCCGCCATGAGTTATGCCTCCTCGACGAGTTGCTTACCCAGCATCGCCGCCCCGATCATCCCCGCGTTGGCGCCCAGACGGGCGATCTCCACGCGGGAATAGGGCAGCGATTTGAACAGAAGATAATGGGGCAGGCGCGCGCGCACGGCGTCCAACAGGAAATTGCCTGCCTTGCTGAGCCCCCCGCCCAGCACGATGACCTCCGGGTCGAGGAAGGCGATGACGCTGTCCAGCGCCAGACACAGGTAATTAACGTAGCGCCGGAACACCTTCAGGGAAACGTCGTCGCCTTCCCTGGCGCAGTCGAAAACCATCTTGGCGGTCACCGCGTCGGCGTTCCCGCCGCAGGCTGCGTACAGCGCGCTGTCCGGATGTTGCAAAACCGCCTGCCTGCCCATGCGGATGACCGCCGTGGCGCTGCAATAACGTTCCAGACAACCGTCGTTACCGCAGGTGCACGGCTCGCCCTCGATATCCATGGGAATGTGCCCGATCTCGCTGCCGACGCCGTGGAAGCCACTCCACGGGCGGCCGCCGATGACGATGCCGCCGCCCACGCCCGTGCCCAGCGTGAGGAACACGCTGCTGTGGCAGCCCACGCTCACGCCGCAGACGCTTTCGGCGTAGCCTGCCACGGTGGCGTCGTTGTCGATGAACACGGGCTTGTCGATGTGCTTTTGCAGTTCCGCGCGCAGGGGCACGTTGTGCCAGCCCAGGTTGGTGCAAAACACCACGGTGCCCGTTTTCTGGTCGGCCACGCCCGGCACGCCCACGCCCACGGCGCGCACGTCGCCGACCGTATAGCCGCCTTTCGCCAGCACGTCCAGCGCGCAGGCGCCCATATCGCGGATGATATCGCCGAAAGGACGGCCCGCCAGCGTGGGCGTTTCCCCCTGCGCCAGCAACCCGCCGTTTTCGTCCACCACGCCCACCTTGATGCCGGTGCCTCCGACGTCGATGCCCAGATAAACCATAGCGCTTCCTCCTGTAATCGCGGGATACCGGCGCGTTTGCGCGGCGGGTTAATCGTTGGAATCCTTGTTCTGGGCGATCATGTCGTTAAGCCTGCGGTCCAGTTCGTGCGCGGCGCTGTACCCGAGGCGTTTCAGGCTCAGGTTGCGCGCGGCGACCTCGATGATGATGGCCAGGTTGCGGCCGGGGCGTACGGGCATGATCTGGTACGGCACCTTGACCCCGAGAATGGTCACCGTTTCCTCCGTTAAGCCCAGCCGGTCGTACTCCTTGTTCTGGTCCCACTTTTCCATATGGATGACCAGGTCGATGGTCTTGGAGATGATGACGGAACCCACGCCGTACATGGCACGGATGTCGATGATGCCGATGCCGCGGATCTCCATGAAGTGGCGCACCATCTCCGGCGCTTCGCCGATCAGCCGGTCGTCCGCCACGCGGCAGATATCCACCACGTCGTCGGCCACCAGCTGATGCCCGCGCTTCACCAGTTCCAGCGCGGCCTCGCTTTTGCCCACGCCGCTTTCGCCCGTCAGCAGCACGCCCACGCCGTACACGTCCACCAGCACCCCGTGCCGCGTTACGTGAGGCGCGAGAACGCGATTCAGGTACATGATGATCTGGTAGGAGAACTTGGTGGTCTTGGCGTTGCTCTGGAACACGGGAATATCCTGCTGTTTGGCCAGTTCC
>CAZCCZ010000029.1:0-40659 GCA_964497495.1 uncultured Oscillospiraceae bacterium
TGTCGTCGTCGACCTTGCTGACCATGGTCTGCGTCTCGTCGAACAGCGAGCCGTACTTCATGCCGATAACGTCGGAGGATACGATGGGATCGGCGGTGTAGCCGAAGCTGGCGTTGTTGGCGGCGGCCTTCATGATGGCGTTGATGCCGTCCACGGTCACATCCTTGCCCTTGATCACGGAGAACAGGAGCGTGGTGGAACCGGTGGGCACGGCCACGCGCTGGGCGGAGCCGATCAGCTTGCCGTTGAGCTCCGGGATCACCAGGCCGATGGCCTTGGCGGCGCCGGTGGAGTTGGGCACGGTGTTGGCGGCGCCGGCGCGGGCGCGGCGGAGGTCGCCCTTGCGGTGCGGGCCGTCCAGAATCATCTGGTCGCCGGTGTAGGCGTGCACGGTGGTCATAATGCCGCTGGCGATGGGATAAGCGTCGTTGAGGGCCTTGGCCATGGGCGCCAGGCAGTTGGTGGTGCAGGAAGCCGTGGAGATGATCTTGTCCGCTTTGGTGAGGATCTTCTCGTTCACGGAGTACACGATGGTCTTAAGGTCGTTGCCGGCGGGCGCGGAAATGACGACCTTCTTGGCGCCGGCGTCGAGGTGCGCCTGGCTCTTGTCCTTGCTGGTATAGAAACCGGTGCACTCCAGCACCACGTCCACGTCCAGCTTGCCCCAGGGCGCGTTCTTGGCGTCCTTCTCGGCGTAAATCTTAATTTCCTTGCCGTCCACGATGATGGAGTCCGCAGTGGCTTCCACGGTGTGCTTATTCTCGCCGATCTTGCCGCAGAACGGGCCCTGCGCCGTGTCGTATTTCAGCAGGTGCGCGAGCATCACGGGGTTGGTGATGTCGTTGATCGCGACCACCTCGTAACCCGGGGCGTCGAACATCTGGCGGAAAGCAAGCCGGCCGATGCGGCCGAAACCGTTAATCGCTACTCTGACCATGTGGTATCTCCTCCTGACAACTCTTGTCCTGTTATTCTGCTACCGTACCCATTGTACCCAAAACACTCCGGCATTGCAAGGGCGCGCCGGACTTTTTTCCCCGATATGTGAAATTTTTATCAAAAAGGCCGCCTTTATTTCAATTCATCGGGGTTCAGGCACCGCAGTTCCTCCGGCACGAACAGCCCGTCCCTGCGGATCAGCTCGCCGTCCAGCCAAATCTCGCCTCCGCCGTATTCCGGGCGCTGGATGCATACCATGTCCCAGTGGACGGCGCTATGGTTGCCGTTGTCGCACTCGTCGTAGCAGTGCCCGGGCGTGAAGTGAAAGGAGCCGGCGATCTTCTCGTCAAACAGCGTGTCCAGCATCGGCTCGGTCACGTAGGGGTTCACCCCGAAGGCGAACTCCCCCACGGAGCGCGCGCCCTCGTCCGTATCCAGAATTTTATTGATGCGCTCCGGGTCGCTGCCCGTGGCTTCCACGATGCGCCCGTTTTGGAAAGTAAGGCACACGTCCCGAAACTCCACGCCTTCGTACAGGCTGGGGGTGTTGAAGCGGATCACACCGTTCACGCTGTCTTTCACGGGGGCGGTGAACACCTCGCCGTCCGGGATGTTGATCCTGCCGTCGCATTTGACGGGCGGCAGCCCCTTCACGGAGAAGCTCAGGTCGGTACCGGGGCCGACGATATGCACCCGGTCGGCGCGGCGCAGGCGCTCCACTAGCGCGTCCATGGCGCGGCTCATTTTGGCGTAGTCCATCGTGCAGACGTTGAAATAATAGTCCTCGTAAGCCTCCGTACTCATCTTGGCGGCCTGCGCCGAGGACGGGGACGGATAGCGCAGCACCACCCAGCGGGTGTGCGGCACACGGATCCGCCCGTGCACGGGTTCCGAATAATGTTTGGTATACAGTGACGTCTGCCCGGCGGAGACATCCGAAGTCTCGAAGCTGTTGTCCTTGGCGCGGATGCCGATATAGGCCTGCACGCCGCGCATCAGCGCCGCATCGTTCTCCGCCTCGAAATCCCATTTCTCGGCTGTCGCGCCGCGCAGGAGGGCACGCTCCACCGCCGTGTGCCTCAGGCGCACCACCGGTTCCGCGCCCGCGGCGTATACTTCTTCCACCAACGCCGCCACGAACTCCGGGCGGGGGTCGTACATCTCGATCAGCACCCGTTCGCCCGGCTTCAGCGCGCAAGCGTAACGCACCAGCAGTTTACACAGTTTCCGTCCCCGGGGATCCATCATGACTTTTTCTCTCCCTGTTCTTGAAATAGGCAAGGCGCGCGCGTTCCATCAGCCGCGCCGCGGGCTGCTCCACGCCGTAGGTAGCGGCCATGGCCGCCAGAATGGATACCGCGTAGCATAAAAGCGTGAAGCTCTTTTGCAACTGCATGTCGCCGTGAAGCGTCGACGGGTACAGTTTTTGGGCGAACTGCACGCTCAGGTATTGGTGCCAGATATACAGGTTGTAGGATATGGCCGCCAGAAAACGCATCAGGCGGTTATCCAGCGGTTTTTGCAGAAAACGGGGCAGGAAGGCCGCCGACAGCACCAGCAGCAACAGGGTGCACGCCAGCGGCAGCCGTATTTCCCACTGCGACAGTTGCAACTGCGCGTACCCCGTGATGCCGTTGTTCGTCTGCGTTTGCAGAATGCGCGACAGCGCCAGGCAGCCGCCCGCGAACAGCGCGGGCGATAACAGCGCGTAAGCCCTGCGCAGGCCTCCGCGTTTCGGGGCGGCGCTCCGTATCTTGTCCAGCTTCACGTAAAGCATCGCGCCCAGCATTCCCAGCGCGTACACGTCCAGAAACGCGGGCAGCTGGTTGAGCCACAGGGAGAGACTGCTTACGCTGCGCGCCACGAGAATGCGGAACAGCAGGCCTGCCGCCGCCATCGCGCACAGGGTGAGCGCGGGCTTTCTTTGCGCCGCTTTGGCCAACAGGGGGAACACGAGGTAGAACTGCATTTCGATGGCGACCGTCCACAGCACGACGTTGAGCTGCGTATACAGATACGTTTCCGTAAAGAATGTGAAGGTAAAGGTAAGGTGCGTCAGGATATCCCGGTTGCGGGCCGCCGCGTCCCGGTACGCGCCGGCCGGCAGCGCGAAGCAGAACAGCGCGACCAGCACCGCGAAAAGGTAGGAAGGCAGGATGCGCGCAAGACGGTTCCAGTAGAAGCGCTTCACGCTGGCCACCGGCGTGCCGTACTCCGTCTGCCGCGCATAGGGCAGGTAGAGCAGGAAGCCGCTCAGCAGCATCATGCCGTCCACGAAAACGTAGCTGGAGCGCGTCCAGTAATCGAAGCCGACGTTGATGCCGAACAGGGTAACGCTCTGGTTCAGCCAGCCCTGCTGCCAGATGTGGAAATTGCATACGAAAAGTACCATCAGCGCGCGCAGCCCGTACAGCACGCCGATTTCCTGCTTCTCCGGCACGCGCGTCTTCATGGGGTTCCGACGGTCGCGGTGGCGGCCGTTTGGGCTGCGGGCGCAACGGTCGTCCGGGCTGTGGCGGCGGGCGCAACGGTCGTCTGGGCTGTGGCGGCGGGCGTGGCCGGCCGCTGGGGCGCGACCGTCGCGGAGGCCGGCGGCTCCGTTGCGGCCGGCGTGGCCGTCGCCTTCGGCGCGGCCGTCGTTTCGGGAATATCCGTCGCTTCGGGCGTCGGCACGGCAACGGGCTCCGGCAGTTCCGCCATCGTATCGGAGGATGCGCGCTTCAGCTGGTACACCATGTTTTGCCCGTCCGCCAGCACGCGCAGCGAAAGGGTCTTATCGTTAACGGTCGTGATCTTGTGGGTCACGGTCAGCGCGTCCTGCGTGTCCCCCGTCATCACCGCGTATCCCGCCACCCGGAAATAGCCGGATTTTCCGAAGATCGAGCAGGTGCCGTCCGCGCGGAACACGGCGCTTCGCTCCCCGTCCGCGCTCTCCCATACGCCGAGGATCAGGTAGGCGCGACGCTGCAGTTTTTTTGTCGTTACGTCCAGATAATCGGGAATGCGCTGATAATACGGCAGAGCCTCGTAGACTTTACCTTCGGCGTACAGCGCCTCGGCGTACCGGTAGCAGGCTTCCTCGTACATGCCTTCCAGGTCCTGATAATCGGCGGGCAGGCCGGTCGCGTCGAAGTTTTCCAGCGTGGCGATCACGGTGGGCCAGTCCCCCTTCGCGTAGGCGGCCCGGGCGGGTTCGGCGTAGCGGCCGTAGGCCTCGTAGGTGCACGTTTCCGCCAGCGTCTGCGCATCCTGATGCTCGCCCGCCGCCGTAAACTGCGCGGCCGCCGCGCGGTAATCGCCCGCCTCCATGCTCTGTTTGCCCAGCAGGTACTGGCAGGTCTCGTAAGCCTGACGGGCGGAATCGTACGTGCCCAGTGCGAGGTACAGCTCGCTTGCTTTGGCCAGGTCGCCCGCCGCCTGCGCCTTCATGGCCTCCCCCAGCGTGATCTCGCTGATCTGCTGTCTGGCGTCGGCGTTATCCGGAAGGGTTTTCAGAAGCGCGATCGCCTCGTCCGCATTGCCGGTGGTTTTCAAATCCAGCGCCAGCGCGTAGGTGGCTTCCTCCAGAAGCGTATCGCTGTCCTTATACTTCCCGAGCTCCGTGAAGCTCTCGATGGCCTGTTTATACTCCTTGCCCTCAAGTGCCGTCGCCGCCGCGGCATACAGGCTCTGCTTCCATTTGTCCGCGCTGTCCTTGTATTTTCCCAAATCCTTATAAAGCGGTGCGGCCGTCGCGTAATCCCCGGCCCCGAAGGCGGTTTCCGCCATACCGTAGCGCAGCCCCCGCAGAAGCTCGGCGGAGTCTTTATAATCGCCTAGCGCCGTGTAAAGCTTTATGGCTTCTTCGGTATTCCCGGCGGCGGCGTCCTGCGCGGCCAGTTTATAACGGCTTTCGCTCAGCAGCGAAGCGGTTTGGCTGTACTCGGGTATGGTTTCCAGCAGGTCGATCGCCTGCTGATAGTTTTCCGCGTCCAGCGCGGCCTGCGCCTGCCGGTACACGCATTCCCACGCGAGGGTTTCGCTGTCCAGATACGTCGGGATGCCCGCGAAGATCTTCGCGGCCTCGGCGTACGCACCGTCCCCCATGCGCGCGCGCGCCACCTCGTACAGACAGCCGTTGGCCTTCAGCGCGGCGTCCGAATAGTCACCCGCCTGCTGGTACAGGTAGCCTGCTTTTTCGTAATCGCCTTCCTGCTGCTTAACGGCCGCTTCCTGGTAGGAAGCCTGTTTCAGCAGCTCCGGCGCGTCCTGCGTATCACCTGCGGCGGTCAGCCGCGTAATGGCGGTTTCATAATCGCCCTGTTCCAGCGCGGCCTTGCCGATCTGGTAATCGCATTCCGCCGCGCGCGAAACCGAATCCTGATAATCCCCGAGGCCCTCGAAGATGATGCGGGCGGCCACGTAGCCTCCGCTCTCCGTCAGTTTGACCGCCTGCTTATAATCCGTCTCCTTCAGCCGCTCGGCGCTGTCCTGATAGTCCCCCAGCGTCTGGAAGGCGTCCGCCGCGCCGTCGAAGGCTTCCGCGGCCAGCAGCGTTTCCCCCAGCCTGTACAGCGTCTGGCGGTACAGCGCCGTGCTGTCCTCATAATCCCCCAGGCCCCGGTAGAGGGCGACCGCGTATTGCAGGTCGTCCGCGCTGTCGGAGCCCCGCAGCGTTCCGGCCTGCAGATAATCACACTTTAACAGTTGGGCGTCCGTATCGCCGTAGCCCTTCATTTCCGTCAGGGCGGCGCGCGCGTCCTCATAGGCGCCGCCGTTCAGCAGGTTCATCGCCTGCGCGTACCGCAGCGCGGGCACGCCCCAGATCAGCGCCGACGCGACGGCGGCCCCGGCCACCAGCACCGCGATCACCGTATTGCGGATTCTTTTCCGTTTCCGGTCGGCCTTCCGCCGCGCCTGATCCCGCTCTTCCGCCAGGCGGCTGGCCTCCTCGCGGGCCGCTTTGGCCGTGTCGTTCAGCTTTTGATCGTACACGGCGTTCAACTGTTCCACGTTCTCCCGGGAGCAAGTGGCGAAAACCGTGTCTCGCCTGCGATCGCAGCGGCAGCATCGGTCGCTGTGCAGGTCGTTTGCGCGCCCGCACACGCAGACCCAGACGCGCGCCTGTTCTTCCGGGTAACCCACCGCGTCCGGCCCGGCCACGAAGCGAAGCTGATCCAGCTTGCGCCCGGCGGGAAGCGAGTTGCTCCGGTATTCCGTCAGCGGCACACTGCCGCGCCGCCAGATGGTCGTGTCGTCGAACCAGACTTTTTCAATCACCAGGTCGATATTCCGTACGCCTTCCCAGCGGGAAGGCGTGATGGCGATGCTGAACCGTTCGCCCGCGCCCGCGTGAAGGCCCTGCAACCGTTCCACCTGCCGGAAGAGCAGCTTGTCGCCCTCCGCGTAGCACACGAGCGTCACCTGTACCGAGATCACGGCCCGGTCGCTCAGGTTATTGAGCGCGAAGCCGCATTCGGGCCGGTCTTCGGTAGGCGTCGTGTATTGCCAGAGTTCTACGGGGCAGGTCAGATCGATCTTCATGGGTCATCCCTCCGTGGCGTCCCTTCCGTCAGAACGTGTATACCATGATCTCGGTCAACAGCGCGTTGGAAAAGGTCAGGTACAGCGAGGCGTTGACCGGTTCGCCGTCCGTATCCGCAACCGTAGCCGCGTAACGCAGCGTGGTGTTCGCGCCGTTCGTTTCCAGCGTAGCGTAGGGCGGGGTTTGCCCGTCGCCGTATAGAAGTGCCGCGGAACCGGCGGTTTTACCTGTTCCGTCACAGCGGAACAGGGCAAGCGCGTCCTGCAGCGCCATGCCCACGGCGATCCCGCGCGGGCCGGGGAAAGCGTCGGCCGTCACCGTCAGGGATTCCAGTTTCCCGTTCAGCCTGTCCGCGTCCGTGCCGAACATCAGCGAAGCGCCCGCGTACGTTACGGTGTGCAGCCATCCGCCGCCGTCGTCCTTCGCCCAGTCCTCGCCCGAGGGCGTGCCGAAGATCACGGCGGCGCCGGTTTCCGTAAGTGTCAGAAAATCCATGCGACCGAACTGCAGATCGCTCCGTCCGAAGGGCTCGGCGCCGCTTACGAGGGTCACGCCCGCCGTTCGCGCTGCGGCGGCCGGTTCGCCGCCTACCGCCGTCAGGTTGCTTTCCACCTCCGCGCGGGTTACGAAAGCGTTCAGCCCGTATACGCGGATGCCCGCCACTTCGCCGTCTTCCACCGTGTACAGGATACCGGAGTCGGTGTAGCGGTCGTCCCCCGTCCGCGCGTGCACGGCGCACTGCACGCTCTGCAGGTCGCTTCCGCTGCGCTGCGCCAGCGCCCAATAGGCGGCCAGCGGAAGCTGGTTCAATACGTACAGGGGCGCGAAGGCGTCGTCCCCCGCCAGCGTCGGGTTTTGCCAGCCGTAGGCGGTCAGCAGCATCTGCGCGGGCGCGCCCAGGCGCACGTTGCGGGGCATTTCCAGCGCGGCACCCGTTACGGAAACGGCCCGGAGCACGCTTTGCGCGTCCAGAACGGGCTTATCGTAATACAGGGTCGCGGAATCGTACAAAAAGGCGTATCCGTCCGCCTTCAGGGCGTCCTTCCCCACGGGGTCGTTCAGCGGTTTAGCGTCCGCGGCGGCGGAAAGCAGGCCGTTCACCCAGGCGTTCAGCTCGGCCTCCGTCAGCACCCCGGCTTCGTCGGCCAGCGCGGGCGTGCAAAGCAATAAAACCGCCAGCGCAAGAAGCAGGCAGACACGTTTCATGATCATCGCCCCTTTGTGTCCCGGAGGCCGTTTGTCGCGAAAACTCCACTACTTATTGTACATGATAACGGCCGTTCTGTATAGGTTGTTTCGTGTAAATTGTCCTTGCGGGCGATCTAGTTCCGGGAACGTTTCCCCGCGTTTTTAGGGTGCGCGTCCGCCCCAGATATGGTATACTAGGCGTTGTGCGCCTGTCGATTCGCCGCGTCCGGAGGGCCGTTATGGACTATCAGCGCGATTATATCCTGCGCCTCATCCACATGCTGGGCGATCTGATGCGCCGCGTGTTCGAGCTGCTGGACGACCACCAGCGCCTGCGTCTGCTGGACGAGGCGTGCCGGGAACACTGCGGCATGTCGCTGGAGGCGGCGGAAAGCCTGCGGCCCGAAAGCCTGCTTGCCCTGCTGGCGCCCGTTCCCCGCCTGATGCTGGCCGAATTTCTGGCCGCCAAGGCGGAGGTGTTCTCCCTGCCGGTGGGCGACGCGGAGGAGCTGAAATACAAGGCCCTGCGGATGCTGGCTTCCCTCTACGAGGAGACGCAGTTGTGCGACCTGCGCGCCGAAAAGCTGGCCAGCCTCAAGCGCGACGTGTTCCCGATGCTCACGGCGGCCGACCTGATGGACTGCGCGCGGTTTTTCCAGCAGGCCGGGTGGTACGACGAAATGGAGGACGCGCTGTTTCAGGCGCTGCCGCTGGAAACCGACGGAACCGCCTGGGCGCGGGACCGCGACGGGGCGGCGGTCATGCTCCGCGAGGCGTCCAAGGTGACCGAACCCGCCCTGATCCTGCGCGGCATGACGGGCGCCGAGCTGCGGGAATCCGCCTGCGAACTGGAGAGTAAACCCAATCCCCACGAAAGGGCGACCGACGAATGATCCTGATTTCCGTACAGAACGTACAAAAAAGCTTCGGCGTGCGCCAGGTGCTGCGCGACGTCACGTTCAGCCTGCAAAAAGGCGAAAAAATGGGGCTGATCGGCGTGAACGGCTGCGGTAAAACAACGCTGATGCGCATGTTGTACGGCGAAACGCAGCCCGACGGCGGCCAGATTCACAAAAATAAAGACCTGCGCATCGGTTATCTGGCGCAAACGGACGACATCGCCCTGTCCGACACAGTGCGGGGCGCGATGCTGCGGGTGTTCGAGCCGGTCATCGCCGTGGAGAACCGCCTTCGCGAGCTGGAAAAGGAGCTTGCGCGCAACGCCGGGGACGAGGAGGCGACGCTTCGCCTTTCCGGCGAGTACCAACGGCTGACGGAAACGTTCACGCGCATGGAAGGCTACGCCTACGAAGGCGAAATCACCGGCGTGCTGTGCGGGCTGGGCATCGGCAAAGACATGTTCGACAGAGGCGTAGGCACCCTCTCCGGCGGCGAGCGCACGAGGCTTTCGTTGGCCAAGCTGCTGTTGCAGAAGCCGGACGTGCTGCTGATGGACGAGCCTACCAACCATCTGGATCTGGAAGCCATCGAATGGCTACAAAACTACCTGTGCGATTATAAAGGCTCGCTGATGGTCGTGAGCCACGACCGGTATTTTCTGGATCACGTGTGCTCCACCATGGGCGAGATGCTGGGCGGGCGGATTTACAAGTTCACAGGCAACTACACCGAGTTCCAGAAAAAGCGCGCCGCGGAATTCGAAGCCCGCACGAAGGCCTACGACCTCCAACAGAAGGAGATCGAGCGGGAAAAAGCCATCATCGAGCGGTACCGCAGCTTCAACCGTGAAAAAAGCATCCGAGCCGCCGAAAGCCGGGAGAAACGGCTGGCCAAGATCGAGCGGCTGGAAAAGCCGGAGGAGGAAAGCCACGTGCGCTTTGCCTTCGACGTTCGCCGCCGCATGGGCGAGGACGCGCTGGAGGTCAAGGGCATCGCCAAGAGCTTCGACAACCGCCCGGTGTTTGAAAACGTGAATTTCAGGCTGCGCGCGGGCGACCGCGTGGCGCTCATCGGCCCCAACGGAGTAGGCAAGAGCACGTTGTTCCGGATTTTAACGGGCAGGCTGGCACCGGACAAGGGCTCGGTGCGCTTCGGGGCCAACGTGGACATCGGCTATTACGACCAGCACCAGCAGGATCTAAACCCCGCCAACACCGTGCTGGACGAGGTGTGGAACGCATTCCCCACCATGGAGCAGAGCCGGGTGCGCGGCGCGCTGGGCCTGTTCCTCTTTTCCGGCGACGACGTGTTCGAGCCGGTCTCCTCGCTTTCCGGCGGGGAACGGGGCCGCGTGGCGCTGACCAAGCTGATGCTGCGCAAGGACAATCTGCTGCTGATGGACGAGCCCACCAACCACCTGGACATGGACAGCCGCGAAGTATTGGAGGACGCGCTGGCCGATTTTCCGGGCACCATACTGGCCATCAGCCACGACCGGTATTTTATCAACCGTTTCGCCGATCGCGTGATGGTGATGAACGAAGACGGAATCACCGAATACCTGGGCGATTTCGACGCTTATCTGGAAAAGCGGGACCGGCCCGCGCCGCCGGACGCGCAGGCGGAAGCGGGCGCGACAAAAACGTCGCTCATCCGGGAACGCAAGCGCGACCGGCAGCAGGGTGCGCGGCTGCGGGAGCTGAAAGCCGCCGTGGAAAAGGCCGAGGAGGCCATCGTGAACAGCGAAAAGCGGCTGGCCGAACTGGAAACCCTGCTGTCCGCCCCCGAAACCTACGCCGACCCGGCGCGGACGGTGGAACTGACGCAGGCCTACAAACAGGCGCAGGCGGAGCAGGAAGCGCTGTACGACGCGCTGGAACAGGCGGAGGAAGCCCGCCGCGGGGCGGAAAACGAAGCCTGATTTTCCCGATAAACAAACCGGAAAGAAGGAACCTTTCGTGCGTACGGTTCAAATGGAACTTTTGCGCCCCGAAGAACTGGCGGAGGAGCGGAAGCGCATCTCCCTCGTGTACCTTCCGATGGGCCCGGTGGAATGGCACAGCTACCACATGCCCGTGGGCACCGACGCGCTTAACGCGCAGGAACACGCCCGCCGGGTCGCGCTGAAAACCGGCGGCGTGGTGGCCCCCACGCTTTTCATCGGCACCGAGACCACCGCCAACCCGCAGATTATGGAAAATCTGGGCGTCTCGCAGGCAGAAGGCGGCTACATTACCGGGATCGACTTTCCCGCCAACGTCATCCCCAGCCTTTACTTCCGGGAGGAAGTCTTCGCAACGGTCGTACGCGAGGAACTGCGGCTACTGGCGGGCATGGGCTACCGAATGATCGTGATCGTCAACGGGCACGGCGCGCGCGGGCAGGTGAGCACCCTTCGCCGTCTGTGCGGCGAAGCGAGCCACGACCTGGGCGTTCGCTGCGTGTTTCCGGAGTTCGACGGCAAGCGTATCGGCAGGATCGTCCGGCGGGAGAAAATGAGCCCGGGCCACGCGGACAGGCACGAGACCTCGCTGATGATGGCCATCACCGATTCCGTCGCGCTGGACAGGCTGCCGGAACGTTCCGTCCCCCTGCACAGCGCGGATTTCGGCATCGCCAGCGGCAGCCAGTTCATGGGCCGCGCACCCAAAGACGGCGTGGTTCCGGACGACCCTCGGGATTCCACCGCGGAACTGGGCGAGGCCATGCTGGCGGCCGACACCGACGACCTGGCCGAGTACGTACTCGCCCTCTACCGGGAACTGGAGAAGAAGCAATAAAGCGCCTATCCGCGCATACCCGGCCCCAGCGACAGGCCCGATTTGCGCGCCTGCGAAAACTGGAGTCTGCGCGGGATACGGTATATTTTTCCGTCCTTCTCGAAACGCGCGCCCGTCTGCTTGAACCAGAACGGCACGCCCGCGGCCTCGCACTGGCGGCGCACGCCCAGCGCCCACTCGTAACGCATCAGGCGCGCGGTTTCTCCGCTTTCGCCGCCCGCCACCACCTGCCGGATCTTCGGCCCAAGCCAGGGCGAAAAATCGACGGCTTCCAGCATCGGCTCGCAGACGATCACCCTGTCCTTCACCGGGAGGCTCAGAAAGAAGGGCAGGCGTTCGTTCGCCGCGGCCTGGTTTTCGCACGTCACGCCGATGGACACGTTGGGGTACCCGTCGCCCCAGTCTTCCGGCAGTCGCTCGCGGAAGCGCAGGATACGCTTGGTGATGAAAAAGAACGAAAGGTCGGCGCGCTCCCGCATCATGCGCCACGCCTCGGCGCGCCACTCGTCCGCCTCGTCCAGAAAAAAGTCCGAGGTGAAGCAGGTGAACACGTCGTCCGGCCCCTTGAGCTTGTAGCTTCCGTCCCTCAGGCGGCGCACGGGCAGGTCGAAGGCGGCGTTCTTACGCACGGCGCTGGCGTCCAGCTCGTATTTCGCGTCCCTGCGGTAGACGTAGCAGTTCAAACAGCCTGGGCTGTACTTGCGGCATCCGTGCCACGGGTTCCACTCCGCCATGCGTGTGCGCCTCCCTTCCGTCCGGGTGGTCCCATTATAGCGCTTCATGCCCCGGCAAGCCAGTTTTTACACGAAATTCCGGCGCGAACGTTGCAAAAACCGCCCCGTTTTGCTACACTTTAGCAGGAAAGGGTTGCCGCCGAACGCGCGGCTGAAGGAATATAATATGGTTGATATCGCGATCGTCGGAAAAGGCCCCGCAGGGCTGAGCTGCGCCATCACGGCGCGCATGCGCGGGCTCAGCGCCCTGCTGGTGGGCCCGGCCCACAACGGAAGCTGGCTGGCCCGCACGGAGGAGATCGGAAATTATCCGGGGTTGCCGAAGGTGTCCGGCGCCAAACTGCTGGAAGCCTTCGCCGCGCAGGCGGCTGAGATGGGCGCCGAAACGCGGGACGGGCTCGTACGCCAGATCCTTCCCTCGGACAACGGCTTCATGATGCTGGTGGAGAGCGACGTGGTGGACGTGAAAACCGTCGTGCTCGCCATGGGCGCGGCGCGCCCGCAACTGCTGGCCGGGGAAGAAGAGTTGGTGGGCATGGGCGTAAGCTATTGCGCCACCTGCGACGGGATGCTTTACCGCGGCAAGCGGCTGGCGGTGCTCTCCTCCTCGGACGAGGGCGCGGAAGAAACGCTGTTTCTTCAAAGGCTCGCCGCCTCCGTGGACTACTACGCGCTGAAAAAGCACGAGGCCGCCATGCTGCCCGCGAGCGTGGCCCGGATCGGGGAAACGCCCGTGGGGCTGGCGCGCACGGCGGAAGGCTTGTGCGTGAAAACGAAGGAAGCCGCGCGCTGCTACGACGGGGTGTTCATTTTCCGAGGCGCCGTGTCGCTGGGTACGCTTCTGCCGGAGCTGGCGGTGGACGGCAGCTTCATCCCCGTGGACAGGGGCATGCGCACCAACGTGCCGGGCGTGTTCGCCGCGGGGGATTGCACCGGCAAGCCCCTGCAGGTGGCCAAGGCCGTTGGGGAAGGCAACGTGGCGGCCATCTCCGCCGCGG
Source organism: uncultured Oscillospiraceae bacterium (assembly GCA_964497495.1). Taxonomy (GTDB): domain Bacteria; phylum Bacillota; class Clostridia; order Christensenellales; family Aristaeellaceae; genus CAXXOK01. The sequence goes on from CAZCCZ010000029.1 coordinate 13,064, forward strand.
AATACATCGCGGCCAAAGGATGAAAACCGCGCGCGGAAACGTACTATAGGCAGGATATCGGGATTGAAGCGGCGCGCGCCGCCGCAGATTGGGGAGGCATACCATGAAAAAGCTTTTGAAAACGGTGGCCTGGTTGACGGCGCTGTGCATGCTGACGGGGGGCCTCGCCTTCGCGGGGGCCGCGCAGGCGGAGGTTTCCGGCTTCGAGGCGCTTCAGCCGCTGATGGATCTGGTGGCCAGCGCCGCCCTCACCGCGGGCGACGAGCCGGAAGTGATCGGCAACGAGGAAACGACGCTGAGCAGCGCGTTCATCTCCGCATTCTTTAACAACGGCCTCGCGGCGGACGCGTCGCTGGGCATCACGGAGAACCTTTTTACCGACACAGCCGGGCAATCCGCGCTGTTGGGCCGCTACTTCTCCGCTTCGCTGCCCACGCTGGAAACCATCGTGAAAACGGAGCCCATCAACGGCTACATCGGCTTCGAGCCGGTCACCGCCACCGCGGGGGACGACAGCGGCGTGCAGCTCGTGGGCGAAATCTACTGGGGCGCCAAGCCCATGCGGGACATGGCGGAGGCGGATTACCGCGACATCCAGTGGCAGGACCGCGCCGTGTTCAGCTTCCGCGAGGACGCGACCGCCGCCAACGGCTACCGGCTTACCGGGTTTTCCGTCGGTTCGGAACTGAACATGGAAGACGCCATGCAGACCTATACCGAAACGATCCTTATGGAATATATCAACACCAGACTGGGCTTTTCCATCCTCTACCCCAGCGCATTCACCGACGATATGCTGACCGAGGACGACGCGGGCGTATCCGCCGCCCTGCCGGACGGAAGCGTGAGCTTCTTCGTCAAGCGCGCGGACAACTCCACCAGCTCCAACCTGGCGGACTACATCAACGTGATCGCCAACGGCATCCCGGGCGCGAAGTCCACGCTGAACGAGACGTTCAACCAGGGCTGCGTCACCTACGATACCGAGGAAGGCTATACGGTCTTCGACGTCTACGTCGTCACCGACAAGTACATCTACCAGGCGGAGCTTTCCTACCGCAAAGACCTGGCTTCCACCTACAGCATGTACACGTCGTATCTGGAAAATTCGTTCGCAATCAACGCCGTCAGCGTGGGTTAAGCCCGCGCCGCAGGGGGAAACGCCCGTGAAACGCCTGTTATGTCTGCTTGCGGCGTTGCTGATGGCAACGCCCGCCGCGCTTGCGCAGAGCGCCGTGGAGACGCAGCCGCTGAGCGGGGAAATCGATTTTCCGGCGGGGGCGGACGCCGCCTCCGCCGCTTATTCGTTCCGCTACGCCTGTCCGCAGTTTGAGGCGCAAACCGATGCGGACAAGGCGATTAACGCCTACTTCGCCTCGGTGGCGGCCGACATGGCCGCCGCCGCGCCCGGGGCGGCGGCGGCCGCGGGCGGCCTGCCCGCGGCGGGTTCCCCCGCCTACTACACGCAGGTGGATTACCGCGTTACCGCCAACACGGACGATTTTCTGAGCGTTCTCCTGACCAGCCGGCAATACCTGGGCAATACGGAAACGGAAAACTGGACCGCCGCGGTGTTCGCCCGCGACGGCGTGTACGCGGGGCAGCCGGTATCGCTCTCGCAGGCCATGGGGCTGGAGCAGGACGCGGCGGCAGACGGCGGGAGCTACGCCTCCGGGCTGGTATACGGGCTGGTATGGCAGATCATCGGTGAGCAGCAGGCTTCGCTTGCGAGGAATTATTATCCGGAGCTCACATTTGCGGCGCTGGAAAGCGCGTTCTCCCCGGAAAGCGACTTCTATCTGGACGGGGACGGCAATTTCGTCTTCTTCATCCAGTCCGGCGAAGTGGCCGGCGAGGTGGAAGGCATCCTCACCTATCCGTTCTCCTTGGCGGAACTCCTGAGCGCCGTCCGGGACGCGCCTACGGCCGGGCCTTCCGGGGGCGAGGGTTGAACGCGCCGGAAAAAATCGCCTTCGCCTATTGCCAAACCCGGCAAAGGGTGATAAAATAGACAAGCTGTGATCGAATACCGGTCTCCCGTTAGGAGGTGTAGCAAATGGGCAAATTTTGCGAGGTTTGTGAAAAGGGAACGCTGAACGGCAATAACGTCAGCCACGCCAATAATAAAACGCATCGTATCTGGGCGCCGAACGTGCAGAACGTGCGCGTGGAAATTGACGGCCAGGTAAAGCGCATGAACGTGTGCACCCGCTGCCTGCGCAGCGGCAAGGTGAAGCGCGCGCTGCCCGCCTCCCACGGCGGAGAAACGACCGCCGAGGCCTGATTTTCGGGGTCGTACGGAAATTAAAACAGGGCGTGCCGAAAGGCGACGCCCTTTTTAGTTACTCTTTTCGTCAGCGGTTTTACCGTAGCGGCGGGATGCCGTACAACCTTTCCACGTTCCGCGTCGTCCGTTCGGCTAGTTCTTCCAACGGTACGCCTTTCAGCTCCGCCACCTTTTGCGCCACGTAGCGCACGTTGCCGGGCTCGTTGCGGCAGCCCCGCACAGGTTCCGGGGCCAGGTAGGGGCTGTCCGTTTCCACCAGAATGCGGTCGAGGGGCACCGCCATCGCGGCTTCCTGCAGGCGGCGCGCGTTCTTGAAGGTCACGGAACCTGAAAACGAGATATAAAAGCCCATGTCCAGATACTCCCGCGCGCTCTCCGCGCTGCCGGTATAACAATGCAGCACGCCTGCGGGCAGGCGGCCGCCGCGCGCGCGGAATATGTCCGTCACGTCCCCATGCGCGTCCCGCACGTGGAACACGGCGGGCACGCCCGTGCGGTACGCGAAATCAAGCTGCCGCTCGAAAGCCTCCCGCTGGGCCTCGCGCGGGGAAAAATCGTAGAAATAGTCCAGCCCGATCTCCCCCACGCCCACGATGCGCGGCCTCTGAAGCAACGCTTCCAGCGCGGCAAGCGTACGGTCGTCAAAGTCCTTCGCCTCGTGCGGGTGCACGCCCACCACCCCGTACACGTTGGGGTGCGCGCCCGCGAGCTCGGCGATCCGCCCGCTGCTTTCCACGTCGCTGCCCGCCAGAATGCAGCGCGAAACGCCAGCCGCCTCCATACGGGCCAGCACGGCCTCCACCTCGCCCGCGAAGCGCTCGTCCTCCAGGTGGCAATGGGAATCGAACAGCGCCGCGCTCATCGCACGGTCGCCCCGTCCTCCGCGCCGCCGTCCAGCGTGGCGAATTTCATTATCCGGTCGGCCTTGTCGGAGGCGAAAAGTACCATGCCCTCGCTGACGACGCCGCGCAGCCTGGCGGGTTTCAGATTGGCGACCAGTACCACCTGTTTACCCACCAGATCTTCCGGCGCGTAGCTCTGCGCCACGCCGCTGACCACGGTGCGCTCCGGCTCGCCTTCGCGCAGCCCCAGCCTTAGCTTCAGCAGCTTGTCGCTGCCTTCCAGCCGCTCGCAGGCCAGCACGCGCGCCACGCGAAGCTTGATCCTGGCGAAATCGTCAATGGTGATCAGCCCGTCCTCCGCCTTTTCGGCGAGCGCGGGCGCGGGTTTCGCCTCCGCTTTGGGCGCGACGGCGGGCGCGGGCTGGATGTCCGCCAGCTCTTTGGCCACGTCGATGCGCGGGAACAGCGCTTCGCCCTTCTTCACCTTCGTGCCCGCGGGCAGTTGGCCAAAGCCGGTCAGCGACGCGAGGGTGGTCAGGCTTTCGTCGGCAAGGCCCAGTTGGGCGTAGATCCGTTCTGGCGTACGCGGCATGGCGGGGGCGATCAGCACGGCCACGTACCGGATGCACTCGCACAGCGTGTACATCACGGTTTTCAGGCGTTCCCGGCCCTCCGGCGTCTTTTCCAGCAGCCACGGGGCGGTAGTATCGATGTAGCGGTTGCATTCGCCGATCAACGCCCAGATATCGCTGAGGGCCGAGGAAAACTGCAATTCGTTCATCTGGGCGCACGCCCTGGCGGGCGTGGCTTGCGCAAGCGCAATCAGCGCGCGGTCGGTCTCGTCGTACGCGCCGGGCGCGGGCACGACGCCGCCGAAGTACTTTTCCACCATGGCGACCGTGCGGCTGACCAGGTTACCCAGATCGTTGGCCAGATCGGCGTTGATACGCTTGAGCAGCGCCTCGTAGCTGAACTGCCCGTCGCTGCCGAAAGGCATCTCCCGCATGAGGAAATAGCGGATGGCGTCGCTGCCGTAACGGTTGCAAAGCACCACGGGGTCCACCACGTTGCCCAGCGACTTGCTCATTTTCATGCCGTCCAGCACCAGCCAGCCGTGGCCGAACACCTGCTTGGGCAGGGGCAACCCCAGCGCGTGCAGGAGAATCGGCCAGATGATGGTGTGGAAACGGATGATCTCCTTGCCAACCAAATGCAGGTCCGCGGGCCAGTATTTCCGGAACAGCTCGTCGTGCTGTGTGCCGTAGCCCAGCACCGTGATGTAGTTGCTCAGCGCGTCCACCCATACGTACACGGTGTGGTTGGGGTCGAAGTCCACGGGAATGCCCCATTTGATGGACGTGCGGCTGACGCACAGGTCGGTCAGGCCGGGCTTGAGGAAGTTGTTGAGCATCTCGTTCTTGCGGCTCACGGGCTGGATGAAGTCCGGATGCGTTTCGATGTAGTCGATCAGCCAGTCCTGATACTTGCCGAGCTTGAAGAAGTACGCTTCCTCGCGGGTCTTTTCCACGGGGCGCCCGCAGTCCGGGCAACGGCCGTCCTTCAGTTGCAATTCGGTAAAGAAGCTTTCGCAGGGCGTGCAGTACCAGCCTTCGTAATCGCCCTTGTAGATGTCCCCCTGCTCGTAGAGCTTGCGGAAGATCTTCTGCACGGCCTTCACGTGGCGCTCGTCCGTGGTGCGGATGAAATCGCTGTACGAAACGTCCATCAGGCTCCACAGGCGCTTGATGCCCGCCACGATCTCGTCCACGTAGGCCTGCGGGGTCACGCCCTTGTCCTTCGCCTTGCGTTCGATCTTCTGCCCGTGTTCGTCTGTGCCGGTGACGAAATACACGTCGTACCCTTCCAGCCTCTTGAAGCGTGCCACGGTGTCCGCGGCGACGCTGCAATAGGCGTGCCCGATGTGCAGGTTGTCGCTGGGGTAATAAATCGGCGTGGTGACGTAGTACGTTTTGGATGCAGCCATGAATACAGCCTCCTTATGCTTTACGGAAAAAAGCCCGCCGCCTTCCGTGCAGAAGGGGCGGGCGTCAGCCCGCGGTACCACCCTCGGTTCTCCGGAAAAACGGCGGCCGTCGGCGTCGCCGGGTTCCGGACTTCGTTTGCGGCGGATAACGGCGCCTGCCGTAACGCCCTACCTGTCGGGCGAAAACGCTCCCGGGCCATGTTCCCGGCGGTCTACGCGCCGCTTTTCAGCTTCCGCGGCTCTCTGCCGCGTTTTCCGCCGGTACTCTCCCGTTCCTCGCGTATGCGATCATTATACAGGTTTTCCCCCGCTTGTCAACGGGCCCCGCTGCCGGGCCGCACGCCGACGTTACGCGCGCGGAGCGTCCCGTTTGGGAGGGGGTTTTCATCACGACAGTTTTTTACGAAAATTTTCTCGAAAACATTACTAAAAAGTCCGAAAATCCTACCAATGCGTACTTGGAGTCCTGTAATCCTTTATGAATAGGACGTTTGTAAAACTTCCATTTGCACCAGTTTTGCCCACATGAGACATTGACATAATATTGGGGATTCAGTAAAATAATACCGCTGAATAATATACACCCTGAGGAGGCTACTGTTCATGAAATCAACCGGCGTCGTAAGGAAACTGGACAATCTGGGACGCATCGTCATTCCCATCGAGCTTCGGAAAACGATGGATATCGCCATCAAGGATACGCTTGAGATCTTTACCGAAGGCGACCAGATTATTCTGAAGAAATATCATCCCGCCTGCATCTTTTGCAATGATGCGCGTGATGTGAACCTCTTCAAAGGCAAGCTGATCTGCGACAAGTGCCTGAAGGAGCTCAAGCTCCGCTAAGCACCTTGCGCGGTACGCGAAGGGCGGCCCCGCCGGTAGAGCCGGCGGGGCCGCCCTTCGCGTATATTTATACGTTTATTCGCCAAGGCCCTCCGCCACATCTTCGGTGGGCGTCACGGGCGCCCCGGCCTGCGGGACGTCGGTTTCCTGCTGCGCGGCCCCGTCCCCGGATTCCGGCTGCGCAGCTTCTTCCTCGTCCCCCGCCACGCTCGCCAGCACGCTCATGCCCAGGCGGATGTCCTTGCTGGGTGTAAAGTCGACGTACGCCTTGTATGCCACTTCCGACGTGCCCGTGGAAACGCTGACGTGGGAAATCATCGCCACGGTGCCCGTATAGATGCTGTCCGCGGAATCGTCGTAGTTGAACTCCAGGCGGAGCGTATCGCCCTCGTGGATATCGGCCAGGTCGTACTCGTCGATTTCAATGACCACCTGCATCTTGTCGCGCGGGTATACGGTCAGCAGCGTGTCGCCCTTGCCGACGGTGCCCCCCACGGAAACGTTGACCGAAGCGACGATGCCGCTTACGTCGGAAACGATCTGGTTTCCGGTGGCGTACAGGCCGTCCAGCGTGCCCGTGACCGTTTCGTACAGCAGTTGTCCGCGCGCGACGGTATCCCCGTCCCTCACGTGCATGTACAGGATGCTGCCGCCGTCGCTGCCCGTGCTGCCGCCGGCGCTGCTTCCGCTGCCGCTCGCGGTACCGCCGGAGGCCCCCACCGCCACCTCCGCCGTGCGGGACACGGTGCCCTTGCCGATACGGCTGGTGGCGTCGTAATCCGGGGAACGATAGATGTACACGTCCTCCTCCATCAACAGCTCGCCGGAGGTCGTTTCCACCGTATAGGCCGTACCGTCGGCGGCGGTGACGACGCCCACGGCGGTATTGCCGTTGCTGGAGTAGTAACTCCTGATAAACACCGTCTCGCCGATGTTGACGTACTTGGTATCGCTGTTGGAGTACGCCTTCTGAATATCGGCGGTGATGGTGTATTTATGGTCGGGCTCGATGTAGAGCACCGCGCCCACGCGGTTGACCACGTCGTCCACCGCGTCGCCCGGCTGGCCGAACACGCCGGTCACCACCCCATCCACGGAGGCATAGACCTTGGTGGTCCGCACCTCGGCGATCACGTCGCCCGGGTTAATCTCGTCCCCTTCGCGCAGGCGGAAGGAACTTACGGTGCCGCCGAAGGGCGCCGTAACGCCGACCGATTCGCCGGAGACCACCGTGCCATCGAACGTCGTTTCCGCAAGCGCCGCGCCCGCGAACCCGACGCACAGCATCAGGCTGAGCGCCGCGAGCAAGAATTTCCTTTTCATCGTGTCTTTCCTCCCCATGGTTTATTACAGGCGTCTTAACGCGTCGATGGGGTTCAGTCTGCTGGCCTTGCGCGCGGGCGACCACCCGAACAGGATGCCGACCGCCGCCGAGAAGCCCACGCCCAGCGCGATCGCGCCGTATGAAATGGTGAAGGTCGTGCCCATGACCTGGCAGAGGATGGCCGAAAGCGCGATGCCCAGAATGACGCCGATGATGCCTCCGATCATCGAAAGCAGGAACGCCTCGATCAGGAACTGGACCTGGATCTGCGCGGGTTCCGCGCCGATGGCCTTCTTAAGCCCGATCTCCACGGTGCGCTCGGTGACGCTGGTGAGCATCATGTTCATGATGCCGATGCCGCCCACGATCAGGGAAATGGAAGCGATGCCGCCCAGCAGCGCGCTCATCATGGACAACATGCTGTCCATCGTTTCCTGAATGCTGTCCATCGTAGTGATTTCATAGGTGTCGTCCTCGTAGCTGAACAGTTTGTCAAAATAGTTGCCCAGCGCCGTCTTCACCGAGTCGGACGCGTCCGCGTCGTCGACGTAGACCGTGACGGAGGTCACCAGCCTGGCGCTGTTCATCTTGAGCACCGTCGTATACGGGACGTAGATGTCGCTGGTGCCGGATACCATTTCCGATATGGATTCGTCGTCGCCGTCCGCAAGCACGCCCACTACCGTGAAACTCAGGTTGTTCAGATACAGGTTTTGCCCGACGGGGTCTACGCCGTAGAAAAATTCGTTTACCATGTCGGAATCGATCAGGCATACGCGGGCCATGTTCTCCATATCGATGGGATTGAAGGCGCGCCCACGCTCCACCGCGTCGGTGGTGGTGAAGTAAAACCCGTTTTTTCCGAAGACCGATATATCGCTTTCATAATCTTCGCCGCGCGCGACGCTGACCGTTGCGGAAACGGAGGGTGTGACGCCGGTCACGTGATCCAGCGCGGCAATCTCGTCCAGGTTGGCCGAGGTCAGCCCCGCCTGCATGTCGTTGCCCGTGACGGATACGGTCATCGTGCCCGCGCCCATGGAGGTAAACGAATCCGAAATGGAGGTGGACACGCCGGACACCGTCGTGATCAGCGCGATGACCGCCGTAACGCCGATCATAATGCCCAGAATGGTCAGGAAGGAACGCAGGCGGTTCTGGGTGATGTTGGCGACAGACATGGACACGCTTTCGGTGAACATGTAGAAGCCGCCGAAGATCCGGTGGAACAGCTTTTTCAAGCGAACATCGCCTCCCGCGCTTCCGTCAGTTCCCCGTCGATGATGTTGACCACGCGCCTGGCATGCCGCGCCACTTTCAGGTCGTGCGTGATCATGATGATGGTGTGCCCGTCGTCGTTCAGTTCCTGAAACAGTTCCATAATCTGCTGCCCCGTCGTCTGGTCCAGCGCGCCGGTCGGCTCGTCCGCCAGCAACAGGGTGGGGTGGGTGACCAGCGCGCGGGCGATGGCCACGCGCTGCTGCTGACCGCCGGAGAGCATGTTGGGGCGGTGGTGCAGGCGATCCTGCAGGCCCACCTTCACCAGCATCTCCTCGGCCAGACGCGCACGCTCCCGGGGACGCACGCCCGCGTAGATCAGCGGGAGTTCCACGTTCTTCATGGCGTCCAGCTTGGAAAGCATCTGCGAATTCTGGAAGATGAACCCCACCTCACGGCTGCGTATCTGCGCCAGTTCCTTTTCGTCCAGATCGTCGATCACGCTTCCGTGGAGGATATATTCCCCCGTGGTGGCCTTGTCCAGGCAGCCGATGATGTTCATCAACGTGGATTTGCCGCTGCCGGACGGGCCCAGCACCGAGATGTACTCACCCCGTTCGATATCCAGGCTGATGCCTTTGAGCACCGTGGTTTCGTCGTCTCCCAGCGGATACTTTTTCACGATGTCCCGCATCCGGAAGAAGATCTCCTGATGATCCGTCATTACGCGTCACTCCTCACGGCCCGTTGCCCCCGCCGCCGAAATTGCCGCTGCTGAAATCGGGCCTTTCGCCGCCGCTGAAGGCGGGCATATTGCTGCCGTCGAAATTGGGCATCGTGCCGGTGTTTTGCGTGGTCGTCGTGCCGCCCGTGAGGGAGGCGAACAGGCTCGCCAGCCCGCCGCCGGAGGCCGCGGAGGATTTTACCTGCACGTAGACGGTGTCGCCCTCGTTCAGGCCGCTGGTGATCTCCACGTAGTTATCGTTGTCCACGCCGAGGCCTACCTGCGTCTGCTCCATATCTCCGTTTTCGTCCTTCGTCAGGACGAAAGCGCTGTTGCCGCTGGTGAAGCTCAGGGCGTCTTTATTAAGGATCACGACGTCGTTGGCTTCCTCCTCCGGGATGGTTACCGTCACCTGCATGCCGGGCAGCACTTTCTCCGTGCCCCGGAACTCCGACGTGACCGTATAGTACGCTGTGGCGTTGCCGCCGGAGGAAATACGGTTGATGTGCGTAATGGTGCTGTCGAAGCTCTGGTCCAGCGCCGTCACCGCGACGGTGCAGGTCTCGCCCACGGTCAGGTTGGATACGGAGTATTCGTCCACGCGCATGGAGACCTGAAGGTTGGTAAAATCGACAATCTGCACAAGGCTCGCGTTGGCGCTTACCTCGTCGCCTTCCGCCACGGACACCTCGTTCACCTCGCCGTCGAAATCGGCTTTGAACAGCTCGCCGTCGGAGAGGCGCATCAGTTTATCCCCCATGACGACGGAATCGCCTTCCGCCACGTAGATTTTACGAACCATCGCAGCCGCTTCGGCGGTCATGGTTTCGCTGTTGACCACGCCGATGGAGCCGCTGAAGCTCATGGAATTGGAAATGTCTCCGCGCGTGGCCGTGTAGCTGTCGTACGTGGTCGTGGCGCCGGCGTTCAGATCCGGCAGCACGAACAGGTAGAACGCCCCCGCCAGCAGCCCCAGGAAAACCAGCCAGCCGATCAGCTTTTTCAACCGTTTGGCCCGGCGTTTCGTTTTCAGTTTCTTGTTCTTTTCCGCTTCCGTCATTCCGCCTCACCTCAATCTTGCTCGTTTGCGGAGGCGGCGTTCCCGTCGTTCTCCTGCCCGAAAGGCATGTTCAGCATGTCCATCGTTCCGGTATACAGGTCGTAATAGTAGAACTCTCTGTTTTCGTCGTCCGTAAGGGTATAGGTCTGGCCGTCCACGGTCACCTGCACCTGCGCGCCGCCGGAACCCATACGGATGGAGTAGACGAAGGCTTTGCTGGCCAGGCCCGCCGCACGCAGCATATTATAGCGGATACCCGCCGTGAAGCCTGCGGTGGAAAGCGCCGTAACCTCTTCCCCCGTGGAGAACACCAGATAATCGATGCCGCTGGCAGCCAGCTTTTTATACACGGAGCCGTCGAACGTCCAGCAATAATCGGAACCGTCATCCTCCTGTGCGGCGTCGGCTGCGGTCAGCACGAGGGTGTCGACGTCTTCCTCGTCCGCCGCGTCGGCCGTCTCGGTTTCGCCCCTGTTCCAGCCGGTGAACCCGGCGTTGAAGGAGGCCGGGGCGCTGTCCTCCGGGCCGTTCTTGCCTCCGATATACAGCGTGAGCCCCAACTTCTGGTCGCCGATGACCAGCGTTTGCATGCTGCCCGTGTCCACCACCAGTTCCACGCCGCCGTAGGGCGTGACGGTATCGTAGGTGGAGGAGGCGTAGTATACCGTACGGGAGGAGGTGCCTCCGGCACCGCCGCCGCTCAGGCCGCTCCCGGAGCCTCCGCTATAGCCGCTGCTCCCGCCGGCCGCCCCGCTGGCGGCGGTAATCGTGATCTCCTCGCCCCACACGGCCACGTTGCCCGCCCTGTCCCGCACGGCAAGCGTACCCGCAGGGATGGTGCCCGCGCCGCCATACCGTACGGAGCAGGTGTACACGTTCTGCCCGTAATAGGAAAGCGAAGCCGACCACGTCGCGCCGCCGTCGAAGGAAACGTTTTTCTCGCTGCCGTCGGTGACGAAACCGCTGAAATTATCGCCCGCGTAGAAAGTAAGCCGGCCGTCGGTTCCGGCCTTGCACAGCAGCACGGGGCTTTCGCCGTCGAAATACAGCGCGTAGGAGACGGTCTTTACGTTGTCCACCGGGTTGTTTGCGCCAACGGCGCGGAAGTAGACGGTGGAAAAAATCTGGCTGTTTCCAAGCGCCAGCGCGCTTCCCTCGGGAAAGTCGCTGAAGTTCACGCCGTCGGTGGAAACCTCGTAGGCGTAGGCGGTGGCAACGGAATCGTCCACGTCGAACGTAATGGCTTCGGAACCGTTGATCCACATGCCGTCCGCAAGCGCGGCGCCGTTCGCTTTCGCCGTAACGCCCGTAATGGTGCCGCCCCCGAGGCTGTCGTAGTAGACGGTATAGGAGGCGGTGGTGACGTTGGACGCGGCGTTCGCGCCGGTCACCCTGAAATAAACGGTATACAGCGTGCCCGCGCTGGCCGGCAGGTGCGCGTTCAGGGTGTCGCCGGCGCCGAAGGCGGCGTAGGTCGCGCCGTCGGCGGAAAACTGGTAGGTATAGGTGGTGGCGACGGAGTCCGTCACGTCGAAAGTCACGGTCTCGCTGCCGTCCACGCACATTCCGTCCGAAAGGACTTTGCCGTTCAGTCTCACGGTGACGTTCGTCATGGTGGTTCCCGTGTTGGAATCGCCCGTTTCCTGTAGGTCGAACGATTTCACGCCTACCCAGATGTACACCGTACCGGCGCTGGCGGAAGCCATGCAGCCGAACAGAAGGCAGAGCGCCGTTACCCACGCAAGCATGCGATGTAGCTTCTTCATGGTTACCTCACTCCCCGTCAGGATCGTTGGCGGAAACGATGACGCAATGATCGCCGCCGAAAGCGCCCGAATCCGGCACCAGATTGATGGAATACAGCTTGGTTGTGTCTTCGACGGCGATCACTTCGTCGGTAAGCAGATAAATGGTATCCCCAGCGTTCGCCCGCCGGAGGAGCGACGCCAGCGAACCGTAGACTTTCGCGCCGTCGACCGTCATCCAGGCCTGGCTGTCCTGCGCAGCCTGCGAAAAGTCCAGCGCCACGAGGTACGTTCTGGAGGTATCCGCCACCGCGCCGCTTTCATCCAGCAGGTAGAAAACGAGCGAGGTTTCGCCGCCGTCCGAAAGAGTGAAGGTATCGCCGTTAAGCGCAATGGCCTCGCCTCCATTGACGGATACGGCGTAACCGCCGCCCGAAGGCGCGCCGGAAAGTTCGAAGGTCGGGGCGACCGGGGAGGTTACGCCTTCCGTATAGTCGTACGCGCGCACCGTCAGCTCCAGCGTCTCCGGTACAGCCGCGGTTTCGTCCTGCGGAACCGCCGCCAGCAGGTCGTCCGCGGTCAGCACTGCCCCGCCTGTTTCATCCGTCGCGGGTTTTTCCGTTGCAACAGGTTCTTCCGTTGCAACAGGTTCTTCCGTTACAACGGGTTCATTCGTTGCAACAGGTTTTTCCGTTACGGCGGGTTCTTCCGCTAAAGCAGGTTCTTCCGTTGCAATAGGTTCTTCCGTCACGGCGGGTTCATCCGTTGTGACAGGTTCATCCGTTGTGACAGGTTCTTCCGTTGTGACAGGTTCTTCCGTTGAGGCGGGTTCTTCCGTCACAGCCGGTTCTTCCGTCACGGCCGGTTCATCCGTCACAGCGGGTTCTTCCGTCGCGGCGGGTTCTTCCGTCGCGGCGGGTTCAATCGTCGCGGTAGTCTGCGCCGATTCTTCCTCGCCCGGTTCGCGCGTTCCGAACTGAACGGTAAATTCCATGGAGCGGGCCGTCAGCGCGCCCTGCGCGTCCAGCACGGCGAAACGGTAGGAACCGCTTTGCTCCGGCGCATAGGTGTTTCCGGTAATCGTCTGCGCGGTCCCGTCGTTGAGGATGACTGCGAAGGTCATGCCTTCGGTCAGCTCCGGGTAAGCCGTAAGCGCGAAGGTCGGCGCGCAGGCCGCGTCCGCCGTGTAGCCGAAAGGCTGCACCATGATTTCGGTTTCCAGCAGCGCGCTCTCGTCGTCGGCGATGTCCACCGCGTCGCCCAGCGCCTCGGCGGGCGTGGGGATATCCGACGCTCGCCCCACCCATACGTACAGCGATCCGTCCCGCATGGCGCCGTTCCTGCTGATGGAGGAAACGATCACCGTTTTGCCGGAACAGAAATCCGACCCCAGCGCGTCCTCGTCCAGCCCGAAGGAGACGCCGGACAGGGTGTTGGCCGAGTAACCGGTCACCTCGATTACCGAGGAGGAACACAGGTAGATGGTCTGGCTGTTCACGATGGCGACCGGCAGCAGGTCGTTAAGCGACCCGTACAGGCGATGCGCGCCTTCCGTAATCCAGGCGGGGCCGGAGCCTTCGTTGGGTTCCGCGGCAGGTTCGGGCGTCGGGGTCGCCTCCGGCGCCGGGGCGGCTTCCGCGGCCTGCTCCAACGCATCCGCCGGGGTCCCGCCGTCGGCAGCTGCGGTGGGTTCGGGTGTCGGGGTCGCCTCCGGCGCCGGGGCGACTTCCGTGGGCTGCGCCAACGCATCCGCCGGAGTTCCTCCGTCGGCTTCCGTTACGGCTTCTTCCCCGGCGGGCGTCGCCTCCGGCTCGGTGCTTTCGGCGGCGGGTTCGCTCCCCGTCAGGGTCACGGCCGCGAAGGTTTCGACCGTCGTTTGGGGGGCGTTCGTGTTTCCGGGCTGCGCAAACGCAACCGTCTGAGGCGCGTCGGCTGTTTCCGGCTGCGGTCCGGCCGCCGAGGCCGGTTCGGGCGTCGCGGTTTGTGCCGTTTCCCCCGATTCCACCGTTTCCGCCGCGGCGTCGCCGCTACCGGTAAAGGCGAAGGCCGTTATGGTCGCAACCATACAAAGCGCTAAGATACATGCGATGATCTTTTTCATATCCGGTTCCCTCCGATTACTCGTCCGTCGTCGTTACCGTCACGCTCATGCCCAGGCGCACGGTATCGTCCGCCTGGAAATCGACGTATCCCGTGTATTTCGTCGCCGAGGAGGAAGTGGTGGCCGCGCCCGTATCGCTCTGCCCCGTCGACGAGGAGGAAGACTCGCCGATGTAGGAAATACCCGTTACGGTGCCCCGGAACGCCTGGCCGCTGTCCTCGTTCCAGTTGAACACGACGTTCACCGTGTCGCCGACGTGGACGGCGCTGAGCAGGTCTTCGTCAATGCTGAACTCGATCCGGTAGCTATCCGGCGGATAAACGGTCAGCAGCACGTCGCCCTTGGACACCTTCTGCCCCGCCGTCACGTTGATCTGGGCGATCACGCCGCTCGCGTCGGAAAGAATGGTGCCCCCGCTCGCGGTCAGTCCGTCCAGCGAGCCTTCCACGGTTTCGAACAGGAGCTGGCCGCGCTCCACCTCCTCCCCGTCCGTCACGTAGACTTTCAGGAGGCTGCCCGAGCCGGTGATGCTCAGCTCCGGGGTACGCCCTACCGTACCGCTGCCGATACGGGATTCGTCGCTGTAATCCTTGTCGCGGTAGATGTATACGGTATCCTCCATATACAGCTGGCCAGCCGTGGTCTGCACGGTGTAGCCGGAGCCGTTTACCGAGGTGACGATCCCTTCCGCGCGGTAGGAACCGTCCCGCTTGTTCCTGATGTACACCGTTTCCCCGATGCGCACGTACTTGTTCTCCAGCGCGTCGTACGCCTTTTCGACGGTGCAGGAGATCGTGTACTTACTCACCGGCGCGATATAGAGGACAGTCGCGTTGTCGTCCAACGCGTCGCCCTCCTGCGCGAAAACGCCGCGCACGGTGCCGTCCTCCGGCGCAAGTACCTTGGTGGTCCGGATGGTCGCCACCGGGTCGCCCGCGGAGATCAGCGCGCCTTCCAGCAGGGAAACGGATTGGATGGTCCCTCCGTACGGGGCGGTAATGGGAACGGCGTCCTCCGCGACGACGTTCCCCTCGAATTCCTCCTCCGCCGAAGCCAGTACGGGTACGGCCAGGAGCAGCGCCGCGGCTATTGCGAGCAGTTTCTTACTCAACATTTGGGTTTACCTCCTCCGGGATCGTCGCAGGGGTGTCCGTTGTCGTTGCCGCAGTGTCGCCGTCGGTTTGCGCTCCGGAAGGCGGTTCTCCGTCGCCGAAGCTCCGGGTGCCGTCGCCGGGCGGCTGCGGCATTCCGGAAACGTCCGTCGCCTGGGGTTGAGCAGTCGCAGCGGCGTCCGTCGCAGAGGCGTCCGTCGCGGCCGTATCTGTCGCGGCCGCGTCCGTCGCGGTCGCGTTAACCGTGGTTTCCGTCCCGTCCGCGGTCCCGGTCTGCGAATCCGTACCGCCGAACCGGGACATTGTTCCGCTTTCACCGTCCGTGCCGCCGAATTGAGGCATCTGGCCGTCCGTGCCTCCGAATTGCGGCATTTCCCCGCTCCTGCCGTCACGGCTGTTGTCGTTGATGATCACCGTTTCCCCGACAAGCTGCCGGTACAGGCTTTCCAGCGTCAGCGTCGGCTTCACGCTTTCCGTACCCGCCTCTGCGTATACGGTCTGCCCGGGTTCCAGCCCGCTTACGATCTCCACGTTCATGCCGTCGCTCAGGCCCGTTTCCACGGGAACTATCTCATACGTTCCGTTCGCCTGCTTCATCAGCACGTAGGGCTTCTGATCCCCGTCGAACGAAAGGGCGGCCTCGCTGACGAGGGTCACGTTCCGTACGGAAGCCCCCGGCATCGTAACCGTCGCCTGCATGCCGGGCAGCACGTTCTCCGGCACGGTCAGGTCGCACGTAACGTTATAATAGGCCACCGACCCGGCGGATTGCGACACGCGGTTGATGTGCGTGACGGTCGTTTCAAAATCCGCGCCCAGCGAAATCACGGTCACGGTGCACGTCTGCCCCAGGGAAAGCTCCTCGATATCGTACTCATCCACGTTCATGCTCACTTCGAGGTGCCTGAGGTCGCAGATCTCCACCACCGAGAACCGGGGCCACACCCAGTCCCCCACGTCCACGCGGATCTCGTTGACCACGCCGTCGAAGCTCGCGGAGAACAGTTCTCCCGTGGACAGAAGGATCAGCGGGTCGCCCTCGCTTACCTCGTCGCCGGACTGCACGTAAATCTCCTTGACGGTGCACTGTTCGGAGGCGTTGAAGGTCTCGGATTTTTTTACGCTCAGGGCCGCGCTGAAACTCTTCGTCGTACTGATGTCGCCGGTATCCACCGGGTAGCTGTCGTACACCGTCACGGCGTCGGCGGTTACCATGGGCACCAGGTAAATCCACGCCGTCAGCGCCACCGCGCCAGTCAGCGCCAGCGCGAGCAGCCACTTCAAGACCCTTTGGATCTTTTTCTTTCTTCGTTTCTGATCCGGCATCGTGCCATCCCCTATCCCTGTCGTCCGCGTTCCGTTATGCGCGGGCCCGGAATCGCCGGCGGAGCGCCGCGCGCTTCCGGGCCGCCGTCGTTTTCCGGTACCCAGCATAAAGGGAAAAGCTGAAAAGAACCTGAAATAAGGCATGAAATTCTTTCAGTTTCGTTTCAGCTTTTACAGGTATGATCTTTTCGGCGACAAAGGACCTCGCGGTATGATACACTGGTGGCGGCGGCATGCCGCCGCGGGCCGGAGGCCGGGGAGAGTGACGGGATATGCGTATCCTGATTATCGAGGATGAAGTCCGTCTGGCCGGAACGCTGGCCGATATGGCGGGCGAGGACGGTTATACGGCAGACGTGGCGCACGACGGCGAAACGGGGCTGGACGGCGCGCTGAGCGGTATTTACGACGCGCTCGTGCTGGACGTGATGCTTCCCGGGCTGGACGGTTTCGAAGTCCTGAAGCGTCTGCGGCAGGGCGGTATCCAGACCCCCGTGCTGATGCTCACCGCCAGGGCCGATCTGGTGGACCGCGTGCACGGGCTGGACCTGGGCGCGGATTATTACCTGACCAAGCCGTTTGAGAACGCCGAATTTCTGGCCTGTCTGCGCGCGGTCGTCCGTCGGCAGGGAGAGATTACGCCCGAAAAACTGGCGTTCGGAGACCTGTCCCTTACGCCTTCGACGGGCGCACTGTGCTGCAGGGAGCGCACGCTTACGCTGAGTGCCAAAGAGCTGGAGATCATGCGGCTGCTGATGCTCAACCGGAACGCCATCCTTTCCAAAGAAACGCTGCTGGTCAAGGTATGGGGATACGATACCGAGGCGGGCGACAACAACGTGGAGGCCTACGTCTCTTTCCTGCGTAAAAAGCTGCAGCTTCTGCGTTCCACCGTAACGCTGGGCGTGGTGCGCAGGCTGGGGTATCGACTGGAGGAAAACAAGCCGTGATCCGCAAGCTTCGCAAAAAGCTCATCTTCGTGCTGATGGCCGTCGTGTGCCTGTTTCTGGTCGGCATCCTCCTGAGCATGTTCATCAGTTCCAAGACCAACTTCGAACAGCGCAGTTTCAACGCCTTCCGCGACCCGTCGGGTTTCCGCGCCGATACGCCCGCGCAGACGGACGGCGTGCCGGACAGGAACGTTCCCGGCGACGCGGGGGCCTTCGACATGCCCGGCGCGCTGGTGCGGGTCGGCGCGGACGGCGAAGTGACCGTGATCCAGAACCAGATTTACTACGTGACCGCGGACGAGCTGAAAACGATCGTCGCCGGGCTGGACAGCCGGACGGAGAGCGGCGGGCTAACCTCGGAGTACAGCCTGCGCTACCGCCGCCGCACGGAAGACGACGGCACCCGCTGGTATTTCTTTTCCGATACCTACGTGGAACGCAACTCGCTAAACGCTCAGCTTCTGTATTCCGTCGTCATCGGCGTGGGCGCGATCGGGCTGTTCTTCATCGTCAGCATGCTGCTGTCCCGCTGGATGGTCAGGCCCGTGGAACGCGCTTGGGAAAAGCAGCGGCAATTCGTGGCCGACGCATCCCACGAGCTCCGGACGCCGCTGACGGTGGTACTGTCCAACACGGATATGCTCATCGCCTCCGGCACGGTGAAGGACGAAAAGAACCGGCGGCGCCTGGACAACATCCGCGCCGAATCCCAGCGCATGAAGGGGCTGGTGGAAGACCTGCTTTCTCTCGCGCGTTCCGACGCCATGCCCGCGCTGGCAGCCCCCGTACCGGTCAATTTCAGTTATACCGTGACCGGCGCGACGCTCACGCTGGAGCCGACCCTTTTCGATACGGGCCGCACGATAGACTGCCGGTTGGAGGAGAACCTGACCGTGCCGGGCGACGGCGTGAAGCTTCGCCAATTGGCGGACATTCTGCTGGATAACGCCGCCAAGTACAGCCGGGAGGGCACCTCCATCCGCGTGCGCATGAACGCGGCGGGTAAAAAGGAGCTGCTGTTGTCCGTCGCCAGCGAAGGCGAACCGCTGACGCCGGAAGAGTGCAGGAACATCTTCGAACGTTTTTACCGGTCGGATCAATCCCGCGGGAAGGAAAAGGGCTACGGCCTGGGGCTGGCCATCGCGCAGAGCATCGTGGAGGAGCACAAGGGGCGTATCTGGGCGCAGTCCGACGGGGTGAAGGTCAACACGTTCTTCGTCCGGCTTCCCTGCGTGGAGAGCGGCGCGAAACCGGAAAGTACCGCCGGGGGCGATCTTCCCGGGGCATGAAAGGAATGAAAACGCGGGGCCGCCGGCTTTCCAGCCGGCGGCCCTTTTTCGTATACCGATCCGCGAAGTTTCCGCGCCCGCAGGGATGTTTCCGTTTTCCCGTTGCCCGGCGGGGAATCGGGGTGTAGAATAACAGGGCGGATACCGATGAAACGGCGGCAGGTGATTGGCCATGAAACTTTTTCCGGGAAAGCATACGACGAAGCTGAGTGCGCTGAGTTTTTTTAAGTATATCGGCCCCGGTCTGCTGGTTACGGTGGGGTTCATCGACCCCGGCAACTGGGCTTCCAACATCGCGGCCGGTTCCCAGTACGGCTACGGACTGCTGTGGATGGTCACGTTATCCACGATCATGCTCGTCATTTTACAACACAACGCAGCCCATCTGGGCATCGTCACCGGCAAATGTCTTTCCGAGGCGGCCTCCGAGCACATGCGGCCGTGGCTGAAAAACGTCGTTCTGCTCACCGCAGTCGGCGCGGCCGTTTCCACGGCCCTCGCGGAGATTCTGGGCGCCGCCATGGCGCTGAACATGCTTTTTCACGTGCCCGTCAAAATCGGGGCGGTGCTCGTTCTCGCGGTCGTTCTGGCTCTCCAGTTTACCAATTCTTACCGGAAGATCGAAAAAATCATCATCGGCTTCGTTTCGCTGATCGGGCTCTCGTTCCTGTTTGAAATTTTCGTGGTGCACGCCGATTGGGGCGCCGCGCTGCAGGGATGGGTAACGCCTTCGTTCCCGAAGGGCTCCATGGTGATTATCATGAGCGTGCTCGGCGCGGTGGTAATGCCGCACAACCTGTTTCTGCATTCCGAAATCATCCAGAGCCGGCAGTGGAACCTGCAGGACGAAAAAGTGATCCAATCGCAGCTGAAATACGAATTCTACGATACGCTGTTTTCCATGATCGTCGGCTGGGCCATCAACAGCGCCATGATCCTGCTGGCGGCCGCCACCTTCTTCACGCGCGACGTCGTCGTGACGGATCTTGCGCAGGCGGAAGCCATGCTACGGCCCCTGCTTGGCAACATGGCAGGCGTCGTGTTCGCCGCGGCCCTGCTCTTCGCGGGGCTGGCTTCCAGCATCACCGCGGGCATGGCGGGCGGCAGCATCTTCGCGGGCATCTTTTCGGAACCCTACAACATCAAGGACAGCCACACGAAGGCCGGCATCCTGCTTACGATGGTCCCGGCGACGCTGGCGATTTACCTGATCTCCTCCCCGTTCGACGGTTTGATCTATTCCCAGATGCTGCTGGGCATACAGCTTCCGATTACGATCTTTACGCTGATCTACCTGACGTCGTCCCGAAAGGTCATGGGAAAATACGCGAACTCCAAACCGGTCCAAATCGCGTTATGGGTTATCGGCCTGATCGTGACGGTTCTGAACGTCGCGCTTTTAATCAGCTATCTGTAGACGGCGGAACGGCCCGGCGAAGCCGGGCCGGGCCTTAAAGGGGCCTCATTTCCCCCGCGATGGGCACAGCCAGCAGTTCGGCGGTGTTCTCCTGCCCCAGCGCCCACATCAGCTTGGTCACGGCGGCTTCGGTGGTCATGTCCCGCCCGCTGTGCACGCGCCGCGCCATCATTTCCCGGCCGACCTCGTAAACGGTGAGGTCGGCTTTTTCGTTCAGGCACTGGCTCACTACCAGCACGTACACGCCGCTTTCGGCCAGTTCCTGAAGCGCGGCCACCAGATTGCGTCGGATGTAGTGCAACCCGCCCAGCCCGAACGCCTCGATCACCAGCCCGCGATAGCCCTCCATCCGCACGAAGCGGAACACGTCCGGCGAGGTGCCGGGGATGAGCTTGAGCAGGAAAACGCTCGGATCCAGTTTCGCACGAAGGCGGTACCCCGCGCCCATACCGTTCGTCGGCGTGAAGTCCTGCGGGTGGTCGATATGCACGCCTTCCGCGTCGAAATAGCCGGACAGCGGCGCGTTGATGCTGGAAAAGGCGTCCATGGCGGTGGTATGCGTTTTTACGCAGCGCACGCCGGAAATCAGCTTGTCGCCGAAGGCCACGTACACGCCGCCCACGGGCTGCATGGCCGCGGCGAAAGCGCGGCGAAGGTTATAGGTCGCGTCCGTTAACGGATGGCCGATGGGAAGCTGCGAGCCCGTGAGCACCACGGGTTTGCAGACGCCCGCCAGCATGAAGCTCAGCGCCGAAGCGGTATAGGCCATGGTGTCCGTGCCGTGGGTGATCACCACGCCGTCGCTTTCCCCCAGCGCGTGATCCACGGCCCGGGCCAGCACGCACCACTCCTCGGGCTGCATGTTGCTGGAATCCATACGGAACACGTCCCGCGGGACTACCTCGCAGGGCAGGCTGTTTCCGAGGGGCGCAAGCAGTTCGGCGGCCGTCAGGGTGGGCACGAGGCCCTTGTCGGTCTGCGTGCAGGCGATGGTGCCGCCGGTAGCCAGCAGCGTAAGGCGCATTCGTTTCCACCTCCTTATCGTTTCAACGCCGGGCCGGACTTACGGCCCGACGTTTCGTTTCTTTCTCGCTTCATCTTCCAGCCGGCAATCCTCCGTGCCGTGGCAGCCGCCCGCGTAGGGGCAGCCCGCGCAGCCACCGCCGCAGCAGCCGCCCTTTTTCCGGTTGCGGATCAGCCGGACGGCAAGCCAGACGCCGTAGGCGACTACCACGACGGGAATCACGATGGAAAGCGTTGTACCCAGCACGGAAAATCACCTCATCCCAGACCCAGCAGACGGCCGACCTGGTATACCAGCGTCGCCGTCACCCAGGCAAGCCCCGTTTGCGAAAGCACCGTCAGGAAGGCGAAACGGCCGCTTTCCATTTCGCGGCGCATGGCGGCGTAGGCCGCCACGCACGGCATGTACAGCAGCACGAACACCAGGAAGGCCACGGCCGACAGCGTGGAGGGGAACACTCCGCGGATGGCGGCGAGCATCTGCGTGCTTTGGGCGTCCACACCGCTGATGACCGCCAGAGTGCTGACCACGCTTTCCTTAGCCATGATGCCCGTCAGCACCGCCGTGGCCGCGGGTACGTTGCCGAAGCCCGCGGGGACGAACACCGGCGCCACCACGCCCGCCAGCGTGCCCAGCATGCTGCTTTGCACGTCCGGCGCGGCCGCGAGGCTGAAGGTGAAGCTTTGCAGGAACCACACCACCAGCGTCGCCAGGAAGATCACGGTGAAGGCCCGCTTCAGGAAGTCCCCGCCCTTGTCCCAAAGCTGGCGGCCCACGTTGCGCACGGTGGGCATGCGGTACTTGGGCAGCTCCATCAGGAAGGGGGAAGCGTCCCCGTGGAACATGAAGCGTTTCAGCACGAACCCGGCCAGCACGGCCATCAGGATGCCGATCAGGTAGAAGGCGCTCATTACCAGCACCTGGTTGCCGCCGAAGAAGGCGCGGGTGAACAGCGCGTAGATGGGCACCTTGGCCCCGCAGCTCATAAACGGCGTCAGCATGATGGTGAAACGCCGGTCGCGCTGGGTGTTCATGCTGCGCGCGCTCATCACGGCGGGCACGGTGCACCCGAAGCCCATCATCATGGGGATGAACGCGCGGCCGTTCAGCCCGATCTTGCGCAGGGGTTTATCCATCAGGAAGGCCGCGCGCGCCATGTAGCCGCTGTCCTCCAAAATCGAGAGCAGTAAAAACAGGATCAGGATCGTGGGCAGGAAGCTCAGCACACTTCCCACGCCGGTCAGCACGCCGCCCACCAGCAGGCTTTGCACCCATTCGGCCACGCCCCAGTCCGCCAGCGCGCGCGCCACCCAGTCGATGCCGTCCTGCACCAGCGTGGCGAACCCGTCCGCAAACCAGGCGCCGATAGGCCCGAAGGTGATGTAGAACACCAGCAGCATCATCAGCAGGAACACGGGGATCGCCAGCACCCGATGGGTCAGTACGCTGTCGATGCGGTCGCTCAGGCTTCCCTGCTCGTCCCCGCCGGGCACGACACACGCGGCCAGCAGGGTTTCGATAAAGCGGTAACGCGTATCCGCCATCACGGCGGCGCGCTCCATGTCCAGTTCCCGTTCCATGGCGGTGAGGATTTCTTCGATAATGTGGCGGGTTTCGGCGTTCAGGTCGAGTTGTTCCATCATCGGGGCGTCGCCCTCGAAGAGCTTGGTGGCGGCGTAGCGCGGGCGGATGTCCTGCGCCAGCGCCTGCGGTTCGATCAGGTGGGTGATGGCGTGCAGCGCCTTGTGCGCCGCGCCGGTGCAGATATCCAGCTTCGCGGGCGGGGTTTTCTGGTCCGCCAGTTCCATGGCTCGGCGCACCAGCTCGTCCAGCCCCTCGCCCTTGCGCGCGGAGATAGCGACCACCGGCGCGCCCAGCGTGCGCTCCATCTGAGCCAGGTCGATGCTGTCCCCCCGGCTGCGCACCTCGTCCATCATGTTGAGGGCCACCACGGTGGGGCGGCCCAGCTCCAACAGCTGGAGGGTCAGGTACAGGTTGCGCTCCATGTTGGTGGCGTCCACACAGTTGATGACCACATCCGGCTTATCCCGGACGATATAATTGCGGCTTACGATCTCCTCCATGGAGTAGGGGCTGAGGGAATAGATGCCGGGCAGGTCGACGATCTTCACATCCGTAAAGGTGGCGGGCAGCACCTTGATATCGCCGCCGGGGCCGTGGCCGAGGCCGTGCCAGTAGTCGAACCCGAACCCGTGCCGGAAACGACCGCCGAAGCTGGGCAGGCCGATGTGCGCCTGTTTGCCGTGGTGGTGGTGGATCATCGTGCCCGTCTTCTGCTCCACCGTAACGCCCGGCCAGTTGCCCACGTGCTGGTTGCTTCCGGTCAGTTGGTTGAAAAGCGTGGTTTTTCCGCTGTTCTGGTTGCCGGCCAAAGCGAAAACGTAGCTCATTCTTTGCCTTCGTCCTTCCCGTTTACGCTGTCTTCCCGGATGCTGATCTTGGCGGCGTCCTCCCTGCGCAAGGTCAGCGCGTAGCCGCGCAGGTGGATTTCCAGCGGGTCGCCCATCGGCGCAGTTTTCTGCAGCAGTATCCGGACGCCCGGCGTCAGCCCCATGTCCAGCAGCCGCCTGTGCAGCGCGTCGCTTCCGCCCACGGAGTCGACCACGGCGCTTTCGCCGGGTTTCAGGTCCGCAAGGGTTTGTTTGCTTTCTTCGCTCATACGCATCTCCTCCTCGTTTCCGCGCCCTCTCAGGCGCCGGGGCCGCGGGGCCGTCTGGCCCTGCGGATTTCCCGCAGATGCCGGTGCAGCCGTCTGCGGCGGATCCACGGGCGTTCCCTGACTGCGGGAAGGCCGTTGGCTTCCGACAGCCAGCGCGCGACCTCCTTTTCGATGATGTCCGCCGCGTTGCATACGCCGTGCTCCCTGCGCAGCCGCCTGCCCAGCGTCTCCGCCGCCGCGCGGTAGGCGGGGTTCGCCGTCAGGTCGGTCAGCGCCGAGGCCAGGTTATCCTCCGTCAGTTTTTCCCGTCGGATGGGCCTTGGCCCGAGCCCCCGCAACCGCACGCGCTGCGCCCAGAAGGGTTGGTCCCCTCCGAAGGGAATGACCAGCGTGGGCTTGCCCGCGCACAGGCCCGCCGCGGTGGTGCCCGCGCCCCCGTGGTGTACGACCGCGCTCACGCGCGGAAACAGCCAGTCGTGCGGCACGTAGCCGTGTATTGCGAACACGTCGCCGCCGGTATCAAGCGTTCCTCCGCCCCAGCCGGAGGCGACCACCGCGCGCACGCCGCTTTTCCGGATCGCACGCAGGACGGTGGCAATCGTTTCGTCCATATCGCCGCTCGTCATGGAGCCGAAGCCGATGTACACGGGTTTGGGTTCCGCGGCGAGGAAGGTTTCCAGTTCCGGCGAAGGCCGGTAGTCGCTTCCCTCGTTTTCATCCAGCCAGAAGCCGGTCATGTGGATGTGCGGGCCCCAATCGGCGGGCCGTGGCATCAGCAGCGGACTCATGGCGTAGAGCACCGGCACGCGGTGGCTGGCGATCCGGTTGCTGGGCGCGCTTTCCAGCCTGCGCGGCGGCATGCCCTGTTCCCTGCGCCACCCGGCCAGGTAGTGCTGCTCCACGGCGCTTATCAGCAAATACGCCAGCCGATAGCTGGTAAGGTTCCACGCTTTCCCGGCGTTCAGCCCCGGCGCGGAGGAAATGGGCGTGAGCGCGTTGGGGTCCATGGGGAAATAATGGGTTTTGATGAACGGAACGCCCCGTTGCTCGGCGATGGATTGGATCACGTTGCCGAAGTAGGTCGCCACGATGACGTCCGCGTCCTCGCAGGCGGCCTGCAGGTCGCACAGGAACGGGGCGATGATCTCTTTAAAGATATCCAGCACCTGCTTCAGGTACGTTACGCCTTTGGCGCCGGGCTTCATGATATTGCGCATGAACTCCCTCGCGTCGCCCGAAAGGGGAGCGAAGCGCAGGCCGTTGCGAAGCACGTACGGTTCGAACTCCGCGAAAGCGCAAACGGCGACGTCGTGCCCCCGTTTGGCTAGCTCTCTGCCGAGCAGCACGTAGGGTTTAACGTCGCCTGTGGAACCGATGCACACCATCGTGTACCGCAACCGCTCCCCCTCCTTCGCGCTTCCTGCCGTAAACAGTATACCCCATTAGTTAGAGGAATGCAACTGAGCGGGCGGAATTTCGTTCGCCGGGCCTGTAAACGGCCTGTACCATCGTTTCCGGCGCCTTCACACGGCCGGGCGGAAGGGCCGGGAGCAAACGCCGGGGCCCGGATTTTCTTGAAAATCCGGGCCCCGGCGTAATAAAGTCGTTTGATGTTCTTCCCGTCGGAACGGTTTCGCCGTCCGGCCGTCGTGCGGTTTTCGTACGGCGTTTATAACGCGCCGGACCGTACCTCCGCGGCTGCCCGGTTCCCGAATGGTTTCAGCGCCGCGTTTTCTCCTCCGGGCGGAGCATCACGAACACGAGCAGCGTGCCGCAGGCCACCGTAACGCTCGCGCTTCGTCCCGTGTACTCGTTGCTAACGCCCAGCGGGCGGTCGCAGGTGAGCACGGCCCGGTTCAGCGGGTATTTCAATCCTTCCAGCGTCACGCCCTCCGCGCGCGCACCGTGGCAGAACACGGAAACCACCGTGCCGGTCTCGCGCTCCGGCAGGGTCAGCGTACCGTCCGTTACGGCGTACACGTCGTACGTGTCGCACACCATGCGCGCCGCAGCGCCCCGGCGGCTGGCGCCGCCCAGCAGTTGGAGGTTCGCTATAAAATGGTCCTCCCGGCCGCCCGCCGCGCCGTATAAAAGAAAATCGCGGCAGCCGCGCGCCCATCCTTCTTCCAGCGCAAGGCCCATGTCCGTATCGTCCTTTTCCGGGGGGAACGAAAGTATCCCCACGCCCTTAGGCCGCGCCGAGAGGGAATCGAAATCCCCCAGCAACAGGTCCGGCTTCACGCCGAGGGCCTCCAGATGCCGGTAACCCGCGTCCGCCGCCAGTACGAGGTCGCCGGCGGCGGGTGCAAAGCCGCGCCGGGTAAAATCTCCGGCGCCCACCAGATAGCAGGTCGGCATAAGCTCCTCCTTTCGGCGAATCCGCAAAAAAGCCGCCCGCGAAGGCGGACGGCTCTGTAAACTCAGCGCTTGCTGAACTGGGGCGCGCGGCGCGCGGCTTTGAGGCCGTACTTCTTGCGTTCCTTCATGCGCGGGTCACGCGTGAGGAAGCCTGCCTTCTTGAGGCTGTCGCGCAGTTCGGGATCCGCCTTGATCAGCGCGCGGCTGATGCCGTGGCGGATGGCGCCCGCCTGGCCGCTGAGGCCGCCGCCCTTGACGCTGACCAGAATATCCATTTCGCCGCCCGCCTTGGTGAGTTCAAGCGGCTGGCGAACGGTCATCTTGAGTGTTTCCAGACCGAAGTAGCTATCCAGATCGCGCTTGTTGACCACGATCTTACCGTCACCGGCGACCAGACGGACGCGGGCGATGGCCTCTTTACGACGGCCTACGGCATTGTATTCAACCTTAGCCATGAGATTTCAATCTCCTTTCCGCGTCCGTGATTACAGTTCCAGCTTCTCGGGTTTACGGGATTCGTACTCGTGCTCGGGGCCCGCGTAAACGCGCAGCTTTCTGGCCATCTGACGGCCCAGCGGCCCCTTGGGCAGCATGCCGACGATCGCCTTCTTCACGGCGAATTCGGGTTTCTCGTTCATCAGCTTGCGGTATAAGGTCTCGCGGAGACCGCCCGGAAAACCGCTGTGATGATAGTAAACCTTTTGATCCAGCTTCTTGCCCGTCAGCACCGTTTTGGCGGCGTTGACGATGATCACGTAATCCCCCGTATCCACGTGCGGGGTGTAAATGGGCTTGTGTTTCCCGCGCAGCACCGTAGCGACCTGCGTGGCGAGACGGCCCAGCACAACGCCTTCCGCGTCCACGACGTACCACTTGCGCTGCACGTCCGCGGTTTTGGCCATGTAGGTATTCAAGTTGGTTTCCTCCTTCAAGGAATGCTTTACGACAATTCGTTGCCGCACCTGATGGTCAGCAGGCGCGAGCGCTTGAACAATCAACAGTCCGGGGCTGGCGGAGTGTCTATTGATGCCAAAAAAGATCATATCAAAGAAAGGGAACACTTGTCAAGCGGAAAATGAGGTTTTACGCCGAAAGGAACGCGCAAAGGGCAACATATGCCCTTTACACACATGCGTGGTTTTTCTTCCGTAATGCTTTTTGGAGAACCAGAAAATCACACCTGCGGGTGTGACCAAAGCGTTTTTCGCTCACCCCCGCGTCCTTCTGGCGCTTCCAAATCTGTTCATTGATCTCTTTGTTTGTTTAAGAATGTGCCCTGCGGGGCACACCAAAGGGCTTTGCGCTCGCC
>CAZCCZ010000030.1:0-40221 GCA_964497495.1 uncultured Oscillospiraceae bacterium
ATCCACGCCCCCCACGCGGAGGGCGACCTTTCCATGGCTGCGATTCCGACCGTCCACGTGTCGTTTCAATCCACGCCCCCCACGCGGAGGGCGACCCACAGCCGCAACTATTGCTCCTTTGAGCAATCCGTTTCAATCCACGCCCCCCACGCGGAGGGCGACCAATATACACGGTATACTGCCCTGCGTGCGATAACGTTTCAATCCACGCCCCCCACGCGGAGGGCGACCTGCGTCCTTCGCAAGGAATTGCTGTCCTGTAGATGTTTCAATCCACGCCCCCCACGCGGAGGGCGACCTTTCGTCGTAACCGGCGGATATGCCCATGCAGATAGTTTCAATCCACGCCCCCCACGCGGAGGGCGACCAGCAATTCATAATATATTTCCCTGATCACGCTTGTAAAACATGCACAATACCATCACCAGTAAGGTTCAAATCCGCAATATCTGCTGAGCAGATAGCCTTTCATCATTCCTTTTGCAGGTGCGAATCCATCCGCAAAACCATGATCATTTAGCATTCGCACATCACAGGATCATTGGCTTTTCTGGGTCGTACGATATTTTTGCGCCGATGTGCACCACTTTGCTCTGGTAGTGGTTCCCCAAATTGTAAAACCGCAGCGAATCCTTTTTAGGGTCAATCAGCGCTTCCAGCCGGTGCTGCATCTGCAAAAGCTGGGTGGCATCCAGCGCGCACTCAAAAACGCTGTTTTGAACGCGCTGCCCATAATTAACGCACTCCTTGGCAACCCGTCTGAGGCGCGTGCGGTCGCCTGCCGTTTCGGTGCAGATATCGTAAGTGATCAATACCAGCATAGCGCCTCCTACTTCCAGCGAAAGGGAGGATACCCGTCCAAATCGTCGCGCATCCAGCGGCTCAATAGCTGTGCCTGCACATGGGGCACCAACCCCCAGGGGATTTTTTCATCCAAGAACGGGTGAGTGATGATCTCCTGCTTGCGCTCTTGCCAAGCAGTCAGAATGTCGCGTCGCGCCGCATCGTCGATCAGCACCGCGCCATTTTCGCGGGTTTGGAACTGCTTGGCGTCGAGCATCCGACGGTTGATTAGCGATAGCACGAAGCGGTCTGCAACAGGTGCGCGCAATTCCTCCATCAGGTCAAGCGCCAAGGATGCGCGGCCGGAGCGATCCTCATGCATAAAGCCTACATAAGGGTCAAGGCCTACCCCCTCCAGCGCGGAGGCTGCCTCGCGCGCCAGCAGCGCGTAGGCGAAGGAGAGCAGCGCGTTTACACGGTCAAGCGGCGGCCTGCGGTTGCGGCCATGGAAGGCAAAGGCGCGTTTATCGCCCAGGATCATATCATCCAACACGGCAAAGTAGGTCTGCGCCGCCACAGCCTCCACGCCGCGCAGGGCGGTCATGTCGGGACAGTCCGGCAACGCCTTAAGGTAGGTGGATAGCTTCGCGCTTGCGTCGGTCAGCCGGGCAACGTCGATGCGCTCGGGGTGGTCGCGCAGCGTGCGCTCGACCACCCATTTTTCGTTGTATACCTTGCCAATCATGAACGCCTTGGCCGCCAGCAGGCTTTGCGCCGCGTTTTCCGACCAGAGGGCCTGGGTTTTACGCAGATACACGCTGCCGCGCGTTTCGCCCTGCACGCTGGCAAGGAAGCGGTTGTGCGGGGTAAAGAAGCAAAGCGCCACGCCTCGGTCAGCACACGCGCCCATCAGGGCTGGGCTTGCGCCTGGGTAGGTGAACACTACAATGCCTTCCAAGGTATGCAAAGGCACACGCCCAAGCACATCGTCGTCCTTGCGCACTATCACGTTTTCGCCGTCCAGCGCGAGGTAGGCTTCCGGCGTAGTCACATACAGGGTGTTCAGCAGCTTTATCATGGCGCGCCCTCCTCCGCCATCTCCCTGAGGTAGGCAGCGGCGCTGCGCCTACGCTCTAGCACCGGCAGGCATTGTTCCTTAAGCGAGCAAGCGTTGCAGTACTTGCCCCGCTTGGGCTTGGGGGTGTAGTGGCGGCGCATATCGGCGTGCATCTCTTCCACATAGTCCCGTACCTGCGTACGAAGTTCCGCGTCCAGCGGTACCAGCTCACGCCGCCGCGTTTCGCCGTAGTACAGGGCCCCCTCCGGCACGGGTACGGCTAACATCTCTTCCAGGCACATCGCCTGCGCGCACAGTTGTAGGCGGTCACAATCGTCCAGCTTCGCCTGCCCATGTTTGTACTCCACCGGATAAGGGCGGAACGTGCCTTTACGGCCTGTGAGCGGTACGCCCGCCGTATCGCGGATGAACTCCACCACATCACATACGCCATTCACACCCAGTTCCCGTGAGCGTACAGGCATGGCGCGCACGGTAAGCACATCGCCACGTAACTCACTTAGCGCTGCGTCGTGCGCGCGCTCATGCAGCTGCTCGCCGCCCACCGTACGCTCGTTTTCCACCCATAACTCCTCAATGTGGATCAGCGCCCACTGGCGGCGGCAGAACGCGAAGTGTTGGATGCCAGACAGTTGTAGATAATCTTCCTCGGCGTACTCAGCGCATTTCATGCAGGGTGACCCCATCGGGCAACGCCCCCACGGTGATAGCGTAATCCTCAAACCGGCGGGCGGGCACATCCTTGATGACGGCCTGCGCGCTGATCTGATCAAACAGCGCGTAGGCGGGGGCGTTGCCCAGTGCGCTGTTGTGCTCAAACACGTACAGTTTGCGCGTCGCCATGCGGCCACGCGCAGCGGAGTGGTCGATTTCAAACATGTTGAGCAACGCTTCCCACAGGATTTTCAGATCCTCCTCACTGAAGCCCGTCTTTCCCGCGAACGCAGGCGATACAAAGCCCTCCATGCGGTACAGGCCGTAGGGGATCACGTACTTACGGCCCATGGTGCGGTTCTTGGTAGCGTCTTCTTTATCCTTTTCATTGGCATTGGTGGCAGCCATGCGGGTGATGGTGATCTCCTGCTGGAGCACACTGTCCACACTGCGGCCAAAGCAAAGCTGCACGGGGCCGCGCACCTGCCCGCACTTGTAATCTCCGGTATCCATTACAGCACCAAAGGTACGTACATCAAAGTACCGCTCGCACATAAAGGCGCGTGCCTTTTCGCGGTCGTTCTTCACCAGGCCCTTATCCTCATATACTTTTTGTTGCTTGTCGTTGAGAATCGCGCCTTCGGTTACAAAGATATCGTAGCCGGGCTTATCATCATAGGCCGTCTGCACATAGTTGCGGATCTTGCGTTTGATGCACACGTCCGTTACAATGCCGTTGGCAGTTTCCGGGTCGATACGGGGCATGTTGCCGGCATCAGGGTCGCCGTTGGGGTTACCGTTTACCACTTCGAAGAACAGTACAAAATCATAACGATGCTCAATAGCCATGTCAGAATCCTCCCCTATTCATTTTCAGTCTGCCTGTTGATTCTTTCCCAGTAGATGCCTGTAGGTTATTCAACTGCGGGTGTCTCCGCATCGGGCGTAGCTTCCTTGCCGTCCTTGTCCTTTTAACGGTACAGTTCCTGCTTTTGGTGATAGTAGCCCATCAGGAATTTGCCCTGCTCGTTCATATTAAACGTCTTGGGGAACGCAAATGTGCCGTTGGCGTCGGTTCCAAGGCTTAGCTTGCCCATCACATGCGCGTTCAGCTTATCCAGCCATACATCGTCGGTTTTGGAAAGGTGCTTTTGGTTCAGTTTGCCAAGCGTGGCAAACACCAACTGCGGCGTTGCCAGTACAGCGTTTAGGTATTTGTCCGTAATCGAGGCATTTACATCCCCGATCGCGCGCTTTTGCGCCAGCTCATACAGCGCAAACAGCCTACCCAGCAGATATGCCCGATCCAGCTCTTCGTCATTTAGCGCCATGGTGATCGCCTCCCCAACATTTTTTCGGTTCAGATAGCCCTTGAGGATGCCCGCACGCAGTGCCGTAAGATTTTTCTCTGCCCGCACACGGCGCAGTACCGCCTGATACAGCGTGCTTGGATATGGTAAACCTTTGATGATGCTGCCCAGCAGCGCGGGTTCCAGCAAAGGCGGCACGTTGTCATACTTATGTTCCACCGATGTTTCAAGCAATATTGCGGTTGGCGATGGGTAAGGGTAGCGCATCCCGTCCACGCCAATATCCCGATAATGTGCCGCCAGATTTTCCAACAACGCCCCGAAGGTGCTGTCATAAAAAAACCGAACCACCAGCCGTGTTTTGTTGGCGCTTACGCCCAGCAGGTAGAAGCGCACCTTGGGGTCAAGTTGCTCGTCCAGCGGGTTACCGCCGCCCATCACGCGTTCCAGCTTTGCGTGGATGCGCCTGCGCTGCGGCGTATCCAGGGTTTCGGCATCCTCCTTAGCGCCAAACAGCAGCGAAAGGATCGCTTCTTCATCCGCGGCATCACGCTCCGCCCAAAACAGGAATTTGGTATCCGCAAGGTTGATGCAGTGATCAGGGCTGGCGCACAGCATGTTGAGTGCGGTCACGTACTCAAACGCCGCAGTTTCGCTCACGGGGGCATTCGCACCCTGCTCTCCAAACTTGCCAAACGAACAGAACGAAGCCTGATTGAATCCAACCAGGGTGGGTTTGTCCGTGCCAAAACCCTTCACATTGCCATGGATGCGCGCTAGCGGCTCCACATTGCCTGTGATCAGGCATTGTCCGATCACCGAATCCTTGCTTTTGGCAGCGCGGTAGCGTGCCCAAGCCTCTTGAATCGCAGGTCGCTCATGCAGAAACCCAGGATCGCCCGATAGACGGAATACCAGAAACAACGCCGCGTTATCCAAAAGCGACGTATCAACGCCCTCATAGGCGAATTGTCCCTGCCTGCGCAAGGCATAGAAGCGAAGCAGCGCCCGTGCGCCGTCATCGTCACAATCCTTGAGCACCGCCTCGTGAATGGCACGGCTCGCATCGAACCGGTATTGCGCGCCAGCCTCATCTTTGTAAATGCCAAAGATAAACTCTGCCTTTTCGTAAAGGAATGCAGGCTCAGGGCGCTGGCCTGAACGCTTGGGGGGTTGTGGCACCATTATACGAAGGGGCTGGCTTTTCTTCCCCTCTGCGCCCTCTTGCTCACGCTTGATCACGCTCACCAGTTTCCCATCCACATTCAGCACAATTTCGCCGGATACACCCTCCAGCGAGTAACCCGGCTGGGCTACGGTGTAGCCCTCGGTGTTGCCCGCACGGCGGTAATACCCGCACAACGCCTGCAAAATCATGCTGTCACCTCGATTTCGCCGCGCTTTAAGTAAGCGTGGAAAAAGCTTGGCGTGGCCTCTGCATCGCCAAAATCAATGTCCTTTAGCATGAAGCCCAGGTCGCGCGCCTCCTCGGTATGGTAGCAGCTTTGGGGACGCTCGCCCTCCACCAGCGACACCTTCGCAGCAAACTCACGGCAGCCCAGATAGGGCTGTGCGTAATGCTGGCCGTTGCGCAGGCGGCGCAGCAGCATGTTGTAGAATTTGGCCGAATCGTCACCCGGGTTCAGGTTTTCCGGCTTGAGCTGAAAGTGCGCGTCTATCAGGTAATCCACATCCCGCAGGATGACGGACGCGCGCTGCTGCCGATCGGCAGTCGCATCCAGATGGTAGGGGTGCCCCGCCATCGCGCTTTTGATGTTACCCATCGATGCCACCGAGCCCACCTCGTTGCGGCGGATGGAATCGTACCGTATGGGCGAAAGCACGGTAATGCGGTCAATCACGTACTTGAGTCCCGGGTGCCAGTACACGGCCTCGATCACCCCACGCGCGGCGGTGGGTGTGATGGCCTCGTAGGTCACGCGCTCCGCCTTGCACTCCGGCCGTGTAAACAGCGCCATATCGCCCTGCACCCGTACACAGAATCCATAGCCCATGTGATCGCCTCTCTTCAATTTTCCAAAATCCGGTTAAGCAGAGTATAGTAGGGGAACGAAAAATTGTCAATTATTTGTACCATAAGCATTGCGGTTCTCCCAAACCCCCTTCCGGGCCGCTTACCCCGCCAACCTAAAGGATTTGCGGCGTCAGCTGCGCAACGGTGCTCAGGCCATATGCCTGGTCGTATGCCTGCCGATACTGGGCGTTGGGTACATCCAGAAAGCAGATACCCTCGATTTCGCGCAGGAACCCTTTGTTTTTAAGATCGGCAATCTGTGCGGGGTACAGCGTAACACCATAGCGCTGCAGGCGGCGCATCAGCGTGCGGCTGGGGCCGGTTCTGCAAAGCGCATCCAGCGCCTGCAGCGCATCGGCATTGTAAGGCACAAACACAGCCTCGCCCTTGCTGTCGATCATGCGAAACCTTTCGGCGATGCTGGCGTAGGGATAATCAATCCGCTCACACATTTGAATATCCTTAAAGATACCCGCCTGGTCAAGGGCTTTCCCTGTGCCGAAGCGCAGGCGGAAGTATGCGCGCATCGCACCATCGCCCAGCAGGTCGGGGTGGTTGGGCATGATTTCACCAATGGTTATCTTTGCCAGCCGCTCGGTTTCCGAGGGTGCTTTATGCTCGGTGGACGCAAACACATAGACCGTTGCCAATTCCTGCTGCCTGCCGTTGCGGTTGCACCGCCCAGCCGCCTGCACGATGGAATCCAATCCCGCCTGCGCCCTGTACACAACCGGAAAATCCACGTCTACGCCCGCCTCGATCAAGCTGGTGGAAATCAGGCGGCAGCGCTCGCCGCTGTTCAATCTTGCCCGGATCAGATCCAGCTTTTCCGTACGGTGCTGCGGACACATGAGCGTGCTCAGGTGGTATGCGCCTTGTGCCTCACCACCCAATAAAGCGTGTATTTTCTGCGCGTGCGCGCGGTTGTTCACAATACACAGCACCTGTTCGTGGGCGGTCAGGCGCTGGTATAGCGCTTCATCGTCCAAATCGCCAAGGTATGCCATTTTTGTGCGGCGCAGCTTTTCTGCAAGCGCCTGCGGATCGGCCATCATTTCGGTGGTTACGGGCTTTTCTTTCCACAGGGTATCAAAAGTTGGCTGGGTAGCGGAGCACAGCACGACGGTTGCGCAGTAGTCCTTAACCAGCGCGTCCAGCATATTCAGGCAGGGCTCAAGATATCCATCCGGCAAAGCCTGCACCTCATCCAAAATGATCACACTGTTTTGCAAGTGGTGCAGTTTGCGGCACGCCGATGGGCGGTTTGCAAACAGCGATTCAAACAGCTGCACGTTGGTGGTAACAATCACGGGCGCATCCCAGTTTTCGGTGGCCAGATCGGCGGGCGTACCCTCCTCCGGCGGCAGCACGGCGCTGTGGTGTTCCAGTACGCCCTCATCGCCCAGCGCGTCGCGGAACACCTTTGCATTTTGCTCTACGATGCTTGTAAAGGGGATCGCGTAAATGATGCGCTGGATGTTCGTCCACTTGGCGGCATGTTGTAGGGCAAATCCAAGAGACGATAGCGTTTTACCCCCTCCTGTAGGCACGGTGAGCGTAAAAATGCCCTGCGGCAGATCCGCCGCACGAAGGCAATCCCTGCGGATATCCGCACGTGTTTGGTCGATTACCTCCCGCACGGTAAATTTCGCCATGTATTGCTCATAACGGGGCAGCAACTCCGCAAGCGTGGGATAACGCCCACGGTTTGCCGCCTTATCCGGTCGGGTGTATGCTTCGGTGTTCAGCCTGTCCGCATCTACCAGCGCGGAGTGCAGCATTTTTGCCATCAGGTAGAGTTCCATCTTTCCCGTTTCCCGCGAGCAAACGGGCATGCCCAGCGGTTGGGGGAAATCAACCAGAGCATCCTGCATCTCTTTTTCAAATGCGGCCTCCGTGCTGGCCTCGACCTCGTTGCTAAGCCTCGCCTCCACGCTGCGCCCGCCCACGGCCATGCCTGTGCAATCGGGCAAACCGCCATGGTGGCCGAGAATCGGCGCTGCCGCCAGATAACCAAGCCCCTTATGTGCGTGCTCAGCCAGCCGCTTGCCCCCATATGTGGAATGATCGGGCTTATCCTTGGTATTGTATTTGATGTGGTGTTGCACAACCTTCGCAGCCTTGCCCGCATCGTGGTACAGCCCTATTGCATAGGCTGCATCGCACATGAAGGGGGTAGAAAAACAATCGCGCGCGATTTTTGCGACCGCCGTCAAATGTTCGTATAGCGTTTGGGGTTTCTTCACGCTATCCGGCGAGCTGTGGGCAATCAAGTGTTCCATTCATTGCTCCTCCGAAAATGTTTGATTATCAAGCGAATGAAAATCGGCATTGGCGTAGGTATAACAATGTGGATTCTTCTCCCATTGTCTACATAGTTTTGCTACAATCTCAACAAGTGGTGTAAATTGACGCGAGTAGGAAAAGCAACGATCCACTCCCGCGGGGGCGGTTCGACCGCTTAACAAAAAAGGCATCAAACGAGTATTCACAAGTTTGTAAACAACTTGAAAGGAGTACTCATCATGACACCCAAACAAAGTATATCTGCTGTAGACGAGCTTGGCAAGCTTCTCTTTATCTGGATGCTACCTCTCCCAAGGTTCTGGAGGGTGGTCAGGTACAGTCCATGGGACTCGTGATTGCTATCAGCTTTAACCGTAACGGAGATCGGGAAGTACTTGGTTTTGATATCGGAACAGCCGAAAACAGTCCATTCTGGAAGGCCTTTCTGGAATCCTTGGTCAAGCGCGGCCTTCATGGCGTGAAGCTGGTGATCTCCGACGCCTAATCCGGCTTGAAAGAAGCGATAGGGCAAGTTTTTACCGGTATTCCTACCGGCATTCCATGGCAGCGCTGTCGCGTCCATTTTATGCGGAATGTCCTATCGCAAGTGCCGAAGGAATCCCAAGGAATGGTCAGCGCCATGGTATGCACAATCTTCACCGCGGATAAGATTGAAGAGGCAAAAAAGCAGTTGCGTCTGGTCGTAGATCAGCCTTCCATGCGCTTCTCCAAGGCCATGCAGATTGTGATCGATGCAGAAGATATGAAGTGCTAACATATAGTCTTTCCCACAAAAGCATTAGCAGCAGATCTATTCTTCCAACGTTCTGGAGCGTCTCAACAAGGAAATCCGTAGACGCTTCAATGTTGTCAGCGTTTTCCTCGACAGAGCCTCGGTTATTCGCCTTGGTGGGGTGGTTCTTATGGAACAACATGACGAATGGTTGGCCGCTGATAAGCGATATCTTTCCGCTGAATCCTTGGGGTTGCTTTATTTGAAAGCTGCAGAGGATGCTACAACAACCTGGTTGCTGTTGGTTCGTAACCCGTTCTCCCGTGAATATTTTTACACCACTTGACAAGACGCAACCCATTTGTTCATCCTTGCCCAAAATTATATCATCATTTTACCCTCGTTTTACGCTTATTTTACCCCCATTTTTGCACTGTTTTCCGGTTCTTTTTTAGCGGAATTTATTGTACGCATTGACTTTCAGGTCGTTTTCCCCCCCTTTCCCGAAATTTATGCCGGAGAGGGAAGAGGCGCTGCTCCCCGGTCGACGACCTCCAAAAAAATGAATTCCAGACCCGGGGGGATCCCGCTCTGCCGTGGAACTATATAAGACATATTCTTTTCTTGCGCCAGAAAGGCCCGCGGACGTGCCTGGCAACACAGGCGGATATTTTCTCCGGATCATCTCGTGAAGCCAGCCACAGGCCCACCGTGAGGTGGGAGCGGGCATGCTCACCGTCCTTCTTAATCATCCCGCAGAAAGCAGCGCTCCGTCCATCTGCATAACGGTGGCAACAGATCAGGCAGTTGCCGTATTCTTTTGGGCAGTTACCGTTACGGTATCTACATACCTGCGGCGATAGCTGTCGTAAGTGCTGATCATCCAGCGGTGCCAAAGCGTAGGATCGCCCACGGCGGTTGCGAAGCGGTCGACATCATCGGGATCCGGGCGGATCTCGCCGTTCTCCCAGCGGGCGATGGTGCTTTCCGACACACCCAGGCTTCCGGCCAGTTTCCAGCGCGGTATTTTCAACCGCAATCTGGCGTTTTCAAGGTCGATATAGGTGCATTCCGGCAAATTCGTTCACCTGCTTTTCGTTATAATGTGTTTGTAGATGGGAAGGGAGGCCGGGATCAGGTCGAATCCTCGCTCTTCAGCAAGCTATCTACTGAACAGCCCAGGGCGTCGGCGATACGCTAAGCGGTGAAAAGCAGCGTTCTTCGCGCTTACGGCTTACGTACCATAGAGCGAACATCTTTCTTTTCACCGTCTCTTGGGCTTGAGTGCCGGTAGGGAATCAGCCCTTCCGGTGTTAATCCGCACTTCGTGTAAAATGCGGGAGTACGTTTTCTCCGAGGAGGTGGTATAAGTTCCAGCTTCCCATAGTCGGACTGTCGGGTGCGTCGTATAATCCATGCTTCCAGCTCGGTTGGTATCACGCGCCATAGCTTGTTTATAGTCTTGGAGCTCACATTCACGGGATTCATTTCCTGCATGAGCTCATGGGCCAGCCGGACGCTTACGTTTAGTTGCTCTGCGATTTGTTTCGCATCCAGCAGTTTCCCCGTTGGCGTGGTTGCCATAGCGCGCCTCCTTTCTGGTTGGATGGTGAGCTGCCATCACACGAGTTTACACTTGCAGAACTTCTTCTTTGACTGCAGTTCAATCCCATCCAGTAGGCCGTTGCCATATCCAGTGAGCTGTGCTTTCGCCATATCCGGGAGCTGCTTGAAGATTTTGACTAATTCGATGACCTCTTTCGGTTCCGCGGGCTTATTTTTCGGATAGGTTTGCATATTATCGCCTCAAAGTATTGATTTTGCGATAATAATACATCGCTATGTAATGCTTGTCAATACTATTCATTGACCTAGCGATAAAATATTGTTATACTCATTTTGAAATGAGGAGGTTATGAGAATGACTACTATTGGTGAGAGAATTAAAAAGGTAAGGCTTACCGTGGGCCTTACACAATCTGCGTTTGCAGAAAGGATAGGACTTAAACAGAACTCAGTTGCTCTTATAGAAAGCGGAGCTCGTAACACATCGGAACCCGTTATGAAAACTATCTGTCGTGAGTTTAGCGTGAATCTTATATGGCTCCATACCGGAGAAGGCAAACCTTTCTGGTCTGCAGAAAGTGACCTCGAAAAGGTAATCGACGCACTACTGGCCGATCAAAATGAAACCGCCAAGGCTGTTTTCAAAACCTTGGCGAAGCTGGGCGGGGACGAATGGACTATGTTTAGACATACGATTCTCTCTGTTGCTCACGAGATCGAGCAATCCGAACAAAAGAAAGAATAGAATCAAGTGTCTTAGTTTCGGTTATATCGGATAACTCATCGGAAATCAAAGTTACGTATGAATCTCTAATGGTGATTTCCTCCTTTTTTCGCTGTTGCTCTTTTCTTTTTCATGTGCTCCAAGGCTATCACCGCTTTCTTGTTTCAAGCATATATGAGAACATATGTTTGCATTTATCCTAATGCGAACGGGTATTCTTGTCAAGCAATAAATATTGATGAAGAAGCACTATATGTTGAGGTGGAAAAGTTTTGATTTATGACTTATACGGTCCAAAAGGGGGATCCATAGAACAAGGTTTATGAAGTTTCTGGCTGTATAGCTTGCTTTTTGTCTTCGGCATCGTATGGTGCTTAGCATTTTAAAGCAAAGCAGCAGGGCTAGTTTTAATATTATTGGATCAGAAAATTATGCGAGATCGAAGTATAGTTTTACTATCAACGTTGCGTTTTATTTAAGTAACGAGTATAAACTATTAACAGAATAAACGGAGTACACAAATAATGCCTTACACCTATCATAACCCCTTTACCCTGCATGAGATGTGGGTATTATCCCTACGCATATGCTACCGGGCCGGGTACACCCATTACTTTGAGCAGTATGTGCAGGATTACGCCGCCCACGGGCTAACCCGGCAGGAAATGCTTGACGGTTGTATGGACGAACAAATGAAACAGCAGGTGATCACATGCCTAGAGCATCATTAAGACAGCGCAAAGATGGGCGCTTCAAGTGCAAGTACAAGGGTATTCAGTTCATGGGGGCCACCCAGTCGGAGGCCTATGCCAAACGGGACGCTTTTAAAAGCAATTGGATGCAGGGCTACGGGCCGAAGCTTCCGGAACGCTCCTTTCCGAATATGCTGTGCTCTGGACTAAGACTTATAAGCATGGTGTTTCAGATAATACCTATAACAGTTATGTTCAAATTTTAAATTCATTCATAAAAACCGTCGGAGACAAGCCTCTTCATGATGTTATGCCCATGGACGTTCAACGGGCATATAATGAGCAATCCGGTTACAGCAAATCACATATCAGTAAGTATGTACAGACGGTCAACGCAATGTTTACCGCAGCTGTCGCGGAC
Organism: uncultured Oscillospiraceae bacterium; assembly: GCA_964497495.1. Classification (GTDB taxonomy): domain Bacteria; phylum Bacillota; class Clostridia; order Christensenellales; family Aristaeellaceae; genus CAXXOK01. Next base: position 12,283 of record CAZCCZ010000030.1, read on the forward strand.
CGCATCATTTCCTTCAATCCTTGCCTGTCTGTCAAGGCGCCAAATGGAGCCTCTGGCACGCACCGTGCAATAACCACTTTCGAACGGCAATTGATTCTTAACAGCATAGAGGGAAACCGTTTTGCGCTTGCGGTTATGGTAATGTTATATGCCGGGCTTCGGCGTGGCGAAGTTCTCGCATTAAATGTGGATCGTGACATTAACTTCCAAGCTATGACCATCACCATCCGTGAGGCCGTCCGCTTTGACGGTAATACCGCGGTGCTGACTGATCCAAAAACTGAGGCCGGAAAACGTACGGTTCCGATGTTAGATATTCTAGCGAAGGTGTTACATGGCCGGCATGGGCTTATCGCTCCGGCTGCATCCGGCGAGTTGATGTCTGAAATCGCCTTCAAACGCGCATGGGAGAGCTATATCGGCTATCTCGAAACCTCCCTTAATGGAGATACTAAGCGGTGGTATGGCCGCAGGGAGAACCAAGGTGAAACCTGGCTAAAGAACAATCCCTGGAAGCCGGTCACGATCCGTCCGCATGATCTTCGGCACTCTTATTGTACAATGCTCTATGATGCCGGGATTGATTTAAAACTGCTCAAAAATGGATGGGCCATGCTGATCAAGCGATGACCCTGCGAATCTATACACACCTTACCGCAGAGCGAGAAGCTGAAGCAGAAGTAAAACTACGTCAAAGCGTCAACGATAAAATTACCTTCGGGGTGCAATTCGGGGTGCAGCACCTTAATGGTATTAATTAAAACGTTTATATATAAAGATTATACAGCGCAACGACTACATACCTACGAATCAATAGGTCGTGGGTTCGAATCCCGCCGGGCTCACCAAGGAGAACCGCCTGAAATAACGCTTTCAGGCGGTTTTCCTTATTCACCAACCGGAAATATCGCCTTTTTCAACACATCCTTCTGAATCCTTGATCCATATGATATAATCAGCAAATGAAGAAGACTTTGTGTATTCAACCGGGTATCCTTTTTCCGAGGGAAAAGGGAGGTCGCAGGACAAACAAGGGCGAAGTATCGACTTTTGAAAGATACGTGCGCTCCCTGTCCTCCGTGGAAGCCGAAGCGCTGTCGGGCTTTTTTCGGGAGTACGATCAGCATAACTTTTTAGGCGGCAAGGAAAAAGCGCTGATGCGCAGTGATTTTGAGAAGGCGATTCTTGCGTACGCATCCCTCGGCGTTCCGCTTGAAACCGCGTTGAAACGGCTCAGCATCGAAAACCTGAGCGGATTCTACGCCAGGCCGTCGCTTCGCTGGTTCGCGCTGGACGACGCCGCAAAGATCTATCCGCTCTTTATGAAGCACGGCAGCATGGCGGTCTTTCGCCTTTCGGTGTATCTGAAAGAAGCGGTGATCCCGGATATTCTGCAAATGGCGCTTACGTTTACCATTAAGCGTTTCCCCAGTTTTGCCACGACGGTTAAAAAAGGTTTTTTCTGGCATTATCTGAACGCCTCCAAACGAAGATATTCCATTGATATGGAAGAATGCCTTCCCTGCAGACCGCTGGAGATCGCCAGAAGCGGTTCCCAATCCTTCCGCGTTATTTATTACAACAATCGCATCAGTGCGGAATTCTTTCATATCTTAACGGACGGATACGGCGGAATGGTTTTCCTGAGAACCTTAACGGCCGAATATCTGCGCCTGCTTGGAATCGAGTCCCCGAAAAGCGCCAATACGTTTGACGTGAACGACGTTCCCTCCCCACGCGAACTCGCCAACGAGTTCGCGCACGTACCCGCGACCCCCAAAGGTTCCGGATTCGTCGATAAACCGGCCGTACAAATGAGCGGCAGGTTGTCCGGCCAAAAACCCTGTCGGGTGCTTCATTTCAAGATGGAAGCGGATACGTTGAAAAATGCGTCGGCCGCCTATAACGCCACAGTGACCGCTTATCTGCTCGCGCTGATTTTTATCGCCGGCAAGAACGCGACCGACGAGACGACCGGCTCGTTGAATATTCAGGTGCCCGTAAACATACGTAAGTACTATCAGTCGGCCACGCTTCGGAATTTCTCCATGTATTGCGGAATCAAATTGCCGTTGGAGCGGATCAAAGATACGCGCTCGATCATTGAAGATATTTCCGGGCAACTTGCCGTTAAAACTTCGCAGGAAGCCATGAACGGGATGATATCGGCAACGGAGCGGCTGGTGGCGTTGCTCAGATATATCCCGCTTGCCATAAAAACCCCGGTGGCAAAACTGGTCAACGGGATGATGAGCGATAAGGTATTCAGCAATACCCTGTCGAACCTCGGCAGGGTCGAACTGCCGCCGGATTTGGCGGAGCACGTGCTGAGTATGGACTTCGTTTTAGGCTCCCCCGTTACGAGCCGCGCCGGCTGCGCGCTGGTAACTTTCGGCAATACGACGACGCTATCGATAACCAAAGCGACCGCCGATCCCTCTTTTGAGGAAGCGCTTTACAACCTACTTCTTTCCGACAACGTCGCGTTGACGGTCGAAGGGAGCGCTCTATATGAAAATTGAAATCGTTTATCCCGAAAGAAAGAACAGGATGCTTCAAAGAAGCAGAGTTATCAAGAAAACCCGGTGGCTGTTCCTTCTGGCCGCCTACCTGTGCCTGATATTGAATATATGTATCGGCGGAAACGCGTGGAGCGTCGTCGTGATATGGGCGCTCTGGACTGCCTGGTCGTTAGGGCTTTCTCCCGATCTGGTAGAATATAACCGAATCAGTCAAACAATAAAAGCGGTTGAATACGCCTGCGTTTTGATGATCCTGATCGACGTGCTGCTGTCCCCCGGATGGGCCGCCGAGGTCGTCTACATCGTATGCTTTTCCGCGCTGATTCTGATTTCGCTGCTGTTTTTTACCGATCTTGACCGGCAAAAGCAGAATATGCTGCCGATGTTGCTGCTGATTGCCTTGTCGATTGCCGCGTCGCTCATCGGAATGACTTTATGGAAAGGGAAGAACATGTGGCCGGCGATTCTGTCGGGCGTGCTCGCGCTTACGCTGACGCTGGCCTGCTTTTTCGTTCTTGGGAGAGGCTTTTTCCTGGAATTTAAGAAATGCTTCCACACAAAGTAGCGGCACCGTAAAGGGCCGCGGCCGTGTCAAGGAACGGGCCTGTTAAAAAGGAATATTTTCGCGAACAGGGGAGTATTATATCAAGAATCGTTTGGCTGTTTGTTTAAATCCGTCCTTCCCCGGGGGACGTTACCGGTTCCCCTTCCTGCGGTAACGGCTTTTGCGCTACAGGCGTCCGCTGACTCTTCCCGCGGTCGGAACCCTCAACGTCGATTCCGGCCGTCTGTCTGCTTATGGGTACGACCACCACTCTTGTCCGGCATTTGAGGAGAAGGATGGCCTTGATGTCAGGGGAAGAAAACCTTTCGGAGAAACGAACGGAGAAAAACGCGGCTCTGGCAGTGCCGTACCGTCGGCTCGGCGTACCGGAGGCGGAGGACACACCTGGCAACATCTTGGAAACGTGCAGCCGCAGCGGGAACGAACCGAACGAATTCCATAGAATTTGATATATCCTTTCCGGCGACTCGGCTTGGAAAGACCGAAGGCTTTCCTTCTAGGCCAACGAGCCGGCCGAATGCAACGGCGCCGGAAACCGAAGCGCTGATCTTGAAATAAAGCCATGTGCGTCCGTTCGTGCATCCCCACGGATAAATACCTCTCCACGCGGTTTATCAACGGCGAGAAAGCCGAACCGAACGCTTTCGCGTTGCGGGAACACGGAAACGTTTGTTTACGGTAATGGATTGCGGAAAGTTAAAACCTATAAATAATGCAAAGAATATATGCCTCGTTCATTCCATTGGATGAACAAGATGGGTAATATTTAAGTAAATCATGCAAATAATTATGGTTAATAAATGAAAAAGAGGCATGAGGAGTGCGAACGCGACCTATAAAATTTACAAAGGCATGGCTTCCTTTCCTGGACGACGACGCAACTTTACGGGCTAAGACACCGGACGAGGCGGCAAGGCTGGAGCTTGACGCCGGCCTGAAACGACTCGGGGACGAGAGACCGACGAGGTTAACGGTTACGAACGAGGGAGACGAGTATTCCATTCGTTCGAATATGGATTTAATAACGCTAAGCGGCGGTAAAACCGGACTATTATACGGCGCCTACCGCCTTCTGATGGAACTGGCGCGTACGGGAAGCGTGCCGACAATCACGGAGCGCCCGGCATATAAACTGCGTATGCTGAACCACTGGGATAATATGGACGGTACGGTGGAAAGAGGGTATGCGGGCCGCTCCCTGTTTTTCGAAGGGGATTTGTTCCGTTGGGATGCAGGCCGTCTCCATTTTTATGCCCGTATGCTGGCATCCGTGGGTATTAACGTAGTGGCTCTGAATAATGTGAACGTTTCGCCGCCGGCGGATCGGCTGATATCGCAACAGTTGTTGCCGGACCTGGTGCGCGTGGCGGACATACTTCGTATTTACGGAATACGGCTGCTGATCTCGGTAGGATTCGCAGCCCCGCTGGGCGACGGGCTGAAAACAGCAGACCCGCTGTCCAGGGACGTTGAAGCGTGGTGGCGGGAACACACCGATCTGGTGTATCAGGCGATTCCGGACCTGGCGGGGTACCTGGTTAAGGCGGACAGCGAGCTGCAGGTGGGGCCGCAGTATTACGGCCGCACCAACGTGGAGGGCGCAAACATGCTTGCCCGTGCGCTTGCGCCTTACGAAGGCGTGCTGATCTGGCGCTGCTTCGTATATAATTGCCTGCAGGATTGGCGCCGTCGCGATATTGACCGGCCCTGCGCCGCCTACGACGCGTTTGTCGATATGGACGGCGCGTTTGACCCCAACGTGATCCTTCAGATAAAAAACGGTCCCTCCGATTTTCAGGTCCGGGAGCCGCTTTCCCCGCTGCTGCTTGCGGTACCCCGCACGCGCAAGGCGCTCGAGGTCCAGTTGACGCAGGAGTATACCGGCCAGCAGATCGACCTGTATTATATGCAGGAGGCATGGCGCGAAGTTTACGAGGATATGCCGCCCGGTAGGATCGAAGGCGTCGGCGCGGTCACCAATTTGGGCCGTGACGAGAACTGGGCCGGGAACGATCTGGCGCTGTCGAACCTGTATGCCTACGGACGCATGGCGTGGAATCCCGCGTGCCTGAGCGAAAATCTTGCGCTGGAATGGGCGGAGCTGACATTTAACGATGCCGGGGACGCGCCGGAAATCATCGCGAGTATGCTGCGCGCGTCCCGGAAAATTTACCAGCAATATGCTTCTCCGCTCGGACTGGGCTGGATGGTCGAACCCCGGGATCATTACCACCCGTCGCCGGAGGGCTACGAATACAGCCACTGGGGCACCTACCTGCGTGCCACGCGGGATGCGGTGGGGGTGGACCGTACCTCCCGGGGCACCGGATTAACGAAGCAATACCCGGAAGAGATGCGAAGGCTGTACGACGATCCGGCCACCTGCCCGGATGATCTGCTGTTATTTTTCCATCGCTTGCCTTACGATTTTATCATGAAGGACGGTCGGACGCTGCTTCAGCGTATTTACGACGACCATTTCGAAGGCGAGCGGGGCGCGGAAGCGCTTTTGGCGAAATGGGAATCCCTTTCGCGCAGGGTGCCGGAGGACGTTTTCAACAGGGTAAGGGACCGCCTCGTCCTGCAAGTGGAGAACGCCAAAGAATGGCGTGACGTTGTTAACACTTATTTTTACCGTTTAAGCGGCGTGAAGGACAAGCACGGTCGTGTGATTCATGAATGAGAAAGGAAACTGCCGTATGCGAAAAACCGAAGGCCTTGACATTCCCGATCTACTCACCATGCAAAGCGGAGATCAATGTGACAATGTACAAAAGTGGGAGACCGTACGCCGTAAGGAAATCCTGTCGGCGGTAATGGAAAATCTGTACGGACGTTATCCCGGGAAACCGGATAAAATCGATTATACCGTGGTTCGGCACGAGGGCGAAGCGCTGGGCGGCATCGCGATTGCGGAAACGGTGCAGGTGATTTGTTACGGGCCGGCGGATCAATTCGAGTATCTCATGGAGGTCGTCCGGCCCAAGAACCTGGCGACCTGCGGCGCGATCGTGCAGATCGCCGGGGAACCGCTGACCAAAGAAACGCGGGCCAAATTGCCGCCGGAGCACCCCTTTATGGACCGCGCCGAGGAGAAAATCGTTACCTGCGGCTTCGCTTCGATCAAGTATTATTGCCGGGATCTCGACCCCGAAACGGGGTTTCAGGACAGCATCCTCCGCATTTTCCCCGAGGACAGGGAACCGGACGCCTGCCGAACCATCGGCGCGTGGTCGATGGGCGGGTTGATCGCAATGGACTATATGGCCTGTCACGAGGGGTTCGACCTGGAGCAGACGGCCATCGTCGGCTGTTCCCGCTACGGAAAAACCGCCCTATGGACCGGAGTCAACGAGCCCCGGTACCGGATGGTGGGCCTGGTGGAATCCGGCCACGGCGGCGCGGCCATGGCACGGGGGACCGACGGGGAAAAGGTAGCCAACCTGAGCAAGGCGTTCAACTGGACATGCGAAAACTACCGTGGCTTCGCAGGACGGGATGAGGCGCTGCCTTACGATGCGCACATGCTGTTAAGCCTGATCGCGCCCCGGTTCCTGTACGTGTGCAGCGCGCGCGACGATTACTGGTGTGACCCTGCCGCCGAGTTGCTTTCCGTACGCATGGTCGGGAAAGTGTACGAACTGTACGGCCTCAAGGGCATCTCCATCGATCGGCTTCCCGACGACCAGACGCCGGATAACGCCGGCGCAGTGGGGTACCATTACCGTAACGGTTCCCACGGCTTCAGCAACTACGACCTGCAATGCTTTCTGGCTTTCGCCGTCAAGAAGTTTTCAGGGCCAAGAAATCCCACGGGCACGCAGTGACCCAACGAGCGGATGCCTAGGAAAATCATGGAGATGAACGATGCTATGAGTAATTCTGCCGTCTGGAATAGGAAAAGCAGATCACAGCGGTTCCGGGACAAACTTCGCAGGCAGTGGATGCTGCAGGTGATCTTGCTGATCGGTTTTGCGTACCTGGTCATTTTCGCCTATATCCCGATGGTGGGTATCATCATTGGATTCAAGAACTTCAGGCTGTCCAGCGGACTGACGGGCTTTTTCACTTCGCCGTGGGTCGGGCTGAAATGGTTTAAGGAGTTCGTAACGGATTATAGTTTCGGCTCCGTTGTGCGAAACACGCTGGCCCTTTCGCTCCTGAAACTTTTAATCTGCTTTCCGCTTCCCATCCTGTTTGCCGTCATGCTCAACGAGATGCGGCACAGCGGCCTGAAACGCATCGTGCAAACGGTCAGTTATCTGCCTCACTTCATTTCGTGGATCATCGTAGCCGGCATTTGCAACACCATGTTCAATTCCTATTCGGGCTTGATCAACGAACTGTTCAAGAACCTGGGGTGGATCCAAAAGCCTCTGGCCATTATGGCGGAAGGCAAGTATTACTACGGACTCGCCGTTTTGTCGGAAGCATGGAAGGAAACCGGCTGGAACGCAATCATCTTCATCGCCGCCATCACGGGCATCGAGCCCACGCTGTATGAGGCGGCCAAGATCGACGGGGCGACGCGAATGCAGCGGATCCGATTCATTACTTTGCCTGGTATTCGCAGTACGGTGGTAATCATGCTGATCCTGGCGCTTGGCTCGCTGGTGAACGGCAACCTGGAACAGGCCCGCCTGATGGGAAACACCTATAACCGCGACTACTCGGACATCATCCAGTCCTACGTGCTGCGTGTGGGCCTCAACGATCTTCGTTTCGATTACGCGGCGGCCGTTGGGCTGATGCAGTCCGTGATATCGGTCATCCTCGTGTTTGCCAGCAACACCTTCTGCCGCCGGAAGCTCCACACATCGCTGTATTGAGGGGAAAGCAGACATGACGAAAAAAAGATGTTTGTCGCGAGAGGATATCGGATTCACGATCGTCATCGGCATCGCGATGTTGATCGTGATCGTAATAACGGCATATCCCTTCTGGTACATAGGCGTGCAGTCCTTCAACAACGGGCAGGACTCCATTCTGGGAGGCGTCTACTTCTGGCCGAGGATGCCCACGCTGGATAATTACAACACCCTGCTGGCGGATTCCACCTGGCTCAACGGCATATTCGTCTCCGTCGCCCGAACGGTGATCGGCACGTTCCTGGGCGTGCTGTTCACGGGGCTCATCGCCTACGCCCTGTCCTTCGAAGAGGTCATGTTCCGGAAGTTCTATTTCAAGGTGATGATTTTCACCATGTACTTTTCCGGCGGCATGATCCCGATGTACATCCTGCTTCGCTCGCTGGGGCTGTTCAACACATTCTGGGTGTACGTGATCCCGACGATGATCAATGTGTACTTCATGCTGATTATGATCAATTTCTACCGGACGTTGCCACGAGCGATGTTTGAATCGGCATGGCTGGATGGCGCCAACGACCTGTGCGTGTTCTTCCGTATCGTGGTGCCGCTGAGCAAAGCGGCCTTCGCAACGATCGCGCTGTTCTTCGCGGTTAACCAGTGGAACTCCTGGCTGGACTCCGTATACTATGTCAACAAGGATTCGCTTCGCCCCATCTCCTACCTGATGATGGAGATTATCAACCAGGCCGACGCACAGAAAACGGTAACGGACGCAGTCTCGCAAGGGTACGCCAGTTCCGCCATGAACTCGACGACCAAATCGCTGCAAATGGCCGCGATGATCATCAGCGTCGCTCCCATTCTGATGGTCTATCCCTTTTTACAGAAGTATTTTGTCAAAGGCGTGCTGATCGGATCGGTCAAGGGTTAGGGGAACCAAGCTGCAAAGCTTGAAATATAAAGGAGGTCTGTATCATGAAACGGTTTATCTCGATTCTTTTGTCTTTGGCCATGGTGATGACGGTTGTTGCCGCGGGCGCGGAGACGGCAGCGGTTACTGAAACGCCGCCCCCCTGCACGGAGGAAAACGTGACCGTAAGCACGGAAGCTCCTATCACTTTCTCGATTTTTGTGGACCACACCTGGTACTGGATGGACAATTTCAACGATCAGGTGGCCCAAGAAGTGACCAAGCGCACCGGCGTTTACCTGGACGTGACCCGCGCGACGGATTCCAACCAACTGGCCGTACTGCTGGCTTCCGGGGATTTGCCGGATCTGGTATACACGTCCAACGCCAGCATCATCAACGAACTGAGCAACTCGGACGTGTGCTGGTCCTACAACGAACTGGTGGATAAGACCGGGGTGGATCTGAACACCGATCCTTCCGAAATCCTGCTGAACACGGCTCCGGACGGAAATTACTACGCGCTGCTGAACACGTACGCTTCGCAGGAAATGTACGATTCCGGCAAAGTGCTCTTGAGCGGCGGAGCGATGACGCTTTCCTACCGTAAGGATATCTACGAGGCGTTGGGATCCCCCGCGATCAACTCGCTGGAGGACCTGGAGAACCTTTGCATTCTGGTGAAGGAAAAGTACCCGGATATGATCCCGCTGCTTCCGGTGTACGAGTATAACGCGCTCTCCTACTTCAAGCAGACGCTGCATGTTTTCGACCAGGACATCGGGTATAATGCAGACGGCAAAGTCGTTTATAAGCTGGATGCCGACGGCGCCAAGGACTATTACAAGCTGTTGAACCGCTACGCACGCGAGGGCATCTTCTCCTCGGAAGCGATGACCTACACCTATGCGCAGGCTCAGGAAGTGGCCTACGGCGGTAAGGTGTTCGGCATCATCCGCGCCACCGGAGAAGCCGGCGAAGCCAACAATAACGCAAAGAAAACCGGAACCGGTTATCAGTGGGACCTGCTTGAGCAGGATCTGAGCGACAACACGCTTCGCACCTCGATTGCCGCGGGATGGTCCGGCCTGTTCATCTCCAAGAACTGCAAGGACCCCGAGCGCGCCATCCGTTTTATGGCGTTCTGCCGTAGCGACGAAGGCCGCAGGCTGATGAGCTGGGGCATCCAGGGGGTACACTGGGATTACGACGAAAACGGGAACACCAAACGGACGCAGTATTACTGGGATATGATCAACGCGGGGAAGAAGCATCAGGCGGACCTGGGCTGCGGCGGCTGGATTTTCGGCGATAAGGGCGACGAGAACTCTTTCGTGGATTTCTCGACCAACGACGAGCTGAACATCAAGGGTACCAACCGTCGCAAGAACGGGGCCAGCACCATGAAAGTCTGGTCGGAGCTTAGCCTGTGTTTGCCCAAGGACGGAGACGAGCTGCTGATTTACAACAAGCTTACCGACATGATCAAGACGGAGGAGATCAAAGTGATCTTCGCCGACGGTGACGAAGCTTTTGAAGCGGCTTACAAGAACATGATGGACCGGGCTAACAGCATCGGCATGCAGGAGCTGGAAACCTACCTTAACCAGCGGTTGGCTGAGGTTAAGGGCACCAACTGATCTACCCTCAAGGAGTCCCGGCCCGCGCAGCAGTGAAAGCAACGCCCTGCTGCGCGGGCGTTTTTCTTAAGGCGGCGGGCCCGGCGGACGGATGTTGCCATGCAAAAAGGATGCCTGCTATAATATGGGTGGAATCGGCGGGCCGGTTCGGCGGACGCGGGAGAAAGGGAGAGTATCGATGGATGACCGAATGAAGTATATGATCGGTATCCGGTATTTCATACACCGGTTTTGTACGCCGGAATGGATTATCGCGCCCGAGGTGATTACCTTCTGGGATCTGACGTACGTGGAAGCCGGACACGGCGTATACTATGTGAATAATGAACCCATACCCGTTTCCCGGGGCAGCCTGCTTTGCATTCCCGCGGGAAGCTACCGTGTGGCGGAAACCGACCCTGGGGATGTGATGTGTATTTATGCTTATAATATTGACTTGTTCAACATGGGAGGCGACCCGCCGGTTATCCCTTTGCCGTTGTGCAGCCACGTGGAGAGCGACAAGACGCTCACCGCGCTGCTGACCCGAATGGATTGCGTGTGGGCGTTACGGGAACCGGGTTTCGACCTGGTGGCGCTGAGCATATTGTATCAGATCCTTTATGAGCTGATCGTTAACGCAAACGGCATGACGAGGCCGTACGGCAACGAGCACGTAAAGCGGATTACCGCCTACATCCTTTCCCATATCAACCAGCGCGTCACGCCGGCGGAACTTGGGGCGTATGCGTCGCTGAATCCGAGTTACCTGAACACGCTGGTACACGCCTTTACCGGCAGAACCCTGACGGATTACGTTAACCATATCCGCATTAACGTCGCGGAAAACATCTTGCATTATGAGAACGTGACCTCGCAGGAGGTCGCCGACCGCTGCGGCTTTTCCGACGTGTTTTATTTCAGCCGCACTTTCAAGCGCCATAAGGGGTATCCGCCCAGCGCCGTTAAACGCATTTAACATTTCGTCAACGACCGGGAAGCCTATATGAGCCGGTTAACGGTTGCGTGAGGACCGGCGGGTTTCTGACCGGGTAGCAGCGTGGGGTGCCTGTACGGCGGCGCAAGCCGGCCATGCGCAAGCCGGCTGGTTTAATAGCGCCTCCTGCGGGCGCTCCCAGAGGCTTCTCGTCGGAATATCCGGGGACGAGGCACTGCAGACCATTTCCCAATGGCGGGAAATAAGCCGCGCCGCGGCATACGGTTTGCGCAGACGAAAAAGCCTTCGATCGACGTGACGATCGGCCAGAACGATATCCGCAGCATGGAGCCGGTCAGCTTTACCGGAGCCGGGCAGGCGGTGTTCAGCGGCCGCCCGGGCGCTTACGTACCATACGCGCGCGTACGTCGGCGTTTCCGCGCGCGGACGTTTCCTGGTGCTCAACGCCGTGCAGGGCACCGTGGTGGTCTACGCCGGCCACCGCCTTCTGACCCGTCGGGAATGCTTCGTAAAATGCAGAGTGGAGGCGGAGCTGTCCGTAACGCTGTGCAACGAGGTGCTGCTGTCCCTGATCATCAGGAACGACACGGTGGACAGCCGCGCCGGACTGATGGAACCCGTATGTATGGTAACGGAGCGATCCGCCCGCCCCGAACGGTAAGGCTGCCGGCGGGCGCTGCCCTGATGCCGGTTGCGCCGGGAAACGGCTTATCCTCCGCCGTATCTTTTCGGTTGCGCTGCCGTCGTGACGGTCTTATGCCGGATGCTGATCCGTGCGTAGCCGGACGCAGTTATTGCCCCGTGTTTGAACGAACCGCCGTTTCCAGGCGCCGGAATGTTCCGAAATCCGTATGAAACCGAAAGGGAGCCGTTCCCGCGAACGGCTCCCTTTCGTCTGCCGCGGCCGGGACGGGTTTGAACGCCGGGGACGGCGAAGAAAAACGCGGGACCGAACCCCGCCTACGAAGGAAAGAGAAGGCAGGCTCTTTCACTCCGTGGCTCTTTACCGGCTCCCGGAGGCTATCCGGTTTCCGGGTCGCGCCTGCGGGAAAGGAGGCGTCCGTGTCCGTCGCGGGGTGACGGCGGCGCAAACGGGCGAATATGTATAATTATACGCTTCGGTGAGCCGGGGCGTACCTTCGCGGGTGCCGGTTTCGCGCCTGCCGGGCGTTTTGAATATCTAAAATATGGTTATACAGAACGTCGATTGCCAAACATATGGCTTCTTTCAGGCGTGCGATTCATGTTGACCTTTGCCCCGGCTTTTGGTATCATATTCTAGATTATTATTCATTGATGCGGCGGGAGAGTAACAATACAATGATTATCGAAATCATCGTGGTTTGCCTTCTGTCGAGAATGAAAGGTTTGCATCCCCGTTTCTTGTTCCGTACCTGGACTTTTTACCCCATATTGCTGGCGCAATGCGTTCTGGTCGTGTTTCAGGCGAGCATCTTCTTCCGCAGCTACGTGTTCGTTCCTTTCGTGCCATATGTGGAAATGGGCGTCATCCTCTCTTTCCTGTTCGCCATGTTCGCCTTCCGGCTTTATAAGCCCGCCACGGTCGGCGCGGCGTCCATCGTAACCGGCACGGTGCTCAACAAGATCGCCATCGCGGCAAACGGCGGCAAGATGCCGGTGTACCCCACCTTTTCGTACCTGACCGGCTACGTGACGCCCGAAATGCTTGCCGCCGTGGACGGCCTGCATACCGCGGGCGGCACGGAAACGAAGCTGAAGCTGCTGACCGATTATATCGATTACGGGTACAGCATCCTGAGCATAGGGGACGTGATGATTCATCTTTATGCATGCTTCATGCTTTACGCGCTGATTAAAGCCGTATCCCTGAAATACGGGGCCGGAATGAATAACGGCCTTTAGGAGAATGAGAAAATGAGTGTTACCGCCGTCACCCCGGAAATGCTGATCGCCAAAGGAATCCCCGAAGCTTTTCTCGTCGCGCTGGGCATCCACATTCTCACGGAGACAAGGGTGGATTGGAAAAAATATCTCCTGATGAGTTTTATGTTCATCGTTATTCCCTACGCGCTGCGGCAGCTGCCCATATCTTTGGGCGTCAACTCCGTTCTGTCGATGTTCGCGCTGATTCTGATTTTTCAGCTCTTGTATCGGCCGGGACTTAAAAAGATCATCCAGACGATGATTTCGCCGCTGATCATCCTGATTCTGATCTCCATCGCGGAGATGCTGAATATGCTGTTGATTTCCATCCAATATGGGCAGGAACGGGCCAGCGAGATTTTCATGACCCCGAACGGCTGGACGCAATGCCTGTATACCTGGCCCTCTACCGTGATCCTGGCGCTTCTGCTGGCGGCTTCGTATTTTGTCATGCGGGCGATAGGGAAAAAGAGGAAGATCAAAGATGGAGCGAATCGTACGGAGACTGGCGAGTAAAATCGCCGTATCGCTGGGTTTCGACGCGGAAAAGGAAGCCGTGGTTGCCTACGGATTAATCGCCATCGTGCAGATTTCCGTTACGGTTCTTCTCGTGCTGCTGTTCGGGCTCGCGCTCGGGGTCGTGTGGGAAGCGCTGACCGTGTGCTTTTCGGTCAGCCTGTACCGGAAGTACAGCGGCGGCGCGCATGCGAACGACGCCAACTTCTGCACGGTGGTTACAGTGGTATACTGCTCCCTGGCCGCGCTGCTGGCCGGCCGGTTGGCCGCGGCGGTTCGGCCTGTTCCCATGTTTATCGCCATATTGCTGGTTTACGCCTTCGTTATGGCCGTTACCTACCGCTACGCGCCGGTGGATTCTCCCAACAAGCCGGTCAAGAGCGAGCGGAAGATCAAACGGATGCGGAAAGCCAGCTTTATCGTGATCGCCGCGTATTTCATCCTGCAGATGTTCCTGTTTATTTTCAAAACGCCGGCGCAAAACTACCGTTCTCTTGGTATCAGCCTTTTGCTGGGCGTATCTTGGCAGGCCTTTACGCTCACGCCGCTAGGTACCATTCTGCTGCATAAGCTGAATGATTTGCCTAAATACCTGAGAAAGGAGGTTTCCAAATAATGAAGAAGTTCTACGGTCTGGTTGCCGCCGTCAGCACCCTCGTCGCGGCAATGGTTGCTTCCTCGGCTTGCTTCCTGTTCTTCTATCAGCCCGAGGAACCCGCTTCTCTCCGGAACGAGTAAGAGGCGAGAACCCGTGGGAGGCGAGCCGTCGCCTCCCATCTCACGAAAATTCGAACGATACGGACGGTGAGCCGATATGGATAATGAGAACAATTCGCAGATCAAGCAAATACTGAATATCATTAAAGTATCGTCTCTCGCGCTTCCCGCGATCGCGTTTCTACAATATTATGCCAAAGCGCCGGGGTACCGGATGTCACTGATACACGAAGTGGTCGTGACGATGATTCTGGTGCTCATTCTGCTGGTGTATTGCCTGTGGATCTTTCTGCAATCCAAGATCACCAACAGGACGCTTAGCAAAAGCCTGATCGATCCGATCATTACCATGTCGATCACGCTGCTGTCCGTGATGCTGACCGGTTCCTACCAAAGCAATTATAAATTCCTGTTCATCTTCGTGATCCTGTTTACCAGCATCGAGTGCGGGCGAAGAACGAGCCTGATCATCGCGCTTCTGTCCGCGATGATCGTACTGGGCATCGACCTGATCGCGGGGCCGGGCCTGGACGTGAACACCTACTTCGAGGACGATATCGTGCTCGCGTTCGTTTTCCTGATTATCGCCTGGACCGTCGGTTATTACGACAGCATCCGGAGAAACCATATCGCCTATCTTCGGGAACTCGCCAACATCGACGGCCTGACCAAGCTGTATAACCATCGGTATTTTTACGACCTCCTGTCCATGCAGATGGTGACCTGCGAACGCAAGGGCGTCCCGCTGTCGATGCTGTTCATCGATATCGACAACTTCAAGTATTACAACGATATGTACGGGCACCAGAAGGGCGACGAGGTCCTTCGCAGTATCGCATCCATTATGGAGACGACGCTGCCCAAGGAAGCCTTCATCGCGCGCTACGGCGGAGAGGAGTTCGTCGCCCTGTTGCCCGAGTATGGGGAGGAAGCCGCAGTCGAGGAAGCGGAAAAGCTGCGCAAAGCGGTGCAGGCGCATCCCTTCGAAGGCCAGGAGAACCTGCCCGGGGGCAACATGACCATCTCCGTGGGCGTATCCACGTATCCCACCAAAGCCAGGTCGGACGCCGAACTGATCAAGGGTGCGGACGACGCGTGCTACCGGGCGAAGTTCCTGTGCAAGAATCGCGTGGAGGCTTACTTTTCCATTCTGGACGAGTTCCACTTCGGGCAGGAGACCATTACGCAGATCAAAACGCTGATCGCCGTGATCAACGCGAAGGATAAATACACGTACCGCCACGTGGAACGGGTCGTTTTCTACTGCAACCAGCTGGCCGAACAGCTGGCGCTCAGCCCGGAAGATAAACGGGATCTGATCTACGCCGCCTACCTTCACGACATCGGAAAAATCAATATCGCGGAGGAGATTCTGATTAAGACCGAGCCTCTGACCACGGAGGAATGGAACATTTTGAAGAACCATCCTCAATACGCGGCGGATATCATCAAGAACAACAAGCTGTTTTCCGAAATCAGGCCGATCATTTTACAGCACCACGAGCGGTACGACGGCGCGGGCTACCCCAACGGCCTCAAAGGCGAGTCCATCCACTACCTGGCGCGCCTGCTTTCCGTGGCGGACGCGTTCGACGCCATGACCTCCCTGCGCCCGTACCAGAAAACGAAAACCTATACCGAGGCGCTCGAGGAATTGGCCCGGTGCAGCGGTACGCAGTTCGACCCGGAAGCGGTACAGGCGTTTACGCGTTGCCTGGAGAAACACAATAACAGCTGTTACTTTTAACACGGGCCGTTCGCCGCGGTGGGAAGCCGCCGCACCGCCCGGCTCGTTTTCCGCCTGATACGCGCGCATCGAGCGCGGCGAGGCGGGAAACCGGGGTGGGCGCCTGCGCGGGGGACCGACACGGGAACCGACGGCTGTGACGCCGACGAATCCGACAGGCCGATTCCTTATATAAATTTATCCGGACGGAAGCTAAAGGGCTGATATTTCGTCTTATAGAACGTGGGCGGGGAGGAAGCCGGGCATTGCGTTGCGCCGGACAGGACGTTTGGAGCGGGTACGCAGGCGTCTCTTTGCGACGCGAAACGTTATCGGCCGGCGCTCCGGCCGCGAGAGCGCCGCTTGCCCCCCCGTCGCGCGGGCGACGTCGCAGGAGTTGTGCTTTTCCTGTTTTAACTTGTAAAATATACCCAGCGATGGTATAATGGCTACTGCTGTGGATCATCCGGGAAGCATACGCTCAATCATGATGATGTGAGGCTTAACCTTGAAGATCGTAGTCCTCGTGGTAACGCATAAACCATTTTCGGCGCCGCCAGACCCTGTTTACTTGCCGATACACGCCGGATGCGAGGGCAAGGAGCGGGTATGCGCATGCGGCGACGATACCGGCGACCATATATCGCTGAAGAACCCCAGCTATTGCGAGCTGACGGCCTTGTATTGGGCATGGAAGAATATCGATTATGACGCGCTGGGCCTTGTGCATTACCGGCGGTACTTCGTGAAACGCCGGTTTCCGTTCGGCCGTTGCGACAAACTCCTGACGCAAGAAGACTACGAGCGATACCTGAAAAAAGCGGACGTCATACTGCCTAAACCGAGGCATTACATTATCGAAACCAGCTGGTCGCACTACGCGCACGCGCACCACGAGCAGGACCTGATCCAAGCCGGTAAGGTGATCCGCAAGCTGCATCCCGAATACATGCCGACCTTCGAACGCGTGATGAAGAAACGGATCGCGCACCGCTTCAACATGTTCGTAATGAAACGCCCGCTTCTCGACGCATACTGCACGTGGCTTTTCGGCATTCTGTCCGAGATCGAGGGCCGGCTGGACACTTCGACATACGCCGGTATCGACGCTCGGGTGTTCGGCCTGATCGCCGAGCGCCTGCTGGACGTCTGGATTCGTTTTAACCACGTTAAAATGGTCGAAGTGCCGGTGTTAATGACCGAAAAGCAGAACTGGTTCAGAAAAGGCCTGCTGTTCATCCTGCGCAAGGTGCGCGCAACGGAGCACGAACAAAGTACGCATGCCGCGAACAACCCGTAACGACACTCTCCTGCCGGAAATTCGAGGGAAAGGGAGTGCTCACACGCGCGATATCATTGCCGTCGTGGTGACGTACAACCGCAAAGAGCTTTTAACCCGATGCATCGGGCATATCCTCGCGCAAAAAGACGCCGAATGCGACGTGCTCGTCGTGGATAACGCGAGCACGGACGGAACGGAGGAAGCGGTGGCCCGGATCGGGGACGGCCGGGTCGCCTACTTCAACACGGGCAAGAACCTGGGCGGGGCCGGAGGGTTCAATCTGGGAATGCGGTACGCGGTGGAGCACGCGTACCGGCGCATATGGCTGATGGACGACGACGTTCTCCCCCGGGAGGACGCGCTTGCGCGTCTCCGCGCCGCGGACGAGCGGGTAAACGGGGAGTTCGGCTGGCTTTCCAGTGTGGTACTGTGGCTGGACGGAACCGAATGCCGCATGAACCGGCAGAAACTCCGGAAATCCTATTACACGAAGACGGAACTGCTGCCCAGCGGGATGATCCTCGCGGAACAGGCGACGTTCGTATCACTGTATTTAAACGGCGACGTCGTCCGGCAGGCGGGCCTGCCCATCAGGGAATTCTTTATCTGGGGAGACGATACCGAGTATACGCGGCGCCTGGCCGTACGCGAGCGGAAGCCCTGCTATCTCGTGTGCGGCAGCGTGGCGATCCACGCGATGAGCATCAACCACGGCAGCAACATCGCCACCGACGACGAAACCCGGATTTCAAGGTACTGGTACTCGTTCCGCAACGAAGGGTTCCTGTTCCGGGCGGAGGGGCTTTGGGGCGTGTGCTATTACCTTGCCAAATGCGGGGTCGCGCTGATCCGGATTCTCCGGTTCGCGCCGAACAAACGCCTTCGCAGGATCGGCGTCCTTCTGGGCGGTATGGTTTCCAGCGTATTCTTCCACCCGAAGATCGAGTTTGCCGACGAAAAGAAGGCCTGAACGGGCGGGCCGAACGCACCCGCGTGCCCGCGCTCCGGGGGCGCGCTCGCCTCGCGAAGGAAAGGATGAAGAAAGTCATGGTCGTTGAAACGAGAGTCGGTACAATCTGGAAATGGTTCGGCACGTGCGTCGTTTTCATCAGCCTGCTGTTTACCGTTACGAACATCGTTCCGGTCAGCGTCGGCTACGCGGTGCTGCTGCCCGCCCTGCCGTTCCTGCTATACAGGGGTTATAAGCAAAAGACCCTGACCCCGCTTCATCTCTGGCTGCTGATCACCTATGTATATTTCGCGTTCTGCACGCTGCGCTACGATGCCGGAAGCCTGTTGCGGTATGCGTTCTACCGCCACGACGGGAGCTTTTTCCCGCTGTTCGTCCCCGTGCTGCTGTGCTCGCTGATGGAGTGGAAGATCGAGCCGATCCGGATGGCGCGCGTCTTTACGGTCGTCGGCAGCGGGATCAACGCGCTGCTGTACGCCTGGTACCTGATCTCGCCGGATACCTGCATCAACGCAACGGGGGAAAGGCTCTATTTCTATTCCCTGTTCACCTCGCACAGCGCGGCGGGCGGCTTCATCCTCTGCCTGTGCTGCTGTGCCCTGGGCTTCCTGTGGACCGCCGAGGGGGTAAAGAAGAAACTCCTCTGGGCGCTGCCGTTCGCCGTGGACGTGGCTTGCCTGGTGGCGGTCGATTCCAGGGGAAGCCTCCTTGGGGCGGCCGCGATCGCGTGCGCGGCCCTGTGGATATACCTGAAGGACAAGGGCGTTTTCAAGAAATCAAAGCTGCTGGCGAAGCTGGATGTTTATGCTTTCCTGGCCGTGCTCCTCGTGTTCCTGCTCGGTGTCGGCGCCGTCCGCAACGCGCTGGCTCCGATGGACGAGTATGAAATCTGCACGCTGAATTCCGAAGCCTACGCCGAGTTCCCGACCCGGCTGGAAAATTCCGAACTCGGCCAAAAGCTGGGCTGGATTCGCAACGACGGCGTTACCCGCGGGGACACGATCATCGACCGCGCGTTCTACCTCTGGCCGCGCGCGATGGACCTTTTCCTGAAATCCCCGGTTTTCGGAATGGGCACCGGCAGTTACGACGACATCCGCATCGTGGGGAGGCTGTCGGTCAGCACGGCGCTGGGACAGTATGCCTTCGCCGGGCAAAACCTGCTGGATAAGAGGATATTGAACCAGGACGTGGTTTACTCCTCCGCGCACGCCCACAACAGCTATCTGCATGTGATGGCCGAAAACGGCGCCGTCGGCCTGCTGCTGATCCTGATCCTGTGCTTCCTCATGCGCAAGACGATTCTGGCCCTGCCGAACCAGACGCTGAGGCTCAGCCTGTATTTCTGCCTTATCGGCGTACTGGTGGCCTCCTTCTTTGAGAACCGGCTCTTTTCGCCGGCGCACATGCTGCCGTTCGTGCTTCTGCTGGGCATCGCCATGAGCGATAAACCCAAGAACGCCTGATGCTTTCAGGCCCGGCGGCGGTACGCTCCCGGGCGACGGAGGCGGGCCGTCCCCGCGCGTCTTCTCCGTTTCTCCGTTTCGCCCGGCAGGATTCGCCGCGTTCCGGGGCGAAATACTGAAAGATAGAAACGTCGCGGGAGGGCGGGGCATGAGCGAGTTTTTAGCGCCGTTGGATTACCGGCGCGCACGGGACACCCTGCGCGCGCTGGATTTCTACACCGCGTATACGCCGGAGGGCGCGCGGCGCGTGCTGGCGCTGCTGCAGGAACGGTATCCGCAGGTGTTCGCCCATACGGAGCATAAGATGTTCGCAAACGGCTCCGTCGTTTTGGAAATGGCGGGCGCCAACATCACCGACCCGCTGATCTTCGTTTCCCATATGGATTCCCTCCATTGCCGGGAGCCGCTGCTTCCGACCGACAAACCCATTACGGTTCCCCTGCAGCGCGCCCACGTGGTGGCGCTGCTGGAAGCGCTGGACGCGTTGCTGCAAAGCGGCTACAGGCCGGGCGGCGAGCTTTTTCTCGCGCTGTCCATGGACGGGCTCGGCGACGGGCAGGGGGCCAGGGCCATGGCCGAATATCTGGCCAAGCGTAAGGTGTCGCCCTGCTTCGTACTGGATCACGGCGGCTACGTCACCCATTCTTCCTTCCGCCGTTACCTGCCCAAGGGCGCCCCGCTGGCGTTGATCGGCATAACAGAAAAAGGGCGGCTGGAGGGTCGGGTGGTCGCCCCCGCGGCGCCGCTAACGGACGAGCGCGGGGCCGCGCGGCCGCTGAACGTGCTGCTGAAGAGCGGTTCCCGGCTGGGGGCGCACCCGCGCCGGGCGTCGCTGTGCAAGGCCAGCGGCCAGATGCTTACGGAAATTTCCCGCCGCGCGCCGTTGCCCCTAAAACTGTTGACGGCTCATCCGCGCCTCACCTTTCCGCTTCTGCGCCTGTTCTGGCGTAAAAGGGCGATCCTATCGCAGTTCTTCGTAAGCGAGCTGACGGTGACGGGCGTGAAAACCCAGGGGGAGCCCTCCCGCAGCCCCACGGCCGCGGAACTGACGTTTTCCCTGCAAACCGTGCCGGGCCGCAGGCTGGACTGGTGGAAAAAACGCCTGGCCCGCAAAGCGTCCCACGGGGGCGCACGGCTGGAAACCGCGGTGGAAAACGAGCACAGCCCGCGCAGTAAAACCTGCGGCGCGGCCTGGGACGCGCTGGAAACCGCCATCGAAATTCTTTTCGAGCGCGCGGTCATCGCGCCGTGCCTGTGCCCCGCCGTAACGGACGGGCGCTTTTACGCGGGCCTGAAGGGGAAGGTGTACCGTTTCTCGCCCTTCCTGCTGGGCGGCGAGGAAGCCCTGCGCGGCGAGTGCACCGTGGACGACGACGCCCTGCAGACGGCGGTGCAGTTTTTCCGGCAGATGCTGTCGGTATAGGCGGCGCGAGCGTACGGGGCCGGGCCGACGGCGCGCGTAACTGCTTTCAGGGAGCTTTCGGGGAACCGTCTTCAAACGCTTCGGTTTCGTTGCATGCGGGAAGGAGTGACGGGGCTTTTGGTCGGGATCGTCTTTTTCGCCTTCTTCCTCGCGGGCGGGCTGGTAATCGCCCGGTACTGGCTGCCGGGGCTCAGGCCGCTGGTGCGCTGGTATCTGGGCGCGTCCGTCGGGCTGCTGGCGATGCTCTGGCTGCCGGTGCTTTGGGCGTACGCGGTGGCTTTCACCGTTACGGCGCACCTGCTGGCGGCGCTTACGCTGGCGCTGCTGATGATGCTTGCGTATCTGAGCCGTGATAAACGGCCGCGCGTGCGCTACGGCGAGGAAGACCGGCGGACGCTTGCGGCGGTGCTGACCGTCGTCGTGCCGCTGGCAGTGCTGGCCGCGTGGCTGGAATACACGCATTCCATCCGTTTGGGGGGCGACGGCGCCTACCACGTGGGGCAGAGTACCTACGGCGATCTGTCCCTTCACCTGGCCATCGCCACATCCGCCGTCAACGCGAAATTCCCGCTGCAGAACAGCCTGATGGTCGGCGCGACCATGGCCTACCCTTACCTGTCGGATACCTTTGCCAGCACTTTCTACCTACTGGGCATGAACCTTTCCGCCGCCATGGCGCTGACCGGCACGCTGATGTGCCTGTCGGTCTTCACAGGGTACGCGCTGCTGTGCGCGCAGCTCTGCCGGCGGCGCGGCGCGGTGTGGCTGGCGGTCTGCCTGCTGTTTTTAAACGGCGGGCTTGGCTTCTTCTACACACTGAGCGGTACGGTGGTCGACGGCGCCGTTACCACCGCGTGGGACAACCTTCGCAACGTCCTTACCGGATATTACCAGACCCCCACCAACCAGCCCAACCCCAACAACCTGCGCTGGGTCAACGTAATCTGCGACATGCTGATTCCGCAGCGCGGGATCCTCGGCGGTTGGACGATGCTGATGCCCGCCCTGCTGCTGCTGTTGCCGCCGTTGGTGCGCCGCAGGCGGCCCGAGACGCGCACGTTGGTTTTGGCTGGGCTCGTTGCGGGCGGCATGCCGCTTCTGCACACGCACAGCTTTCTGGCGCTGGCGCTCGGCAGCGCCGGGTTCTGCCTCTACGCCGTGCTCACAGCCCCGCGCGGGCGGCGCAAGGAGGCGTTCACGCCGTTTCTGCTCTACGGCGGCATCGCGGCGGCGCTGTCCCTGCCGCAACTGATCAACTTTACCTTCGTTCAGGCGACCTCCAGCGACCATTTCCTGCGCTTCCAGTTCAACTGGTGCAACAACCGGGGCGGAAACGGACTGGTGGACCCGTACTTCTGGTTTTATATCAAGAATATCGGCCTGCCTTATCTGCTGATCCTGTTTGCGCTGTGCCAGCGCCGCAGGGGCGACCTGCGCGACGAAGCGGAGCGCGCCGCCGCGCGGACGGACGGGTTGTACGAGCGGGAGCCGCAGCCTGTGAAGGCGGAGGAGGAGCCGGAGGCCGAACCGGAGGCCACGCCGGACGTGGCGCAGGCCGAACCCGCCGTAATGGCGGCGCCGAAGGAAACGGAAGCGCCCGCCGAGACGGGGGAAGATGAAACGGAGGAACAGCCGGAGCGCGCCAGCGTGTTCGCGCATGAAATGCCCGCCTACGGGGCAAGCCACCTGATCGCCGCCAAAGACGAGGCCGCCAAACTGACTGCGACGCGCCCCTACACCCGTCCCCTGCCGCCGGACAGGCTCCGCGCCGCCGCCTTCTCCCCGGAGGACAGCGACCGCGTTGGCGTGATGCGCGCCGTTACGGGCGAGTCCGCGGCCGAGGCCAGCCGAAGGCCGCTGATCGAGGAGATTTTTCGCTCCACCTACCACCGGGACGAAACCGCCGACGCGGAAACCCGTGCCAAAGCCTTTACGCCGGGCGAGCCGGAAACCTGCTTTGCCGACGTTCCGCCCGCGCGGGACTGGGTACGCCGGAACCGGCTGTTGGCGGCGGGCGCCTTCCTGATATTGCTGGTCGCGGAGCTCGTTATCTTCCAGCCCAACGAGTA
This sequence comes from uncultured Oscillospiraceae bacterium, assembly GCA_964497495.1. Taxonomy (GTDB): domain Bacteria; phylum Bacillota; class Clostridia; order Christensenellales; family Aristaeellaceae; genus CAXXOK01. Next base: position 35,742 of record CAZCCZ010000030.1, read on the forward strand.
CGACAACAACAAGCTGATTTACGTATGGTTCCTGCTGTGCCTGCCTATGGCGGCGGATTACGCACTGGAACTCTTCGCCCGTCTTTCGGGGCTGGGCGGGCGCAGGGTGATCGCGGCGCTGTTCCTGCTGACGTGCTTCCTTTCCGCGTGGCTCACCGTGGCGCGGGAGACTATCAGCGATTATCAGGCGTACAGCGCCACCGACATCGCCGTGGCGGACTACGTGAAAGAGAGCACGCCGGAGCACTGCGTGTTCCTGACCGGCACCCAGCACCTGGACCCCGTAGCTTCGCTGGCGGGCCGCACCATCGTATGCGGCAGCGATTTGTACCTGTACTTCCACGGGTTCAGCACCACCCAGCGCAAGGCGGAAATCAGCGCTTTCTACGAGGACCCCGCCGGCCACCTGGACCTGCTTTTGAAGTACGGCGTGCAGTACGTCTACGTGAGTCCCTACGAACGCGCCGATTACGACGTGAATGAGAACGCCCTGCGCGCCCTGTTCCCGGTGGAATACGAAGCCGATAACGGAAGCTACCTCGTTTTTTCCGTTCCGGAGAGATACCGAAGCGCGGCCCGAACGGGCTGAACGGAGGACGGTATGGAACGGTTCCTGCGCTACTCGCTGGAAAAGGGCCGGAAAATTCGCGCGGTGCTGACGCTGGACGACCGGATGACGCAAAAGACCGTTACGGTGCTCGCCCTGTCCGCGCAGGGCGCCACGCTCCTCGTCGGCGCCAGGAAGACCCCCGTCACGGTCGCGTTGACCGACATTTTAAGCTGCGATTACGCGCGCGGCGATCACGGAGAGGATTAAGGGAATGCAGAAACTGAAGAAACTCTTGGCCGATAAAAAGGAAATGATGGAACTGGTTCGTTACCTGATCGCGGGGGGGCTGACCACGCTGTTAAGCATCGCGGTCAAGTACGGCTGCTACATGCTGCTTTCCGAAAACCACACCATCGACGGCGCGAACACGACCCAGATCATGGTCGGCACGCTCATCGCGTGGGTCGTCGCCGTGGTGTTCGCCTTTTGGATCAACCGCGGCATGGTGTTCCGCGTACAGGGCGGCACGAAACAGTCCAAGAGTCGGGAGTTCTTCCAGTTCGTCGGCGCCAGGCTCGTCAGCTGGGCCGTGATCGAGGAAGGTATCGCGGTGCTCATCAAGCTCACCGGCATCAGCAACACGTGGAACGTGCTGATCGTAACGGGGCTGGTTACGGTGTTCAACTACGTCGTCAGCAAGTTCTGGATTTTTAAAACGAAGCCCGCCGCCGGGGGCGCGGCGGAAGCGCGGCGGAAATAGGGGGCGCGGGCTCCCCTTTTTTCATGAACGGAGGAACCGGGATGTTGAAAGCGCGCGGTAAACGGCTTGCGCCGTGGCTCTGGTTTTTCGGGTGCATGGCGGCGCTGCTGGTGTTTCTGCAATGGCGCACGGATTACGTGCTGAATTCCGACATGGCCAGCGAACTGGTGCTGGCGAACCTTCTGGCTAAAGAAAACGCGATCCTTTCCCAAAACTGGTACTACGCCACGGAACTGCACGTGTGGTTTTCGCAGCTGGTGTACGCGCCGCTGTTCAAGGTGTTTGCCGACTGGCACACCGTGCGTATGGTCGGCAGCTTCGTTTTGTACGCGTTCGTCCTGCTGAGCTATTACTACCTGTGCCGCCAGCTGCGCATCGAGCGCTGGTTTCCGTGGACGGCGCCGGTGCTGATGCTGCCGGTATCGACGCTGTACTTCCAGTTTGCCGTTTACGCGACGCCCTATACGTTCTACATCGCCAACGCCTTTCTGATCCTCGCCATGACGCTCCACTGGAGCCGTTGCGAAGACAGGGCCGGGCGCGCGGTGCTGGCGTTCGGCGTGGGCGCGCTGTCGCTGCTGACGGGGATGAACGGCCCGCGCTACCTGATGGACTACTACGCACCGCTGATCCTCGTGGCCGCCGCGCTGCTGCTTGGCGACCGGAACGCGCTGCTGAAGGACGGCAAGCTGCGCCTGAAGGGGAACGCGCGGTTTTCGTTCCTTCTTTTCACGGGCTTTTCCGGCCTTCTCGCGGCGGCGGGGTACCTGTTCAACATCGCCGTGCTGTCCCGCCGGTACGATTTCTTTCATTATGAAAGCATCAGCTTCGGCAGCCCGACGTTTGCCAAGCTGGAAGCCGTGATCAACGGCTGGCTGAACACGCTCGGCTACAGCTCCGTGGGCGCGCTGCTTTCCGTGCACGCCGTCCAGAACCTGATATGCCTCGGGCTGGCGGTGCTGATCGTAGCGGCGATCCGCCACGTGATCAGGCGGCCCCGGCTCTATTCCGACGGGGAACGGACCGTTACCTGGCTTTTCATGGCGTCGGCACTTGTCTTTATCGGCGTGTATCTGCTGACGGACGCGGCGTACTTCGAGCGGTACGACCTCCCCATCGCCGTGTTCGCGCTGCCCGTGGTCACGCTGTTCCTGAACCGCGTGCCGTGGCGGCCCGTCTGGAAAAAGGCGGTATGCGCGCTGCTGGTCTGCGCGGTCGCCTTCAACGCGGCGCTTGCTTACCACGTGCTTTGGCAGCAGGACGAAACCGGCGAGCTGCGCGCCGTTTCCAGCCTGCTCGTGGAGCGGGGCTACCGCGAGGGATACGCCTCCTTCTGGAACGGGAACGTGATGACGGAACTGACGGACGGGCAGATCGACGTGCGCTGCTGGGGCTCCAGCAGCACGGCCGACCTGGTGAGCGTCAGCCGCACGATGCCGTGGCTGCAGCGGAAAGACCACGAGACCACGACGCCGGAAGGCCCCGTGTTCGTGCTGTTCAACAACCGGGAGCGCAACGCCTTCGCGATCGTCCGGCATCTGGACGACGGCGCGATCCTCTATCAGACGGACGAATACGTGCTGTACGGCTACGACAGCTACGGCGCGCTGGAAAGCGACGTCTCGGGAAGCTGACGCGACCCGGCGACCGTTTTTCCACTTTACACCCTTTTCATATTGGCCGGATAGGAGTATACTGAACCTGCCAGATTTGTGCCCGGAACGTGCGCCAAAGGAGCGAAATCATGACAGATTTTACGAATAGTTGGAATGACGACGAGATTCTCACCGCACCTTACGCACCGCTCGGACTCATCGCGATGCCGGGGTGCGAGGAGATGGGCGCGAGCGTAAACCGATGGCTGATGAAATGGCGCGAGCATCAGGAGGCCCTGGAGGAGGATAAAACCCCTCTCTTCGGCGTTCTGGGCGCCAACCGGGAGAATTTCCTGATCGACGTCCAGTGTCCGCGCTTCGGCACCGGCGAAGCCAAAGGGATGATCCGGAGCTCCGTAAGAGGGTACGATATCTTTATTCTGGCCGACGTAGGCGCGTACAACGTGACCTACAAAATGTACGGGAAAACCGTACCCATGTCTCCGGACGACCATTACCAGGACATTAAGCGCATCATCGCCGCCATCGGCGGGCGCGCCAAACGGGTTAACCTGATCATGCCCATGCTCTACGAGGGCCGGCAACACCGCCGCAACGGACGCGAAAGTCTGGATTGCGCGTTGGCTTTGCAGGAACTGGTGAACATGGGCGTTACCAATATTATCACCTTCGACGCGCACGACCCCCGCGTGCAGAACGCCGTGCCGCTGGCCGGTTTCGACAGCGTGAAGCCCACCTATCAGATTCTGAAAGCCCTCCTGCGCAACCAGCAGGACCTCCGCCTCGCGCGCGGGCATATGATGATCGTCAGCCCCGACGAGGGAGCCATCGACCGCAACATCTTCTATTCCTCCGTGCTGGGGCTGGACATGGGCCTGTTTTACAAACGGCGGGACTACACCACCATTGTGGACGGTCGCAACCCCATCGTCGCGCACGAATACCTGGGCGACTCCGTGGAGGGGAAAGACGTGTTCGTCAGCGACGACATCATCTCCTCCGGCGACAGCATGCTGGATCTGGCCCGGGAACTGAAAATGCGCAACGCCAACCGCATCTATGCCGCCGCCACCTTCGCCCTGTTCACCAACGGGCTGGACGCCTTCAACAAGGCCTACGAGGAGGGCATCATCACCCGCATCATCGGCACCAACCTTACCTACCGCACGCCGGAACTGCGCGCCGCGCCGTGGTTCGTGGAGGCGGATATGAGCAAATACGTCAGCTACATCATCGCTTCCCTCAACCACGACCGGAGCCTGAGCAAGCTCCTGAACCCCTACGAGCGCATCCGCAGGCTGGTGAGCTGCTACCAGGATCAGCAGGCCGCGCAGGGAATCAGACTGGTGTAAAGAAAGATGAGGGCACGGGGTGCCCTGCGGGGAAGGGGATGCGATCCCCTTCCCCGGCTTTTCCGGGCTGTTCGCGTTTAGGAATCTCTTTTTATGAAGGAGATTCCTTATTTTTGCGGGTATGCGCCTGTGGACGCATGGGGAGCCGCATCTGTGGATGCGGGCAGGGGCTTTCCGCTCGCCCCTTTCCGATCGCTCAAAC
>CAZCCZ010000031.1:0-39548 GCA_964497495.1 uncultured Oscillospiraceae bacterium
ACTCGCGACATCCACCTTGGCAAGGTGGCACTCTACCACTGAGCTACTACCGCATACCGTGGTGCCTTGGGGCGGAATTGAACCACCGACACGGAGATTTTCAGTCTCCTGCTCTACCGACTGAGCTACCAAGGCAAATGGCGACCAAGAAGGGGCTCGAACCCTCGACCTCCAGCGTGACAGGCTGGCATTCTAACCAACTGAACTACTTGGCCATGGAATTTGGTGGGAACAACAGGGCTCGAACCTGTGACCCTCTGCTTGTAAGGCAGATGCTCTCCCAACTGAGCTATGCTCCCTTGGTCAGCCGAGCTCCTAAGCTCCTTGCCGTAAGGCTTCGCCGCACGGCGACGTGAATTATCATAACCTCCCCCGGTCGTTTTGTCAAGGAGAAAAATCGCTCGAAATCGAAAAAAACCGTGTGCCGTCGTTTAGCGCCTGCGTACGGCGGAACACGCGGCGCGTTAACGCTTCCGGTCGTCCCCGCGAAGCTCCAGAACCTTGTCCAGAATGCGTTGGGCCAGCTCACGCTTGCTCATGAGCGGGCATTCCGTTTCGTCCTTGGCGGTGATCAGCGTGGCGATGTTCGTATCCGTGCCGAAGCCAGCGCCCTCCCGGGTAACGTCGTTCAGCACGATCAGGTCGAGGCCCTTGTCCGCCAGCTTCCCGCGGGCGTTTTTCAGTCCGTCGTCGGTCTCCGCGGCGAAGCCCACCAGCGTCTGCCCTTCGTGTCTGCGGGCGGCCACCGCTTTGGCCACGTCCGGGTTTTCGACCAGTTTCACGGTTAGCGGCGCGCCTTTGGCCTTTTTCAGCTTCCGGTCGCTGGGCTCCGCGAAGCGGTAATCCGCGGGCGCGGCGGCCTGGATAACGATATCCTGCTCCCCGCACAGGCGCTCCATGGCAGCCAGCAGGTCCAGCGTGCTCTCCACCGGCGTAACGGGGATGCCCGCGGGCGGCGCTTCCGGCGTCGGGCCCGCCACCAGCGTGACGGACGCTCCGCGGTCGCACGCCTCTTCAGCCAGGGCAAAGCCCATCTTGCCGGAGGAATCGTTACTCATATAGCGAACGGGGTCCAGCCGTTCCCGGGTGGGGCCGGCGGTTACCAGTACGCGCAGGCCGTCCAGGTCGTGCTTCCGGTTCAGCATCCGTTCCGCCTCGGCCACGATCTCGGCGGGCTCGCACATGCGGCCCGCGCCCACGCTGCCACAGGCCAGGTTGCCACTGGACGGCCCCACGAAGCGCACGCCGCGCTTCCGCAGTGTCTCCACGTTACATTGCGTCGCCTCCGCCAGCCACATCGCCGTGTTCATCGAGGGCGCGACCAGCACCGGCACGGTGGCGGCCAGCAGCGTGGAGGTCAGCATGTTGTCCGCGATGCCCAGCGCCATCTTGGCCAGCGTGTTGCCCGTCGCGGGCGCGACGATCAGCAGGTCGGTCTTCTGGGCAAGCCAAATATGGCCGATCTCGTGCTCGCGTTTCTGCGTGAACGTATCGACCCACACGGGGTTTCCGCTGATGGCCTCAAAAGTGGCGTGACCCACGAGCTGCGTCGCGCCGGGCGTCAGGATCACGTGAACGTCCGCCCCGAGCTTTTTCAGGCTCGAAACGACCTCCACGGCCTTGTACGCCGCGATGCCGCCCGTAACGCCTACGACGATGCGCGCGTTCACTTATTCCTCCACGTCCGGGTTGCGGGAGTAGGTGAGCAACCCGCGGTTGATTTCTTCCACGGCAATCTTGAGCGGTTTCATATCCTTGGGGTCGATCAGCGGCTGTGCGCCGCTCAGGAGCTGGCGCGCGCGCTTGCTGGCTTCGACCACCAGCGTGTAGCGGCAGTCCACCTTCTCGCACAGTTCGACGATCGTCGGGTTTACAATAGCCATTAGGGGTTCCTCCTCATCAATCTTCCAATATCGTCGGGTTGAACCGGATGGTGCGCTGTTTTTCCGCGTTCACGATGCTTTGAAGCTGGCACACGGCGAGGTCCAGATCGTCGTTGATCACGGCGTACTGGTATTTGCCCACGTTGAGCACTTCCTTGCGCGCGTTGTTGAGCCTCCGCTCGATTTCCACGGGGTCGTCGGTGTTGCGGGTGTGAAGGCGCACGCGCAGGGCGTTGAAGCTGGGGGGCAGGATAAAGACGCTTACGTAGTCCTTTGCCTTGCCCATCACGGTCAGCGCGCCCTGCGGATCGATATCCAGCAGCGCGTTCTTCCCCCGCGCCAGCATATCCTCCACCTGTTTTTTCAGCGTTCCGTAGCGGTGCCCGTGCACCGTGGCGTGTTCCAGAAAGGCGTCTTCGGCAACCAGACGGTCGTACTCCGCGTCGTCCACGAAATAGTAATGCACGCCTTCGATCTCCCCCGCGCGCGGGGCCCGCGTGGTGACGCTGCAGGAAAAAGCGATACTCGGATCGTTCTCCATCAGCTTTTTCAGCAGCGTGCCCTTGCCGGTTCCGGAGGGGCCGGAGATGATCAGCAGCATGCCCGTTTGTTTGACGATCACGCCCATGTCAGTTCTCCTTTTCTTCCAGCGGCGCGATTTCCCGCCCGCCGGCGCGGCCCGCCACGGTTTCCGGCTGGATAGCGGACAGAACGACGTGGCCGCTGTCGGTAACGATCACCGCGCGCGTGCGCCGTCCCTGCGTGGCGTCCACGATCCGTTTGGCGTCGCGGGCTTCCTGCACCAGCCGTTTCACGGGCGCGCTGTCCGGGCTGACGACCGCCACGATGCGCTCCGCGGCGATCATGTTGCCGAACCCGATGTTGATGAGCTTCATGGAAAGCCTCCCGTCAAACGATGTTCTGCACCTGTTCCCGCAGTTTCTCCAGCAGGCATTTCATCTCTACCACGCACTGAGCGATTTCCGCGTCGCACGCCTTGGAGCCGATGGTGTTGGTTTCGCGGTTCATCTCCTGCAGCAGGAAGTCCATCCTGCGGCCCGCCTCGCCCGGTAAACCCAGACATTGCCGGAACTGGACAAAATGGCTGCCGAGGCGGGAAAGTTCCTCGTCCACGGCGCACTTGTCCGCCAGTACGGCTACTTCCTGCGCGATGCGCTGCGGGTCCGCGGCCTGCACGTTCCATTCCGCAAGCCGAGCCGTCAGCCGTTCGCGGCTGGCTTCCGGCACGGCGGGCGCGCGCCCGGCGATCTTCCGGGCCAGTTCTTCCGTCCGGGTCAGGTTCGCTTCCAGATCGGCGGCCATCGCCGCGCCTTCCCGCTCCCGCATCGTTTGCAGCTGCGCGAAGGCTTCCCGGTAGGCTTCCTCCGCCAGCGCCGTAACCGCTCCCGCGTCCTCGTCCGCGGGCGTCACCCGCAGCGCGCCGCTCATGGCAATGAGCTCCGCCACGGAAGGCGGCGGCTGGCCCAGCGCTTCGGCGGCGCTGCGCGCAGCCTGCGCGCACTGCGTCAGCAGCGGCAGGTCGATCAGTACGGCGTTGGCGTCCTCGCGGGTATTCCCATAGGTAACGGTCAGTTCCACGTGCCCGCGCATCATTTCCCCGGTGCCGAGACGCGCGCGCAACGGTTCCTCCAGAAACGCGAGGGCTTTGGGCAGGCGGAAGCTTACGTCCAGAAAGCGATGGTTGACGGCTTTCATTTCCAGCAGCAGCTCGCGCCCGTCGCGGCAGGCCCTGCCCCGGCCGTAGCCCGTCATGCTCAGCATGTTCCTTCCCTCCCGCGCTTCCTCCCGCCGTGGGGTTAAATTGTATTATATCACAAGCCGGGCCTCTTGCAAAGTGCGAAACCCGGCCCGCGCCCGCCGGACCGGCCGGCTCCGGCCCGTTACGCGGCCCTGACCGTAAGTTTCAGGTTGTAGTTGCCACCGGCGGCGTCCTGAAAAACCCGCAGGATGCGCGGGGTATACTCCGCCATCGTCCCCTTCGGCGCCGAGGCGTAGATCAGGGTCACGTGGGTGGGCTCCGTCAGGCTGGAAAGCTCGTCGTACAGCGCGTCCAGATTTCCGCCGTAGTAAAAGGGAAACCCCATGCGCTCCTTCAGGTAGCGGTGCAGGGAAATTTTCTCCTCGAAGGCGGTGATGTCCAGTTCGATCTCTTGCACGGTTGCGCCCTCCCTTCGCATATGCCGGTTTTCGTGAATCCAGTCCGGTTAAGCCCGTTTTCGTCCGATGCCGCGCGGCCTACAGCGCCACGGGGCTTCCCCAGGCGCTCTTTCCCCGCTCGTCGATCACCTGGCAGCGGATGAACCGCTCCCCGTACTCCCGATGCAGCGTGTACTCCGCCTGCCGGATGCCGTTGCCCAACACCATGCGGCCGGGCGTCCACGGGAGGTTTGTGTGGAAATACACGCGGCTCGCGGGCGAGCAGCGCACGACCATCCGCCCCTCCGCAAGCGCGATCTGCTCGATCTCCGGGCCCTGACTGGCGTAGAAACGCCCTTCGTCCATCGCGCGCTTGACGCCCTCGGCGCTTAGTTCCTCCGCCTGCACCATGGTGTAGCTCATGCCCTGTTCGCCCTCGTAGGTATGGGAATCGTCCGAGGCGACCAGCGGGTACAGCTTTCCGTGCGTCGCGGCTACGTCCAGAATGGCGGAACTGTCCGGCCGCAGGTAGGAAACGCTGTTGTAGATTTCCGCCGCCGTAACGTCCGTAAGCGCCGCGAGCGTCGCCGTGGTGTTGAGCGACCAGTACGGGTGCGCCACGATCGCGCGGCCGCCGCACCGGCGAATCCGCTCGATACCAGCCTGCGGCCCCAGTTCGTAGCGGAGCTTCGGCGTCGGGTCGCTCGTCATGCCGAAACCGACGATATGCAGCACCTCGCCGGTCAGCGCGTAGTCCAGCTCGATCCCCGAAAACACGAGCATTCCCCGATCCATCCGGTTCTCCGGCACGGCGATCCTGCGGTGGTCGGTGACGGCCAGAAAATCATACCCGAGGCCGCGGTACAGTTCGATCGTTTCCTCCGGCGTCTTCACGCCGTCGCTGAGGGTGGTGTGGCAATGCAGGTTTCCTTTATAAAACGGAACTCCCGCCCGAAAAATCTCCATGTCGCATCTCCTTCGCCCGGAACGCGCGGCATTTTCCCGCGCGCGCCGCTCTCGTTACCGCCCGTTACGCCCGTTCTTCCAATTTGGCAAGCACCCAGTCCATGCGCCGTTCCAGGTCGTCGGCCGTGGCGCGGTAAACCGACGGCGGCCCGCCGTAAGGATCGGGCACCGGGGGATCGAGCGCCGCCACCCGCGCCGCCGGGTACCGGCTGAGGATCGCGCGGGCGTGGCTTTCCCCCATCGGTACCAACAGCCGAGCATTTTTCACCAGCGCGGCGTACAGGGGCCGGGCCGTATGGTTGGCTAGGCTCAGGCCGCGGCGTTTCATTTCGGTAAAGGCCCCGTCGGAGGCCAAGTCACCCTCCAGCGCCTGCAGGCCCGCCGATTCCGCGCGGTACGCCAGCCCCCGCTTCTCGCACAGGGCGTTGAACAGGCATTCCGCCATGGGGCTTCGGCAGGTGTTCCCGCTGCATACGAACAGCACGTCCGGCATGGTTCCCCTCCTCGCAGTCGGGCGGGTTCAGGTTTCCAGCACGCGGAAGGCGGCGGCGCGGTACAGGCGGTTTAAAATCGCAAGCCCGATGCCTTTCGGCTCCACCGCCTCGCAGACGATGACGGCAACATCCTCGTCGTCCATGCGGCGCAGTGCCGCGAACAGTTCCCGGGCCACGGTCTCCGGTTCCGCGAGGCTCCCCACGGCGAGCGTTTCGCAACCCGCGTACCAAGCCGAGTGTTCCGCCGGCGCGAGCACGCGCGCTTTCTCCCCGTCGGCAACCGCATCCCGGTACAGACGCAGGCAGGCCTCGCGCACGTTGTCCGGAGCGCCGCGCACCAGCGTCAGTTTCCCTTTGGGCGCGTAATGCCTGTACATCATGCCGGGGCTTACGGCCTTTTCCCCTTTAGCCAGAGGCCGCAGCACGCTTGCGGCCACGGCGACCTCCGGCAGCACGGTCAGCAGCATCTCCCTCGTCACCCCGCCGGGCCGCACGATCACGGGCGTTTCGGCCGTCGCGTCCAGCACCGTGCTTTCCAGCCCCACCTCGCAGGGGCCGCCGTCCAGGATCAGCGGAATCTTCCCGTCCATATCGTTCAGCACGTGCCGCGCGGTGGTGGGGCTCGGGCGGCCGCTCAGGTTGGCGCTGGGCGCGGCTACGGGCACGGCGCAGGCGGTCAGCAGCGCGCGCGCCGCCGGGTGGCTGGGCATCCGCACGGCCACGCTGGGAAGCCCGGCGTTGGTTTCGGCGGGAATCACGGGCTTTTTCGGCAACAGCAGCGTCAGCGGTCCCGGCCAGAAGGCTTCCATCAGGCGCGAGGCCCGCGCGTCCACGAAGCAGAACGGTTCCGCCGCCTCCGGCGATTTCACGTGCACGATCAGCGGGTTGTCGTTCGGGCGGCCTTTGGCCTCGAAAATCCTGCGGACCGCGGTTCCGTCCAGCGCGTTCGCGCCCAGCCCGTACACCGTTTCCGTAGGAAAGGCCACCAGTTCGCCGTTTTCCAGCAGCCTTGCCGCCTCGGCCACTGCCTCCGGCGTGGGTTCCAGTACCCTCGTTTGCATGGTTACGCCTGCTCTCCCAGCTGTTTCAGTTTCTCCGCCTGTTCCGCCAGCGTCAGCGACTCGATCAGCTCGTCCAGGTCGCCGTCCATGATCTCGTCGATCTTGTAGAGCGTAAGCCCGATACGGTGGTCGGTCACGCGCCCCTGCGGAAAGTTGTAGGTGCGGATGCGCTCGCTGCGGTCGCCGGTGCCGATCTGCCCCCGGCGGTTGGCGGCGTATACCGCGTCCTTCTCCTCCCGCATTTTCTGGTACAGGCGGCTTTTCAACACCAGCATGGCCTTGGCGCGGTTCTTAATCTGGCTTTTCTCGTCCTGGCAGGTGACCACGAGCCCGGTGGGCAGGTGCGTGATGCGCACGGCGCTGTCCGTGGTGTTGATGCACTGCCCGCCGTGACCGGTGGAACGGTACACGTCGATACGCAGGTCGCCGGGCGCGATGGTCACTTCCACGTCCTCCGCTTCCGGCAGCACCGCCACGGTGCAGGTGCTGGTGTGGATGCGGCCCGACGCCTCGGTGCTGGGCACCCGCTGCACGCGGTGCACGCCGCTTTCGTATTTCAGGCGGCTGAACGCGCCCGCACCGCGGATGTTGAACACCGCTTCCTTCACGCCGCCCAGTTCCGTGATGTTGTAGTTGACCGGTTCCAGCCTGAAACGGTGCCGTTCGGCGTAGCGGCCGTACATGCGCAGCAGCAGCGCGCCGAACAGCGCGGCCTCGTCCCCGCCCGCGCCCTGCCGGATCTCCACCACCACGTTGCGGTCGTCGTCCGGGTCCTTGGGCAGCAGCAGCAGCTTCAGCGCGTTCTCCTGCGCGGCCTTGCGGTCTTCCAGCGCCTCCATCTCTTCCCGGGCCATATCCGCCATGTCGGGCTGGGACAGCAGGCTTTCCGTTTCCTTCAGTTGCGCCAGCGTTTTCTGATATTCCTCGTAGGCTTGCACGGCGGGCTCCAGCGCCGCGTGCTCCTTCAGCAGTTTCTGATAGTTTTCCGTATCGGCGATAATTTCCGGCTGGCTTACGGCTTCGCCAAGCTCCTGATACCGCCCGGTTATCCAATCGAATTTTTCAAACATGGGGGCTCGCTCCTCGCAACGTTCGTCTTGTGCCTTTCCGTCGTTCGGAAGCGTCGCTAGGTCGGGAACGCCCCGCGCCGCGCGACGACGAACCGTTCCAGCCCGTACAGGTCGCGGCGGACGCCGATATCGGCGAAGGCCCCGGTATCGGACAGCAGCGCTTTCACCCGCGCGGCCTGCCCGTCCCCCGCTTCCAGCAGCAGGGAGCCGTTTTCACAAAGGCAGGCGGGCGCGTCCGCAGCCAGCCTGCGGTAGAAAACCAGCCCGTCCGGCCCGCCGTCCAGCGCCGCGCGGGGCTCGCGCAACACTTCCGGCTGCAGGCCGGGCAACAACCCGCTTTCCACGTAGGGCGGGTTGCACGCGATCACGTCGAAACGTTCGCCGCTCACCGGCGCCAGCAGGTCGCCCGACAGGAAGCGGACGTCCGCGCCGTTGGCGTGCGCGTTCTCGCGGGCTACTGCCAGCGCTTCCGCGCTTACGTCGCAAGCCGTCACGGCTGCTTCGGGGCGTTCCAGCTTCAGCGTTACGGCGATCGCCCCGCTGCCCGCGCACAGGTCGAGCACGCGCGGCGCGTGGTACGGCTTCATCCGTTCCAGCGCCAGCTCGCAAAGCGTCTCCGTCTCCTGCCGGGGAATCAGCACGCGGGGATCCACTTTAAAAGCCCGGCCGAAGAAGCATTGCGTTCCCAGAAGGTATTGAAGCGGTTCCCGCGAAGCGCGCAAAAGCAGGAGCGAACGGAACCGTTCCTCCTGCTCGGGCGTAAGGGCGTCCTTCGGCGCGAGCCGCAGGGCCATGGGTTCCCGCCCGGTGACGTTTTCAAGCAGTGCCAGCGTATCCGGCTTGGGGTCGGGTACCTCCCGAAGCGTTTCTTCCCCCAGCCGGATCGCATCCAAAACTGTCAGCATTCAGTCCACCGCAGCCGAAAGCGGCTGCGCGCCGCCCTGCACGGCGGCAGGCTCCGTTTCGCGGATTTTCTTCTCCTCGGGGGTCTCCCCCTCCGGCGCTGCTTCGGGCGGTCGGTAGCCCGGGTCGCTCTCCGCATAGCCGTTGAGCACGGCCCAGCCTTCAGGCGTGCGCTTCGCGTGCGCGGGAAGCCCGTTGAGCGCCACGTTCATGGATACGATGGCGCATTCCAGCATCTCGTCCGTCGGCGGGCGGGTGGTAAGGCGCTGCAATTGCATGCCCGGCCAGCGCAGCGCGCGGGCAAGACGGGTTTCGCTGTGCGCGAGGCCCTTGAGCGCCTCGTAGCTGACCCCGGCCACCACGGGCAGTAACGCCAGGCGGCTTAACAACCGCCAGATAAAGGAGTTGCCCTGATAACCCACGAGCGTGAACAGGATGATGGAGATCACGAACACCAACAGTAAAAAGCTGGTGCCGCAGCGGGGATGCAGGGTGGTGAACTTCTGCGCGTTTTCCGGCGTGAGCGGCAGCTTGTGCTCGTGGCAGTAGACCGTTTTATGCTCCGCGCCGTGGTACTCGAACGTTCTGCGCACGTCCGGGACGAGGGCGCAGAAAAGGATATAGCCGACGAGAATCAGGATGCGCAGCAGGCCGCTTAACAGGTTGATGAGCCAACTCATGTTCCCGTCCGGCCAAAAGCCTTTCAGCAGCTTGGCGAACAGTTCCGGCAGCACGAAGAACAGGCCGATGGACAGCGCCACCGCCAGCACGACGGCCGTACCCATGACGATCTTGTCGATGCCCTTGCCCAGCACTTTGCTCAGCCATTTCTCAAATTTCGTAGGCTCCTCGTCCATGATGCCCAGCATGTCCGTGCTTTGCTGAAGCGTCGTCATGCCCATGGAAAGCATCGTGAACATGCTCACCGTGCCGCGCACGAAGGGCCAGCCCATCCACTTGTGCTTTTCCGACGGGCTGTGGTAGTCTTCCCGGCGCACGACGATGGTATGGTCGGGGCGGCGCACCGCGATGGCGATGGCTTTGGGCGCTTTCATCATCACGCCTTCCATCACGGCCTGCCCGCCGATATCCACAAATTTGCAGCTATCGTCTTTCTTCTTCATCCGTCCGGTTCCTTTCCGCCCGCTCCCGCGGGTCTCCCCACATTCTTCGACGCGTCGCCGGCGACTCCTGCCGTATCCGGTCGCCGGCCCGCGCTAAAACTCCATCTTCAGGCTCCGTTGAAATAGGCCGTCCAGCGTTTCCCGCGCGTTTGCGCCTTCGTAAAGCACGCGGTACACCGCGCGGCTGATGGGCAGTTCCACGCCCGTAAGCGTTTCCAGCTCCATCAACGCTTTGACCGTGTAATATCCTTCGGCAAGCTCGGCGTACGGCTGCCCCGTGACCGCGCACTCGCCGAAGCGGCGGTTGTGGCTGTAGGGCGAAAAAACGGTCGCCTCGTAATCCCCCAGGTGACACAGGCCGTAGGCGCTCAGCTCGTTGCCGCCCATCGCGGCGATCAGCCTGGCCACCTCGCGCGTGCCGCGGCTCATCAGCGCGCCCTTGAGCGTGCCCAGACCCAGACCGTCCAGCGCGCCCGCGGCGATACCCACCACGTTCTTGGCCGCCGCGCCGATTTCGTTGCCGGTCAGGTCGCGGCCGTAGTAAAAACGGATCAGATCGCTTGCGAAGGCATCCACCAGCCGTGCTTTCAGGCGTTCGTCCGCGCTGTCGATCACCATGCAGTTGGGAACGCCGCGCAGGAACTCCTGCGGGTGGCCGGGGCCCAGCCATACGGCCGCGGGCTGACCGGCGCCCAACTCGTCGGCGACGACCTGCGTGAGGCGCTTGCCGGTGCCGATTTCCAGCCCCTTCATGCACAGCACCAGCGGCCTGCCGGAAAGCGCGCCCGCGTTTTCCCGAAGCAGCGTTCGCAGGCTCTGGGAGCCCACGGAAATCAGGTATGCGTCCGCACCGCCCGCCAGTTCCCCCGTGAGCGTCACGTCTTCGGGCAGCGAAAGGAGGCTGTTGGCGCGGGTTTCCCGAAGCTCGCGCATGCGAGGGGAGCTTTCCCGCCCGTACAGGCGGACCTGATGGCCGGTCCTGGCCGCGTACCAGGCCAGAAACGCGCCCCAGCGCCCGCAACCCACGACCGTTACCCGCATCCGCACTCCTCCCGTGCGCTATCATAACACGAACCGCCCGCCGCCGCAAGCCGCGAGCCGCACGCGAGCCGCGGAGGAACGCCTTTCCTAACCTCGATTTTACATGGAAATGATTGACTTATCTTGCACGTAAGTTGTATGATAACTTTACATCTCTTTCCGGAGGATCAATCATATGCTTGTTGACGGCAAAATCTGGGTCGGCACCGGAGACGGCGCGCCGCAGTATCTGTTATCGCGTATGGCCAACCGCCACGGACTGATCGCCGGAGCCACGGGCACCGGTAAAACCGTAAGCCTCAAGGTGATGGCGGAGGGTTTTTCCGACATGGGCGTGCCTGTTTTTCTGGGCGACGTCAAGGGCGACCTGGCCGGCATGGTGCGCATGGGCGAAAACACGGACGCCGTCGCGTCCCGCCTGATGGCGACGGGCGTGAGCAGCTTCAGGTTCGAACCCTTTCCCGTGGAATTCTGGGACGTGTACGGAGAGCAAGGGCACCCCGTGCGCACCACGATCAGCGAAATGGGTCCGCTGTTGCTTGCGCGCATGCTGAACCTGAACGAAACGCAGGCCGGGGTGCTGAACATTCTCTTCCGCGTGGCGGACGACGAGAACATGTTGCTGCTGGATATCAAGGACGTCAAGGCCATGCTCGCCTACGTGGGCGAGAACGCGAGCCGCTACACGCTCAACTACGGCAACGTCAGCAAGGCGACGGTCGGGGCCATCCAGCGCGCCGTGGCGGTGCTGGAGGATCAGGGCGGAGACCAGTTTTTCGGCGAGCCCGCGCTTAACATTGCGGACTGGATGAAACAGGACGGGGACGGCCGCGGCGTCATCAACATTCTGGCGTGCGACAAGCTGTTCCTGAATCCGATCATGTACTCCACGTTCCTGTTATGGATGCTTTCCGAGCTGTACGAAACCCTGCCGGAGCAGGGTGACCTGGACAAACCCCGCATGGTGTTCTTCTTCGACGAGGCGCACCTGCTCTTTAACGACTGCGGGCGGCAGTTATTGGAGAAGATCGAGCAGGTCGTTCGGCTGATTCGCAGCAAGGGCGTAGGCGTATACTTTATCACCCATAACCCCGCGGACATCCCCATGTCCGTTCTGGGGCAGCTGGGCAACCGCGTGCAGCACGCGCTGCGCGCCTACACCCCGCTGGATCAGAAGGCCGTCAAAACCGCCGCGCAGACGTTCCGCACCAACCCCGCCTTCGATACGGAGGAAGCCATCACCCGGCTTCAGACCGGCGAAGCGCTGGTGTCTTTTCTGGACGAAAACGGCGCGCCTTCCGTCGTGACCCGCACGACTATTCTGCCGCCGCAGAGTTCCCTCGGCGCCATCGACGAGGGGCTGCGCAGGACTTTCATTGAAACCAGCCCGCTCAACGGCCTGTACGAGCCGCGGGTGGACAGGGACAGCGCCTACGAATACCTTGCCGCCACCCTGAACCTGGGCCGTCAGGACGCGCCCTCCGCCCCGTCCGCGCAGGCGGCGGTTCTCCCGCAGATCGCCGCGCCGGTAAAGACCGCCGCGCCTTCGGCCACCTTCATGGTGTTCGACCCCGCCACTAACAGCTACGTCGCCAAACGGCTGGATACCATGAGTCCCCTCCCGGAAGCGCCCGCCGTCCCGGAACCTCCGCAGGCGGTGCGGCAGAACGTGCTGGTGCTCGATCCGGTTACAGGCCGTTTCGTCCAAAAGGAAATGGCCATGACGTTCGACCCGGCGACCGGCCAGTACGCGCCCGTGATGACCGAAGCGGAGGCGCGCGCCGCCGTGAAAACCCGGCAGGAAACCGAAGCCGCCGAGGACAGGCAGGAGAAGGAAGCGGCGAAAACCGCCCGCGACGCCGCGGCGCAGGCGCGGCGCGAGAAGGCGGAGGCGCTGCGGGACGAACGCGCCGAACGCGCCCGCCGCAACGACAGCATCCTCGGCCGCGTAAAGAACACGGCCATCAACACCGCCACGCGCACCGTGATCACGCAGTTGACCCGCGGCCTACTGGGCAGCCTGACGGGCAGGAAGTAACCGCGCGCCAGGCGGCGACGTTACCGTTCCATAGCCGAAGTCCCCGTCCGGCACAGCGCCGGGCGGGGACTTTTCACGGTTACGGGCCGTAACGGTGCCGTTTTGAAGCGGACGGGAGTTCGTTGACGATTCAATCTGTTTAGGCGGAAAGGAGACTTTCCTTCCTTGCTTCCGTTTACCGGCGTTCCCGCGCGGGGCGGTCGGCCCGCGTTTTTTTCATTTCTCCGGTTTTCAGCATCCTGCGTTCCAACGCGGCCTTCCCCGCCACCGAGTAGCCGAAGAAGCCCAGTTCCGCCCCCGGCGCGAAGTACTTGCCGTGGATGAAGGCTACCAGCTCCATCGCCTTCTCGTCCACGCTCCCGTCCGCGCGCAGGTATTCCCGGCGCACGTACGTTTCCACGATCTCGGCAACGAACAGGTCGTGGCTACCCAGCGGAATCGTCTGCCTTACCTTGCAGCACAGGTACGCGGGGGCTTCCAGCAGCGCGGGCGCGGCGGCCAGCGGAGGCGCTGCCACGGGCGTAAGCCCCAGAGCGGTAAATTTGTCCACGTCCCGCCCGCTTTTCACCCCGCAGTAATCCATGGCGTGGCAAAGCGGTTTACCGATCAGGTTAAGGGTGAATTCTCCCGTGCGCGTGATCAGTCCGTGGCTGTACCGTTCGGGGCGGATGGCGACGGTGACCATCGGCGGTTTGGAACAGCACACGCCCGTCCACGCGATGGTGATCAGGTTGGGCGCGCCGCCGTCCCCGTCCGCGCAGCCCAGCAGCACGGCGGGCACGGGCCCCAGAAAGGTCGTGGCGCCGATAGCGCCGAAAGCTTCGTTCTCCTTCATCTTTTCACACCTCTTGTTCATAACGTTCCGATTGAGTACAATGGAAGAGCCGGGGCGCCGAACCGCCGCCGGGAGGGAGGGGTTTCCGCTGGCCCGTTACGTATATCGTTACCGCAAGCCGCAACGCCGCAGGATTCGCTTTTCGCGCGTACTCATCGTGCTGGCCGTACTGGCGATGCTCGCCTATCCGTTCTTCGAGACGTACCATCTGACGGTTTCCAGGACCGTTTTGCAGGTCGCCGATCTGCCCGCGAACCTGAAAAACCTGAAGATCGTCTACGTGACCGATATCCACGAGGGCGCGCGCTTTCCGCAAAGCCGGGTGAACAGCCTGGTGAACGCCATCAACAGCCTGAGCGCCGACCTGGTTCTGCTGGGCGGGGATTACGCCGAAAGCAGCGAGGCCGCCATCGCTTTCTTTAAAAACTTGCCCTCGATCTACGCGCGGTTGGGCGTATACGGCGTGGCGGGCGAATGCGACCGCACGCCGCCGGAAACTAACCTGACGCTTCTGGTGAAGGCCATGAACGCCGCGGGCGTGCAGCCGCTGGTCAACGAGGTGGCGGCGCTCAAGCTCGGGCAGACGACCCTGTACATCGCGGGCGCGGACGACCTGAAAAACGGGCAGCCGGACCTGCAAAGCGTCGCCTCGCAGGTGAAGGCGGACGATTTTGTGATCTTCCTGGGTCATAACCCCGACCTGCTGACATCCGCGCTGAAGGCGTCCGGGTCGGACGGGGACAACCACTGGTTCGACCTGGCGTTCTTCGGCCATACCCACGGCGGGCAGATCACCCTGTTCGGCCTGCCGCTGATCGCCGATCTGGCCCCGGCGCTCGGCAACCGTTATCTATCCGGCTGGCGGGAAGAGAACCGCGCCAACATCTTAATCAGCAACGGCGTCGGCACGAGCTACTTCCCCGCGCGGCTGTTCGCGTCCTCGCAGATTCACCTGATCACGCTCAAGAAGCAATAGATGCGCGCCCTTACTACGCGTTTCCCGAGCGCACGGCGGCGATTCGTTCCAGCGTCGGCGGGTGAAGCGGAATGGGGAATTTCATAATCGCGGCGGCGGCGCAGGCGGAGGCGAAAGCCACGGTCTCGTCGTCGTTCATTTGTTTAAGCAGCGCGTACACGCACCCGGCCTTGAAGGTGTCGCCCGCGCCCAGCGTGCTTTCCGGCTTTACGCGGTACGCCGAACGCCGTTTCGCAGGTTGCCCCTTCCGGCCGTAGAGCATCTCCCCGCCGCCCGAGGTGATGACCGTCAGCCCGTTCGTCTGCTCCGCGTATTGATAAAGCACGCTTTCGCGGTTTTCGTCCGCGTGCATCCAGCGCAGGTATTCCCCGCTCAGCGCGTTGATCGCCGCGTGCGCCGCAAGAAAGGAGCCGGGTTCGCAGTCCAGCGTGACGTACGGGATGCCCGCTTCCACGCACAGCCGTGCCGCGTCGTCCCCCGCCTGCCCGAAGAAGGGGTCGATGCCCGCGACTTTGCATCCGGCCACGTGGGTCGCGTCCGGGCGGTTCCAGCGGTATCCTTCCGGCCCAAGGAACGCACCGAATGTGCCCAGGCAGGTGCGCGCGTCGCCGTCGATCAGCACGACGTCCTCCAGCCCGTCGAACGTCTCGTCGTAAGTGACGAAACCCAGATCGACGTCCTTATCAGCGAAATAACCGAACACCCCGTCCCGCGTGTTCTTTCCCATCCAGGTGCCTTCCATGCGCACGGAGCAGCCCAGCGAGGCCAGCACAGCCGCGCACACGGCCGTTTCGCCGCCGATCAGCCGGTAGCGGCCTGCCAGTTCGCCGTACCCGTCCCGGGGCGGCATGCCGTCCTTCAGCAGAAGGCTCGTCGTCATCAGAATCTGGCCGTACAGGTAAACGTCCGCATTCTTCATGTTCCGTCCTCACAGTCTGTTGAGATCGTATACGATACAGTGGTTTTCGTCCGCGTCGTAGCGGTGGGCCAGGCATTCGCCCCCGTGCCAGCGGTACGGGCGGTCGCCGTCGCGCCGTCCGGCCAGCAGCTGTTCGCAGCCTGCCAGCAGCCCGTCCACGATCGCGGCGGGTTCCAGCCCGCGCGCGTGCCCGGTCAGCAGAAAGTCGAACCGGTCGCCGTGCTCCCGCTGAAGCGCGGCCAGCGTATCGCGCAGGGCGGCGATCGGCAGGGATTCCGGCAGTTGCATCCAAACGTGCGGAATCACCCCGTCGCCGGAAAACAGGATGCGGTGCTTAGCGTCCAGCAGGCCGACCGACCCGGCGGTATGGCCGGGCAACGGTACCGTTTCAAGCGTCAGGCCGCCCAGATCGAAGGTTTCCCCTTCGCGAAGCGGAACCAGCTTCGCGGGTTTCAGGCCGTGCTTCTTCATCGCCGCGCGCATTTCCGGGAAGGCAAAATGTTCGTCGTGCAGCGCGAAATCCGCCGGATGCAGGCGCGCCTCCGAAAAGTAGACGTTTCCGAAAATATGGTCGCAATGGCCGTGGGTGTTGACTACGGTTACCGGCAGCGGCGTCAGTTCCCGGCAGAGCGCGGCCATATCCACCCAACCGTTGGCCGTGTCGATGAGCAACGCGCGCGTTTTCCCCGCCACCAGATAACAGGTCGATTCGTCGTGGTCGTTGAGCAACGTCACCGCCTCGTTGATCGCGACGGAGCGGATGCGTTTGTCCATTGGATCTGCCTCCGTATTTTCCGGCGTCGCCGTCAGGCGAGCTCCGTCGTTTTACCGTCGCGGTGAAGCACTACGCGATAAGGTTTGCGGGAATCGGTCTGCACGTCCACCGCGTCGCCGCGCACGGTCAGGGTGAAACGGGCCGCCGCGTTTCCCTTCGTATCGGGGATCGCGACCTCAAGGACTCCGTCTTTCGGCTCGTACACGTGCAGGGTCACGTTCCCGGCATAGTCGTAATCCGCGCGCGTTTCGTCCGCGCCCATCGCCAGCACGCTGTTTTCCCGCACCATCAGGGGCAGGCTGTGGAAATCGTGCGTTTCGGTGCGCCAGCGGCCGCCCTCGGTCACTTCGCCGGTCAGCAGGCTTGTCCAGCGCCCCTCGGGCAAGTAGTAATTCACGTGCCCGTCCGCGTGGAACACGGGCGCCACCAGCAGGTTTTCGCCCAGCATGTACTGCGTGTCGCAAGTTTCGGCGGCGATATCGCCGGGGAACTCCAGCATCATGGGGCGCAGCACGGGGATGCCGCGCGTATGCGCTTCCACCGCCGCGCCGAAAAGGTAGGGCATCAGGCGGCATTTGAGGTTGACGAACTCCTTGAGCACCGCGCAGCTTTCCTCGTCGAACAGCCACGGCACGCGGTAACTGGAGGAACCGTGCAGACGGCTGTGGGAGGAGAGCATGCCGAAGGCGCACCAGCGTTTGTACACGTCCGCAGGCGCGGTTTTTTCAAACCCGGAAATATCGTGGCTCCAGAATCCGAAACCGGAATGGCCGATGCTCAGCCCTCCGCGCAGCGTTTCCGCCATGCTCGGGTAGGTGGCGCTGTTATCCCCCCCCCAGTGTACGGGGAACTGTTGCCCGCCCGCGGTGGCGCTGCGGGCGAACACCATCGCCTCGCCCCGGCCGCGCTCCTCTTCCAGCAGCCCGAACACCGTCTTGTTGTACAGGAAGCTGTAATAGTTATGCATCTTCACGGGGTCGCTGCCGTCGAAGTATTTCACGCCCTTCACGGGGATGCGCTCACCGAAGTCGGTCTTGAAGCAGTCCACGCCCATGGCGACCAGTTTTTTCAAATATCCCCGGAACCACTTGACCGCCGCGGGGTTGGTCACGTCCAGCACGCCCATGCCCGTCTGCCACCGGTCCGTCTGCCACACGTCCCCGTTATCCCTGCGGATCAGGTAGCCGCGCTCCGCCGCCTCCGCGAACAGGGGGCTTTCCTGCGAAACGTAGGGGTTCATCCACACGCAGACGTGCAGCCCGCGCTCCTTGAGGCGGCCGAGCATCCCGGCGGGATCGGGAAACACGTCGGGGTCCCACTGGAAATCGCACCAGTTGAAGGCCTTCATCCAGAAGGAATCGAAGTGGAACACGTTGAGCGGAATACCGTATTTCGCCATGCCGTCGATGAGCCCGGTTACGGTCTCCTCGTCGTAGCTGGTGGTGAAGCTGGTGGAAAGCCACAGCCCGAAGCTCCACGCGGGCGGCAGCGCGGGCCTTCCGGTCAGCGCCGTGTAGCGTTCCAGAATGTCCTTGGGCGTCTCGCCGTAGATGACGTCGTAAGTCAGTTCCTCCCCGGGCAGGCTGAACTGCACGCGCTCCACCTTTTCGCTGGCGACTTCGAAGCTCACGTCCCCCGGGTTTTCCACGAACACGCCGTAGCCGCGGTTGGTCATGTAGAAGGGCACGGTTTTGTAGGCGATCTCGCTGGCGGTGCCGCCGTCCTCGTTCCAGGTTTCCACCGTCTGGCCGTTCTTTACGTACGGGGTGAAGCGCTCGCCGAAGCCGTACACCCTTTCCCCCACGTCCAGCGAAAGCGAATCGATCATGTAGCTGCGCCCCGTGGCTTTGTGCAGGGCGCGCGCCATGCCGTGGTAGCCGCTCTCGGTCAGTATTCTGTCCCCGGCGGAAAAGGCGACGTTCCACCCCTGCGCGGCTTTGCTTACGCTCGCCTTCAGGCGGCCGCTCTGGATGGACACTTCGCCGTCGCTTTCCTCGAACACCGGAAAGACCGGGTCGTCGTACGTTTCGTATCGCGGCCCCGCGTTGCGCGCGCCCTTGAAGTGGCGTACCCTTACGCGCAGCACGTTTTCCAGCGGCGCGCCGATGGTCACGGTCAGCGCGGCGTGGTCCACCATGTTGCCGCGGTTCTGTACGGGCGCCGTGGGGCAAAGGATTTCCAGCTGATTCCGGTCGATCTTCGACCGGTAATATTCCACGGCGAAAAGCATTTCGTAATCGGGCTTAAGCAGCCAGCATCCGTCGGTGAACTTCATGGCCGATTGCTCCTTTACTTAAAATGATTCGGTTGAATTCAGGCGCGGTCGGCATGCTGGTTGCAGCTTACCACGCCGCGCGCGGCGTCCAGCGAAACCACGGCCCCGCTTTTCAGAATTTTCGTTGCGTTTTCCGCGCCGATGATCACGGGAATATCCAGGCTCATGCCGGCGATCACGCCGTGCCCGTTGGGGTCGTCGTCCTCCAGCACCAGGCCGCTCGCCTTGCGCACCAACGGCAGCAGGCGGTTGGTCGTCTGCCGCATCACGAGGATATCCCCGTCGTTGAAAATCTTTTCGGCTTCTTCCTCGCTGCGGGCCACGCTGAGGCTTCCGCAGATGGTGCGGCGGCTCACGCCGCGCCCCGTGACCAGAATATGCCCCACCACGTGCACCTTCATCAGGTTGGTGGTTCCGCTGATGCCCAGCGGCACACCCGCCGTCATGACCACCAGCTCGCCGTCGTGAAGCAGCCCCGCCTTCTCCCCGGCTTCCAGCGCGCGTTCGAACAGTTCGTCCGTGTCGTGCGCCTCCTCGATTTTCAGCGGAATCACGCCCCAGCTCAGGTTCAGCCTGCGGCATACGCTGTCGTCCATGGCGCAGCAGATAACGGGGCAATTGGGCCGGTATTTGGAAAGCATGCGCGCCGTGCGCCCGCTCTTGGTCACGGTGAGGATGGCCGCGGCGCCCAGATCGTGGGCGCTGGTAACGGTCGCATGGCTGATGGCGTTGGTCACGTCCGGCGTGCGCTCGCTTTCCCTTTCCTTGAACCGTTTGACGTAATTGATGTCCGCCTCCGTGCGGCAGGCGATGCGGGCCATGGTGCGCAGCGTTTCCACCGGATACTGCCCGATGGCCGTCTCCCCGGAAAGCATGGTGGCGCTGGTGCCGTCGTAGATGGCGTTGGCCACGTCCGCGGCCTCGGCGCGAGTGGGCCTGGGGTTCAGGATCATGCTTTCCAGCATCTGCGTGGCAGTGATCACCTGTTTGCCCAACGAGTACGCCTTGTGGATCAGCTGCTTCTGGATCACGGGCACATCTTCCAGCGGAATTTCCACGCCAAGATCGCCGCGCGCCACCATCACGCCGTCGCTGACTCGCAAAATATCGTCGATGTTCTTCACGCCCTGAGCGTTCTCGATCTTGGCGATCACGCTGATGTTGCGACTTCCCTCCTGGCTGAACAGCTTGCGGATTTCCAGAATGTCGTCGGCGCAGCGGGTGAAGGACGCGGCCACGAAATCCACGTCCTGCGCGGCGCCGAAACGGATATCGTCCCGGTCCCGTTCGCTTAGAAACGGCATGGTCAATTCCGCGCCGGGAACGTTGACGCCCTTCTGGTCGCCGATTTCGCCGCCGTTTTCCACGCGGCACACGATCTGCGTGTCGGTCACGCGCTGCACCGTCATGGACACCAGCCCGTCATCCACAAGGATCACGGTGCCTTCCCGAACATCCCCGGGCAGTTCTTTGTAGCTGACCGTAACGCGCGACTCGTCGCCCTCGATATCGTCCGTAACGAGCGTGAAGGTCTGCCCCTTCACCAGCGTCGCCTTACCGCCCTTGAACAGGCCCAGGCGGATTTCCGGCCCCTTGGTATCCAGCATGAGGCCGACGGGCAGGTTCAGTTCCGCGCGCAGGCGCTTCACCCGTTCGATGGCGCGGCCGTGCGTCTCGTGCGTGCCGTGGGAAAAATTGAGCCGCGCCACGTCCATGCCGGAACGCATCAGTTCCCGGAGTACGTCGTCGCTTTCGGTTGCGGGGCCCAGCGTGCAAACGATTTTCGTTCTGCGGTTGAGCATAGGGTTCCTTTCCGTCCGGAACGGACGCGCGAAATGGTTACATGGTGTTACACAATAGCTCTCTTGTTACATACGCGCGTAACCTATGTAACGGATTGCCTGCAGGTCTGTGCCCTTCTCCAGGTTCAGCAGCGCTTCCTTCATAGGCAGGCCGCCGCCGTAGCCTACCAGCGCACCGCAGCTGCCTACCACCCGGTGGCAGGGAACGAAAACGGGCAGAGGGTTCCGGTGGTTGGCTTGCCCCACGGCGCGCGCCGCGGCGGGCCTGCCGCAGCGTTCGGCCAGTTCCCCGTAGGATACGGTCTGCCCGTAGGGAACGGTATCGGCGAGCGTTTTCCAGACCATCGTCTGGAACGGCGTCCCGTCCGGCGCAAGCGGCAGGTCGAAGGTTTCGCGTTTTCCCGCGAAATACTCGGCCAGCTCCTCCGCCGCGCGCCTGAGCAGCGGGGTCTCCCCCACGGTTTCGCCGTCGTACGCTTCCCCGGCCAGCCGGAGCTCGCTCAGGGCTTCGCCGCGCTGCACCAGCGTCATCCGCCCCAGCGGCGTATCCGTGAAGGCAACCGTTTCCATCGGCCGCGTGCCTGTGCTCTCCGGCTTTTTCATATGGGTTCCTCCCCGTTCTCCGTTACCAGCTTCTCGGTATCTGCACGCGCAGGCTTTCCTCGCCGTACACCTCGTCCTCCAGACTGCGCCACAGGCCGTAGGGCATCAGGAACAGCAGCAGGCAGCAGCCCGCCATCACGCCGTAGTCCCGTAGCAGGTTGCCGCTTCCATCCACGCTGAATTCCACCAGCACGCAGGCTGCAAGCGCCGCGAGCGCGACCAGCCAACGGACGATCAGCCCGGCTGCCGCACCCTTTTTGCGCAGGAAGAACGCCATGTATACGGCCAGAACGGCCAACACGATATAGCCGACGCTCCGGTGCCCGGTCAGGTCCAGCACATGGTTAACCGGGTATACCATCAGCAGAATCACCAGCGCCGCCACGGGCAGCAGCAACCAGGCGACCGTGACCGCCTTGCGTTTCCCGCGGATGTGCGCGTACCGCGCGCCCAGTATCCCCAGCGCGAGCAACGGCAGGAAAGTGTAGCCCACCTGCTGCACGCGGATAAAACCCGCCACCATGTGCCCGTCGTCCCGCAGGCTTTCCATCACGACCTGCGTCGCGCCGAAAAGCGAGGCGACCATCATCGCCACGTCGCCCGGGCGGGCATGCCGGATCTGCTTGCGGCCGAAAAACAGGGCCAGCGACAGCAGCAGGATTACAAGCGCCAGCGCCGCCTCGTACCGGTACACCGCGAGGCGGTAGAAGGTGAGCGTACCCATGCCGTCCTCCAAGAACAGCCACGGCGCAAGCTGGGGAAGCGTGCCCGCGTCCACCTGCCTGCCCACGCCAAGCTGCCCGCCGGTCAGGTACTCCACGGCGCGCCATATGCACAGCAGCAGGCCCAACGGCGCGGCGACCGCATCCAACACATCCCCGAAGCGCGCCTTTTTCAGGCGCGCCGTCAGCAGCGCCGCCAGCAGCAGCCCGCACAGGGCGCCCAGCAGGCTGTAGCCGCCGTCCCAGAAGGCGAGCATTTTCAGCGGCTGGGAAACGCTTTCCGTATAATATCCGTAATACGCCGCGCAAAAGCCGAGCCGCGCGAACAGAAGCCCCAGCGGCAGGCCCAGCAGGCCGTACACGCGCGCCGTGCCCGCGGGCAGGCGTTTGTAGAACCCCAGCAGCCCCACCGCGCCCAGGTACAGCAGCGCGCCCAGCCCGACCGCGAGCCCGTACCAGTAGCCGGTAACGCCGAATACGGTAAAGGTCATAGCCGCTTCTCCTTAATCGCCCTGTTCGGTAGCGGAGGCGAAGTAAACGATGTCGTTAACGGAACGCTCCTCCACACCCTTGATGCTCAGCAGTTCGTTGTGGAACACCAGCGCGGAGCTGTTGCCGCCGTCCAGGTTGTACGCCTGCGTACAGCCGATCTGCGCCATGAAGGCCGCCAGCGTCGGCAGCGTGACGCCCGCGGACTCGTCGATGCGTCCGTCCACGGTGACCACGGCGTAGCTCAGCGGCCCCAGTTGGCCGATGGCCGCGCGCGGTTCCTGCCCGTAAGGGTTCCAGCCGTAGTGTTCCGAAACCTCGCACGTCGCGCCGTCCATGACCAGCGCGGGGCCAAAAAAGAAGGCGTTGACGATGTCGTGTTCTTTCAGCAGCGCGCCGATTCCGTCCTTCTGGCGGTCCTTTCCCGCAAGTAGCAGGTGGAAATCCGCGTTCTCGTCGATGAGCAGCAGGTCGTAGTTGTCGCTTACCCTCTTGCGCAGGGTCTCGCCCTGCCGTACGATGTAGCCGCCCGAGTATTTCTCGAAGAAATCCCCGTTTACGGCCACCACGGCGTTCACGCTTTCCGCCACCGTGGTGGTGGGCAGCGTGCCCGTGCCGTTGATTCCCCCCACCACGCAGGTGCGAAGCTGCGTGGGCGAGGCGATTTTCACGTAGGCGACGTGGTAGCTGCTGTCATCCTGTTTGACTTCCTGAATGCTTACGGTGATCGTATCGTCGCTGTAGCCTGCATCCGTAAAGTTCGCCTCAACCAGCTTCCGGCCAACCGTATCCATAGCCAGTTCCAGCGCGTCGGCCGCCGGAACGGGGGCTCCCGTTTCATCGGAGCCGAAGTCGAAGTTCACGTCGCTTTCCCCGGCGGTAGCGACGATACGGTAAGGTACGGACGCGACGCCCGCCGCCTCGTTCTCAACGATGTCCCCGTCGTCGCCCCAGTCCATGGGCGCCTCGTCCTGATAACGCTGTTTCGCTTCGTTTAAAATGGCACCGGACGGCACCGCGAACGTAAGCGACAGCGCCATCAGCACCACCGCGACCGTCAGGAGCGCCATCCACGTTTTTTTTCCTCTCATACAGGGTTCGTCCCTTTCCACAGGTTGCGTTTCAACCGTTTATCCGCATGAAAAAGCACCACGGATATTATACCGTATCGCTCCCGTCCCGGCAAGGAAGAAAGCGCGGTGCACAGCGCGCCGCCCTTTCACAGCCGCCGCATCTCGTCGATCATGCGCTGTTCGTTCAGCAGCGCTTCCAACATATACACGTTTTCGCACAGCAGGTCGCCCGCCGCCTCCACCTCCCGGATGAAATCGGCGCTCATCGCCCGCATGCCGCCCTGTTCCAAAAGCGGGCAGACCGCCCACGCGCGGGGGTCGAGTTCCGCCTTCACGCGCGCCGTTTGCGTTTCCTCGTCCGTTTCCACGCGCATCCGCAGGGGAAACATGCGGCACGCCAGCGGGCGGTGCTCCCGCTGGCAGGTCCCTTCGCAGATCAGCCGCTTGCCGCCTTTTACGAGGCGGTCGTCGTCCGCCAGGTGAAACGCGAAGCCCTCGATCGGCGCGCGGTACAGCCTGTCCTCGAACGGGAAAAGCAGCATGCCGTTCTCCCCCGTCTCGTCCGGCTTGCAGCAGGCCGCGTCGCAAAGCCTGCCGCAATCGACGCGCAGCGGCGTGGCGTCCGCGAGCCTGTCGCGGGCTTCTGTAAGCTTCTTCAGCGCCCCCGGCGCTGCCAGAACGTCCAGCAATTTTCCCGTAAGTGTCCGCCTCCCGGGCCTGAAATCGGCACGTATCCGTGCCGCTGACATCATAGCAAAGCGCACGGATGTTTGCAAGCGCGCCTGCCGAAGCTTTACGGAAATCACACGCGCTCTTTACCCGCGCCGCCTTGCGCGCGCGCCGGAAACGACGTACGCTTGCCGTGGGCGCGTTCCCCGCGCATGCCCGCTTCCGATTGACTTTCCGGCCCCGTCACGGTATGATGGACGCAGCAAAGCGTTACGGTATAAACGAAGGAGGAAAACCGCATGAAGCTCGATACGCGCCGCACCCTCCGCGTCGGGTTCGCGTTCCTGTCCATCTGCGCGTTCTGGCAGCTGTACGACAACGTGGTGCCCCTGATCCTGAAAAATACCTTCGGTCTTCCGGACGGGCCTTCCGGCATCATCATGTCGCTGGATAACATCCTCGCGCTGTTCCTGCTGCCCCTTTTCGGCGCCCTTTCGGACCGGACTTCCACCCGGCTGGGCCGCCGCACGCCTTACATTCTGGGCGGCACGGCCGCCGCTGTGTTGCTGATGAACCTGTTGCCCGTCGCGGACGCCTCGCACCGCTTCGTGCTGTTCATCGTTTCGCTGGGTCTGCTGCTGATCGCCATGGGCACCTACCGTTCCCCCGCCGTGGCCCTGATGCCGGACGTGACCCCCAAACCCCTGCGTTCCAAAGGCAACGCCATCATCAACCTGATGGGCACGCTGGGCGGTATTTATACGCTGCTGGTCACCAAGTTTCTGGTGTTCAAGCGTGCGGACGGCACCGATAACTACGCCTTCCTCTTTCTGGCCGTTGCGGTATTGATGGTGGCCGCGGTGGCGGTGCTGCTGATCACGGTAAAAGAAAACAAACTGGCGAAGGAGACCGCCGCCGTCAACAACGAGTACGACGCGCGGGAGGCCGCCAAGCTTTCCGCCGCCGAGCGCGAAGCCGAACAGGTTGCGATGGGCAAGGCGAAGGCGGGCCTTAAGTCCCTTTCGCCCGAAGTGCGCCGAAGCCTGATGCTTATTCTGGTCTCCATCTTCTTCTGGTTCATGGGCTACAACGCGGTGACCACCGTGTTTACGAAGTACGTGCAGGCCCAGTGGGGATACAGCCTGAGCGGCGCGGCCAATTTCCTGATGATCGCCACCGGCGCGGCGCTGCTGTGCTACGTTCCCGTGGGCATGCTTTCCTCCCGCTTCGGGCGCAAGCGGATGATCCAGTTCGGCGTGGCGCTGCTCACCCTTAGTTTCGCGGCGCTCGCGTTCTTCAAGAGCTTCTCGCCCCTGCTGTATGTACTGTTCGTGCTGGTGGGCGTGGCGTGGGCCACCATCAACGTCAACAGCTACCCCATGGTGATGGAGATCAGCAAGACTGGCGACGTGGGCCAGTTCACAGGTTATTATTACACGTTCTCGATGGCCGCGCAGATCGTGACCCCGATCCTCAGCGGCTACCTGATGCAATACCTGGGCTACTGGGTGCTGGCTCCGTACGCGGCGCTGATGGTAGCCGTGTCGTTCGTAACGATCTCGCTGACCAAACACGGCGACGCGCGGCCCGAGCCGCCCAAGAGCGCTCTGGAAGCCTACGACGCGGGAGATGATTGACCTTGGCCTGGTACGTTTGGTTGCTTGTTATCGTCGCGGCGCTTTGCGCGCTGTATCTGTGGCTCGTCGCACCGGGGCGCAACGGGCCCGGCACGGGCGTGCTGGCGGGCAGGCTGTACGCCCACCGCGGGCTGCACGACGGTAACAAGCGCGTGCCTGAAAACAGCGTGGCCGCCTTCCGCCGGGCGGTAGAGGCGGGCTACGGCATCGAGCTGGACGTGCAGCTGACCGCGGACCGCCAACTGGTGGTGCACCACGACGGCAACACCCGGCGCGTGTGCGGCGTGGATGCGGAGATACGTCGGACGATGTACGCGGTGCTCCCCGCGCTGCCGGACGGCAGCCCCGTTCCCACCTTCGCGGAGGTGCTGGGCCTGGTGAACGGGCGCGTGCCGATAATCGTGGAGATCAAGCCTTACGGCAACCCGGCGGAGAACGCCGCCGCCACGCTGGAAGCCCTTCGGGATTACCGGGGGCCGTACTGCGTGGAGTCCTTCCACCCGCTCATCGTGCGCTACTTCCGCAGGCACGCCCCCGGCGTGGTGCGCGGGCAGCTTTCCGCGGGCGGGAAGCGCAACCCGAAGGAACTCGGCTTGGGGTCGTTCGTCCTTCTGAAATATCTGTTGATCGACGTGCTGGGCAGGCCGCACTTCGTCGCTTACTCCGCTGCCGAAGACCGCAACCTTTCCATGGCGTTGATGAAGCGCGTGTTCCACCCTCTGCTCGTCGCCTGGACGATTCGCAACCAGGCCGCGCTGGACAGGGCGCGCGAGGCGTATGACCTCGTGATTTTCGAGCTGTTCACGCCGGACGCAAAGTAATCGGAACCGGACCGGAGAAGGGGCGCGGCTTCCGCCGCGCCTTTTCAAACGCCGTTTTCTAACCGCGCATATTGCGGCGCGCCGCTATTCGTGGTAGAATACGGATGGTTATTCCCACTACATTTTGTGGGTTTCGGCGTAAACTCGGAAAGGCGGCGTTCCTTGCAATTCTGCACCCTTTTCAGCGGTTCCAGCGGCAACGTCGTCTACCTGTCCACCGACCGGGGCGGCGTGCTGGTCGATTGCGGCATGAGCGGCAAACAGACGCTGGAGGCCATGGAGCGCGCGAAACTCGACCCCGCCTCCGTGCACGCGATCCTCATCACCCACGAGCACAGCGACCATATCAAGGGCGTCGGCGTTATCAGCCGCAGGCTGGGCGTGCCGGTCTACGCCACGGAGGGCACCTGGGAAGGCATGGCCGCTTCCGTAGGGGAGCTGCCCGCCTTCAACCGCGTCACCGTTTCCGCGGGCGAGAGCTTTTTTCTGGACGATCTGGAGATCGTGCCTTTCTCCATCCCCCACGACGCCAACGACCCGGTCGGGTACCGCTTTTTTACGGGCCGCCACAGCGTGGCGGTCGCCACCGACCTCGGATATTTCCCGCAAACGGTGTTCGACGCGGTCAGCGGCGCGGAGATCGTGCTTCTGGAAAGCAACCACGACCCCGACATGCTGAAGAGGAACCCGCATTACCCTGCGCGGCTTAAAACCCGCATTCTCGGCAAGAAGGGTCACCTTAGCAACGACGCGGGCGCAGACGCGGCGGTACGGCTTGCCCAGTGCGGCACCCGCCACCTGCTGCTGGGACACCTGAGCGAGGAAAACAACACGCCGGACATCGCATTCCGCACGGCGCACGCCGCGCTGACCGCCGCGGGCGCCGCCGTGGGGCCGGACGTGACGCTGCACGTTGCCGCGCGCTACCAGGCCAGCTTCCTGTACCGCGTGTAAGCGGGCAAAAAAGTACCGTGAACCGATTCTCGGCAAACGGACGACCGATGCGCGGGAGGGGGACGGACATGTTTTTTCACGTGATGGACGAAGTCGCGGCCTTTCCGGGTCGCGGGTTGGCACTGCTGGTGAGCGACGGCGAGGGTTGCGCGTTTACCGGCGGCTGCCGCATCCGGGATATTCGCGGCGAGGTGCACGTGGTGGAATCCGTAACCGTGCAGGAAGACGTGACCTGTCTGTTCCTGCGTGACGCCGACGCCGGGTATTTCGAGCGCATGTTCCGGGACGTGTTCGTGGACGCGACGCGGTTTACGCTGCTGGAAGGAGACGCGTAATGCCCTTCACCCTGCTTTGCGTCGGGAAAGCGCGCGAGCCGTACTACCGGGACGCGGTCGCCGAGTACCGCAAGCGTCTTTCCACGCTTACGCCCTGCGAGGTCGTGGAGGTGGCGGACGAACCCGAGCCCAAGCAGCTTTCCGGTCCGGCCGTGGAACGCGTGCTGCGCGCCGAGGGCGAGCGGCTGCTGGCACGGATTCCCGCCGGGGCGCACGTGTTCGCCCTGTGCGTGGACGCCGGACAGCTTTCCAGCGAGGAGCTGGCCCAAAAGGTACAGACCCTGTTCCTTTCGGGACGCGGCGAGCTGGCTTTCGTCGTAGGCGGTTCGCTGGGCCTGCACGAAAGCGTGCTGAAGCGTGCGGACGAAACCCTGAGCCTGGGCCGTATCACCCTGCCGCACCAACTGGCGCGCGTGGTACTGATCGAGCAGTTGTACCGCGCATCGAAGATCAACGCGGGGCAGCGGTACCATAAATAAGCCGAGCGCCCCGCATGCCGTGAAGGCGTTCGGGGCGCTCCCTGTATCCGGTTAGTCGGCAGGTTTTTCCGCCGTGGCGCTTTGTAGCACGCCGTTGCCCAAAGCCGTTTGCACGGCCATCAGAAAGCTTTTGCTTGTGGCCGTCGCGCCGGAAACCGCGTCCACGTTCACCCGCTGCTGCTGTTCGATTTCCGAGACCAGCGTTTCGGCGATTCGCTCGGTTCCCGCCTGCGCCTTCACCGCGCGGATATCCGTAACGGCGTGGTTCTTTACCGTCACCTCCACGGTGGTGCTCCAGCGGTACGAATCATAACTGCCGGTATACGTGCCGTCCGCCACCTGTCCCAGGTCCACCGTGCCGATGCGCAGGCTCAGCGCCCTCTGCATCCCGAGGAGCGAGTAGATCAGCGCCAGAACGATCAGCGCCGCCAGCACGATGCCCGCCCATTTCAGAAACTTTTTCATGCCTTATCCTCCCCCGTAAGGCGGCGCATGTTCGCCGCCAGCCGGTCGATCTGCACATCCCTGTCTTTCCCGCTCCAGCACACGGCGCCCTCGGCAAGCACGCTGCCGCCGTGACCGGTTATACGTTCCTTCATATGGCGCAGGGCGCGGCTGCCACCCGTCCACATTCCCGGAAGCTGCTTGGTCACGAAACAGCCTACCCGCTTTCCCTGCAGGGCCGGAATCTCCGAGAGGTATTTCTTCATTGCGGGCGTCAGTGTGAACGCGCGTACGGGCGCGCCGAAGATCACCAGCTCGTAAGGCGTGGGATCGGGCGCGTTCTCCAGCACCACGTGGTCGGCCTGGTTCGGGTTTTCATCCTTCACAGCCACGCGCTGTACCTCCGCCTCGTGCCCGGCCTCCCGGAAGGTATCCATCAGCTTCTGGGCAACCAGCAGCGTGTTTCCTGAAAACGAATGAACGATGATGCCGATTTTCATATCCGTTTCCGCCTTTCTACCGTGTCGCGCAGGGTAAACGATTCTATCCAGCGGTATCCCGTTTCTCCGTCTGTCCGCGTACGGCGATTTTGTCTCATGTTTCTTTTATTTCCCCGTTCGTCGTCCTTTTCCCTTTTTCCCGCCGCGTGCCCGGCGCTTCGAAAAGCGGGAAAACCCGCGCTCCTGTTTCCCTTTCGGCCTTTCATATGCCTTTGTTAACCGGGATTGAAATCGGAACCATTTACCCTCCGAACCGTCCGATGCGGTGAAAACATCGAAGGAGGAAGCCAGACCATGATAAAACGGATCGCCGCTTTGTTAGCCGCGGCAATGTTATGCCTGATCCTGCCCGCCGCCTTGGCGGAGGCCCGCCTCACGCTCGAAGGGCTGATCACCGAGACGGGCGGCGGATATTTTCTATTGAACGACGTCGAACTGGGCCCCGTGCGCGTGAACCTTGAGGACGGGGAGACGGCGTACGAAGGCGTGATCACGAAGGACACGCTGGCCGTGGGGCAGTACGTGTACGTGCAGTATAACGGCGCCATGACCCGCAGCGTACCGCCGCAGGTGACCGCGGAAAAAGTGAGCTGCTTTACGGTCGCCGGTACGGTTACGGGCATCCTGAACGACGGCTACACCGTCGAAGGCGACCCGGTGCTGGGTACGGTGATCGTCCATACGGACGACGCTTTTCCGCTGATTTTGAAAGGCGTTCCGGTCACCGTGTATTACAGCGGCGTGATGGCGCTCAGTTACCCGCCGCAGGTAACGGCCGTTCACACCGTGGTGCCGGCGCTTACGGGCGTCGCTTCCGGCGTGACGGACGGCGGGTTCACCCTGACCGGCGACACGGGAACCGCTTACCGCGTTACGGTAAGCGCAGATACCGCCGTCTACGCCCTGCCCGCGGAGGGCGAGCGGCTGACCGTTTATTACGACGGTACGCTGAATAACGGCGCGGATACGGACGCGCTGGCCGTAACTTCCTCCGCGATGGAAAGCGGACAGGCGGGGGCTGCGGAAGAGTAAGCTTCCCCTTTACGTGTCTTTCAGAAACTCGAAACGCCGGATCGTCGAGCGTTCGACCGATCCGGTGTTTCTGTTTTCATTCGTTTCTTGCAATATCAGCGCACGGCGACGTCCACGCGATACGTCTTTCCCGTTTCCGAAGGGGCGGGAATGGTCTGCCCGGCGACGGGCCTGCCGTCCACGCTGACTTCTACCTTGCCCTTTTCGCCGCCGCAAAGGTTGCGGATGCGGATCTCGTACGTGTTGCCCCGGAACAGGCGGCGAATCTTCACGTCCTTCAGGTGCGCGGGCAGGCAGGGGTCGATCATCAGGCCGTCGAACTGCGGCTTCACGCCCAGTATCGCCTGGGTCACAGCCACGAAGTTCCACGCCGCCGTGCCTGTAAGCCAGCTGTTTCTGGCTTCTCCGGGCTTGTAGCTTTCCTTGCCGTTTACGGTCTGGCAGTATACGTACGGCTCGGTACGGTGCAGCTGCTGGTCTTCGATATAGGCGGGCGCGGTGCGGCGGTACACGTCAAACGCGCGGTCGCCGTGGCCCAGCACGGTTTCCGCGACGGCGATCCACGGGTTGCTGTGGCAGAAAACGGAGCCGTTTTCCTTGTATCCCGGCGGATAGGTGCTGATCTCACCCAGATTGAGGTGATAGCTCTTATATGCGGGCCACAACAGCACTACGCCGTGTTCGAAGGTCAGGTATTCGCGCGTGGCGTCCAATGCCTTCTGCGCCATCCCGTTTTCCGTGCCGATGCCGGCCATCACGCACATGCCCTGCGGCTCGATGAAGATTTTCCCTTCGTCGCAGGCCGAGGAACCCACCTTGTCCCCGTTGGCGTCGTAAGCGCGCAGGAACCAGCCGCCGTCCCAGCCGGTCTTTTCCACGACGGCCGTCATTTCCTTTTTCATTTCGCGCGCGTACGCCGCTTCGGTCTTGTCCCCACACAGCTCGCACAGCGCGGCGTAATCGTCCGCCACGCCCACGAACATGCCCGCGATGAACACGCTTTCCGCGATGCCCGTATCGTTGTTGGTCACCGTCTGGAACGTCTCCCCCGGTTCGGAGGAGTAACAGTTGAGGTTCAGGCAGTCGTTCCAGTCCGCGCGGCCGATCAGCGGCAGGCCGTGCGGCCCGCGGTGCTCCGCCGTATAACGGAAGGAACGGCGCAGGTGCTCCATCATCGGGGCGGCCATCGCGGGGTTGTTGTCGAAATCCACGGGAACGGAAAGCAACCCGGTATCGCCGGTTTCCTTCACGTAGGCGGCCGTGGCGAACACCAGCCACAGCGGGTCGTCGTTAAAGCCCTTGCCCACGTCGGAGTTGCCGCGCTTGGTCAGCGGCTGGTACTGGTGGTAGGCGCTTCCGTCCGGCAACTGCGTGGCCGCGATATCCAAAATACGCTCCCGCGCGCGTTCCGGAATCAGGTGCACGAAGCCCAGCAGGTCCTGGCTGCAATCGCGGAAGCCCATGCCGCGGCCGATGCCGCTTTCATAGTAGCTGGCCGAGCGGCTCATGTTGAAGGTGACCATGCACTGGTATTGGTTCCAGACGTTTACCTGCCTGTCCAGCCTGGCGTCGCCGCTTTCGATCACGAAATGGTCCAGCAGCGACCGCCAGTAGGCTTTCAGTTCCGCGAGGCCGGCTTCGAACTGCGCGTCGGTCCGGAACGCGTCCAGCAGCGTGTGGGCGTCTTCCTTGTTCATAACGCCCGGCGCGGTGAACTTACGGTCGCGCGGGCTTTCGCAATACCCCAGCACGAAAAGAAAGCTCTCGCTTTCGCCGGGTTTCAGCGTCCGGCGGATACAGTGGCTGGCGATGGGCGCCCACCCGTGGGCGTCGCTGTTACCGGGCCGGTCGTTCCAAACGACGTCAGGCCTGTCCAGCCCGTTGTAAAGGCCCACGAAACGCTCCCGGTCGGTGTCGTAACCGTCCACCCTCGCGTTGACGGAATACACCGCGTAGTGGTCGCGCCGCTCGCGGTATTCGGTCTTGTGGTAGATGGTCGCGCCGCCGTTTTCAAACTCCATCTCGGCCAGCGCGTAGTTGCGCTGGAAATTGGTGGAGTCGTCCTGCGCGTTCCACAGGCAAAACTCCACGTAGCTGTACAGGCTTACGGTCTTGGCTTCGGCGCTTTCGTTGGTCAGTTTCAGGCGCGTTACCTCCGCGCGGAAGCCGTGCGGAACCATGGAGCACTGTTCGGCGGCCAGCCCGTTCTTCCGGGAGGAGATCACGGTATAGCCCATGCCGTGGCGGCACTCGTAAAAATCCAGCGGCGTGCGGGTGGGCTGCCAGCCGGGGTTCCATACGGTATCCCCGTCCCGGAGGTAGAAATATTTCCCGCTCGCGTCGTTGGGCACGCCATTGTAGCGGTAACGCGTAATACGCAGCAGGCGCGCGTCCTTATAGAACGAATAACCGCCGGACGTGTTGCTGATCAACGAGAAAAACGCTTCGCCGCCGAGATAGTTGATCCACGGGTAGGGCGTATCAGGCCGCGATATCACATATTCCCGTTTATCGTCGTCATAAGTGCCGAAGATCATGTACTGTACTCCTCCTAATGCGAACTGTTGAAACCGTTACGGTACTTTTCATGCCGTTTCTCACGAAAAGCGCCGCATCCATTTTGCTCGCGGCGCGCGCGTACGCGGCCCTGCGGATGGCGGCGCGTTTGACGGTTTCCGTGCGGCTGCGAACGCGGCCGTCCTAGAGGGCTGCCGGGGGATTCCCTACCGTTTCCCCCTCGATGAGCGTGCATGGGATAACCGTAATTTCCGGGATCGTCGTTTTGGGGCTTTCGATCAGTTCTACCAGCCTTCGGGCGGCTTCCGCCCCGATGCGGCCGGTATCCTGACGGATGGTGGTCAGACGCGGCTTCATCAGCTGCATCATGGGGATGCCGTCGTACCCGGCGATGGAGATATCCCCCGGGATCTGCAACCCCTCGCTCGCGATGGCGTCGTACGCGCCCAGCGCGGCGTAATCGTCCGAAATCAGGATGCAGGTCGGCCTGTTCGGCAGGGCCAGCAGGCGGTTGGTGGCGCGGTATACGGACGCGGGCTCGTTATACTCGCATTCCAGCACGTACGATTCCGGCACGGTCACCTGCAGTTCCTCAAGCGTCCGGTAGAACGAACCGAGGCGCGTATCCGTAACGGCGCTCTTGGGGCCGTGGATATAGGCGATCCTACGGTGCCCCTTTCCGTAAACGTACTGCACGAGTTGCCGGATGCCGTCCACGTTGTTGGACTGGATGCAGGTGCGGTTGTTGAACAGATGGTCGATGGTCACGATGTGCATTTCGCTGTTGACCAGCTGCGTAACCTCCGGCGCCAGGAAGTTGATGCACGCGATGCATACGCCGTCCACTTCCCGGTAGTGGCAGTGTTCCAGATAGGTCATGGTGCTTTCGCCCATGTTGTGGCTGATGAAGGTCACGTCGTAGCCGTGCCGCTCGGCTTCCTTTTTAAAGCTCTCCAGCACGAAAGAGAAGAAGGCGTGCGTAAGCCCGCTCTGCATATCGTCCAGGAAGAGCACGCCCAGGTTATAGCTGCGCTTGGTCTTCAGGGCGCGCGCGTGCGCGTTGGGATAATAACCGATCTCCTTGGCGGCCTGCGTGACCGCCTCCCTCGTGGCTTCGCTGATGTCCGTATAACCGTTTAGCGCTTTGCTGACGGTCGATATGGAAAGCCCACATCGCTTGGAAAGCTCACGGATCGTTACCGCCATTCCTATCGCCTGCCCGTCTGTTTTTTGATGATCCCGAAACAATTGTAACACGATATCGTTTTCGGCAACAGCGTATCGTGATTATCAAAAAAAGTCAAGCATTCCGCGCAACTCCTGTTCTTTTGGCAAGAAACCCATCCCTCTTCCGGCAGGACGCCGGTGCCGCCGAAGCGCGTTTTCTGGGCGCCGCTTAGCCTTTCACGGCTCCGGCCACCATACCCTTGATGATCTCTCTGCTGAACACGAAGTACAAAACGACAATCGGAGACATCGTCAGCAGCATGGCCGCCATCTGCTTGGGATAGTCCGAAGCGAACTGCCCCTTGAACTGCGTCAGCGCCAGTGGCACCGTTTGCAGTTCCACGTCCTTAATCAGCACCAGCGCGAAAGCAAACTCGTTCCAGCAGCTGAACACCTGAATGATCGCCACGGTGACCAGAATCGGCTTGCATATGGGCAGGATGATGCGCCATAGCGTGTTGGAGAACGTGCTGCCGTCGATGGAAGCGGCCTCCTCCAGCGAAGTTGGTATGCTTTTTACGAAGCCTTCCACTAGAAAAATGCCGATCGGCAGGCCGAAACTCACGTAGGGCAGCAGCAGCGTATACCACTTGTCGTTGATATCCAGGCCCTTGAACACGACGTAGATGGGCACCAGCAGAGAATGCACGGGGATCAGCATACCCATGAGAAACATAACGTAAAGCGGGCGGTTCAGTTTGAAACGGACGCGGGAAAGAATGTAGCCGACGATGAAGCTGAACGTGACGATCAGCAGGATGCTGATAAAAGTGGTCCTCAGGCTGTTGAACATGGACGCGGCCAGGTGATAGTCGCTGTTGTTCAGAATCCGCTCATAATTCGTAAGCGTCGGCGCTACGGGCAGGCCCATGATATCGGCGTTGAACACGCGCTTTTCCTTCAGCGAGGAATAGAACATCCAAACCAGCGGGAAAAAGCAGGTTAAGGAGAATATCCAGAGGGTCAGGTTGACAAGCAGGCCGAGGATGCCGTTTTTTACGCCGGACTTTTTCATCTTCGCCATGCCGTCACACCTCCACCCGCTTGGTCATCCGCTTCACCAGCCATTGGGAGCCGCCGATCACCAGCAGAGACAGCACGAAGATACCCACGGAAATACTGCTGCCGTATCCCATGTTGCTCTGCTCGAAGGATATCTTGTATCCGTACATGGCCATTACCATGGAGGCTGTGCCCGGCCCGCCTTTCGTCATGACGTAGATGTTGTCGAAGGCCTTCATGTTGCCCGCGATGCACAGCGTGATGCAAACCAGCATGGTGTTCTTGATCAGCGGCAGGGTAATGTTCATCGCGGTCTGCCACGAGTTGGCCCCGTCGATTTCCGCGCTTTCAAAAATCTCCTTGTCGATGGTGGCGATCGCCGAAAAGAGAATCACCATATAATAACCGATGAACTGCCAGATCAGCGGAACGGAAACGATCAGCATAATGTGCTGCGTATCGTTCAGCCAGACTTCGCACAGGTCGGGCCTGCCGATCACCGTCAGAAACCAGTTCAGGATACCGTACTTGTTATGATAGATGATCGTCCATATCAACCCGATGCACACCGCGGAAATCGTGCTGGGGAAGAACACGAACGTACGATGGATGCTCTGGCATCTGGCCAGTCTGGAATTGACCATCAGAACCAGAAAAAAGGCGATGCCGATCTGCCCGATCAGGCAGGCGACCACCAGATATATGTTGTTTCCGAACGCCTGCCAGAAGGTCGCGTCGTGAAACAGGGTTATATAGTTTTGAATGCCGTTGAAGGTCTTGACGGGGCCGCCCTTCCACTCGAAAAAGCTGTACACCATCGCCGCGACCAGCGGCACGAAGACCGTGAAGGCATAAATCACGACGGGCAGGAACAGGTAAAGGATGATCGTTCGTTTCCTTGGGCTTACGGAATCAAGCATCGCGAGTCCTCCCAACACCTTAGGGTATGGAATAAAACCGTTCTGCCCACCGGAAAGCAGGCAGAACGGCTTTTCACATTACCAGCGGACTGCCAATGGGGTTGGTCCC
Source organism: uncultured Oscillospiraceae bacterium (assembly GCA_964497495.1). Classification (GTDB taxonomy): domain Bacteria; phylum Bacillota; class Clostridia; order Christensenellales; family Aristaeellaceae; genus CAXXOK01. The sequence continues at coordinate 35,853 of CAZCCZ010000031.1, forward strand.
ACGATTAATAGTTAGCCTCGTACGCCGCTTGGGTTTCCTCGGCAACCTGCTCGGGGGTCATACCGCCGTTGGTCATGGTCTGCAGATCCGTGTTCAGCACGCTCCAAACCGCGGAGGTGATGTAGGAATCATAGATCTCGCAGGTGGTGGTGTCAACATAGGACCAGTTGTAGAAGGCCTGGGTCACGGCGTCGAACCCGGACAGGTCCACGTTGCCGGCCTTGGTCAGGCCGCCCAGAGCGTACTTCTCGGCAACGAAGCTGGAGAACGCGGGCCCGGTGACTTCCTGCGCCAGGTCGATCGCGGCGGCCAGCTTGTCGGGATCCTCGGCAACCTTCGGGTTGATAGCCACGGCGTAGCCCAAGCCAAGGTTCTGGGAATTGGGGGCGATGGTGGCATCCGCGGGCTGCGGCAGAACGGCGAAGCCCATGTTGTTGAACTTCTCTTCGTTGTCGGCCTTCAGCGTGGCGGCGATGTAGGACTCGTCCCAGTTGCCGCCGATGAACGCGGCCGCGTCGCCGGCGATGAAGTACTCACGGGCGCCTTCGTTGGTGATGGCGTTGAAGTCTTCGTTGAAGATCTTGGTCTGGGTGAACAGACGCTGGGTCTCGGTCAGAGCGGCCACGAACGCGGGATCGGTGAACTTGGCGCCGCCCTTGGCGATCAGGCTGGAGAACCATTCGGGACCGGTGTAGCGGTTGCCCAGGCAGGACAGGAAGCAGGAGTTCATCTGCCACTGGCCGCCGTTACCGAAGGCGACGGTGGTGATGCCCTTGCCGTTGAAGTACTCGGAAGCCTTCTCAACATCCGCCCACGTGGTGGGGAACGTGTCGAAACCGGCCTCGGCCCACAGGGCCTTGTCGTACACGACCACGGTGCAGGTGCCGCCGGTCAGGACGGGGAAGCCGTAGATCTTGTCGCCCACGGAGAAGGGCGTGAAGTACGCGGTGTTGTAATCCGCATAATAGGGGGAGTTCTTGATGGCTTCGGACAGGTCCAGCACCAGGCTCTGGCCGGCCCAGGAGATGGTGTTCATGCCCTGGAGCAGGAAAACGTCGGGCAGATCGCCCGCAGCCGCCAGCGTGGCGACCTGGGTCTTGTACTCGGCGTTGGCGAGTACGTTTTCCTTCAGTTTGATGTCCGGATGCGCCGCGGCCCAGGCAGCCAGAACGGTACGGAAGCCGTCGGAGCCGCCGTTGCCCTGGGACTCTTCGGACGTGGAGAAGTGCATGATCTCCAGGTCTCCCTTGTAGGCCAGGTCAGAAGCCGCCACGGACGTCGCGGCAAAAGCCGTGCTTACGCCCATGACCATCAGAACAACCAGAACCAGAGAAAGGATCTTTTTCATACTGGGGGTTCCTCCTTTGTTTTGCGGCGATGCCGCAATTCTCTCAAACAGCGCCTCAGCACCGTTATCGATCCTTCTTCGGGCGGTTTTCGGAACCGCTCCGGTTTCGCGGGGAAGAACGTGGAGCCGTGCGGCGGGTACGTAAGCATCGGATAAACGAACGGGTTTTGCTTTCCGACCGCGCCTGCCGGCTGAAACGGCGTTCCGCGCGGGTTTCGTGCGTGACGAGCGAATTTATCGGCCGTCTGGAAAACCCGAAACCGCATGAACCCGCAGCCGTTTCCGATAAAAGGACAGCCGTCCTTGCGTTTACGCTGCCTGTTAAACATTCTTCGCCCGTACCGGCAGGCTCCCCCCTCTTTCCGTGAACGAAAAGGGTTTCGCTTGCTGTGGCTTTATTATACTATCCGCACGGAAGGATGTCAACAGTCCGATGGAAAAGATTCGTAACTTCGGGAAAACAGTCCTGTACTATTCGAATACGGAACATTTCGTCCATCCTTCCGACACCCCGTCTCCGCCGCCCGCAGCGCCCCGGTTTGAGGTCGAATACGTTTTCGTGCCCGAGCACACTCGCGGTTTCCGCCCCCGCGGGCCGCCCGGCGCGCATCGGCCAGTATTTCCATTCGGCCAGTCTCCCGTTCGTCCCGTTTGCCTTTTCGCCTTCCCGGTGATAGAATTGAGCAAACGGCATGCGAATAAAACAGAGTACCGAAAGCGGGCGATTTCCGTTGACAATCCCGCCCTACGCTGGTAGAATAGGCGCAATATATTAAGGAAAGGATGAGGATGATGCTGGAAGAAAACCTCCGGACAGGGCTTACCTTCGACGACGTGCTTCTGTTGCCCGCCCAAAGCGAAACATTGCCGCGCAACGTGGATGTCTCCGTGCAGTTGCTGCCCGGTATCAAGCTGAACATCCCGCTGCTTTCGGCCGCCATGGACACGGTGACGGACTCGCGCATGGCGATCGCCGTCGCGCGCGAAGGCGGGCTGGGGATCATCCATAAGAACATGACCATCGAGGAGCAGGCCTCGCAGGTGGACAAGGTGAAGCGCAGCGAGCACGGCGTGATCACCGACCCGTTCTACCTCTCCCCCGACCACCTGATCCGCGACGCGGAGGCGCTGATGGCCCGCTACCGCATCAGCGGCGTGCCCATTACGCGGGGAAAGAAGCTCGTGGGTATCCTGACCAACCGCGACCTGCGGTTTGAAACCGACGACAGCCGCCGCATCGAAGAGGTGATGACCAGCAAAAACCTCATCACCGCGCCGGTGGGCACCACGCTGGAAGAAGCCAAGAAGCTGCTGGCGGAGCATCGTATTGAAAAGCTCCCGATCGTCAACGACCAGTACGAGCTTTGCGGGCTCATCACCATCAAAGATATCGAGAAGGCGACCAAGTACCCTTATTCCGCCAAGGATACGCACGGCCGCCTGCTTTGCGGCGCCGCCGTGGGCATCACCGCGGACTGCATGACGCGCGTGGAGGCGCTCGTGAAGGCCAAGGTGGACATTATCTCCATCGATACCGCCCACGCGCACAGTAAGGGCGCGCTCGACCTGTTGCGGGAAATCCGTTCCGTCTATCCCGACCTGCCCGTGATCGCGGGCAACGTGGCCACCGGGGAAGCGACCAAGGCGCTGATCGACGCGGGCGCCAGCTGCGTCAAGGTTGGCATCGGGCCGGGCAGCATCTGCACGACGCGGGTGGTCACCGGCATCGGCGTGCCGCAGATCACCGCCATCGCGGACTGCGCCAAAGAAGCGGATAAGAAGGGCGTCTCCATCATCGCGGACGGCGGCGTCAAGTATTCCGGGGATATCCCCAAGGCCATCGCCGCGGGTGCGTCCGCCGTGATGATCGGCAGCCTGTTCGCGGGCGTGGATGAAAGCCCCGGCGAAATGGAGATTTATCAGGGCCGCAGCTTCAAGGTCTACCGCGGCATGGGCAGTCTGGGCGCCATGCAGCAGGCGCACGGCAGCAGCGACCGTTATTTTCAGGAGAACGGCCCCAAGCTGGTCCCGGAAGGCGTGGAAGGCCGCGTGCCCTACAAGGGGCCTCTGAGCGACACCGTGTTCCAGTTGATCGGCGGCCTGCGCGCGGGCATGTTCTATTGCGGCACCCCGAGCATCGAAGCCCTTCGCAGGGACGGGCGTTTCATCCGTATTACGGGCGCGGGCCTGCAGGAAAGCCACCCGCACGATATATCCATTACCAAGGAAAGCCCCAACTATTCGCGGCACGATCTGTAAAACAGAATCTTCTTAACGATAAGCCCCGCCCGTATACTGATGTGCGATAAAGAAGTAATAGAAGTGTAAAAAATTTTGCCGTTCCTATC
>CAZCCZ010000032.1:0-31388 GCA_964497495.1 uncultured Oscillospiraceae bacterium
TCGTCGCTCTCAGGCGAGCTTGAATATCATACCATCGCTCGCTTCCCCTGTCAACTCTTTTTTCGGCATTTTCCGACGTTTTATACGGGAAACGCGAAGAAAAAATCGAAGGGATGCATCGGTTTCCTGCTTACCCAAGCTTTGGCAGTTTCGCGGCCATCGCCTCGTACGCCGCGGTCGTCTCATCCGTCCACCGGTCGAAATCAGGATCGGGGGCCCTGCATTCCGCGTGGCTATAGATATAATCCAGCGTTTTGCGCACACCCTGGTCGAAGCGCGTGGTGGCGGCAAAGCCCGGCACGGCGCGCTTGATTTTGGCGTTGTCGAAGAGGACGGCGTTGCTCTTATCGCCGATCAGTTCCCCCTCCCAGTCCGGCCCGAGCGCCGCCAGCGTCTCGCTGGCGATGTGCACCATACGGGTCTTCACTCCCAGCGCCGCGCCAACCGCCGCGTAAATCTGGTTCCAAGTAAGGCTTTCGTCCCCGGTGATCTGGTACGTTTCCCCGACGGCGTGCAGGTTGCCCATCAGCCCGCAGAACGCTTTGGCAAAATCCGTGTTGTGCGTGAGCGTCCACAGCGACAGCCCGTCGCCGGGAACGATGACCTTCTCCCCCCGGCGGATACGGTCCACCACCGAAAAGCTGCCTTTACGTCCGTGCAGGGCCAACGGAACGGCCGTGTCCCCGTAGGTATGGCTGGGCCGGATAATCGTGACCGGGAACCCGTGCTCGCGGTATTCCTTTATTAACATTTCTTCGCAGGCGATCTTATCGCGGCTGTATTGCCAGAAAGGGTTGAAAAGCGGCGTGCTTTCGGTAATGAACGGGCTCGCCAGCGGTTTCTGGTACGCGGACGCGGAGCTGATGAAGAAATACTGCGCGGTGCGGCCGGCGAATAGCTTCACGTCCCGCGCGACCTGGTCGGGCGTGAAAGCGATGAAATCGGCGACCACGTCGAAGGTCATGCCCCGGAGCTTCGCCGTAACGTCCGCCAGGTCGTTGATATCCGCAGCGATCTGCCGCGCGCCCTCCGGCGTGCGTTCCGGCCTTTTCCCCCGGTTGAGCAGATACAGTTCCCATCCCTGTTCCACACTCAGCGCGGAGATCGCCGTGCTGATGGTACCCGTGCCGCCGATGAAAAGCGCCTTCATAAAATGATCCTCCCGGCCAGCAGGCCATATCGTTTAAACCATATCAAACGTTATATACCCACGGCATATCGTTTGGAACCGCATTTTACCGCCGCGGGCCTGCGCAGAATCTATCTTATCATGGAGCGGCGCGCTCCGCAATCCGCCGGGCCAATGTAAAATCCGTGTGCGCGGCAGGATTCGTTTGTCCCGGAAGGAATATTATCCATAGATGACATTTCCGATCATTCCCGGAAGAACGACCCGCGGCAGAGTGGAGGGTTTCGCATGACCGATACATACGACGCAAGGAATACCCCGGGGCCGGACGGACGCGCCCCGCAGGAGACGCCGGAAGAATGGACGAGAGTCCGTTCCGAGTCCCTGCAATCGGCCGCGCTGCGGCGATACCTGTATAAAAAATCTCTGTTCCGGGCCATCCGGCGGAAAAGTGTGAAGGCGACGACTTTCTATTCCCGCATCCGCGTTTCCGACCACTCCGTATCCAGCGCGGCGGTTCCGGAGGCGTGTTCGTACCCGGCGCCACCGCTGGGCGACGCGGCTGCCGCATGCGCGCCGGACGATCTTCCGGCTGAATCCGCCGCATTGCAGGATGCCGGGCCCGCAGCGCAGGCGCCATCCGCGGAGGTCCCGACGTCCTCTTCCGCTGAAAGCGGCTTATCGCAGGCAGCGCCCGCCGTTACCGCTGCGCAGCCTGAGGATACCACGACCTCCGACGGGAAAGCCACCCCCCGCGCGGATGAAGTCCCCCGCGTCGTGCAGGAGGAAGCGGGCATATCCGCCAGCATCGTCATCGATCCTTCCGATCTCGCGGAAGACGCGGACACTCCGGCGGAATCTGCCAAAGAAACCTCGCTGTCGCTTGCGAACGAGGAGGAGGAGCCCGCCGAAGAGGAAGAGGACGTCGATCTGGGCGAGCTGCGTAAAACGCTGATGGCCCTGCAGCAGCAGATTCGCGCCGCCGGGATTCCGGTCGTCATCGTGTTCGAGGGCTGGGACGCCGCGGGCAAGGGCACCATGATCACCAAGCTGATCGAGGGGCTGGACCCGCGCGGATACCAGGTGTATCCCATCCGCCCGCACACCGAAACGGAGCGCCGGTACCCCCCGATGCGCCGCTACTGGGTCAAGACGCCGGCGGCGGGCAACATATCCATCTTTTGTTCCAGCTGGTACCGAGAAGTGAGCGACGCCTGCTTCGATAGCAAGGCGGCGCGCAAGCGTCTGCACCAGAGCTATAACGAGATCGTTAATCTGGAAAGCGAACTGGTCTGCGACGGCGTCCTGCTCATCAAGTTTTTCCTGCACATCTCCCGCAAGGAACAAAAGCTGCGCCTGAAAAAGATGGAGAGCCGGAAAAACACGCGCTGGCGCGTGGTGAAGGCGGACTGGGAACAGAACAGCCGTTACGAGGAATACCTGCGCCTGTACGACGCGATGATCGCGCGCACGCACTTCGACGGGATGCTGTGGCACGTGATCCGCGGGGACAACCGGCGCGTGTGCGCACGGCAGATCTACGAGACCGTAATCGGTGAATTCCGCGCGGCGCTCGGCGACCGTGCGGCGGGTAAGCGGGAATGGGATACCCCCTTCCTGCCCCATATGGAAAACACAAACGCGCGCACCTTCCCCCAGTTGGACACCTTCGACCCCGACCAGCCCTTGACCGACCCCTACAAGCCCGCCGTGGATAAGGCCCAGAAGCAGCTTCTGAAACTCCAGAACGAGCTGTACCGGCGCGGCATCCCCATGGTGGTCGGTTTCGAGGGGTGGGACGCGGCCGGCAAGGGCGGCGCCATCCGCAGGCTCACCGCCTCGCTGGACGCGCGCGGGTTCGACGTGGTGCCCATCGCCTCGCCCACGCCGTTGGAAAAAAGCCATCATTACCTGTGGCGGTTCTGGAAGGCGATCCCGGAAAACGGGCACATCGCCATCTTCGACCGCACCTGGTACGGCCGCGTGATGGTGGAGCGCATCGAAGGCTACTGCACCGAGCCGCAATGGAAGCGCGCCTACGACGAGATCAACCGTTTCGAGGGGGAGCTGACCGCGCACGGTGTGATCCTGTGCAAGTTCTGGCTGCACATCGACAAGGATACCCAGCTTTCCCGCTTTCAGGACAGGGAGACGCTGCCCGACAAGCAATGGAAGATCACCGAGGAGGACTGGCGCAACCGCGGCAAGTGGGACGAGTACGAAACGGCGGTCAACGACATGCTGCAGAGAACCAACACCGCCGCGGCCCCGTGGACGGTAGTGGAGGCGAACAACAAGCAATACGCGCGCCTGAAGGTGCTGCATACCGTAATACGCGCCATCGAGGAGAAGCTGGACGAAGAAAAGGAATAACCCGGCTTTCGATTCCGTTCAAACACAGCGGCTTTCCTTACCGGAAAGCCGCTGCTTCATTTCGTTTAAGTTCTCGGAAAATACTGTTTCCACGCCGTTTGTTCCGTTCAGTCCTCTTTCGCTTTCCGCTCGCCGTAGGCCTTCCGGATTTCCTCCTTCAGCCTTTCCGCCACCTTGACGGGCTGATATTGCGGCCTTCCGAAGTAGAACCCCTGCAGATAGTCCACGCCGAACCATATCAGCGTTCGCATTTCGGCGGCGGTTTCCACGCCCTCCGCCAGCACGGCGATCCCCCGCTGCCTGGCATAGCTGATGAGGTTACGGATCAGCAGTTGCTTGCTTTCGTCAGCGTCCACGCCGCGAACGAAGGAAATATCCAGCTTCACGATATCCGCCGCGATCTTCACCAGCGCCAGCTCGCTGTCCCGCCCCGTTCCGTAATCGTCTATGGCGATCTTCCCGCCGTGATTTTTAACGAACTGGATTTTCTGGTCGGTCTGGTTCAAATCGTTGCGCTCGCCTTCCGTCACTTCCACGACCAGCCTGTGGAGCAGCGTGCCGAACGTTTCCTCCACCAGCCGCTCGTCTTCGTCGCTGAGCGCCTGGTTGGCAATGGAGTTAAGGAAAAGCAACGGCTGCTCCTCCCCCGTCGCGCCCTCCTCCAACACCTTCCCGGCCGTTTCCAGCCCCTTGAACCACGTAAGCCGTTCGATGTTCGGCAGCTTTCCCTCGGTGCCGGCCATACGGAGCACGGCTTGCGGATCGGGCAGTTCCCGCATGTCGGAACGCATCAGCAGTTCGTAGCCGACGGTTTCCCCCGTGCGCGCAGAGAGGATCGGTTGAACCGCGAAACGGACCAGCTGCCCGTCGATCATCCTGTCCAGCGCGTTGCGGCCGCTGGCGAGGAAAGTATCCTCGTCGTAATCCTTCATAGTAAACTGCACCAGCGTGCCCTTGGCGCTGCGTTTGGCGCGGTACATGGCGAAATCCGCCAGATGGATCAGTTGCGCCAGGGTGGAAGCGTCGCCCGGGTACCAGGCCACGCCCGCGGACGCGCGCAGTTTATAGGGTGTGCCGTCCGGAAGGATATAAGCCTGGCCTAAAACGTCCTTCCACGCACGTTCGATGCGCGTGCGCATCCGTTGTTGGTCTTTCCCGCCGTACAGCATTACGAAGAACTCGTCGCCCGAGCGCCGGGCCACCAGCGCGTTTTCCGAGCCGAACAGACGCAGGGCTTCCGCAAAAGTACGGATGTAACCGTCTCCGCAGTCGTGGCCGTAGGTATCGTTTAGATACTTCAGATTGTCCAGATCCAGCATGATCATCGCCGTAACGCCCGGTTCCGCGCCCCTGCGGGAGAAGATCTCGCTTGCGTCGTTGTCGAAGGCGCGACGGTTCAGGATGCCGGTCAGCAGGTCGTAATCGCGCTCGCGCTCCAGCCTGCGACGTTTCTCCATTTCCGCGGTAACGTCAAAAATGGCTCCGACGCTTCCGCTTTGTTCCTGCAGGCGGCGGATGCGGACGAAACGCTCGTTCTCGCCTACGTACAGACGGTATACGGATTCCTCCACCGGTTCGGCCATGGCTTGTTCCACCATGGCCAAACACACGGTTTTAGGGATCAGGTTGCTGCGGGTTCGCATGTCCTCGCGTCCGAGAAGCGTAAAAACATCGTCGGAACAATACGCCGTTTCACTGTCGTTACGGATTTCGAACACACCCACGGAGAGGCCGGACAGTTTGATGATCTTGCTTAGCCGCGTAGCGGACTCGATTACGTCGTGGTTGAGTGCGGTGATCGCGTCCGCGAGTCGGTTGATCTCGGCGATGCTCGTACGCTCCAGCTTTAGTTCCCCGTCCAGATCGCTGGCTTTTAGGCTATTGGCCAGCCGGACGATCGGTTGCACTACCCTGCGGCCCGTCAGCGCGGCCACGGTCACGCCGATGATCGCGGCCAGGATCGCCGCGGCGATAATGACGTTACGCACGGTATACACGAAAGCGAAAAGCGATGGCTCGTCCTCCATCCCGATGAGGACCCACCGGTCGCCGGAAAACGGCGAATCATCCGCATACAGGGCCAGGTTCAATGCGGAGCCGTGAATCATATCCTCCGTCACCGTGCTTTGTATGGTGATTCTGTTCTTTCCCGCAGTTTCGTTCGCCGTAAGCGTCGCGTCCGTATCCCTGAAAAACTGCCGGTACTTTTCACCGCCTGTGACCACCTTTTCGTAGGTCAGGCCCCCGTCCCGCGTAACCCCCAGAAAAAAGAAACCGCGGCCGGAATGTACCAGTTCCCCCTTGCCCAGCATGGCGTTCAGGCTGTCCGCGCTTATCTCCACACCGAGAACGCCGTACACTTCGCCCTGCCGGTTGAACAGCGGCTCGCTGTAAGTGACCGCGTCCCCGAAATCCGTGTTCTCCTGCGCGAAAGCCGTGGACCAGTACCCGTAGCGCTTTCCGTTCGCCGTATCCCCGGCCTGCGCCGCGGACAGCGGCCTGTAAAAAAAGGCGTTGGATTCGTTTTCCGTGCCGCCGGGAAAGGTAAAAGCCGGTCGCCAGTTGATGTCCGGCATGAGTTCCGAATTCTGATAGATCAGGTGGGAACCGCACAGCACGGTAAGGTCGGCGTTGTTGGCCGTATCCGCGTCGGGTGAGGCGTTTCGCAGGTATACGCCGGCGTAACTGCCCGCCTCCCCCGCGGTGCCGATACCGTTCAGAATGAAGAAAATACCCGTGGCGCCGCTGTTGCGGATACGGGAAACCAGCGTCGGCACGGCGGCGCTAAGAATTTTTTCGTTCAGCGCCGCGTCCGTGCGGATCGCCGCGAAGTCTTTTTTCTCCGTCAGCAGAATATCCATTACGGAGCTCAGCACCTGCGTTTCGGTGCCTTCGATGTGCGACCAGTTGCTCGCCATTTGCGATTCGAGATTCTGCTGCTTGCTCTGCGCGCATTCGTTCAGAGAGCCGAGCGCGTTTTCTTTCAGGTCGCCGAACACGCCGTACGCGGTCATCAGCCCGACGATCAGCGACGCCTGTACGACGGCCGTTATCAGAAGGGGAACAGCGATACGCCGAAGAATCGTTCCCGGCTTTCGTAGTTTTCTTCCCGTATCGTTGTCCTTCTTTCTTCGCTCTGGTGCCGGGCATGCCGTGACAAGCGTCCGGCCGCCCGCGAAGGAAAGAGGCGGCCTCGGAGGGAAACGCCGCGGGCGGCGGCAGGAGGGGTTCGCGCGGAAAGAACGGGCGCAGCGCGGACGCGCCCGCAACGGGCGGGGCGGTACGGCCGCCGGGAATCTATACGAGGCGCGAAACCGGGCGCTTCGCCGCACGAGATTTCGGCCTTGTGCCGGAAACAAAAATACGGACCGGAAGAGGCGGCCTTTTACATTCCGCCCCGCCGATATTTCCGGAGAACTGCTTATGGATGGAAAAGTTCTCCATAATTATAGACATTTTCGGAAAAATTGTCAACCGTATACATGATGTCGCAGCGGCGCCGCCCGCTTCGGAACGATGCCTTTCGGAGGGTTCCCCTTTGTTGATTGACAACCCGGCCGGCAACCCGTACAATAGGCGCATAGGCATTTTCAAGCCTTTGGTTTACAGTACCGTAACGCCGCGCGGGGAGGCCGTATATGTTCATTATTTTCTTTACGCTGTGGGTCGTGTTCAACGGCCGTTTCAGCACCGAGATCGCCTTTTTCGGGATCGGCGTATCTGCGCTGCTGTACGCGTTCGGCTGGAAGTACCTCGGTTTCAGCCCCGTCCGGGAATGGCGTGCCGTCCGGCAGACGCCCAGGATCGCGGGGTACCTTGCGGTGCTGATAACGGAGATCGTGAAGGCGAACGTTCGGCTTACGCGCATCGTGTTGGGGAAAAGCGGGAAAATCCGCCCGCAACTGGTCACCTTCCGTACGCCGCTTCAAAGCCGCGTTGCCCGAACCGTGCTGGCGGACTCCATTACCCTCACGCCCGGCACCATCACCGTATCCCTCAAAGACGACGAGATGACCGTGCACTGCCTGGACGCGCAGTTCGCCGAGGGACTGGACGATCTGGTTTTCCAGCGAAGGCTGCTGGTAATGGAGAAAGGCGGGAAGCCGCATGACGCCTGAAAACGCATACCACGGCCTGTTCGTCGCGGCTCTCGTGATCCTCAGCGCCATGACGCTTCTGTGTCTGGTGCGCGCTATCCGCGGCCCTCGCATCGCCGACCGCGTGGTGGCCGTCAACATGATCTGCACCCTTACCCTCGCCATGATCTGCGTGCTCGCGCTCATGCTCGGGGAAGGCTACCTGCTGGACGTGGGTCTGGTCTACGCGATGATCGGGTTTCTGGCCGTGGTGGTGCTTTGCAAGGTGTATATGGGCGTGGCGCTGGAACGGCGCGAGAAGCAGGCGGAGCAGGCCCGTGCGGCCGCGCCCGGCGTGGGAGGCGAAACGGATGCATAGCTGGATTCGCTTCGGGTTCACGGCGCTGTTACTATCGCTGGGTCTGTTTTCCCTCGGCGTGGGCATCGTGGGGCAATACCGTTTCCGGTACGTGCTTAACCGCATGCACGCCGCCTCCATGGGCGATTCGCTGGGGCTGCTGCTGGTCGTCGCCGGGCTATGCGTCGCCTGCGACGACGGGTGGATGATTCTTAAAATGGCGCTGATCGTGCTTTTCCTCTGGATTACCAGCCCCACGGGCTCCCACCTGATCGCGCGGCTGGAAACGACCACGGACACGCGTCTGGAGGAGTGGATGGAGGTGCGGCGCCTGTGAACCTGTTTACGGTGATCGTGCTGAGCTTCCTGTTGGTGTGCGCGGTGGCCACCTGCCTGAGCCGCAACCTGCTGACTTCCGTAGTCATTTTCATGGCCTACAGCCTGCTGATGAGTATCGTGTGGATCCAGCTGCAATCGCCTGATCTGGCCATTACGGAGGCTTCCGTGGGCGCAGGCGTCACGAGCGTGCTTTTTTTTATCACGCTTAAGAAAATACACGCCATCCGGGGGGACGAGGAAGATGACCGGAAAAAGTAAGTTCTCCCGCTGGCTGTCGGACGGCGACAACCCGCTGGACAGGGCGGAAACCGCCGCCCTTGCCGAAGAGCCGCGCGAGCGGCGGGAGCGTTCCGCCGAAGCCTACGCGGCTTTGGAAGCGGCACGGGAGCATAAACGCGCCGAAGCACGGGAGCGCGAGCACACGGCGTATCTGCGCGTACACGAATGGTCTTTCACTTCCGGCCTTAAACTGCTCAAGCAGGTGTACCGCGTGCTGGCGGTCCTCCTGTGCGGAGGCGTGGTGGTATCCCTGCTGTGGACGGTGGGCGCGCTTCCGGCCGTCGGCGCGGCGGACAGCCCCGCGAGCAACGAAGTGTCCCGCCGCTATCTGGAAGACGGCCCCGCGGAAACCGGCGCAATCAACATGGTCACGGGGATGATCCTGGATTATCGCGCCTTCGACACCTTCGGGGAATCCACGGTGCTCTTCGCGGCGGCGTGCGCGGTGCTGCTGCTGTTGAAGCTGAACGACTGCGCGGACGGCAAGCCCACCCGTTCGTGGCTGGAAGCCGAATACGACGACCGCCACCACGAGCCCAAGAACGACCAGATTTTGCAACACGCGGCGCGGCTGCTGGTGCCCGTGATCCTGCTGTTCGGCCTATACGTGATCGCCAACGGCCACCTGAGCCCCGGCGGCGGGTTCAGCGGCGGCGCGATCATGGGCGCGGGGCTGATGCTCTACCTGAACGCCTTCGGCTTTGCCAGAACCGAACGCTTTATGACCTACCGTACCTTCCGCTGGACGATCTTCGGCGCGCTGATCACCTACGCGGGGCTGAAAAGCTATTCGTTCTACGTGGGCGCCAACGGGCTGGAAAGCGGCGTTTCGGCGGGCACGCCGGGCGCGATCCTGTCGGCGGGGTTCATCCTGCCGCTCAACCTGTGCGTTGGGCTGATCGTAATGTGCACGATGTACGGCTTCTATACCCTGTTCCGGAAAGGGGGCATCTGACGTTGCTTGCGACCCTGTACAACCATCTGGATCTGGTGGTCGCCGTGCTGCTGTTCGGCATCGGGTTTACCACCCTGCTCCTGCACGGAAACCTGATCAAGAAGATCATCGGGCTTAACATCATGGACACCGCCGTGTACCTGTTCCTGACCGCGCAGGGGTACATCGGGGGCCGGGCCGCGCCGATTCTGAAAGAAGGGGCAACCTCCGCCTCCGCGTACGTCAACCCCATTCCCAGCGGGCTGGTGCTGACGGGTATCGTGGTCTCCGTAAGCGTCACGGCGGTAATGCTGGCGCTGACCGTGCGACTTTACCGCCGCTACCACACGCTGGACATCGACCGCATGACCCTGCGCATGAAGGGGGAGGACGACTGATGCCCCTCGTCGACAACGTTCCCTTCGCGTGCATCATGCTCCCCATGGCTGCGGGCGTGGTATCGGCCGTGCTGCCACGGCGCGCGGCCAGAGGGCTTACGGTCGGTCTTTCGGTAATCGTGCTCGCGCTTAACGCCTGGCTGCTGGCCGTCCTGACCGGCACGGGCGAAAGCTTCACCTACATGATGGGCCACTTCCCCGCCCCCTGGGGCAACGAACTGCGCGCCGGGATGCTGGAAGCGCTGATGGCGGCGTCGCTTTCCACGGTGATGCTGTTTTCCGTACTGGCGGGCCTGCGCAAGCTGCAGGAGCAGGTGGACGAGAAAAAGCAGCACCTGTTCTTCGTGATGCTCGACCTGTCTCTGGCCGCGCTGATGGCGCTGATCTACACCAACGACCTGTTCACCGCCTATGTGTTCATCGAGATTCTCACCCTCGCCTCCTGCACGCTCATCATGGCGCGGCAGGTTGGGCATTCGATGCTGGCGGCCATGCGTTACCTGATTTTGACCCTGCTCGGCTCCGGCCTGCTGTTGCTGGCCATATCGCTCACCTACGGCCTGACCGGCCACCTGCTGATGGAGAATATCCACGCGTCGATGGCCGCGCTGGTGAAAACCGGCAAGTACCAGCTACCGGTCACGGTAATCATCGGGCTATTCTGCGTGGGCCTCGGGATTAAGAGCGCGCTGTACCCCTTCCATCCGTGGGTGCCGGACGCGTACGGCTACGCCACGCCCATGGCAAGCGCCGTGCTCTCCAGCCTCATCAGCAAGGGGTATATCTTTCTGTTGCTAAAAATCATCTATCGCGTCATCGGCATCGACGTGGTGGCAGCCGACCACGCGCTCAACCTTCTGTTTGCCTTCGGGCTGATGGGCATGGTGTTCGGCAGCCTGTCCGCCATCCGCAGCCACGACCTGCGCCGTATGGTGGCCTTCAGCTCCGTGGCGCAGGTGGGCGCGATTTACGCGGGCATCGGGCTCGGCAACACGGCGGGCATAATCGCGGCGCTTTTCCATCTGCTGATCCATTCGCTGGGCAAGAGCATGCTGTTCCTTTCCGCCTCCGGCCTGTCGGACGCTTCCGGCGACAGCAAGCGTTTCGACGACCTTCGCGGCGCGGGCTACCGTTACCCCGCCGCGGGCGCGGCCTTCACCGTGGGGGCGCTGAGCATGGTGGGCGTGCCGGTGCTGGGCGGGTTTTTCAGCAAGGTCTATTTCGCGGGCGCGGCCTTCGAAGCGGGCGGCGCCTCGATGTGGCTGATGCTGGGCGCGCTGGTGGTCAGCACGTTGCTGAACGCCTTCTATTTCATGCACACGGTCATGAGCCTGTACCGGCGCCCCAAGGAAGGTTTCGTGCCCGTGCCGTTCACGAAGTCCCGTCTCGCCACGGTCGCGCTGCTTGGGTTTACGGCGCTCAACCTGTGCGTGGGTTTCTTCTCCCAGCCCATCGTGCGGATCATCCGGCAGGGCCTGAGTATCTTCTCGTAAAGGCGGCGAACCGGCGGCATGCAAAACGTTTTGTTTCCCCTCGTTTTTCTCGTTCCCGCGGCCTGCGGGCTGCTGCTGGCGCTTCCCGCGTTCCGGTCGCGCGGGCTGCGCGACGGTTTCGTGTTTGGAGGGCTTGTCGTTTCCTTCGGGCTGACGCTCGCGCTGTGCCTTTCCGGGGACGGGGCGCTTACGCTGTTCACCCTGGGCGTGAACCTGCCGATCATTGCGCGCAGCGACGCCGTAGGCCGCCTGTTCGCGCTGCTGGTTTCCGGCGTGTGGCTGGCTGCGGGAATTTTTTCGCTGGACTATTTCGCTAACGATGCCGCGCCCCGGCGATATTTCGCGTTTTATTTTCTCACCGAGGGGGCGCTGTTGGCGCTTTGCTTCTCCGGCACGCTGGTGACGATGTACCTGTGCTTCGAGACCATGACGCTGTGCTCCGTGCCGCTGGTGCTGCACACCCGCACGAAGGAAGCCGTGGCCGGGGCGATCAAGTTCCTGCTATACTCCGTCGCGGGCGCGATGATGGGCTTGTTCGGTATCTTCTTCTTTACGGCCAACACCGTTTCCCCCATGTTTACGGCTGGCGGCACGCTGACGCGCGAAGTCGTTTCCAGGCAGGGCGGCGCGCTGCTGTGGGTGCTGTTCATCACGATGATCGGCTTTTGCACCAAGGCGGGCATGTTTCCCATGCACGGGTGGCTGCCCACGGCGCATCCCGTGGCGCCCGGGCCCGCCAGCGCCGTGCTTTCCGGCGTGATCGTCAAATCCGGCGTGCTGTGCGTGCTGCGCGTGCTTTACTACGTGGTGGGCGTGTCGGCGTTCCGCGGCACCTGGGTGCAGACGGCGCTGCTGACCCTGTCACTGGTGACGGTGTTCATGGGCTCCATGCTGGCGCTGGCGGAAAAGAACCTGAAAAAACGCCTCGCCTATTCCACCGTTTCGCAGGTGAGCTACATCCTCTTCGGCCTGTTCGCGGCCGACGGTGCCGCCGTGACCGGCGCGCTTTTACACGTATGGTTCCACAGCCTCGCCAAGACCGCCCTGTTCCTCTGCGCGGGGGCGGTGATCTTCCGTACGGGCAAAAACCGGACGGACGAGCTGCGCGGCGTGGGTAAACGAATGCCCGTAACCATGGGGTGTTTCACGCTGGCGGGGATCGGGCTGATCGGAGTTCCGCCATTCAGCGGGTTCGTAAGTAAATGGTTTCTCGCCAAGGGCGCGATGGAGGCGAACCTGGGCGTGTTCGGCTGGCTGGGGCCAGTGGTGCTGCTGGTAAGCGCGCTGCTCACGGCGCTCTACCTGCTGCCGGTCTCCATCTCGGCCTTCTTCCCCGGCATGGGCGCGGGCGAACTCGCGGCAGCCTACCCGCGCGGGGAAGTCAAAGCGAAAATGCTGGTCCCGGTCGTCGCGCTGGCCGCGCTCACCGTTCTGCTGGGCGTATGGCCCGCGCCGCTGCAAAACGCGGCGGAGGCTATCGCGGCCCTGATCCCGTAAGAAAGGAGGCGAACCATGCTCCCCTACGCCATTCTGCTCCCCTACGCGGGAAGCGCGCTGCTTTTCCTTCTGCGGCTCCGCAGCCGCGCGGCGCGCAACCGGCTTTCCTTCCTGTTCACGCTGGGCGCCTCCGTTTGCGCCGCGTTTGCCGTGCTGGCCCCCGAAAGCGGGGGTTTCACGCTGGCGTACTTCTCCGGTTCGCTTTCCCTCGCTTTCCGCATGGACGGCCCGGCCCGGGTTTTCGCGGGGATGGTCGCCTTCCTGTGGCCGCTTTCCACGCTGTACGCCTACGAATACATGCGGCATGACGAGCAGGAGAACGTCTTTTTCGGCTTCTATCTGCTCAGCTACGGGGTGACGCTCTGCATCGCGACGGCCGCCAACCTGTTCACCCTCTACGTGTTCTACGAACTGCTCACCTTTTCAACTCTGTTTCTGGTGGCCCACGGGCTGGGCGCGCGCGCCATGGCCGCGGGCCGCAAGTACCTGTACTACGCGCTGGGCGGCGCGGCGCTTGCGTTCCTGTCGATGATCGGCGCGCTGCAGTACGGCGGCGGCACCGATTTCGCTTACGGAGGGCTTCCCCGGCTGGCCGGGGCGCCGCAGGGCACGGTGCTAACGCTTTTCGTGCTGGGGTTTCTGGGTTTCGGGGTGAAAGCGGCCGTATTTCCCCTGCACGGCTGGCTGCCCACGGCTACGGTGGCTCCCACACCGGTTACGGCGCTACTGCACGCGGTGGCGGTGGTCAAGGCCGGCGTGTTCGCGGTGGCGCGGCTGACGTTCTTCATATACGGCACAAAGCTGGTAAGCGGCACCTGGGCGCAGACGGCCTGCCTGTGCGTGGCCCTGTTCACCATCCTGTTCGGCAGCACGATGGCCGTTCGGGAGCAGCACGTGAAGCGCAGGCTCGCGTACTCCACCATGTCCAACCTGAGCTACGTGCTTTTCGGCATCCTGCTGATGACGCCGCAGGGGTTAGCGGCGGGCTTTTTACACATGGTGTTCCACGCGCTCATCAAACTATCGCTGTTCAGTTGCGTGGGCGCGTGGATGCTCCGCACGGGCAAGGAATCCGTACAGGACCTGCGCGGCATGGGCAAACGGATGCCGTTCACCTTCGCTTTGTTTGCCTTCTGCGCCGTGGAACTGGTGGGCATCCCACCGTTCATCGGCTTTCAAAGCAAATGGGCGCTCGCTTCTGCGGGGCTCGCGGGGGGCACCGCGCTGGGGTTCGTCGGCACGGGCGTGCTGATTGTCTCCGCGATTCTGACAGCCGTCTACCTGCTGGTTCCCGCGGTGACCGCCTTCGCCCTGCCGCCCAACGAAGCGTGCGGCCCGGAATGCGCGGGCGACCCCGGCTGGCGCATGAAGATGCCGCTGATCGTGCTGTGCGCCGCGATGCTTTTACTGACGTTCGCGTCCGGGCCGCTGGTTGACTTTTTAGCCCGCGTCGCGGGCGGCATGCTGTAGGAAGGGAGGGAAAGCCGTGCAATACGGTTTCGTTCTGCTGACCGTGATCCTTTTCCCGGTGCTGGCCTCGCCGGTCGCGTACGCGCTGGGACGCAGGCGGAAGATGGACGCCGTATACGCGACCACTGCCGTGGCCGCCGTGTGTTTTGCCGCGCTGGCGGCCCTGCTGTGGCTCGCGGCGAAGGGCGTATCCCTGTCTTTTACGCTGGAAGGCGTATGCGCGCTCACCCTCGCCCTGCGCACGGACGGCTTCCGCGCGCTGTATGCGCTGGTGGCGGGCTTCCTGTGGCTGGTTGCGTCCGTGTTCTCCCACGAATACATGAGGCACGAGGGCAACGTGCCGCGCTACGCCCTTTTCACGCTCCTCACCTTCGGTGCCGCGCTGGGCGTGCTGCTTTCGGACAATCTGTTTACGACGTTCCTGTTTTTCGAGGTGTTGTCGCTGTCCAGCTACCCGTGGGTGGCGCACGCGGAAACGAAGGAGGCGCTGCGCGCCGCCGATTCGTACCTGTATATCGCCGTGATCGGCGGGCTGTGCATGCTGATGGGGCTATTCCTGCTGCCGCAGGCGCTGGTGAGCGCGGGGTACGACACGCTGACGGAAACCGCGGCGGAGCTGGGCGCGAAAACGCCGCTGTGGTTGCCCTGCGCGCTGATGCTGGTCGGCTTCGGGGCCAAGGCGGGCGCCTTCCCGCTGCACGTATGGCTGCCCAAGGCGCACCCGGTGGCCCCCGCGCCCGCCAGCGCCCTGCTTTCCGGGCTGCTGACCAAGACGGGCGTGTTCGGCGTGCTGGTGATCGGGGCCCGGCTGATGCTGCACAACACGCAATGGGGCGAGCTGATTTTCTGGACGGGCGTCGCAACCATGCTGCTGGGCGCGCTGCTGGCGCTGCTTTCCAACAACGTCAAGCGCATCCTCGCCTGTTCCAGCCTGAGCCAAATCGGGATGATTCTCCTCGGCGCGGGCCTGTGCGTGCTGCTGGAAGCGGAAAACGGCCTTGCCGCGTGGGGCACCGTGACCCAAATGGTGAACCATTCACTTTTCAAGCTCCTGCTGTTCCTCTTCGCGGGCGTGATCGCCATGAACGCCCATACGGTGGATCTGGACGGCGTGCGAGGCTTCGGCAGACGCAAGCCCTTCCTGCACGCGGTATATCTGTCCGGAATGCTCGGCATCAGCGGCGTTCCGTGGTTCAGCGGGTATATCGGCAAATCCCTGCTGCACGAAAGCCTGAGCGAGTACGCCGATCTGCGGGCGCTTCACGGGCTGAACGCCGCGCCCTACGCCGCGGCGGAATGGCTGTTTCTCCTCGCGGGCGGCCTTACGTTGGCCTACATGCTGAAAATCTACGTGTGCGTGTTCTGGCAGTTGAACCCCGTGCGGCAGGCTGAATACGACGGCATGAAGCGTTATGTCTCCGCCGTTTCGGCGGTGGCGCTGGCCGTCTGCGCGGTATTGCCCCTGCTGCTGGGCGTGCTGCCGTTTCCGCTGCCGGGCGGCGTCGGGAGGCTGAGCGAGGGTTTCCTGAACGCCGTCGGCCCCAGCGCCGTGAACGTGTTCGGCACCGGCGACCTGCTGGCGGCGTGCAAGGCCTTCGTGGTCGGTGCGGCGACGTACGTGCTGGTCGTTCGCCCGTTGCTTTCCCGCCGTACGCCGGACGGTTACCACATCTACCCCGACCGCAAGCCCACCTGGCTCGATCTGGAGGACGGCGTATACCGCCCGCTGTTGAGATTTCTTTTTGTAATCGGCCTGACCGTTTCGCGCCTGCTGGAGCGCTCCACCGACGCGCTACTGGCCGCGATCCGGCGCGGCCTTCTGCACGTGGGCGAACCGCGGGAGCCGGTGCCCGGCGGGAACGCCTTCACCTATGCGGTAGGCTCCCTTATGGACGGCGTGGTGAAAGCGCTCAACTACACGCTGTGGCGCAAGCGGCCCGTACAGCCGTCTTTCGTCTACGCGCTTGCCGCGGGTAACGAGGAAGTTAACCGCCAAACGCGCCGGCTTACGCGCTCCATCAGCTTCGGACTGCTGATGGTCTGCCTGGGGCTGTTCGGAACGATCGCATACCTGCTGCTGTTCTAACCGTCTTTGTTTATGGCAAAGCCCGCGCCCCAGTGGAGCGCGGGCTCCGTTTATTGAAAGAGACAATTCCACGGGTTGCGTCGGAAAGCCGAAGCCCGTTCGCTGAATCGTCTCCGGTTTCACGGTCGTACGCCGGCTCGTCTCATTATTCTCATCGGGTCGCCCACGGTTTCGCCGCAGCACGCTCAGCCCACGCGCTTCCCTCCCATGCCTGACGAACGGTGTGTTTACAGTAAAGTCTCAAAAGTAACCAGGAACCAAAATTACTTGGCCGCCGTTTGGATAGATAAAGCCCGCGTTCCATACGGAGCGCGGGCTGTGTTGCACGGTAAGGTCACTCGATGTTGAAGCGCTTCTTGAAGCGATCCACGCGCCCGCCGCTGTCCACCAGCTTCTGCTTGCCGGTGAAGAAAGGATGGCACTTGGAGCAGATTTCGACCTTCAGATCCTGCTTGGTGGAGCCGGTTTCAAACGTCTCACCGCACACGCAATGGACGACCGCCTTGCCGTATTTGGGATGGATTTTTTCTTTCATGCGATTTCACCTCTTTTGCGTATGCCGGTTTTCGGTTTCAGAGAACCGCGAGTGTTAGTTTACCACAAGAACCGGGAATATGCAAGCGTTTTTCCCGCGTTTTCTTCTTCCCGCCCGTCAGCCGTTCAGCCTGCGCCACACGCCGAACGGCACTGGTTCGGCGGGCTTGCCCTCAAAACCGCCGATATCCTTCTGCATCCAGACCACGCCGTGCCATCGTCCGTTCTTATATCCCATGTTGCGGAAAAGCCCCGCCTGCGTGAAACCCAGCGAACGGTGCAGCGCAAGACTGGCCTCGTTTACATCCGTCACGACGCCGTACACGGTTTTGAAGCCCTGCTTGCGCAGCGTATCCAGCAGCCCGGCGTACAGCGTTTTGCCCAGCCCCGTACGTTTCGGCGCGTCCGGCGACAGGTAGACCGTGCCTTCCACGTCCCAGCGGTACGCCTCGTGCGGGCGAATCTGCGCGCCGTAGGCAAACCCGCAGGGTCTGCCGTCGACTTCGCAGATATAGAAAGGATAGGTTTCCAACGTGTGGCGGATCTTCTCCCGGTAGCTTTCCACATCCGGGTTGACGGTCGAGAACGTGACGTCGGTGTTTTCAACGTAATACCCGTATACGTCGTGTACGAACGCCGCGTCCGCTTCGGTTGCGACGCGGAGTACGATCTCGTTCATAATTTGCTTACCTTCCTTTTTCGGCGGCGGTCCGGCCTATGGAGGCGATCTCCTCCGGCGTGAGCCCCACCAGAATCGTGCGGAAATTCGTATAGGTCACAAACCCGGCGGGCGCCCCGGCCGCCTTTTTCACGTATTTGCGCAACGTGTAATCCACCGGCTGGCTGGGATGGTTGCGCCCCTTGCTGTAGTAGGCCGCCAGCTTGGCGGCGTACAGCAGCGCTTCCGGCGGCGGCTCCCCGTCGCCGCGTAGAATCACGTGCGAGCCGGGGATGCCCTGCGCGTGCAGCCAGGTTTCGTCCCCCCGGGCGTGCAGGGTAATGCGGTCGTTCTGCAGCGCGTTTTTACCCACATCGATCTCCGTGCCGTCCTGCGCCGTAAATCGGTAGGGCTTTCCTTCCTCGAGCTTCTTCCGCTTGCGCGCCGCGGGGTCGGCCCGCAGGTAACCGTTGGCGATCAGCAAGGCGCGTATTTCCGCAAGATCCGCCGAAGCCGCGCATTTGTCCAGATCGTCCAGCGCGTTTTCCAGCAGTTCCAGCCCGCTTTCGATGGTTTTCAGCTGTTCGCGCGCGTACTGTTCCGCGCCCTTGGCCTTGCGGTACTTCTTATAATAATTCTGCGCGTTCCGGGCGGGCGAAAGCTGCTTTTGCAACGGAATTCTTACCGTGCGCTGTTCCGGATCGTAATAATCCGTCACTTCCGCCTCTTCCGCGCCTTTGGCAATCCGGTGGATGTTGGCGGTCAGGAGGTCGCCGTACACGCGGTTCCGCTCGGCTTTCTCGCTCTCCGTCAGCGTTTCCAGCATTGCCGCTTTCTTTTTTTCCAGCCGTGTGATGTGGTTCTTAATATGCTTTTGAAGCCCCGCCCCGCGCTGCTTCATGCGAAGCTGCAGGTCGCGGCCCAAATAGTAGGCGTCCATCGCCTCCCCCAGCGTCGGGTACAGCTTCTGGCGTTCCAGATCGAACGTGCGGTACGGGAAGGGGAAGAAATCGGTCGTGGCGCCTGCTTCGTCCGTCAGCGCGACCGGGGCGAAACGTTCCGGCAGGCTTCGGTAGAAGGCGACGACCGCCTCTGCCACGGCCTTCGCGTCCAGTCGGTCGCAGGGCGTGCGCCCATCCGCGCCGATGACCGCACAGGCTTCCCGCGCGCATACGGTCGCCATGCCGGATACGCACTCGATCAGCCCTTTTTCCAGCGGGCAGCTCAGGACGCGCAGGCGTTGCGCCAGTTCGTCCGCGGTCATTAAGGCCGGGTCCAGCTTATCCTGCGCGGGCGGCGGCGGATACGGCAGGCCGGGCAGCAGCACGCGCACGCGGCTCATCTCGTCGTTCACGTGGCGTATGCAATCCACGATCGTGCCCCGGTCGTCGACCAGCGTCAGGTTGCTGTACCGGCCCATGACCTCCAGCATCAGCGTCTTGGTCACGGGGTCGCCCATCTCCCCCATGCAGTCGAAATCGAACTTCAGCACGCGGTCGCCGCCGAGCTGTTTGATCTCCCTGAAGCGCGCCCCCTGCAGGTGTTTGCGCAACAGCATGCAGAACATGGGCGGTTCCGCGGGATTCTCGTAGGTTTGCGCCGTCAACTGGGCGCGCGCCTGGCTGGCCCCGGCGGAAAGCAGCAGCCGCTCGTTCCGGCCGCGGCTGCGAACCGTCAGCAGCAGCGAGTCCCGCTCCGGCTGGTTCACACGCTCCACGCGCCCGCCGGTCAGCGCCTCTCCGAGTTCCCTTTCCACAAAGGAAAGGGTGAAACCGTCCATGGGCATCGTTTCCGCCCCTCTCGATAACGTAAGACGATGATAACACAAACCTGGGCGGCGCGCAATCGCGCGGGCGCTGGACTTTAGCGTCGAAACCCCGTATAATGGCTGCGATTGAACAACGTCTTTCGGGACGGCCGGGAAGGAAGTGCGGCCCATGACGCGCACGGACGGACGCGCGCCCGCGCAGGCGCGGCCCTGCGCCATCGAAACGGATTACGTGAAGCCGGCGGACGGCAGTTGCCTCATATCCACAGGGAATACGAAGGTCATATGCACCGCGAGCGTGGAGGAGGGCGTGCCGCCCTTCCTGCGCGGGCAGGGGCGCGGCTGGGTAACGGCGGAATACGCCATGCTGCCCGCCTCCACCGGCCGCCGCAAGGCGCGTGATGGCATCAAGAAGGATGGCCGCGGCGTGGAAATCCAGCGGCTGATCGGGCGCGCGCTGCGGCAGGCGGTGGACATTGCCAAGCTCGGGGAACGGACGATCACGCTGGACTGCGACGTGCTGCAGGCAGACGGCGGCACGCGCACGGCGTCTATTACCGGGGCCTATGTGGCGCTGACGCTGGCAATCCATAAGCTGATGAAAAACGGGCTGCTCTCGGAAAACCCCGTTACGGGGCAGGTGGCCGCGATCAGCTGCGGCGTCGTGGACGAAACGCCGATGCTCGACCTCTGCTACGTGGAGGACAGCGCCGCGCAGACCGATATGAACCTGGTGCTGAACCAGCGGGGCGAGTTTATCGAACTGCAGGGCACGGGCGAGGGCCGCGCCTTCACCCGCAGGGAACTGGACGCGCTGCTTGTTTACGGCCGCGCGGGCGTGCGCGGGCTGATGCGCGCGCAGCGGCTGGCCCTGCGGGAGAGCGGCGCCGACCTGCTGGTGCCCAGGCCCAGGCTGGCGGTTGCCACGGGGAACGCCCACAAGCTGAAAGAACTGCGCGCGGTGCTGGAGGGCGTTTGCGAACTGGTCACGATGGAAGAGGCGGGCTTTACAGGCGAGATCGACGAAACCGGCGAAACCTTCGAACAGAACGCCGCGCTCAAGGCCGAAGCCGTGGCCGCCGCCACCGGCCTGCCCGCCCTGGCGGACGACAGCGGCCTTTCCGTTGCGGCGCTGGACGGTGCGCCGGGCGTGCGCAGCGCGCGCTACGCCGGGGCGCACGGGGACGACGCGGCCAACAACCGTCTGCTCCTTCAAAACATGGAAGGCGTAACCGACCGCCGGTGCCGCTTCGTCTGCGCCATGGCGCTGGCGCTTCCCGGCGAAAAAACGCGGGTGGTCGCAGGCGAGTGCGAGGGCATGCTGCTTACCGAACCCCGCGGAACAGACGGCTTCGGGTACGACCCGCTGTTTCTGTACGATAACGGCAAGACCTTCGCCGAGATGGGCGAAGCCGCCAAGAACCGCGTAAGCCACCGTGCGCGCGCGGCGGAACGGATGCGCGCGGTGCTCGCGGAGGTGTTTCAGGCGTGAAGATCGTCGCCGTAAGCGACAGCCACGGCAACCGCGGCCTGCTGCGCGAGGCCGTTTTACAGGCGCTTCGCGGTATGCCGATCGACGTTTTCGTGCATTGCGGGGACGGCGCGCGGGATACGGAGGCGGTGGAGCCGCTTCTGCGGGACGCAAACCCCGCCGTGCGCCTCTGCGTCGTGCGCGGCAACTGCGACGTGGGCGCGTTCCTGTACCCCGCGCTGGAACTTTTCGAGGCGGGCGGCCTGACCATGATGGCGACGCACGGGCACGCCTACGGGGTGAAGAGCGGCTACTGGGAGCTGGCCGCGGCGGCCAAAGACCACGGCGCGAAGATCGCCTTTTTCGGGCACACGCACCGCTCGCTGCTGGAAGCCGTTCACGGCGTGTACCTCGTCAACCCCGGGGCGATATGCGGGCGGCCGGAAAGCAACGTCGCCTACGCGCAGGTGATATCGGAAGCCGGGGGCCGGTTCCGCGCCGACCTGATGAACTGGCTCGCGTAGGCGGCTCGTATTTCTTCTTTTTAGCGCCGTTTCAGACGGCGTTTTTTCGCTTATAAATTTCTTTGCCCGGGCTGTTGACAACGGCGCGGACGCATGCTAAGATGATCACGATACCCGATCAATTTGGTAGGGTATCGAAAGGGGAACCGGATGAAGCTTTCGACGCGCGGCAAATACGGCCTGTACGCCATGTACTACCTGGCCGCCCATAAGGACGACGGGCCCCAGAGCCTGCAAAACATCGCCACCATCGGCGTGCCCAGGCAGTATCTGGAGCAGTTGCTGGGCAACCTGCGGCGGGCGGGGCTTATCGGCAGCGTGCGCGGCGCTCAGGGCGGCTACCAAATCGCAAGGCCACCGTCGCAGATCTCCGTGCTGGACGTGATCGACGCGCTGGAAGGTCCGCTGGAACTGAGCGAGTGCATGACGGACAGCAGCGCCTGCGACCGTTCCCGCGGCTGCCCTGTAAGGCGCACGTGGCAGAAGCTCACCGATTCCATCAACCGCGAACTGGCCGGGGTCACCCTCGGCGATATGTTTGACGAATGCGAGGCAAAGACACATGACGGATAAGCGAATCATCTACATGGACAACGCGGCGACCACGGCCGTGCGCGGCGAAGTGCTGGACGCGATGCTTCCGTGGTTCACCCGGCACTACGGCAACCCCAGTTCCATCCACAGCGTAGGCCGGGACGCCAAGCGCGCGGTGGAAGCCGCGCGTAAGCAGGTAGCCGCCGCCCTGGGCGCGCAGCCGCAGGAGATTTACTTTACCGCGGGCGGCAGCGAAAGCGACAATTGGGCCATCCGCTCCGCTTCCGAAATGCTGGAGAAAAAGGGTAAGCACATCATCACCAGCGCCATCGAGCACCACGCGGTGCTGCATACCTGCGAGTATCTGGAAAAGAAGCGCGGCTACCGCGTCACCTACCTGCCGGTAGACGAAACCGGCCGCGTGAACCCCGAGGACGTGAAGAACGCCATCGCGAAGGACACGGTTTTAATCAGCATCATGGCCGCCAATAACGAGATCGGCACCCTGCAGCCCATCGCCGAGATCGGCAGAATCGCCAAAGAGGCGGGCGTGCTGTTCCACACCGACGCGGTGCAAGCCGTGGGGGCAATCCCCATCGACGTGAACGCGCTGAACGTCGATCTGCTTTCACTTTCCGCGCACAAGTTCCACGGCCCCAAGGGCGTGGGCGCGCTGTACATCCGCAAGGGCGTTCGGATGGACAACCTCATCTACGGCGGCGCGCAGGAGCGCAACCTCCGCGCGGGCACGGAAAACCTGGCCTCCATCGTGGGGCTGGGCAAGGCCATCGAGCTCGCCGTGGCGGAGATTCCCGAATATACCGCCCGCATGACGAAACTCCGGGACAGGCTGATCGACGGTATCCTGGCGGAGATCCCGGACGTGCGCCTGAACGGCCACCGCACCGAGCGCCTGCCCGGCAACGTGAACGTCAGCGTCCGCTACATCGAGGGCGAATCCCTCCTGATGCGGCTGGATCTGGCGGGCGTGGAGGGTTCCAGCGGTT
Organism: uncultured Oscillospiraceae bacterium; assembly: GCA_964497495.1. GTDB lineage: Bacteria > Bacillota > Clostridia > Christensenellales > Aristaeellaceae > CAXXOK01. The sequence goes on from CAZCCZ010000032.1 coordinate 22,929, forward strand.
CCGCCTGCACCAGCGGCAGCCTCGACCCGTCCCACGTGCTGCTGGCCATCGGCCTTCCGCACGAAATCGCGCACGGCAGCCTGCGGCTCTCGCTGGGCATCGAAAACACCGATGCGGACGTGGATACCGTGCTGGCCGTGCTGCCGGGGATCGTGAAAGACCTTCGCGCCATGAGCCCGCTGACCGTGCCCGCCTGCCTCGCCTGAGGCGGTTACCCCGTATCTGTCAAACACCGACCGAATATATAAGGAGGGTTATCCCATGTACTCCGAGAAGGTTATGGATCACTTCGAACATCCCCGCAACGTGGGCGAAATCGCCGACGCTTCCGGCTCCGGCACCGTAGGCAACGCCAAGTGCGGAGACATCATGAAGATGGACATCAAGGTGGAGAACAACGTCATCACCGACGTAAAGTTCAAGACCTTCGGCTGCTGCGCCGCCGTGGCCACCAGCAGCATGGCCACCGAAATGGTGAAGGGCAAGACCGTGGACGAGGCGCTGGCGCTGACCAACAAGGCCGTGGCCGAAGCGCTGGACGGCCTGCCCCCGGTGAAGATGCACTGTTCCCTGCTGGCCGAGGAGGCCATCCACGCCGCGCTGGAAGATTATCACAAAAAGCATCCGCAGGGCTGACCGCCCCCGCGTGAAAGGACAACCATATATGCCCGACGTGCACGGGAACATCGAAGGGGTTCGCAATACGATACTCGCGGAACTGAAAGCCGTGTACGAGGTTTCCGTTCCCGCAGACCAGTTTATGCCGCAGGAGTTGCTACGCTCTCTCTGCGGCTATTCTGCGTTTTTAAACCGGGAGATCGCCGTGTACATCACGCGCTACGGCGAAGTGGTGGACGTGCTTATCGGCGGCGCCGACCGCGTAGATTTACCGGACGTTCGCCTGCGCCGCGGCGGGCGGCGGCTTTCGATGGTGCGCTGCGTGCATACCCATCCCCGCAGTTCCGGCACGCTGAGCGACGTGGACGTGAGCGCGCTGCTCTCCATGCGCTTCGACGCGATGTGCGCCGTGGGCGTGGAGGAGGGCGGCAAGCCCGCCACCGCACAGTGCGCCTTTCTGGACCCCGCCCATGCGGGCGCGGTGGAACGCACGGCGCTGGTTTCCGCGCGCCGCCTGCCGGACGCCGAATGGCTTCAAAAAATCGAGGAGACGGACGCGGCCTTCCTGGCCGCGGAACCGGATACCCGCACGGCCGCGGAAAAGGCGATCCTTGTGGGCATCGAAAACGAGGATTCGCTTGCCGAGCTTCGCGCGCTGGCGCAAACGGCGGGCGCGCAGACGGTGCTCACCGTGCTGCAGAAGCGCGCCCGCCCGGACGCCTCCTACTGCATCGGCAAGGGCAAGGCCGAGGAACTGGCGTTGACGGCCCAGGCGCTGCAGGCCGATCTGGTGATCTTCGACGAAGAGCTGACCGGATCGATGCAAAAGAATCTGGAAGAACTGCTGAACGTGAAGGTGATCGACCGCACCGCGCTGATTCTGGATATTTTCGCCGCGCGCGCCGGCACCCGCGAAGGCAAATTGCAGGTGGAGATGGCGCAGCTGGCCTACCGTTCCCAGCGCCTGCTGGGGCAGGGGCTGGTGCTCAGCCGTCTGGCGGGCGGCATCGGCACGCGCGGCCCCGGCGAAAGCAAGCTGGAAGTCAGCCGCCGCCGCATCCGCGAAAGGCTGACCGCGCTGGAACAGCAGCTGGCCGTCATCGACCGGCAGCGCACGCTCCGACGCAAGGACCGGGAGAAGCGGGAAACCCCCGTGGTCGCGCTGGTGGGTTATACCAACGCGGGAAAATCAACTTTATTCAACTTTTTAACCCGTTCCAACGTCTATGTAAAGGATGAGCTTTTCGCGACCCTGGACAGCGTCAGCCGTCCGGTGGCCCTCCCCCACGGCAGGCAGATCCTGCTGACGGACACGGTCGGCTTCATTCGCAAGCTGCCGCACGAACTGGTGAAGGCATTCCGCGCCACGCTGGAGGAGGCCGCGCTGGCGGACGTGCTGGTCATCGTCTCCGACGGCTCCAACCCGGAAATGCACGCCCAACACGCCACCGTGGAGGAGGTTTTACAAAGTCTCGGCGCGACCGACGCGCCCCGCATCGACGTGCTAAACAAGAGCGATCTTTTCACCCCGCAGCCGGATACGCTGCCGGGCGCGGTGGTCGTCAGCGCCACGGGCGGGAGCGGCGTGCCGGAACTGTTGCAACGCATCGAGAACGCGCTCAGCGCCGGCTCTCAAACGCGCCGTTTGTTAATCCCCTTTTCCAGCTACGGGCTGCTGGCGCGCCTGCACCAGACCGGCGACGTATACGAACAGGAACACCGCGCCGACGGCGTGGCGGTTACGTTAAAAGCCGATGAACGCCTGATAAAAAGTGCCTGCGAGGCAGGAGCGAAGCTTTTAGACGGCGAAAAAAGTTAGCTGCGGATTTATTTTCGGGAGCGTGAATGATTTGGTCCTGCAAAGCGTCCTATCAGTAGTCGCTTTGTCCGTAACGCTTCTCAGGGGCGGTATGGACGTTGCGATGCCGGATAAAAATATCGACGGCACGCTTTATCTGGTTAACCGCCAGCATACGGTGAGCGAGAAGTACGTACCGGAGGTGCGTAAAACCGACGTTTTCGGCATGTCCCAATCCATGCGCGGCGACGCCGCCGCGGCGCTGGAAGAAATGTTCACCGCCGCCAAGGCGGAAGGCGTGAACCTTTCCACCGTGTCGGGCTACCGCAGCTACGCCAAGCAAAAGACCATATACACCCGCAAGGTAAAAACGTCCGGCCTGGAAAGGGCGAACATGTACTCCGCGCATCCGGGCGCCAGCGAACACCAGCTGGGCATGGCTATGGACCTTGCGCAACGCAATTCATCCCAGCTCAACGCAAAGTTCGGCGATACGGAGGCGGGCCGTTGGGTTGCCGCCAACGGGTACCGTTTCGGCTTCATTCTCCGCTATCAGGAGGGGCAGGAAAGCGTTACGGGGTACGCCTACGAGCCGTGGCACGTGCGTTACGTGGGCACGGAGCAGGCGGCGGCGATTTACGAATCCGGGCTACCGCTGGAAACCTATCTTTCCGCCCACAGGCTGGCGGTTTACGAATACCTGATCCAATCCAACGAATGAGGTGCAAGCATGAAGAAGCTGACCGCCCTGTTCCTGGCGCTGATCCTGTTCTCCTGCTTCCCCGCCGCGCTGGCCGAGTCGGAAACGGCGAACGCCGTGGACGGCGTGAAGTGGGTTTTTACCGTTCCCGTCACGGAGCTTGAAAGCAGCCACGCCACGCTGGTCAACCGCGACCATCTGCTGGCGGAGGATTTCGTTCCCGCCGATATGGTGGGCGCGTCCGTCAAATGCGCTTCCAGCAGCAAGATCGAAATTACCCGGGAAGCGAACGACGCGCTGGTTAAGATGTTCGAGGACGCGGCGCTGGTGACCGAGTACGCCTATCAGGTCGAAGACAAGAGCGGGAACTGGGTCGAGCAGGAATTCAACAGCAGCGACGGCCTGCGCCTGATCCTGAAAAGCGGATACCGCAGCTACGGCACGCAGAAAACCACCTATAACAATTACATCGCGCGCAACAACGGCGTGGACGACGGCATCAGCAGCCCGCCGGGCGCCAGCGAACACCAGACGGGGTTGGCCATGGACGTGCTGAGCGTCGGTTATAACGCCAGCAACAAATATATGAACGATTCTTTCTACCAGACGCCGGAAGCCCAGTGGATGGCGGAAAACTGTTACAGTTACGGGTTCATTCTGCGGTATCCGAAGGATAAGGAAGACATCACGAAGGTCCCCTATGAGCCCTGGCATCTGCGCTACGTGGGACGCGAGATTGCGGGATACATCCGTACCAGCGGCCTTTCGCTGGAGGAATTCACCGACACCTGGCAGGCGGAAATGAAAGCGTTCGTGGACGCGGGCGGAAACGTGGAACAGCAGATGCTGCTGGAAGCCACCCACACCGCCAACGGCATCGAGTCCACGGTGCTGGAGGAGTACGGGGACGACGGCGACGCCGAAATCTCGCTCGTTTTTTAAACGCTTATTAAACCCGCCCGGCATGCCGAACCTGCCGGGCGGGTTTATTCGTATGTTGCGCTCTTTACTTTTCGCGTAAAAAACGGTAGAATAATCAAGGCTTGCAGACCGTAAAACGAAAACGGGGACTGATGACATGGGGAAGATTGTTGCCGTTACCAACCAGAAAGGCGGCGTCGGGAAAACCACGACGGCCATCAACCTGACCGCCTGCCTTGCCGAACTCGGCAAGAAAGTTCTCCTGATCGACCTGGACCCGCAGGGGAACACCACCAGCGGCCTCGGGCTCAAAGCCGGAAACCGAACGGTGTACGAGGCGCTGATGGGTAACGTTTCCCTCTCCTCCGCCATTCTGGATACCGGCGTCCCCAACCTTCGGCTTGCGCCCGCCGACATCCGCCTGGCCGGGGCGGAACTGGAACTGAAAGACCTGGACGCGCGCGAATACCGGCTGAAGCGCATCCTGCAGACCGTGGAAAACGAGTATGACTTTCTGCTGATCGACTGTCCTCCCTCGCTGGGGCTCCTGACCGTGAACGCCCTGACGGCGGCGCAGCGGGTGTTGATTCCCATCCAGTGCGAATACTACGCGCTGGAAGGCGTCACCAGCCTGATGAACACTGTCAACCGCGTCAAGCACGGCTTCAACCCCGGGCTGGATATCGAGGGCGTGCTGCTGACGATGCTGGACGGGCGCACCAACCTTGGGCTGCAGGTGGTGGACTCCGTGAAGAAGCATTTCAGGAACAAGGTGTACGCCACCGCCATCCCCCGCAACGTCCGTCTGGGTGAGGCGCCCAGCCACGGGTTGCCCATTCACGAGTACGACCCGCGCAGCCTCGGCGCCGAGTCCTACCGGCAACTGGCAAGAGAATTTCTGGAGCGGAACAAATAAAGCCTTCCGCCCCGTTGTATCAATGACGCGAAGGAGGCTTGCCCTGTGAGAAAAACCGGTCTCGGGCGCGGCTTGGATGCCCTCCTTCCGCAAAACGACGATTTTCTGGATACCACGGTACGCGAGATTCCCGTTTCCGATATCGACCCCAACCTGTCCCAGCCGCGCAAGGCGTTTAACAAAGACGCGTTGGAGCAGCTGGCCGACAGTATCCGCCAGGCGGGTATGTTGCAGCCCATTCTCGTGGTGGAAAACGGCACCCGTTACCGCATCGTGGCGGGCGAGCGCCGCTTCCGCGCGGCGCGCATCGCGGGGCTTATCACCATTCCCTGCCTCGTACGCAACCTGACCGCGGAACAGCAGATGGAAGCCGCGCTGATCGAGAACCTCCAGCGCGAGGACCTGAACCCCATCGAGGAGGCGCAGGCCATCCAGCGGCTGATGAAACAGTGCGGCTACACGCAGGAAGACGCGGCCAAAAAGCTGGGCCGCAGCCGCCCCGCCGTGGCCAACTCCCTTCGGCTTTTAACGCTCCCCGAAAGCGTAATCGCCATGGTGGTGGAAGGCAAGCTTTCCGCGGGCCACGCGCGCGTGCTGGCCGGGGTCGCGCCCGAAAGCCGCCAGCTGGAGCTGGCGCACCAAACCGTGCTCTACGGCTATAACGTTCGCAAGCTGGAGGAAGCCGCCCAAAAGAAGCCCCTGCCCGCGCGCACGGCCCCGGCGGCAAAGCCCGCGAGCGCGGAACTCTCCGCGCTGGTGGATACGGTACGCCGTACGCTCGGCGTGAAAACCGTACTGACCGGCACCGAACGAAAAGGCAAGATAACGCTCACCTACAGCAGCGCGCAGGAACTGGAACATATATACGAGGTCTTCGGCCGGTTGCCGAACGAGGCGGACGCGCCGTAAGCTAGGATTGGATGGTGATCAACCGTATGAAATCCAACGGGAAACTGCGTAAGAAAGACCGCGACTCCTACAGGCTGCTTGTGAAGATCGTGGTCGCGCTTCTGATCGTGGCCGTGGTCAGCGCCGCGGTCTTCCTGCTGTGTAACAGCGCGGTGCTCAACGATTACAAAGCCAAGCGCCAGGAGGTTGATAAGCTCAACGCCGACGGCGAGCAAGCTTTCAACGCCCAGATGAACGCGCTGAGCGAGAGCAACCGCGTGACCGTCAACCCCGACACCGGCGAAGTAACGGCCGTCGAATCCCCCTTCTGGGAGGCGACGCTGGACGGCGTAACGTGGCGCATGGAAGACGCGACCGGCACGGAACTGGAAAACGTGAGCACCGTCACGCTGAACCGAGCCGACCTGCTGACCGGCGGTTTGCTGCTGGTCAACCCGTGGCATACGATTCCGTCCGATTTCTCCGAAGATACGCTGGTGAGCGTCGGCAAGAGCAGCGGCTGGAAGATCGCCATTACGGACAACAACGTCCGCATGTTCCCCGCGGCCTACAAGTCGCTGGAAAACATGCTCGCGGGCGCGTCGGAGGCAGGGTACACCGAATATATCGTACGGAAAGCCTACCGTTCCAACGACGAACAGACGGAACTGTTCAATAGCAAGATGGAGAGTCTCAGCAGCAAGTACAGCGGTGACGTGCTGATCGAGCAGACGAAGAGATACGTTAATTACCCCGGAACCAGCGAATATCAGACCGGTCTTTCTTTCCAGCTGGACATCTTCAGCAAGACCGACGCGGAGCTGAACAAACAGAAGTTTCAGGAATCCGCGCAGGGAAAATGGATTACGGACAACTGCTGGAAGTACGGCGTGGTCTTCCGTTTCCCCACTGAAGATTATCCCAACTCCAGCTGGGAGGACAAGAGCTACAAGACGGGCGTGAGCACGCGTCTCGATCTGTACCGTTACGTGGGCGTCGCGCACTCCGAGGCCATGAAGATCATGGACTACTGTCTGGAAGAGTACGTGGAGTTCCTTATCGCCCACCCGCACCTGTGCATCTATAAGGACGGTGCGCTGCAATACGAAATCTACCGCATCAAGGCGGCGGACGCCGCCACTTACGACGTCCCCGTGCCCAACCCCGCGGGCGGCTACATCGCCAGCCTAGACAATATGGGCGGCATCGTGCTGGCCTACGATTACACGAAATAAGCCGCGCCGCTTCGCCGGTACGCAAGAAGCCTCCGCGGGCAGATGCCCGCGGAGGCTTCTTGTAGCTCGCGCCACCGAAGCGGCGCGCAAACCGTTTACTTGATTTCGACCGTCGCGCCGACTTCGGCGAACTTGGCCTTGATCTTCTCGGCTTCTTCCTTGGAAACGGCTTCCTTGAGGGTCTTGGGCGTGCCTTCCACCAGGTTCTTGGCTTCCGTCAGGCCCAGGCCGCTGACCACTTCGCGCACGGCTTTGATAACCTTGATCTTCTCGCTGCCGGCTTCCTTGAGGATGACGTCGAATTCGGTCTTCTCTTCCACAGGGGCGGCGGCGGCGGCACCCGCGGCGGGCGAGGCGACGACGGCGGCGGCGGCGGAAACGCCGAACTTCTCTTCCAGCGCCTTCACCAGATCGTTGAGCTCCAGCACGGACATTTTCTCAATCTCCGCGATAAATTCCTCGTGAGTCATTTGAATATCCTCCATTCATGTGCCTTCACAGGCTCGTTGTGTTCCGTCGTTACGCTTCGGCGGGCGCGGCCGCGCCTTCCGACTGTTTCTTGGCGATGGCGTCCAGCACGCGCACAAAGCCGCTCACGCTGCCCTGCAAGCTGCCCAGCAACCGGGCCAGCAGGATCTCGCGGGAAGGCACCTTGGCCAGTTCCGACACCTTTTCGGCGGAGATTACCTCGCTGCCCATCAGCCCCGCCTTGATCTTGATGGCCTCTGTCTTCGTCTTGTCCATGAAGTCGCTGATCACCTTGGCGGGCGATACCACGTCCTCCATGCCGAAAGCGAAGGCGGACGGGCCGTTCAACATGTCGTCCATGCCGGTGATGTTCAGGTCGTCCAGCGCGCGGCGGGCCAGCGTGTTTTTCAGCACGCAGTAGTCCACCTTCTCCGCGCGGCATTGCGCGCGCAGCCTGGTCACCTGTTCCACGTTCAGCCCGCTGTAGTTGAGCACCACCACGCCTTTGGCGTCGCGGAACTTTTGCGTGATTTCCGTAACCGCCTGCTTTTTCAGATCGAAGTTCTTGCTCATCGGGTTTGCACCTCCTTCTTCACAGGATTTTTCGATTCCATAAAGAAAACCCTTGCAGGCGCAAGGGCGAACAACGTCGCATGGGGAGCGAACTCCCGCCTTACACCTCGGCGAGCGCTGCTTTCGCTTCATCAAGGGGTTTCCCCCGCTCGCTGTCTTCGGCATAGGTTTCCAAAGAATCTTTATTATTATACCGGAATCCGCGCGCTTGTCAACCATTTCGGTAAAATATTGGGAACGCCGGAAAAAGAACCTCCGCAGACGGTAAAATACGAATTGACAAGCCAACCGGGAGATAGTATAATTCTTCCGTTGCGACCCGGCAGACCAATGGAGAGTTGGC
>CAZCCZ010000032.1:31398-39086 GCA_964497495.1 uncultured Oscillospiraceae bacterium
ACAATGGTTTGATACCTTTTGACCCTTTTGACCCGCGTTTTCTATAACCAATTTGATAAATATATATTATATAACAAAAAATTGACAGCAGTTCTGACAGCAACCCAGACGAATTTAGATGATACTGGATAACACTACATATCACGTAACCATTTGATAATAAGCACTTCCTGACACTAGATAAATCCAGATAAACGCTAATTACAGAACTGGCAGTGTTGGGGTCAGGAGTTCGAGTCTCCTATGCTCCACCATAAAAGGACGTCAATCTCGATACGAGGTTGATGTCCTTTTTGTTTGGGTGGAAAGGATTGATTTGTAAGGGTTTCAGCGATTCGGAGGCTTGGTGCATTGGCTTTAAGTCTTGCTTTTGAGGCTCGCTTATGCACAAGGATTACCATGCGCAAGGCATTCTTACACAAATGCTCAGATGGGTGCATTTTTTTGCACCCACCCTCAAATGCTGAAGTGACCCCTCAAGGTTGGACATAGTCTCGATTGACAGTATCCCGATAAATTCGCAAGATCAAAGTACTCAACCAATGAATTAAGACGCTTGGGGTAACAAGGTACGAATGGATTCCCCTCTAAGATGGGTTCTGGAAACCGACCGATCATTCGCATATTCCATCAGGAAACAGAATAAACGCAGGTCGGCGCAGTATGGCTGGCACCGTGCGGTGGAACTTGCCCGCAGCTTGGTGGAACACGAATCATACGCCGAGTATGCAGCGGGGTCAAGGGTTTTCTGTTTCGTTCATCACCAGCACATCGTTTTCCCGTAAAGTCGTCGTGCCGTTGGGAATTACGATGCCGCCGTCGCGGCAGATCATCATAATCAGACGGTCGTTTTCCGTAAGCTCTGCCGGTGTTTTACCAATCAGTCCGTCGCCCGGCTCCAGCGCTTTCTCGTAAAGGCACACGCCGTCGATCTTCACGCCCGCCATGCCACTTAATACCAGCATGTCGCCCGGCAAAACAACCGTGGAGCCGTTGGGCACGGTTTTTTCATGCCCGCGCAGCACCAGCACGAGCAGCGTATCCGGCGGCAGGGGTAGCTCCGATACCGTTCGGCCTGCCCAGGGATGTTCCGCAGGGATAACAAACTGAATAAACTGCACCGGGACTTCGTCGGTGTAGTCGGTAAAGGTTTTCATGACGTCGGCGGAGGGGTCGGTCATGCGCAGGGCGCGGGCGACGGGCGGGATCAGCGACCCTTGCAGCAGGATGGAGAACAGCACAATCGTAAGCACGATGTGGTAGATGTCGAAGCTTGTGGACGTGGGGTCGACCGTGACCATGATGGCGAACACGATGGACGCGGCCCCGCGCATCCCCGCCCACGATACCAGCAGCCGCTGCCGTATGCTACAGCGGAATGGTGACAGGATGGCGAACACCGCCGCCGGGCGCGCCACGAAGGTGAGGAACAGCGCGATGAGCAGCGCTGTGGGGGCGATGGCAGGCAGGCTGGAGGGGAACGACAGCAACCCCAGCGTAAAAAAGAGCAACATCTGCATCATCCCCGTCGCGCCGTCGAAAAAATTGACAAGCACGCCCTTGTTGGGAATTTTCGCGTTGCCTAGCAGGATACCCGCCAGATAGGCCGAGAGAAAGCCGTTCCCACCCACGGCGGCAGGCGCGGCATAGGCCAGCAACGCTACCGCCACCAGAAACACGGCGCAAAAACCGTCCGCCGCGAAATAAAAACGGCGTAGAAAGGCCACTGCCAGCGCTGCGATGCTCACGCCGAAGACCGCTCCATATGCCAGCTGCGCAAACACCGCGTAGGTAAACCCGCCCGATGCAGTCTTGCCGCCCATCAGGGACAGCAGAATGACCGTAAGCATGTAGGAGAACGGGTCGTTGCTTCCGCTTTCGATCTCCAACAGCGAAGCCGTGTTATCCTTCAGGTTCAGGCGTCGGGAACGGAGGATGGAGAAGACCGATGCGGCGTCCGTGGAGCTGATGACCGCGCCGATCATAAAACTTTCCATCACATCCAAACGTAGTGCAAGCCAGCAAAAAAGCCCCACCAGCCCCGCTGTAAGCACCGTGCCCAGCGACGACAGCAGCCCGGCCTTCAGCGCCACGGGACGCGCCTGCCGCCATTTGGTGCCAAAGCCGCCGTAGAACATTATAAAGATCAGGGCGACGGAGCAGAGCTGCTCGGCTAGAGCATAATCGTCGAATGCAATTTTCATCAGCCCATCCGAGCCAAAAAGCATCCCCAGCAGGATAAAGGCCAGCAGAGCGGGCACGCCCAACCGACTGCTGATTTTCTGGAAGATCACGCAAGCTACGATAACCGCTGCGGTCAATAGTAAAAAGTTCGCCACTCTTTCGCCTCCTTCCGTTGTCGTTTATGGATATGCAAATCTGTTCTTCCCTCTTATGATACCATTTATTTGGAAATCTGGCTACTTGCGAGCGGGATTGGGCACAGGCGCCGTGTTGATTCTGAAATTTGTTGTGCTTGTGTACATCGACAGTAAATAATTGATGTTGACCACAAACGATTTCGATAAAGGCAGTAAATACAATATATCAGCACAACGAGCACGCCTGGCCTTGACTTGGGCATCATAGCGCTGACAGATGCGGGCGAGGAGATGGTTGATAAAATCAGCAAGCAGCTCGATATCTAAATTCAAAGTCAATGTCCCCGTCACTCCCCACGATCCCTTTCACCACCAGTAAACTAAAGATTTGCTCATCCCAATTGTCCAACACAAGCGGGCTGGTCGCTAAAGCGTCGATGAACCCCCGTAACTCCCGCTCGCGATTCACCCTGTCAGAAAGCTCGGCTTTGAGCTTTTCAAGCCGTGCCATAGCTTTCTGATGCCTAGCAACCAAGCTGTTATAGTGTTTATTGAAAGCATCTTGGTCTTGGGCTTTTTCGGCATTCTCATAAACACAGGCGCTGACAAGGCCGGAAACCAGTACGATTTCCTCGTTTGCCTTCGCAATCTGGATATCCAAATTCGAATGGTCAGCAAGCATTTCCAGCATGAGCCTGCAATCCGAAATGACTTTTTCACGGTTGCCCATGAGCTCATTGTAGGCTTTTAGGAACATTACCTTGATTTTCTCTTCCGTCAGGTGCGGAGTAGCACATTTGTGCTCCCCATTAAATTTGGCATTGCAACGCCAGATCACCTTGCGGTACTTGTCGGTGGAATGCCAGACCTTCTGCCCGAAAAAGGCACCGCAATCAACGCAGACCAGCTTGGAAGAAAACATGCTGCTACCGCTGTAATGATCGCCAATGCCCTTGCGGCGCTCGATTTCGGCCTGCACCATGTCAAACTCCTGTGGACAGATGATCCCCTCGTGACTGCCCTCCACATAAAACTGCGGCACCTCACCGGTGTTAGTTTTCATACGCTTGGTCAGGAAGTCCACCGTGAAGCGCTTTTGCAGCAATGCATCACCCTTGTACTTTTCATTCCGTAGGATGCTGTTCACCGTAGTTTGACTCCATTTCTGCTTGCCGGAGGGCGTGGGTATGCCGTTTGCATCCAAATGGCGGCAAATGCCAGCAGGGGTTTTACCTTCTAGAAACAGACGGAATATAAGCCTGACGATCACGGCCTCCTTCTCGTTAACCACGGGCTGCCCGTTCTCGCCCTTCTCATAGCCCAGAAAATGCTTGTAGGGCATGCTCACTTTGCCGTCAGAAAACCGCTTCCGTTGACCCCAGGTCACATTTTCGGATATACTGCGGCTTTCCTCCTGAGCCAAGGAGGACATAATGGTGATCAACAACTCGCCCTTGGAATCCAGCGTCCAGATGTTCTCCTTCTCAAAGAAGATCTCCACGCCGCGTTCTTTGAGCTTGCGCACCGTGACCAGACTGTCCACGGTATTGCGGGCGAAGCGGCTGACGGACTTGGTGACGATCAGGTCGATCTTCCCGGCGAGCGCGTCAGTAATCATCTGGTTGAAACCCTCACGCTTCTTGGTGTTGGTGCCACTGATGCCCTCGTCGGTATACACGGAAACATAGGTCCAGTCATCGCGCTGCTGGATGAACTTGGTGTAATAGTCGATCTGCGCCTCGTAGCTGGTGAACTGCTCATCGCTGTCGGTCGAAACGCGGGCATAAGCCGCGACCCGCCGTTTGGTAATGGAAGTCATGGGGATCGCCGTGAAAACGTTCCTTGTCGCTGGTATGCAGGTAATTGAGCTAGCCATCAGCGTAACCTCCTTTGTTTCAACATTCGCTGCCGAGCGGCTTCTTTCATTTCAGGTTGCCAGCTGGCAGCCCTTGAGCGGTCTACCCAAGCGCGATCTACCACACGCCCATCTTTCAGATGGAATTGAAGCCTGTTATCCTCGGGAATCACAATGGATTCGACATTCTCCGAAAATACTGTGGTGTCATACTTGTCTAGCCCTAAAACATCAGCACAGGCAGCTTTCAGGGTTTCCTCCGGAATCTTCTTGCCCCGGCAGAATTGTTTACCCTTTTCCTGATAGGTTCTGCAGTTCCAACCGATGCTGCCATTGCTCGTCACACGCTTGTAGGGCTTGCCGCAATGGGGGCAAAGGATCATCCCTGTGAACTCGCTCAGTTGCGGTTTAGCGCGGTGTGAGGTTTTCTCATCGAGGCGCGTGAGCAAGTCCTGTGCGGCTTGAAAGGTCGCTTCGTCAATGATCGCTGGGTGTGACTCTGTCGCAAAATATCTGGGCAGCTCGCCATGGTTGTGGCACAGCTTTTTCTCCAGATGGTTGTTGCGGTAGCGCTTTTGCAACAGTGCGTTGCCTGTGTATTTCTCATTGCTGAGGATGGCGTGGATCCGAGTCACGCTCCACTGCCCGCCAAGGGCGCCGTTTACCCCTCGCGCATTCAGATCGCGGCAGATGGCGCCGAAACTCTCTCCGGCGAGTGCACGTTGGAATATCTCCTGAACAATCTTAGCCTCGCCTGGGTTGACGTAGATTCCATCCTTGCTGATGGCGTATCCAAACATGAACCGCCAGTTAACCAGTTCTCCGTTTTCAAACCCCTTGCGCACCCGCCACTTCTGATTTTCACTGGCAGAGAGGCTTTCCTCCTGAGCGTAGGAGCCCAGAATGGTAATCATCAGCTCCCCATCGGTGCTGATGCTGTGCAGATTCTGCTCTTCAAAGAAAACATCCACCCCCAGCGCTTTGAGCTCTCGCACGGTCTCAAGCAGAGTGACCGTGTTGCGTGCAAAGCGGGAGATGGATTTCGTGATCACCATGTCGACCTGACCGTTACGACAGTCTTTGAGCAGCCGCTGAAAATCGTCGCGAGCTTCTTTGGTACCCGTGAGCGCCTCATCGGCATACACGCCACAATATTGCCACCCCGGATGCTGCTGGATGAACGCGCTGTAGTAACTGACCTGTGCTGACAGGGAATGCAGCATCGCATCCTTGCCGCTGGATACGCGGGCGTATGCCGCAACACGTAACCGACGCTCAAGCCCTTTTGGATGCTCGATTTTCCGTATAATTTTGGGCATCGTGTCACCTCCACGGTGTGACATGTTACCTCGGCGTCCGCCCGTTATCAAGGTCATATCGTGAAACAGACTACCCAAAAACAGGTCGTACTTATGCAGCACCATGATATCCATTTTTATGTGTGAGTCACGGAGGGCACTTCCGAAAGAAAAGGATCAAAAAAGCACGCATGTGAAGACCTTGGATTGGCCCACCTGTACAGCAGAAAGCTCCGTATCCAGCATCCGGAGCTTTCACTGTTGATTAGCAAGCTGCCTAACCAGATTCCCTGCGCCATCATTACTTTTATACTGCAGGAATCCAACGATATTTGCGCCAACCATATCGTATACAACGCAATCTGCACATTCTGCAATTGCTTGCGAGCTTCATTTTCTTCGTTTTGCCTGGAAAAATTCACCAGGATATAGAATTATTGTCTTTGATAGTTCATCACGATTCGTAATCGCCCGATGCTTCGGGCTGATAAAGAACCTTCTTGATCCTAATACGCTTAAGACCGCCGGGTGTTAACCAGTTAACGACATCGCCCACGCGATAGCCTATGATTGCTGTACCGACAGGTGAAAGGATCGAAATCTTTCCGGTAGAGAGGTTCGCCTCATTGGGATAGACGAGCGTGATTTCTTTTTCTTCGTCGTCTAGCATGATCAGAACGCGCGACCGCATAGTAACTACGTCGCGAGGTAATTCTTCAGCGTTTACCACGGTGGCCCGTGCGAGTTCGACTTGTAAAGAGCGTAATGAATTACTCTGCTCCGTGACACCATTGAGCGCATCCTCGATCAGCCGCATAAGCCGTTTGTGGTCTAGCTCATTGATATGAAGATCCCGTTCCAAGTTTATTCCCTCCCGAACTGTGTAAAATAGTATGTGAATACGAACGCTTGGTTTAGCTGGAGGCTGTCACCATCCTGCATCTGAAAACTGATGCGTAAAATGTGAGATGAGAAATGATTGCCTCTATGAATAAGCCTACATTGCCATGTGCGAAGTCTTTATTATTGGGTTTAGTGCTTTAAAGCACAAATCTGAGTAAAAACAAAAAAGACCCTATCATATCGCCTAAAGCAAATCTTGATAAAGCCTTTCATGGTAGCCTTTCTAAAACACCCATGCCGGTTCTTTACTCCATAATACCAGTTGCGTATTTGATTGTCAAGCAGTCAGGTATGCTGCCACCCGTAGCCGTCGCTCAAGCCCTTTTGGATGCTCGATTTTCAGTATGATCTTAGGCATCATGTCGCCTCCCCACTTCCCGTTTGACACTTAATAACCGGGCCTGTGGTGTGACATGTTAGCTCGGCGTCAGCCCGTTATCAAGCTCATGTCGCGAAACAAACTACCCAAAGATAAGCCGTACTTATGCAGCATCATGGTATCAATTTTGCCGTACTCCTCCTTAGTAATCAGCCGCAGGGAGAGCATCCGCCGCGCCTGCGCCATGGCAGAGCAGTAGGCGATGATCCGGTCATTCATGAAATGAAAGCTCCTTCCCGTAACGATCGTTGATGTAGCAGCGGTGAGAACAATACTTCCGCTGCTGTCTCGCATAGCCCATGAAATGCTTGCCACAACTGACGCAGGTGTACTCCACCTTGGTATTGCTTTTAAGCAAATCCCGATGCGAATTCCACCAGACCATACGGCACTGGTCAGAGCAGAAGCGGCGCTGCCGATGCCCTGGGCAGAACACGAACCCCTTTCCGCACTGGGTGCAGATGCTACTTTTAGCTGAGACAGCCTGTACTTCAAGAGGTTCTGGGTGCAGATTGCGCAGGCAAAAGGACTTCACGGTATTGCGTGAAAGCCCCAGCGCATCGGCAATCACAGCATGGCTGGCGCCCCTCAGTCGCATGCCTGTGATCTGCTTTTTCTGTTGGTCTGTCACTTAGCGCACCCCTTTTCTTGTATATCAACTGTCACCGCAAAAACACCCGCGTATCCGGCCCCACAACGCCGTCTGCCTTGATGCCGCAGGCCGTCTGCAAGGCCACCACAGCCGCCTTGGTAATACTCCCGTACACGCCGTCCAGCTTGCCTGGCGCATACCCTTTGGCCAGCAAGCGCGTCTGCACCGCTAGCACATCGTCGCCGCGCATCAGCGGCTGCCCCGGCGTAACGCGCAGGAGCTGCATGCCCAGATCCAGCGCCGGTTCTTCCGCGCCACCTTCAGCGGGTTGGTTCGCATG
>CAZCCZ010000033.1:0-37800 GCA_964497495.1 uncultured Oscillospiraceae bacterium
GAAAACGCTGGGCTTCGGCGCGGACGTGAAGAGCACCGAGGAACAGGATTACAGCGAAACCTTCAAACACATGCGGCCGGAGGACCTGATCAAGTTCGGTCTGATTCCGGAGTTCGTAGGCCGGCTGCCGATCGTGGTGACGCTCGACCAGCTCAGCGAAAACGAACTGGTGCGTATCCTGACCGAACCCAAGAACGCGCTGGTACGGCAGTATGTGTACCTGATGGATCTGGACGGCGTGGAGCTGCTTTTCGAGCCCGACGCGTTGCTGACGATCGCCAAACAGGCCAACCAGCGCAAAAGCGGCGCGCGCGGCCTGCGGGCGATCATCGAGAAGCTTATGCTGGATACGATGTTCGATCTTCCCAGCCGCAACGACGTGCGCCAGTGCATCATCACGATGAAATGCGTTAACGGCGAGGAACCGCCCAAGCTCGTCAAGAGCGATACGCCGGTACGCAAACCGCGCACGGTACGCACACCGGCCGTGAAGAAGAAACAGAACAGCGCGGGCTGAACAGAACCGTCGAACACGCCGCATCCTGACCGATGCGGCGTGTTCGACACCACGGCGGCTTGCTTTCAAGGCCGCCAACCGATATAATGAAGTCGCGGCGGGGCCCGTCTGGAAAGGGCAGACCGTCGCAAGGAGGAAACCATGCCTAAAGTTACCAAAAGGAAAACGCTGACCCGCATCCCGGTGCTTCCGCTCCGGGGTACGATGGTCTTTCCCCATATGGTGTTGCATTTCGACGTGGGCCGCGCCAAGAGCGTAGCCGCGCTGGAAAAGGCGATGCTGGACGACCAGCGTATTTTTCTGGTCGCTCAGAAGGACGCGGACGTGGAGGACCCCTCCGGCGCGGACCTGTATAAGGTCGGCACCATCGCGCTGATCAAGCAGGTGCTGAACCTTCCGGGGGACAGCATCCGCGTGCTGGTGGAGGGGGAGCGCCGCGCCACGCTGGAAAGCGTCGCGCAGGAAGACCCCCTGATGCTGGCGGATGTGCGCCCCGTGCGCCAGCCCTCCGTACGCGCGGACGACGACGAGATGAAGGCGCTGGTTCGCACCACGAGGGACTATTTTGCCGAGTTCGGCAAGTCCAGCGCGCGTACCTCGCAGGAGACGTTGCGCTCCGTCGTGAACCTGCAAAAGCCCGATCTGCTGGCGGATACCATCGCGGCCAACGTACTGACCCAGCTGGAAGACCGGCAGACGATCCTGGAAAAGCTGAACGTGCGGGAACGGCTGGAAGCGCTTTGCGCCATCCTGGTAAGGGAAACCCGCCTGGCGGAACTGGAAAAGAGCGTGCAGGCGCGCATCAAGCAGCAGATCGAGAAAAACCAGAAGGATTATTACCTGCGGGAGCAGATCAAGGCCATCCAGACGGAACTGGGCGACAAGGAAGCCACGGACGTGGATGATTTGCGGGAGAAGCTTGCCCGCACGCCGGTCAACGACGAGGCGCGCCAGAAAGCGGAACGGGAACTGGACCGCCTGTCCCACATGGCGCCGGGCACGCCGGAGATCGGCGTGAGCCGCACCTACGTGGAATGGATTCTCGATCTGCCCTGGGGCGTGACCACTAAGGATAACCTGAGCCTCAAGCGGGCCGCCCGTATCCTCGACCGCGACCATTACGGATTACAGAAGGTCAAGGAGCGTATCATCGAATACCTCGCGGTGCTGCGCATCAAGCAAGATATGAAGGGCCCGATCCTCTGCCTCGTGGGCCCTCCGGGCGTAGGTAAAACCAGCATCGTGCGCGCCGTCGCGGAAGCCGTCGGGCGTAAGTTCGTGCAGATGTCGCTGGGCGGCGTGCGGGACGAGGCGGAAATCCGCGGGCACCGGCGCACCTACGTGGGCGCGATTCCGGGCCGCATCATCGAGGGCATGAAACGCGCGGGCACCGTAAACCCCGTGTTTCTCTTTGACGAAATTGATAAAATGAGCAGCGATTTCCGCGGCGATCCCGCCTCGGCGCTGCTGGAAGTGCTGGACGCGGAGCAGAACTCCGGTTTCCGCGACCATTACATGGAACTGCCTTTCGATTTGAGCCGCGTGATGTTCATCACCACCGCCAACACCGTAGACACCATCCCACCCGCTCTGCTGGATCGGCTGGAGATTATCGAGGTGCCCAGCTACACGGACGTGGACAAGCTGATGATCGGCAAGAAGCACCTGCTGCCCAAGCAGGTGAAGGCGCACGGCCTGCCCGCGGGCAGTGTGCGCGTAAGCGACGCGGTGATGGCGGAACTCATCGAAGGCTATACGCGCGAGGCGGGCGTACGCACACTGGAAAGGACGCTGGCGCGCGTGGTACGCAAGGCCGCCGTGGAAACGCTGGAAAGCGGCGCGGCCGAAGTGACCGTGACGTCCAAAAAACTGAGGGAATACCTGGGCGCGGTGCAGTACCTGCGGGAGCCTACGGAGAAGAAAAGCCTCGTGGGCGTGGTGAACGGCCTTGCGGTCACCGCCGTGGGCGGAGAAACCCTCGCCGTGGAATGCACGGTGATGCAGGGCGCAGGCGCGCTGCAGCTGACGGGCAAGCTGGGCGACGTGATGCAGGAGAGCGCCCGGGCGGCGCTCAGCTGGGTGCGCGCGCGCAGCGACGCGTGGGGCGTGCCCGCCGAATTCTACAAGCAGCACGATATCCACATCCACGTGCCGGAAGGGGCCGTGCCCAAGGACGGGCCTTCGGCGGGCGTGGCGATGGCGACCGCGCTTACCAGCGCGCTGACGAGCATCCCTGTGAAGCAGGACGTGGCCATGACCGGGGAAATCACCCTGCGCGGGCGGGTGTTGCCCATCGGGGGCCTGAAGGAGAAAATTCTGGCGGCTTACCGCGCCGGACTTAAAACCGTGCTGGTTCCCAAAGAAAATCTGAAAGACCTGGAAGATATCCCTGCCAACGTGCTGGGCAAGGTGTGCGTCGTGCCCGTGGAACAGGCGGAAGAGGCGGTGAGCCTCGCCCTTACGGCGCCGCTGCCGGGCGCGGAACCCGCGCCTGCGGAAGCCGCCTGCCTCACCGCGCCCGTTCGCGTGCCCGCGCCTTCCGCCTATCAGGGTTCGTAACCGATGGAGATCAAAAGCGCGGAATTCGTCACCAGCCTCGCGGATTACCGGGAGGGGCCGCCCGTCACGCTTGCGCAGATTGCGGTGATCGGCCGGAGCAACGTGGGGAAAAGCTCGCTGATCAACGCGCTGTGCAACCGGAAGAAGCTGTGTAAAACCAGCTCCACGCCGGGCAAGACGCGGCTGATCAACGTGTTTGAAATCAACGGTTCGTTCCATCTGATGGATTTGCCCGGCTACGGTTTCGCCAAAGTGAACCAGGCGGAGAAGCAGCGCTGGGGCGCGATGATGGAGAAGTATTTCCGCGAAAGCACGCTGCTTTTACACACGCTGCAACTGGTGGACATCCGCCACGAACCGACCGCCGACGACGTGACCATGAACCGCTACCTGCGGCAGGCGGGCCTGCCCTTCACCGTGGTGGCCACCAAAGCGGATCAGGTAAGCCGCGGCTCGCGGGGGCGCTATCTCGCGCCCATCTGCCGCGCACTGCTGGTGCAGCCGTGGGAAGTGCTTTCGTTTTCATCCACGACCGGCGCGGGCCGCGAGGAGCTGCTAGCGAAAATCGAAACGATCCTCCGCCCGGCGTTGAGCGCGGGCGGGGATTGTGATACAATATGCACAGATACGGCGGAAACCGGACCGGACACGGTTTAACGGACGAACGCGGCGTGTGAACCGGACGCCCTGAGAACGAAAGGGGAATCCGCATGATCTATGTGGAGACGCTGGAAAAAACCAGGCGGGGGATCCGCGATTTTATGGCGCTTCCGCGCCGCCTGTACCGCGGGGACCCCAACTGGGTGCCGCCGATGTACGGCTCGCAGTTACACCTGCTGCTGGGGGAGAACAACCCGCTGCTTGCTGGGGAACACGCCTTCTTTATGGCCTACGACGACGGACGCCCCGTGGCGCGCGTGCTGGCGGGCGTGGACGAACGCCTGAACAAGCGCATCGGGGAAAAACGCGGCTACGTCAGCCTTTTTGAAAGCGAGAACAATCTGGAGTACGCGCGCGCCGTGCTGGACGCGGCGGTCAACTATTTAAGAGGCCTGGGCATGACGCGCGTCGTAGGGCCGAACACGCCCGGCTTCGACGATTTTACCAAGGGCCTGCTCTACCGGGGGTTCGACGGCCCGCCGATGGTGTTCAACCCCTATAACCCGTCCTATTACAACGATCTGTTCACTGCCTACGGCTTTTCAAAGCATCGCGACCATTACGCCTACCGGCTGTTCCTGAAAAATTTCCCCGCCAAGGATTATCAGGGTCTGAGCGATATGGCGCAAAAGCGCTTCAAGTTCCGGGTGCAGCACGCGGACCTGCGGCAGCGAAACGTACGAAAGCTGTCCGGCGAGGTTGCCCGCGTGATTGGCGAAGCGTTCCCGGACGATTGGGAACTGATGCCACCCACGCAGAGCGATATTCTGGACGAAATGCGCTCGCTCTTCCGCTATACCCGCAACGATCTGATCGTCATGGCTTACGCGGACGAGCGGCCCGTGGGCATACTGGTGTGCTTTCCGGACCTCAACCGGTTGCTGAAAGGCAGCCGGGGCAGGCTGTTCCCCGTCGGCTGGGCGAAGCTCCTGTTCGGCAAGGCGCGCGCCGTGCGTTGTAGCATGATGTTCGTCACCCCGGATTACCAGAACAAAGCCGTCAACGTGGCGCTTACGCTTTCCGCGTATTCGCGCGCGCAGACGTTGGGGGTGGAGGAAGTGGAAGCCTCCACCATCGACGAAACCAACCTGCCCAGCATTCTGGCTACCGAACGCACCGGCGCGGAACGATACCGCGTTTACCGGCAGTACGAACTGGTCCTGTAGCAGAACGGAAAAACGAGCCTCCCGTTGTCAGATGCGACTGCGGGAGGCTCGTTTTTATGTTCGTATAGCGCCGGTTCCTTACGGCGTGGGCGAGGCGGTGGCTTTCGTCGCCAGATCCCCGAGGGACTGGGTCGGCGCGCCGCACTTCAGACAAGGAGACAGGGAGTTGTACGGGTCATCGTCCAGTTCGCTGTACAGGAACGAGGCCATGGGCAGATATTTCTTGTTGACGGCGGAACAATTCGGATCGATGTGGTAATACTTGCCGCCGTTGGCGTTGTAATAAAGCTTGGTATCGGCGGCGGGAACGGGCGTTACCGTCATGCGCGGGGCAAGCGTTTGCAGCGCGGAAGTGCTCGAGGTCGGCGTTTCGTCCGCGGTTTCGTTGGTCGCCAGCGAGTTGGGGTCGACGTACCATTCGCCGTCCTCGTTGACCATCAGGATCATGAAACGGTACCGAACGGGGTCTTTGCCGTTGTTCTTGTTGATGGTCGCGCTCATCGTGATCGTGCGGGAGGAATCCCCGGCTGTGCCGGATATGCTCTCGATCGTGTAGTCCTGCGGGGTACGATTGCTGATGACGGTAAAAAGCGCCTGTGCGGCCCCATCCTGTTTGCTGGCCCAGCTGGGCTGCACGAGGTTGGCCATCTGCTCGAAGTTGTTGACGCTCCAGTAATCCATGAAGGTGGAAAGGCGCTGCTCCGCCTCGGACTCGCCCTCGTCCACATCGGGCGGGGGCGTTTCCTGCACATCCTGCGGCGCGGCGGTTACCGTGGTTTCCGGCGCGGCCGACGCCTGCGAAGCCGGGTTGACGGCGCGGCCGCCCGGGTTGGTAACGTCCTTCACGCCGCCCACGAGCAGCGCGATCACGATGACGCTTAACGCCAGATAACCCACCGACAGCGTGGTGCGCAAACCGGAGGAGAATGATTGGCGGTACCACAGCAGGCTTAGGGTAACCACCGCCAGAATGATGAACGCGTAGCGTAAAAAATCGAAGGTGTGGGTAACGAAAACACAGGGAATAAACAGTACGGGCAGAACGCCGTAAAGCAGGATTTTCAGCCACTTGTCTATGTCGAACGGGGGCTTGGGGGTTGGGGAGGCGGGCGCGCCGCCCGCGCGGCCCGGGTAGGGCTGGAAGCCGTTGCCGCCGCCCATTTGCATCGTCTGGAAAACGGGGTTTCCCTGCGGCGGTAAACCGCTGCCGTTCAAACCGCCCGCCGCAAACCCGCCGGCCGTGCCGCCCTGCGGGAAACTGTCGTTGGGATACAGCATGCCCGCCATGCCCGGGCCGGGTTGGGGCGCGTTCAGGCCGCCGTTCACGCCCAGCGGAATACCGGACACGGGATAGGAACCGGGCCTGTCGCCGTACGAAGGGCCGGGTTGTGCGGCAGCGGAGTTCTGGGGGTACGTCGGCGGCACGAAACCCTGGGCGCGCGGGGAGAAACCGTTCTGCCCGGCGCCGGGCGCCGCGCTGCCCGGTTGCAGGGGCGTGAAGCCGTTATAACCCGTCGCGCCCGGCGCGGCGGAACCCGGCTGAAGCGGTGTAAAGCCGTTGTAGCCGTTCGCGCCCGGCGCAGCGCCGTATACAGGGAAGTTTCCCATAGGAGAAACCGGGTTCTGCGCATACGCGGACCCCGAATAAAAAGACGGGTCGTACTGCTGGGAAGGCACGGCGGAATAAGCGCTTTGAGGCGAAACGAAAGGATTGGGAGCCGCGAAAGGCGCGACCGGCGTATTGCCTTCCAGAGCGGGCTGCTGGGTAAAATCGGGGGTCGGGGCGGGCTGAGCAGCCGCCTGTCTTTTGGCGAAATTGCGCTTCTGCATACCGTAGGTAGGCGTGCTGGCGTACTTCGTGCGATTGCTGTTCATGCTGCATCTCCCGTGCTAAAATCCGGCGTTCATGCGGCATTTAGACGCGCGCATTCTTTCCTATTATAGCACAGATCGCGGCGTTGTAAACGGAGAGCCTTGTTCACCGGGGACGAACGCGCTTTGAGCGTGCGCCGCTTCCGGCGGGGAAGCGGCGCACGGAGCCGTGCGGACGCGGCCTCGCAGGGTACGGGCGCATGGGGGGCGGCCTGAAATTGTTACAGGTATGCGCCCGTCCGGGCAAACCCCCGCCGCCGAAAAAACGGCCGGTGCCGCTTGCCGGGAAACGGCGCGGAGGTTGGGAATTCGGAGAAACGGTTGCGAAAAACGGGGCGATCATGTATAATCAACATGACCTGCCGCGCCGTCCCGCGCGCGGGTCATCATTGCCGGTGATGCGTCCATCGTAGCAAGGAGGCATGTACAATATGGAATGCAAGATCAAAAATGATATCGGCACGGTATATATCACCGAAGAAGTGATGCTCAAGGTGGTAGGCTACGCCGCGCTGGAATGCTACGGCATCGTCGCGATGTCCAGTAAGAGGGCCAAAGACGGCCTTGTTCAGTGGCTGGGGCGGGAAAACCTGACCAAAGGCGTACAGCTGAGGATGGCGGACGACATGCTGGACGTGGATCTGTTCATCATCGTCGAATACGGCATTTCCATCGCCGAAGTCTGCAAGACGATCGTTGAAACCGTTCGTTACAAGCTGGAAAGCATGACGGGCGTTAAGGTACGCCGCGTGAACATTTCAGTGGAGGGCGTTCGCGTCTAATTTTCCTAGGAGGATAAACCTTTGTTACAGTCGATAGACGGTCTGCTGCTGCGCGATATGGTGCTGGCCGGCGCGGCGATGCTGGATAAAAACCGCGAAAAGGTTGACGCCCTGAACGTTTTTCCGGTGCCGGACGGCGATACGGGCACCAATATGTCGCTCACAATGGCGTCGGCGACCAAGGAACTTAGTCAGAAGGAATACCTGAGTGCGGGCGAGGCCGCCGAGGCCCTCGCCAAGGGCGCTCTGCGCGGCGCGCGCGGCAACAGCGGCGTGATCACCTCCCAGCTGTATCGCGGTTTTGCGCGCGCACTGGAAGGCGTGGAAAAAATCGCGCCCCCGCAATTTGCGCAGGCGCTGAAAAGCGGCTCGGAGACGGCCTATAAGGCCATGATGAAGCCCAAGGAGGGTACCATCCTCACCGTGGCCCGCGTGATCGCCGAAGAAGCGGTAAAGCAGGCCGAAAAAGCGCCGGAGGATTACGACGCCCTTTTCGACGTCATTCTGACCACCGGGGAAGCGATCCTCAAAAAAACGCAGCAGATGCTGCCCGCGCTGACGCAGGCGGGCGTTGTGGATGCGGGAGGCCGCGGCCTTCTTTTGCTTTACATGGGATACGCCGCGGCCATGCGCGGCGAGGAGATCCCCGAGGAACGCGTGAACCTGGCCGCGGACGGCGAAGTCGCCTTCAAAGACGACCACGAAGCGCAGGCGGAGATTCGCTACGCCTACTGTACCGAATTCCTGATCCAGAACCTCTTCCCGGACATCATGGAGGAGGACGTGGATTCCCTGCGCCGGAGGCTAAACCGCATCGGCGACTGCGTGCTGGTGGTAGGCGACCTGTCGCTGGTGAAGGTGCACGTGCATACCAACGCGCCCGGAAAGGCGCTGGAATACGGCCAGACGCTGGGCGAACTGGTGAACCTGAAAATCGAGAACATGCTTCAGCAGCGCCGCGACAACTCCGCCAAAGACCCGGCTAAGGCCGTGAGCGCGGAGCCGCCCAAGGATTTCGGCATCGTGGCCGTGTCTCTGGGCGAGGGCTTTAATCAGATTTTCAGCGATCTGGGCGTGGATCAAATCGTCGAAGGCGGGCAGACGATGAACCCCAGCATCGAGGACATCGGCGCGGCCATCGCCAAAATCAACGCGAAATGCGTATTCGTGCTTCCCAACAACGGCAACGTGATTCTGGCGGCGCATCAGGCGGCGGAAATGACGGAAAACCAGCGCGTGTTCGTCATCCCCACCAAGAACGTCGCCATGGGCATCGCGGCTGCGGTCGCTTTCCAGGGCGAGGTAAGCGCGGAGGAGAACGCCAAGCGCATGGAGGAATCCGCGCAGCGCGTACGCACCGGCACCGTTACCTACGCCGTGCGGGACAGCGACATCGAAGGCCTGCACATCAAGCGGGGGGACATCATCGGCCTGTACAACGGAAAGGTGATCGTCAGCGGAAGCGACGTGCACGACGTTGCGTTCGATCTGATGCGCAAAATCGTGAACGAGGACGACGAATTGATCACCGTCTACTTCGGCAAGGACGTTGCCCAGAAGGACGCGCAGAAGCTGACGGACGAGATCGCCGAGGAGTTTGGCGACTGCGACGTGGAAATCCACATGGGCGGGCAGCCGCTGTATTATTATCTGATTTCGGTGGAATAACATGGAGCTGAGCGACCTTCAGGGCGTCGGCAAGGTAAGGCTCATCGCACTGCACGCAGCGGGCATCGACTCGTTGCGTGATCTTTTATACGCCGTTCCGGTCAGGTATAAGGACCTGGGCGAGCGCACGCCCGTAAGCGAGGCCAGCCCGGGCAAGCGGCAGACGTTTTGGGTGGAGCGCGAAGGCGAACCGAAGCTTTCCCGCTACGGCAGGACGAGCCGCGTCACCTGCGCGTTTAGGGACGAAACCGGCACGGTACGCTGCTGCTGGTTCAACCAGCCGTGGATGAAGGACGCGCTGATGAAAAGGCAGCGCTTTTTACTGTACGGCAAGGCGGAGCTGAAAGGCCGCGCCCTTCGGATGAACAACCCGTCCCTGGAGGACGAGCTGCGAATCGTTCCGGTGTACCGCCCTATCGACGGCGTGCCGCAAAAGACCCATGTAAAGCTGGTTTCGCAGGCGTTGGAACGGGTTGCGGAAGCCTGCCCGGAAACCCTGCCGGAGGTTTTGCGGAAACATTACGCGCTGACGGGTGCGGCGGAAGCGATCACAGCGCTGCACGCGCCGCAGACGATGGAGCAGGTGCTAAAAGCCCAGCGCCGCTTCGCCTTCGAGCAGTTGCTTTTATATCAGATCGCCGTACGGGAGATGAAGGGCGCCCGGAAGGAGGGCCGCGCCATGGCGGTGCCCGCGGGCGCGGAGGACGCCTTCTGGCGCGCCATGCCCTTCGCGCCGACCGGCGCGCAGAAGCGCACGCTTGAGGAGATCGCGGCCGACCTGCGTAAACCAGTCGCCATGGCGCGCATGGTGCAGGGGGACGTGGGCAGCGGCAAGACCGCCGTCGCGTTCGGCGCTATCCGGTTGTGCGCGCAGGCGGGGCGGCAGGCCGTGCTGATGGCCCCTACGGAGATACTGGCGCGGCAGCACTACGAAAGCGCCCGGCGGATGCTGGAACCCATGGGCGTGCGGTGCGGCCTGCTGCTGGGCGGCATGCCCGCAAGGGAAAGGAAACGTGCGCTGGATGCCATCGCCTCCGGGGAATGGCAGACGGTCATCGGCACGCACGCGCTGATCGGGGAGGACGTAAGCTACGCCCGCCTCGGCCTTTGCATTTCCGACGAGCAGCACCGTTTCGGCGTAGGCCAGCGCACGCGGCTGTTACGCAAGGCCGGCGACACCCCGCCCGATCTGCTGGTGATGAGCGCGACCCCCATCCCGCGCACGCTGGCGCTGGCGATGTTCGGCGATCTG
Organism: uncultured Oscillospiraceae bacterium; assembly: GCA_964497495.1. Taxonomy (GTDB): domain Bacteria; phylum Bacillota; class Clostridia; order Christensenellales; family Aristaeellaceae; genus CAXXOK01. Next base: position 10,477 of record CAZCCZ010000033.1, read on the forward strand.
GACGTATCCGTGATCGACGAGCTTCCCCCCGGCCGCACCCCGGTGCATACCCGAATCGTGCCGGAGGAGAAGCGGGCGGACATGTACCGTTTCGTGCGAAAGACGCTGGAGGAAGGCCGGCAGGCCTACGTGGTGTGCCCGCTGGTGGAGGAGGACGAGGCGGACGAACAGCGCAAGGCGGTGGAAAGTCATTACGAGGCGCTCTGCCGCGGGCCGCTCAGGGGCGTTCCCGTGGGCCTCACGCATGGGCGGCAACCCTCCGCGAAGAAAGCCGAGGTGCTGGAAGCCTTCGCTTCCGGCAAGCTGAAGGCACTGGTGGCGACCACGGTGATCGAGGTGGGCGTGAACGTGCCCAACGCCACCGTGATGGTGGTGGAAAACGCCGAACGTTACGGGCTGGCGCAGTTGCACCAGCTGCGGGGCCGCGTGGGTCGCGGCGGCGGCGAAAGCTGGTGCTTTCTGGTGGCGGAGGAGAACGAGCGCCTGCGCACGCTGGCGCACACGAACGACGGTTTCGAGGTGGCGCGCAAGGACCTGGAACTGCGCGGGCCGGGGGAACTGCTGGGCACGCGTCAGCACGGCGTGGCGCTGCTGCCGGGCGGCGTGGAACTGGGAAACCTGCAACTGCTGGCCGAAGCTTCCGAATGCGCGGAGACGCTCGCCCAAAAAGCCGCGGACAGCCGCACCTACCGGGTCCTTCGGGAACGCGCGCTGGAACAGGCGCGTAAGGCGCTGCTGGATGCGTCGGTCAGCTAGCCTCCCGGAAGGAAAGCCCGAAACGGTTGAAAAATCAGGGGCGCGGATGTACAATATCCCTACGGGAGGGGAAACGATGCACATCGTGCTGGTCAACCCGGAAATACCGCAGAACACGGGCAACATCGCCCGCACCTGCGCCGCCACGGGCATGACGCTTCATTTAATCCGGCCGCTGGGCTTTTCGCTGGCGGACAAGTACCTGAAACGCGCGGGTCTGGACTATTGGAACCTGATGGAATACCGCGTGTACGACCGTTTCGAGAACCTGCTGCAAGCGTATCCGGGCGCGAACATGCATTTTCTTTCCACGAAGGCCGCACACTGCTATACGGAAGCCGTATACGCACCGGACGATTTTCTGGTGTTCGGCTGCGAAACGCGCGGGCTGCCGGAAAGCCTGCTTTGTAAAGCGTACGACCGGTGCGTACGCATTCCGATGGCGGAAGGCGCGCGCAGCCTTAACCTCAGCAATTCCGTGGCCGTCGTCGCCTACGAGGCGCTTCGGCAGCAGGGGTTCCCCAATCTGAAGCTTTCGGGGGAACTCACCGGCCGGGCCGACCCCGGCGAACCCTGGATGGACTACGTATGACGCGAACACAGGAGGAATGCCTTTGAGACGGCGGCAGGACACGCAACCATATCCGCCCGAAACTCCGCCCGACGAATACGGGAAACCGGACGGACGGTACGGCGCGGGTTACGACGTGGAATACGACGATCCTTCGCGGACCGACTTCGGCACGGACGAATACGCCGACGCGGGCGAGGAACCGGAAGACTCGCACCGCTTTCACGTGGCGCTGAACGTATTCGACTTAATCAGCATTCTGGCGGGGGTGGCGGTGATTCTGGTGCTGGTGGCGATCCTCGTCAGCCTCGTCACCTGGCTGCAGGGCGATATTTCCCAATCGCTCACGCTGCTGACCTCAAACCTGAAATAGAAGGAATAGTTTACGGAGGCGATGCCATGCGCACCTCGTGGGCGCAGCTTTCGCAGGAAATTTCGGTTTGCGCCGGTTGCCCGCTTTGCGAGGGCTGCACGCAGAAGGTGCCCGGGCAGGGCGACCCGCGCGCGCCGCTGATGCTGATCGGCGAAGGGCCGGGCCAGCAGGAAGACGAGCAGGGAATCGCGTTCGTCGGGCCCGCGGGACAGCTGCTGACCAAAATGCTCGCGGCCATTCAGCTTCCGAGGGAGCGCGTGTATATCTGCAATATCGTCAAATGCCGCCCGCCCGGCAACCGCACGCCGCTTCCCGCGGAGATTGAGGCGTGCAGGCAGCATCTGCTGAAACAGTGGGCGCTGGTGCGGCCCGAAGTCGTGCTGTTGCTGGGTTCCACCGCCGTGCGCGGGGTGCTGGGGGAGAATTACCGCATCACACGCTGCCGCGGCCAGTGGTATGAACGCGGCGGCGTGCCGGTGCTGGCTACGTACCACCCTTCTGCGCTGCTGCGCGACCCCGGCAAGAAACGGGAGGCCTGGGAGGATCTGAAAATGGTGCGGGCCAAACTGGCGGAATTGAACCAGTATCCCGACCTGCTGAAGGAGGAGCGCTGATGGCGGCGGAGGCGCTTGAAAAACTGTACCGGGAATGCGAGAGCTGGTTTCACGCGTCGTGGCCGGACAATCGGGCGCGGCTGGTTTTCGGAGACGGAAAGGCGGAAGCCCCGGCGCTGATGCTGATCGGCGAAGCGCCGGGAGAGCAGGAAACGCTGCAGGGCAGGCCCTTCGTAGGCAAGGCGGGCAAGAACCTCACGGAATTTCTGGCCGTGCTGGGCCTCCAACGGGACGAAATCTACATCGGCAACGTCGTCAAGTTCCGCCCCACGCGCGTAAGCGATGCGGGACGAACGGTCAACCGACCGCCTACCCGCGCGGAGATCGGTCGCTTTACGCCGTGGCTGTACCGGGAGATCGAGCTTGTGCGGCCCGGCGCGCTGGTGACGCTGGGCAACGTTGCGCTGGGCGCCTTCGCGGAGGGCGCGATCATCGGGGATTGCCACGGCCGCTGGCGGGACGCCGCGGTGAAAACGGACGGCGGCGCGGCGTTCACGTTGCCGCTCTTCGCGCTGTACCACCCGGCGTCGGTCATCTACAACCGGTCGCTCGCGGCGGTATACCGGGACGATCTGCTGGAACTGAAGCGCACGCTTGCGCGCTGCGGCGGCCGTACGGACGGTTGAACCGGGAAACGGATGGTTTTAACCTCCGCGGCGGGACGGGACGCGCCCGTTGTGGTAGCATGTGTCCATACGATAGGGGGTCTGAAGGATGATTTATTTTCTTACCGCCAACCTGGCGATCATCATCTGTTTCGTCGTCGGCGTAGTGCTGCTGGTAGTGGAAGTGTTCATGCCCGGCTTCGGCGTGGCGGGCATCTCCGGCATCGTTCTGGAAGGCGTAAGCGTCGTTCTGACCTACTTAAAGTACGGCGGCCTTGCCGCGCTGGGGCTGACCATCGTCATCCTCGCGGTCATCGCCATATCCATATCGATGTCGTTGCGATCGGCCACCAAGGGCAGGCTTTCCAAATCCGCGTTGATCCTGAAAAGCAGCGAAACCGCCGCCGAGGGTTTCAGCGCGACGAAGGACATGGACGTGTTTCTGGGCAAGGAGGGCGATACCGTGACCATCCTGCGGCCCACGGGCATGGCCGAGTTCGACGGCGTGAAGCTGAACGTCGTCTCGGATGGGGAGTACATCCCCAAAGGCACACGCATACGCGTGGAACGGGTGGAGGGCGTGCGCGTGGTGGTGCGCAAGGCGGAAACAAGCCGGAAGGATGACCGACGCCGGACAACTGAACAGGCGTCTTCAACAATAAGGAGGAATAAGGTATGACCGGTTCGCTGCTTACCGCGCTGGCTGCGGTTACGTACGGCTATTCAACGCAGGTATCGTCTATCATATGGATCGGTCTGGCCGTGCTGGTGGCGCTGATCCTCATCACCGTGTTTCTGCGCTTCGTGCCGCTGGGCCTGTGGATCACGTCGCTGGCGGCGGGCGTACACGTAAGCATCAGCTCCCTGATCGGCATGCGACTGCGGCGCATCCAGCCCAAACGGCTGGTGGAGCCGCTGATCAAGGCGCGAAAAGCCGGGTTGGACGTAACGCTTCCCAAACTGGAAACGCACTATCTGGCGGGCGGCAACGTGGACAGGGTGATCAACGCGCTTATCGCCGCCCAGCGCTCCAACATCGAAATGCCCTTTGAGAAGGCCAGCGCCATCGACCTGGCGGGCCGCGACGTATTGCAGGCCGTTCAGATGAGCGTAACCCCGAAAGTCATCGAGACGCCCGTGGTCGCCGCCATCGCGAAGGACGGCATCGAGCTGCGCGCCAAGGCGCGCGTTACCGTACGCACCAACATCGAGCGCCTGGTGGGCGGCGCGGGGGAAGAAACCATCATCGCACGCGTGGGCGAGGGCATCGTGACGACGGTCGGCTCGTCCGAGACGCATAAACAGGTGCTGGAAAACCCCGACCTCATCAGCCAGACGGTGCTTAACAAGGGGCTGGACGCGGGTACCGCATACGAAATCCTTTCCATCGATATCGCGGACGTGGACGTGGGCCGCAACATCGGCGCGCAGTTACAGATGGACCAGGCGGAAGCCGACCGGCACATCGCGCAGGCCCGCGCCGAGGAACGCCGCGCCATGGCCGTGGCGCACGAACAGGAAATGAAAGCGTCCGTGCAGGAAATGCGCGCACGCGTGGTGGAAGCGGAAGCCGAGATACCCAGAGCGCTGGCCGCCGCACTTCGCGAGGGCAGACTGGGCGTAATGGACTACTACCAGATGAAGAACGTGATGGCGGATACCGATATGCGCGACGGCATCGCAAAGGCGGCCACGCCGTCCACCACGATCGCAGAGCCCAACAAGCCGAACAAATAACCGTTTCGTTATAATCGTGCGGCACCGCGCCGGAAGTATAAGCGCCTCCGGCGCGTAGGCCGTATCCGGTCGGGAGCCGGACGGCGGCCCGGCCGTTTCCGGGATCGGGCAAAGGAGGTGAGCACCGTGGAAGGGATTATATTCCTGGCCGTCCTCTATTTCATCATCGCCGCCATCGTGAGGAAAAGCAAAGAGGCAGGTTGGAAGCCGAATTTCAAGAATACAAACGCCGATCCGGACGCCCGACACGCAAACGGGTCGCACGTGCAACATGCAAAGCGGCGGGCTGAGCCGGGAAGACCCGCCCCCACGAGGATGGTTCCGACGCCCCGGACGCAGGAACCGTACCAGCCCATCCAGTCGATGCTCGTGCACAGCGACAGGTTGTACGACTATACCGGCAGCCTGGGCGCGCAGACCGGAGAGGGGAGCCTGTCCACCGAGGGGAACGCGTCGCCCACCGGAAGCCTTTCCGCCGCAGGTTTGACCGAAGGCGCTTCAGCCGGGCAAGGCGGAGAGGTGTTTACGCCGGACGTGCTTGCCGAATACCAGCGGCCGACCCTTTATGCCTATCAAACGGTGCAGAACGGGGCGGACATTCGCGTACTGCCTGGGGAGTGGAACCGGGACGAACTGGTTCGCGCGGTCGTAATGAACGAAATTCTACAACCACCCCGCGGACGGAGATATAACCATGGATGAACAGATGAAAGTACTGGTTGCCGACGACGACGAAGCCATGCGCGGAATCATGCGCCGCATCATCGCCAAAGTGGACGGTTTTACCCTGGCGGGCGAAGCCGCGGACGGGGAGCAGACGCTGGCCCAGGCGGAAGCGCTGAAGCCGAACGTCGTCTTTCTGGACGTGGACATGCCCAAGATCAACGGGGTGGACTGCGCGCGCTCCATACAGGACATCAACCCCGCGACCATCATCATCTTCGCCACCGCGTTCGAAGGCTACATGAGCGACGCTTTCGAAGTATACGCCTTCGACTATCTGGTGAAGCCCTTCAAAGTGGAGCGCGTGATCCAGACGCTGGAACGCATCCGGGACAGCCGCGTTCGCTGCGATATCGCGGAAGAAACGGAACCGGAGCCGCCCAAGGCGATCAACGCCGAACGCAAGACCGTCGACGGCCGACTGATGCTTCGACACCGGGAAGGCGTAAGCTTCATCGACCTCAACGACATCCTGCTGGTGCAGCGGGAAGACCGCGCCACCGTGCTGTATACGAAGGGCGACGGCCGCTATATCACGGGCGATTCGCTGGGGGAGATGGAGGAACGGCTGCCCTCGGACGTATTTTTCCGCTGCCATAAAAGCTATATCATCAACCTGAACCATATCAAGGACATCACGCCTTACGGCCGCTGGACGTACGTGGTGCGCCTGAAGGACACCAAGCACGACGCGCTGATCACGCATGAGAAATACGAGGAACTGGAGCAGATGTTCCGCTGAATCATCCGACAACGAAGAAGTGTCCGGCCCGTAAGGGGCCCGGACGCTTCTTCGTTATCGGGATAATCCGGATTACTCCAGCGCCGATCTCAGCACGCGCTCCACGATCTCTTTGCTGCACGCGCCTTCGTGCGCCTTCACGCCGTCCACGTAGAAGGTGGGCACGTACCAGTAATCGTACCGGTATGCGCGGGCGCGCTCCACGTGCTCGTCGATCCGTTCGATCTCCACCGCCGCCAGTTCGGGGAACGCATTCTGCAGCTCGGTAATCCAGCGTTCCGCAGCCGCGCAGTAGGGGCAGCCCCGGAAATGGAACAACATCACCTTTTTCATGAGCAAACCTCTTTATAAAGCGCCGAAGGGCGCCCGAATGACGGGAAGATAACGTAAAACCCCGTCCACGCGCACGCTGTGGAACAGGGTAACCGCATCCGCGGTAAACGCGACCGGCGCGAACGCGGGTAACTTTTCGCCCAGCGCGAGCCGGGCCTTCCGTGCGAGCGTTACGTGCGGCGCGAACGGCTTCGGGTCGAAAGCCTGCTCGGCCCCGGCCAGCAGACCGCGCACCGCGTCGCTCAAAGAAAGGAGCGCGGGCTGTTCCCGGAGCGCGGCGTACAGGATCGCGCCGTCCTCCCGGCCGAAATACCCCAAGCCGGTCAGCACCAGCGGAAACGGGGCGGCGGTCGCCGCCGCGGCACGAAGAAGGCTTTCCAGCGCGGGCAGCGCCGCCCGGTCGCGCTCGCCCAGAAAGGCGAGGGTTACGTGGTACAGTTCCGGAGGCACCCAACGGGCCTGCGTGCGCCTCCTCACCGGTTCCACGGCGGCGGCCAGCGCCTTTCGCGCGTCCTCCGGGATGCTTAAGCCGACGAACAGGCGCATCGTGATTCCTCCGTTTCCCCGAATGAGAACCCGGTCAGCGCTCGTCCAGAAGAAGCGTCGTGGCGAAGGCGATGGTTGCGTTTCCGGCAATCCGCACTTCCGCGGGTTCGCCGTTTTCCACCTTCACGTATACTTCCATCGTTCCGGGGCGGCGGATGGCCTCGCCCTGCGCTGCGGTAAAAACCAGCCCGCCGTCCGTAACGGGAAGCAACCCGTACCGCGCAAGGTAAGCGCCCAGCGGGCCGTTGGCGTTGCCGGTGACCGGGTCTTCCGGGATGCCGATGGCGGGCGCGAACATGCGCCCGTGCACCGCGACCGGTTCCCCCGGGTGGAGCGTGAATGTATAAAAACCGTTGCAGCCGATGCTTCCGCTGATCTTCGTCAGCAGCCCCATATCCGGCGTCAGGCGGTTCAGCAGCCCGTTGTCCCGAAGGCCGACCATCACCTTGGAATGGCCCGTGGAGACGATTTGAACGGGGCAGTCCGGCCGGACGTCTTCCGGCGTCACCCCCAGCGCGCCGAACAGCGCGGCGAGGGTTTCGCCGGACAGCGTATTCCCGAATTCCACCTTGCCCTGCGTCATCACGACGCGGATGTCGTCCCCGTCCTTCACGACGTCCACGGGCAGCACGCCAGCGCCCGTTTTTTGCAGCACGCGCACGTTCCCAAGCCGTTTTTCCAGCGCGCGCACGTAATGCGCGGCCACGGTGGCGTGCCCGCAGATCGGCACTTCGCCGGTCGGCGTGAAGAAGCGCACCCACACGTCGTGCGTATTATCCGAAGGGGAGAGTATGAAGGCGGTCTCGGAATTGTTCAGTTCCCGCGCGATCTGCCGCATTTCCGTTTCGCTCAACCCGTCCGCGTTGGTTACCACGCCCGCCGGGTTGCCCAGCAGTTTCTCTTTAGTGAAAGCGTCCACCTGATACGTGCGATACGCCCGCATGCCATCCCTCCGTTCAAACAAAGCGCTTATACCCACCCTTATTCTACCACGAACGGGGAAGAAACGTAACCGTTTCAGCCGCGCCATTTGCCGGAATGCAACGGAAAACGCCCCGCTGTCGGGCGGGGCGCACGGACTCGCGATACAAGCGAGCGTTTTCCCCCGTTACCTTTCCACGCCCTTCATGGCGTTGCCGCGCTGGCGCCGGGCGAAGCCGGAGAACAGGCGGTTGATCACGTAGTAGATCATGGCAACCAGCAGATACAGAAGCAGGATGTCCTCCGCGGTGACGATGCTGCGGTGTGCGGCCACGATCTTGCTGGTGAAGGAAAGTTCGTAGGTGCCGACCACGGCGCAGAAGGACGTGTCCTTCACGGTCGTCACGAACTGGGAAATCAGGGGAGAACGGATGCGGCGCAGCGCCTGCGGGATGACGACGTGCCACATGGTCTTGACCCGGCTGAAGCCCTGGGAAGTAGCCGCCTCCCACTGCCCCCTGCCGATGGAGTTGAGGCCGCCGCGCACGATTTCCGCGACGATGGCGGAGGTGAAGATCGTCATGGCCGCGATGCCGCTTTCCAGCGGGGGCAGCTTGGTCATGAACCGCATGGCGATGATGAAGAGCAGCAGCGGTATGTTGCGCACGATCTCGATGTACAGCGTCGCCACGGTACGCACCAGGCGTTCCTTCGCGTTGCGCATCAGGCCCAGAATGGTGCCGAAGACCAGGCTCAGCATGATGGAGAAGGCCGCGATATACAGCGTGTTCAGCAGCCCCTGCCCCAGGAAAAGCAGGATTTTCGCGGAAAAGACCGTTGAAAAGGCATGGGCCCATTGATCAAACATGGCGCACACTCCTCTTCTCCAGCCAGCGTGCGAGCATGGAAACCGGCAGGCAGATGATCAGGTACAGCACGCCCGTCATGACGAAGGTGGGGCCGTAGATCAGGTTGCTGCCGCTCCAGCTGTCCGCGCGGTACATCAGTTCGCCGCCCGCGATGACCGCGAGCACCGAGGAGTTCTTGATGAGGTTCACGGCCTGGTTGGTCATGGGCGGCAGGCCGATTTTCACCGCCTGCGGAAGGATGATCCGTCGCATGGCCTGCAGGTAACTGAAACCCTGGCTTGAAGCGGCCTCCATCTGGCCCGTGGGGACGGCCCTGATGGCGCTGTGCACGATGTCCGCGGCGTACGCGCCCGTATACAGCGCCAGCCCCATCACGCCGATCGCCACCACGCCCAGCCGGATGCCGAGCCGGGGAAGCACGTTGTAGTAAATGAAAATTTGGATCACCAGCGGCGTGTTCTGGAAAAAGGACATATACCCGCGGCATATCGCCAGCAACACACGGTTCTTACCGCACAGCAGAACGCCGACGACCACGCCGATAACCAGCGTGAACGCCAGACCGAGCAACGAAATGTAAAGGGTTCTTAAAAAGCCCCCGGCGAAAAAGGTCCAGTCGCTGAACCAGGCTTGCCAGTTATGAAGTGAAAACGGGCCCGACACGGCTTCACATCCCCCCGCACGAACGGGAGCGGAGGCGTTTTTCAGCCTCCGCTCGCACGTTTTGATGCTGCGTTTTCTTTACGGAGCGGGCGTGGGGGTGGCGGCGGCCAGTTCCGCGGCCTGATCCCACAGCACGTCGTAAGCGTCCACCGCGGCCCAGTCCACGGGCGCGAGATTGTTGGCGGTAACCATGGCGTCCAGAGAGCCGTCGGCGCGCATGGAGGCGATGGTGTCGTTTACCACGGCCAGCAGGCCTGCGTTGCCCTTCTTGACCGCAACGCCGTAGGGCTGCGCGGAGAAGCTGTCCGGAAGCAGAACGGTCGTATCGTCCAGATAACCCATCAGGATCGCCTTATCCACGGAGAAGCAGGCGATGCGCCCGCTGACCAGCGCGGCTTTGATGTCCGGGTAGGTGGGGAACTCGGCGAACTCCACGCTCATGCCGGCGGCGTCCGCGGCGGCCTGCAGCGCGTCCTTGGTGGTGGCGGACTGCGCCACGCCGATGGTCTTGCCGGCCAGATCGGCGAAACTGGAGATGCCGCCGTCCTTCATCACCAGCAGGCCGATGGCGTCGACGAAGTAGGGCTTGGAGAAATCATACTGCAGGATACGGTCGGGCTTGATGGTGAAGGTGGCGATGACCATATCCAACTCGCCGGTATCCAGCAGCGGGCCGCGGGTTTTGGCGGTGACGGCTTCGAAGGAGACCGCGTTCGCGTCGCCCAGAATGACCTCCGCCAGTTTGTGCGCAAGGTCGATCTCAAGCCCCGTGAAGGAGCCGTCTAGATCCTGGTAGCCGAAACCGGGCACGTCCGCCTTGACGCCGACCATCAGTTTGCCGCGGGCCTTGATCGCCGCGATATCCGCGGAATCTTCCGCGAACGCCGGAATGCACAGAACCAAAGCCATCGTCAGAACCAGTGCGAAACTCAGAAGCTTTCTCATGCGTCCCCAACCTCCCGTTTTTAATGTAGTATTTTCCCGAGGAACGCCGTGGTGCGTTCGTTCCCTGGGTGATGAAACACCTGCTCGGGTGTGCCATCTTCAAGGATCACGCCGCCGTCCAGAAAAAGAACGCGGTCGGCGATGTGCTCGGCGAACTTCATCTCGTGCGTGACGAACAGCATGGTGATCTCCGTATCCCGCGCCACGCGCTCCATGATGTCCAGCACCTCCTGAATCATTTCGGGATCCAGCGCCGAGGTGGGCTCGTCGAAAAGCATAATCTTGGGCCGCATGGTCAGCGCCCGGGCGATGGCCACGCGCTGCTGCTGCCCGCCGGAAAGCTGGGAAGGGTAAGCGTCCGCCTTTTCGGCGATGTTCACCTCGCGCAGGTTGCTCATGGCGCGCTCGACGACTTCTTCCTTACGCTCGTGTTTAAGCACGATGGGCGCCATCGTCAGGTTTTCCAGCACCGTCTTGTGCGGGTACAGGTTGAAGTTTTGGAACACCATGCCGATGTCCTGCCGGACTTCGCAAAGCATGCGGTTGGTCATGCTGGAAATGGAAACCCCGTCGATGAACACGTCGCCCTTCTTGGGACGCTCGAACATGTTGATGGTTCTCAACAGCGTGCTTTTTCCGCTTCCGCTGGGGCCGATGATGACCGTTTTGGAGTCCGTGGCGATCTCAAGGCTGATTCCCTTCAGAACATCCAGCGAACCGAAACTTACGTGCACGTCGTCGAAAACGATCAAAAATCTTTCCTCCAATCGAAACGAGAAAAGCACGACGTGGGTGAGAGCATCATTGCTCCGCACGGCGCATCGCGCTGTGGAATACCGTTATTGTACGGCATGGAACTGCATCGTGTCAATAAAACTCCTTCAAAATACAGGACAAATACATTTAAAACCGCTCCGGTTTTGCATAGACGGGAACTCGAATATGCAACATCTTTCTTTTTGCCCGGCTCATGATGAAAACGGTTTCCGTACGGGACGGAAACGAAAAAACATGACGCAACATGTCAGGTTATTATGGTATACTGAAAACGAAAGCCGAGGTGACGCCCGGTGAAGAACGACCGCCTGTTTCAGATGCTCTACCTGCTGCTGCAAAAAGGCTCCGTAACCGCTCCGGAAGCGGCGGAAACGCTTGGCGTATCGGTGCGTACCGTTTACCGCGATCTGGACGCGCTGTCCGCGGCGGGGGTGCCGGTGTACGCCTCGCAGGGCCGAGGCGGCGGCATATCGCTGATGTCCGGCTACGCCTTCAACAAAGCGCTGCTGTCCGACGAGGAGCAGAACCAGATCTTATACGCTATCCAGAGTCTGCGGGCCGCGGACGGCCGGACGGGCGCCTTACTTTCCAAGTTGGGCGGCATCTTCCAGAAACCCGGCGTCAACTGGATCGAGGTGGATTTTTCCCGCTGGGGGTTCGGCCGGGTGGACCGGCAGCGCTTCGAGGTGCTCAGGAACGCCATTCTGGAAAAACGGGTGTTGCAGATCGTCTACTGCAACTCCGCGGGGGAGACGGCAAGCCGACTCGTGAAGCCCTTCAAGCTGGTTTTCAAGGATAAGAACTGGTACCTGCAGGCGTATTGCACGAAAGCGGACGATTACCGGCTGTTCAAGGTCTGCCGCATCATGGAACTGACGCTGACGGACGAAACGTTTACGGAAACGTTCGAGGAAGCCCCGCCCGTGGACGTCCCCATGACGCCGTCCGGGGAGTGGCTTCCCGCGGAACTGCTGTTCGCTCCCTCCGCCGCCTACCGCGTTTACGACGATTATGCCTGCAACGCCGTTGAAGCTCGGGAGGACGGCTCGCTGCTGGTGCGCACGGCCCTGCCCGCGGACGATTGGGCGACGGGCTACCTGATATCCTTCGGCGACGGCGTCACGATCCTGTCCCCGCCGGAACTGAGGGCGCGCGTAGCCGCGGAAGCGCGGAAAATTTACGAGCATCATCAAACCTGACAGACAGTTGGCAGCTTTTTGCGCGTAAGATCATATCGTCGGGGAAAATCCCCGGAATGAAACGGAGGGAATCAATCATGGAAAAATTCTGCCAAAGCTGCGGCATGCCCATGGGCGGCGGGGAAGACCTGTACGGCACGGAAAAGGACGGAACCAAAAGCGCGGACTACTGCAAGTACTGCTATCAGGACGGCGCGTTCACCTTCAACGGAACCATGGAGCAGATGATCGACTTCTGCGTGAAGCCCATGATGGACAGCGACCCGCACATGACCGAAGCGGCCGCCAGGGAAATCATGAAGGGGTTCTATCCGACGCTTAAACGCTGGAAAACGGCGTGAACCGTCCGGGGCGGGCGCGCGGACGCGGCGCGCCCGCCTCGGACAGCTTTCCCGGAGAAAGGGGCTGGAAACATGACATGGAACGAACTGTACCCGAAGGCGACCCAGCCGAGCCTTGAACAGATCGACGCCTATACCGGCACGCCCCTGTGGGGCCGGATGCGGACGTGGCTGGAAGAACGGTACGGCGTAACGCCGCGTGTGGAGCACAGCACGTGTTCGGGCGCGCCGGGGTGGAACGTGAAGTATAAGAAGAGCGGGCGGGCGCTGTGCACCCTGTATCCGCGCGGCGGTTATTTCGTCAGCCTCGTCGCCATAGGCCCCGCGGAAGCCGCGGATGCGGAGCTGTCGATGCCTCTGCTCTCGGGTTATCTGCAAGACCTTTACCGGCGGGCGGCGTCCATGAACGGCACGCGCTGGCTGATGGTCGAGGTTACGGAACCGGCCGTGCTGGCGGACCTGCAGAGGCTGGTGGAACTGCGCGCGAAGCAGCGCCGGTAGCTTTCCCGAAACGAGACGGGCAGGCGCGCGGGGAACGTGCGAAATGACCGACGCGGAGAGGATCGCCATGGAAACGATAAACGAACTGACGGAAGGCCTGTTGGACAAGGACAACCTGCATGCCTACGACTGCCTGAAAAAGCTTCTGGCTCTCAGCGAAACGTCCGACGCGGTGTACGCGCGTTTCGATACGTTCGCCGAAATGATGAAAAGCGACAACTCCTATATCCGTACGCGCGGCATGGCGCTGATCGCAGCCAACGCTCGGTGGGACGCGGATTACCGGATCGACGAGATCATCGACGAATACCTGAAGCATTTAGAGGACGTCAAGCCCATCACGGCGCGCCAGATTATCCGCAGCACGCCGGAACTGGCGCGCTATAAGCCGGATCTGCGGGGGGACGTCGTAACGGCGCTCCGGCGCGTGAACACCCTGCGGTACAAGGGTACGATGCAGCCGCTGATCCGCAAGGACATCGCGGAGGCGCTGGAGACCATTTTGGCAATGGAGAACGGCGGAACGGGGGAAACGAAAGAATGAAACGGGAACTCGGCATCGCGCGGTGCGGCCTGGCCTGCTGCCTTTGCCGTGAAAACGACACCTGCAAGGGGTGCAACGCGGACGGCTGCGAAAACCTGGCGTGGTGTGAAAACCGCAGATGCTCCGCCGGGAAGGGGCTTGCGGGTTGTTACGAATGCGATACGGAATGCCGCAAGGGGCTGCTGGCGAAGGTAAAGCCGCGCGCGTTCCGCCTGTTCGCGCGGCGCTACGGAAAGGCCGCGCTGCTGGACTGCCTGGAGCAGAACGAGAAGCGGGGGATCGTATATCATCGGGAAGGGCACACGGGGGATTACGACGGCTTTGACGACGAGGAAGCGCTGATCGCGTTCATCCGCACGGGAGAACGCCGCGCGTAACGGAAACGGAATAAGAGAAAACCGCCTTCCGCGGAAACGGGAGGCGGCTTTTGCCGTGCGCGTTGAAATGCGGGGTATCCGCCATGAAGGACGGAGATTGAAAAACGTTAGGCGATATGGTATATTATGGGTGATGAGCGCCTGATTCACGAACGGGCGAAATGGGTATAAAAATATAGGGATTCCCGAACGAGGGCCGGAGGTTCCGGCCACCCCGGACACAGCGGACGCCCGCGCGGGCGGAAGGACCGACAGCATGAAAACCATCGCCTTTTTCGATACGAAGCCTTATGACCGCGAATGGTTCGACAAGGTCAACACGGGATACGAAATCAAGTATCTGGAAAGCAAGCTGACCTCCGCCACGGCCCAACTGGCCGCAGGCAGCGACGCGGTGTGCGCTTTCGTCAACGATACCGTTGACGCGGAAGTGATCGACAAACTGTATCAAATGGGGATCCGCGTCATCGCCATGCGCTCGGCGGGATACAGCAACGTGGATTTCAAGGCGGCCTACGGCAAGATCAACGTCGTGCGCGTGCCCGCGTATTCGCCCCACGCCGTGGCGGAACACGCCATGGGATTGCTGCTGACCGTCAACCGCAAGCTGCACCGCGCCTATAACCGCACACGGGACTTCAACTTCAGCATCGTCGGCCTTGCGGGGGTGGATCTATACGGGAAGACGGTCGGCGTCGTGGGCACGGGCAAGATCGGCCGCGCTTTCATCGACATCGCGCGCGGCTTCGGCATGAAGGTGATTGCCTACGATCCGTTCCCCGCCGCGGACATGGGGATCGATTACGTACCGTTGGAGGAGTTGCTGACCCGTAGCGACGTGATCTCCCTGCACTGCCCGCTGACGGACCAGACGCGGCACATCCTGAACGCCGACGCTTTCCGGAAGATGAAGGACGGCGTGTTTATCGTCAACACCTCCCGCGGCGCCCTGATCGACAGCGAAGCCCTGCTGGACGCGCTGAACTCCGGCAAGGTGCGCGGTGCCGGGCTGGACGTGTATGAGGAGGAAGCCGAGCTGTTTTTCGAGGACAAATCCCTGAACATCATGAAGGACGACGTGCTGGCTCTGCTGGTATCCCGCCCCAACGTGGTGCTGACCGCGCACCAGGCGTTCCTGACCGAAGAGGCGCTGCAAAACATCGCCTCGACGACGCTTGCCAACCTGGACGAGTTCTTCAGCGGCAGCAACCTGACCAACGAGGTCTGCTACCAGTGCGAACTGGGCAAGGTGGTGGAGAACTGCCGCCGTATTCGCCGGGAACGCTGCTTCTGAACCCGCTACCGCCGATCAAACGGACGCCCCAAACCCTTCCGACCGACAGTACATACAAAGGAGAATGCGCATTGGACGTAACGGTTCGAAAACTGTGGCTGAAAATCGGTATTCTGCTGGGCTTTCTGCTGATGGTCACCGTCAACGCGCTGGCCAGTATCCTGCCGATCAACGGCGTGGGCACGGGCCAGGTATCCGCCGAATACGAAACGCTGTTCACCCCCGCGGCGACGGCATTCGCCATCTGGGGCGCCATCTACCTGATGCTGGGCGTGTACACCGTTTTCCAACTGTTGCCCGTAAAAACTGCGGCGGACGGGGAACGGCAGAAGCTGCTGGAAAAGGTGGGCGTGTGGTTCATCCTGTCCTCCGTGGTCAACGCGGGGTGGATTTTCGCCTGGCATTACCGGCAACTGGCGCTGTCGCTCGCCATCATGCTCCTGTTGCTCGCGAGCCTTGCGCGCATCGGCTGGCTGCTGCGCCAGCCACATTGCTCCCCGAAGGAGGAACTGGCGCTGCGCGTGCCCTTCGGGCTCTACTTCGGCTGGATCACCGTGGCGACCGTCGCCAACGTATCCGTGCTACTGGTCAGCATGGAGTGGAACGGCTTCGGCATTTCGCCGGCGACCTGGACGGTCATCGTGTTGGCGGTAGCCCTCGTGATCGCGGTCGTCACGATGTACTCGATCCGTAGCGTGGCCTACGGCCTGTCGGTCGCGTGGGCCTATTCGTGGATACTCGTTCGGCATCTGTCGCCTGCCGGATACGGCGGCCTGTACCCGGAAATCGTCGCCGCGGCGGCCGTGTCGCTGGGCCTGCTCGCGGCCGCGCTGATCGTCACCGGGCTGCATATGCGCCGAATCGCCGCTTGCAAGACCCCCGCGTAAACCTGCCAACAAACGAACCGGCCGAAACCCGTTGGGTTTCGGCCGGTTCGTTGCGTATAAACGATGATGTTCCCCCGGGGTTTGCGCTTAAGACCCGTACATCGTGTCTTTCTGCCAGCTTTGGATCAGCGCGACCAGCGCGGCTTCGTCCTCCGGGCTGAAACCGAGGTACACGTCCGGCTCGATGTCGGCGTTCGTTTCGCGGACGGTGCTGTCGTACTCGTACCAATCCAGCCGCACGAACATGCCGCTCACGTCGTCGGTGGGCGTTCCGCGCTGGAGGATATCCGCGAACTTCTGAGAGTAATCCAGGTACAGCTTTGCGTAGCGATCCTCGCTCTTCTTGGTGTAGCCGCTTACGTAAACGCCGATGGAGGTGCTGAGCGGTTTTCCGTCGTCCAGCGGTATGTTGAAGAAGTCGAAGGTGAGGGAATAGTAATCGTTATCCAGCGCCAGCGGGGACGCCACGCGCTTGATCGTTTCGGCGAGCCTGGACACGGTGTCGGCTTTCGCGTACTTGTTTTGGGTGCGCATCAGCAGGGAGGCGGTTTCGGGCGCGGCCATCCGAATCTGGTAATAATCGGAATACCGCTTCGTCCCCACGTGCCCGGCCACGATCAGCGTCAGCAGGGACTGATCCTCGCCGCGTGTATAGTTATAGGAGCTGTCGGTCAGTAAACTGGCCTGCGGGCGGTAATAATCGTTGGGGATCAGCCCGAGGCGGTTCGTTTCGTCCACCAGGCTGTCGTAGATCTGCTGCCTCTCTTCTTTGGTATACGAATTGCCGGAGAGAGCCAGATACTGTACGCTGCCTGCGGGAGGGAACGCGCGAACGGCGGACTGGTACTCCGCGCTTTCGTTGCGCAGGTCGTTGAGCGAATCCACGTTGGAGAACTCGATGGTACGGTTGATTGTTTTCCCGTTCGTCAGCCTGATGGTCACGGGCTCGATGACCTGATATGCGCTGTAACCGTCGTAATCGTTATAATCCTCATTCTGGGACTGCTTAATTTCCTCCACCGCGGCGGAAAGATTATCCGATACGCATTTTTTCAGGTCGTCGTTGGTGAACCGGATATCCCGAAGAAGGAGCGAAGCGTATTCGTTTGTGCCACCCATCTGACCGTCGTGCCCGCGGAAGGAGACCGAAGCGATCTCGTCCGGTGCCGGCGTAACGCTCAGCGCGTTGCCCGCAAGCGAATCGATACCCAGCGACACGCAGAATGCGAGCACGCCGGAAAGCAGGAAGAGGGGAAGGGACAGGAGCACTTTACGCACGTTACGCAGGGCGATGAACTCATATAGGATGAAGCCCAGCAGCGCGACTGCGATGATCGCCGCACTGTAGACGGAGAACAGCTTATGGCTGTTGACCGTGATCAGCAGCAACGCTGCGAAAGCCAGAAGGCAGCCGCTGGCCATGGACCAGGCCTTGTTGCCGGAATCCTTTTCCGCCGTTTCGCTGGGGCGGTGCAGGAACAGCCATGCGCCCAGCGCCAGTTCAAGCGCCGTAATCGCCAACGAGTACAGGATGGCGGGCAGGGAAACGATATCGGTCATGAACATGTTCCGCGTCTGCATAACGGCCAGGCCGGTGGCGATGTTCGTAACCGGGTTGAGCAGCACGCCGAGGTCCAGCCAGCCGATGATGTTCACCTTGGCCACTAAGCCGCGCGCGAGGATGAACTGCACGAACCGGGGCAGGAACAGCACCAGTCCCGTGGACGCCAGCGCCGTGATGTACGAGCCCGAAAGCGCGCAGCCGATGGCGGACGCCGCGAACACCAGCATGGAAGCCACGAAGTAGAACAGGATGCACAGCGGGATATACGCGGGTACGAACGGGCAGCCGCCGATCAGAAGGAAGAGGAGCATGACCAGAACGTTCAGGACGATGGTCGCGCCCATCCAGGTGGCGGTGGCGAGCGTTACGGACAGATATAGGTCCGTACGCGTCACGGGCAGGCTGTGGTACAGGTCGCTGGCCGAACGCTTGAACAGGAAGCTGAACCCGTAGAAAGCGAACAGAACGGCCGTGAAAACATAGTAGACCAGCACCGGCGTCACGCCGATGGCGGACGTGGCGGTGGGAATGGTGTACGCCCCGAAGCAGTTTTGCCCGCCTGAGATGATCGTGTACAGCAGCGTCGCCGCCGCAAGCGGTATACCGACGGGGCTCAGCTTCCGAAGGGTATCCTTATACATTTTCATACCTTTTTACCTCCTTCGGCGGCGTCGAAAACGTAGCCAAGGGCTTCCATTTCGTAAATGAAGACTTCTTCCAGCGTCAGGGGAAGCGCCTCCAGCAGCAGCGGCTGCTTCTGGGCCAGCAGAGCGCGGCTCTTATCCTTGTCGCCGCGTACGATCAACGTGGTCACGCTGCCCTGACGGTTCTGGGACAGCACTTCCAGTCCTTCGAACACGCTTTTGTCGTATTCCTCGGCAAAGGCCACCTGCATTTTGAACAGGGAAGTCTTCAGCTCTCCCACATCGCTTTCCAGTACGATGCCGCCTTTGTACAGGAGCGCCAGCTGGTCGCACGTGTCTTCCAGTTCCCGCAGGGAATGGCTGGTGATGATCACCGTGGCTCCGTGGTCGAACACTTCGGCGTAGAGCTTCTGTTTGACCAGGTTGCGCATCACGGGGTCGAGACCGTCGAACGTTTCGTCGAAGAAGTAGTAGTCCGCGCCCGTGCACAGCGCGAGGATCGTGGCCGCCTGCCTGCGCATGCCCTTGCTGAAGTTGCTCAGCGTCTTGTCCGGGTTGAGGCCGAACTCTTTGGTCAGCGCGTCCAGCTTTTTCAGGTCGAAGCCGTCGTAGGCGCTCGCGTAGAGCTGGGCCATCCGGCGCATGGAGCTTTGCGGCAGCATCCAGAACTCGTCCGGCACGAAGGCGAAGCGCTTTTTCAGAGAGACGTTTTCGAAGATTCCCTCGCCGTTCATCATGATGCTTCCCTCGTCGGGTTTATACACGCCGCTGGCAAGCCTGAGGAACGTCGATTTTCCCGCGCCGTTGGCGCCGACGAGCCCGTATACGCATCCGTCCTGGATGTGGCAGTTGAGCCGATCCAGCGCCACGACGTCCGGGAACCGCTTGGTCAGGTTGTTTGCAATAATCACAGCTTTGCATCCTTTCCGGATACGCCCTTTGGTAAGGCGTATCGCTACACTCGATTCAGTCGACTGTCGTTCCCTGCGCGCCGCCGCCCGCGGGATGCGGCCGTGCGTGGAGGGGCATCGCGTACGCCTGATCCACCGCGTCCATCGCCTTTTGCTTGGGTACGTTTGCCATGCGGAGCTTTACGCCGAGCTCCGTGATTTGACCCAGCAGGGTTTCCATGCTCCGGTTAACGATGTCGGGAGCCGCCTTGCTGATGAAGCGCCCGCTGCCGGGAACGCTCACGGTTACGCCGCGCCGTTCCAGTTCCGCGTACGCCTTCTGCAGCGTGTTCGGGTTGGCGGAGAGCTCTTGGCTCAACGCGCGCACGCTGGGGAGCTGGTCTTCGGGAAGGAGCGCGCCGGAGGCCACGTAACGCTCCACCTGCTCGATGATCTGCTCGTAAATGGGTTGCCTTCCGAAACGATCAATTTGAAACATGGCGATTTCCTTTCCTGACCGTACTATGTGTGTTAGTACAGTGCCATTATAATGCGTTTCCGGATATTGTCAAGCGGAATTTTCGGTAATTTACAATTCGGCCTTCCGCGCGGCGAAACGCGGCCGGTTCTGCTATAATAACGCCGGTGCCTTTCCGTTCCGCCGGGTGCGCAAGAATGGTCGAGCGCCCGGCCCGGCAGAGGGCGTATGCTGTTCACGTAAGGAGGTGTCGCGGATGAAGGAGCAGATCGAGGCTGTGCGGAGGATGCAGGCGTACATCGCCGCGCATCTGCGGGAGGAGATCACGCTGGCGGATCTGGCGGCGGCTTCCCGGTATTCGCCGTGGTACGCGCACCGTCTGTTCGTCAAATGGCTCAACCGTACGCCTGCCGCGTACATCCGGCGGCTTCGGCTGTCCGAATCGGCGCTGTGGCTGCGCAACGGGAACCAGACGGTCACCGACGCGGCCTTCGAGCACGGCTTCGGCAGCGTGGACGGATACCAGCGTGCTTTTTACCGCGAATTCGGCCTGAACCCGCGGGAATACGCGCAGGCGCCCGTACCGCTGTATCTGTTCACCCCTTACGGCGCGCAGGAACCCTATGATAACAAGGAGGAACGGGAAACGATGGAAGAAAAGGTGAAAACGGTGTTCGTAAGGCCGGTGGAGAAACCGGCGCGCAGGGCGCTGATCAAGCGCGGAAAGACGGCTTCCGATTACTACCGGTACTGCGAGGAGGTCGGCTGCGATATCTGGGGTCTGCTGAAAAGCATCCCGAACACGCTGGCGGAGCCGGTGGGCATGTGGCTGCCGAAGCGGTATAGAAATGCGGGCACCTCCGAGTACGTGCAGGGGGTGGAGATGGCGGCGGACTACGACGGCGCGGTGCCGGAAGGCATGGACAGGATCGATTTACCCGCCGCGACGTACCTGCTTTTCCAGGGGGAATCCTTCGCGGAGGAGGATTACGAAGAAGCCATCACGCAGGTCTGGGAAGCGATCAAGCGGTTCGACCCGGAGGCGGCGGGGTACGCGTGGGACGTGGAGAATCCCCGCATCCAGCTGGAACCGGTCGGCAGCCGGGGCTATATGGAACTCGTGCCGGTCAGGACGCTCAAGTAATCGTTTATCCAGCATTACGATTCGGCATACGCGAACGCTCCGCCCAAAAGCGGGGCGTTCGCTGTTTCAGGCGGCGCGCGGAACTGCCGTTTCCGCGCCTTCGCACGGCTTTCGCGCAACCGGGTGAATATGGGGGACAGTTTTCCCGAAATGTTGCTTGTCTTTCAAACGCTTCTAGTATAAAATAGACAAGAGTGTTACTTGATCATACTCTTTACTGTGGCATAGGAGTGCTTGAACCATGCCCGAAGGAGGTCGTCATTTGAGCAAAGTCCATATTCTCGACCATCCCCTGATCCAGCACAAACTCAGCCTCATGCGCAACAAGGAGACCGGCGCCAAGGAATTCCGCGAACTGCTGGAAGAAATCTCCATGCTGATGGTGTACGAGGTCACGCGCGATCTGCCCACCGAAGAGGTGGAAGTGGAAACGCCGATTTGCAAGACCAAAACCCGGATGCTCAGCGGTAAGAAGATCGGCATCGTGCCCATCCTCCGCGCGGGTCTGGGCATGGTGGACGGCGTGATACAGCTCATTCCCGCCGCGCGCGTGGGCCACATCGGCCTGTACCGCGACCCGGTCACGCTCCAGCCGGTGGAGTATTACTGTAAGCTTCCCGCAGACAGCGAAAACCGGGAGCTGATCGTGCTGGATCCCATGCTCGCCACCGGCGGCAGCGCCTCCGCGGCCATCAGCTTTATCAAACAGCGGAACTGCAAGTTTATCCGGCTGGTCAACCTCATCGCCGCGCCGGAGGGAATCCGCCGCGTGCAGCACGACCATCCCGACGTGGATATTTACGTGGCCGCGCTGGATGAAAAACTCAACGAGCACGGCTATATCGTTCCCGGGCTGGGCGACGCGGGAGACAGGCTTTTCGGCACCAAGTAACGCATTTCGGCTGCGGGATGTTTAAGGAAGGTTTTCATATGGCGCGAGAACTGTTCGAGGCGGTGCAGACCGCGGAAAACAAGGCGGATCAGATCGTGCAGGAAGCGCAGAAGGAAGCGCGCGAACTGCTGAAAAAGACACAGGCGGATATCGATGAAAACGAGCGCGCCGTAACGCTGGAGCATCGCGCGATGTACCAGAGCATTATGGAAGAGAAACGCCGCAGCGTACAGGCGCGGATCGACGCAGGGCGCGCGGACGTGGAGAAAGCGCAGGCCGCGGTCGTTTCGGAGGCGCGCAGCAAGCTCGCCGCGGCCGCGCAGCGGATTTTCAAAGAGGTATGGAACGATGGCGATCGTTGAAATGAAGCATGTGGACATGCTTGCGCTGGACGGGGACAAGCAGAAGCTGCTTCGTGAAATCCAGAAGCTCGGTTGCATTCAGATCCTTCCGGCGGACGCGCAGGATGCCTCTTTCAACCTAGGCGCGGGCGCTGACGGGCTTCCCGCGCTGGAGGAAACGCTGAACCGCGTTACGTGGGCCATCGGCAAGCTTCATCGTTACGACACTGACAAAAAACCGTTCATGGCGGATAAGCCCGCCATCGGCGAAGAACAGGCGCAAACCCTGCTGGACCGCCAGCCGGAACTGATGAAGACCGTCGATACGCTGGAAACGCTGGAGCGCGAGGCAGGCGACCTGCGCGGGCAGGCCGCACGCACGGACGCCTCGCGGGAACAGCTGCGGCCCTGGCGCAATTTGACCCTTGCGACCGCGGACGTGCATTCCACCCGCAACACCATAGTGATGCTGGGCACGGTGCAGAAATCGGTGCTGGAACAATGGCGGAACCAAAACGCACCGGGCGAGTTGTACGAGATCGAGCAGATATCCGACGAACGCGACCTGGCCTACGTATACGTGCTGGCCCACCGATCCAGCCGGGAAGAAGTGCTGGCGAAGCTCAAAGAGGCCAACTTCACCTCCGTCACCCTGCCACAGTCGCCGCTTACGGCCGCCGAGCAACTGCGGGAACTGGATGCGGAGAGCGTGCGTATCGAAACAGAACAGAAATCCGTAACCGCGCGGGTGGCTGTATTGGCGGGCGACTTACGCGCGCTGGAACAGCTGTACGACCTTCTGAACGCCAAACGGGCGAGGCTTGCGGCGGCCCGGAACTTCTCGGCTTCGGAGCGCACGTTTTTCCTGCAGGGCTGGGTGCCCGCACCGATGACGGAGAAGATCGAAAAACGACTGAAAAAGGTATCCCCAACGGTAGCGCTTGAGTTTTTCGACCCCGCGGAAGGGGAAGAACCGCCGGTACTGCTGCACAACGCGACCGCCGTAAGCCCGTTTGAAAACGTTGTATCCAACTTTTCGCTTCCCGCGCCCGGCGGCGTTGACCCGACGGCGGTCATGGCGCCGTTTTTCATCAATTTCATGGGGATGATGGTCAGCGACGCGGGTTATGGGCTGGTGATGGCCATCCTTGCCCCGATCCTGATCCGGCTGCTGCGCCCCGCACCGAACACGAAGAAACTCCTGTGGATTATCATGGGCGGCGGAATCATGACGGTATTCTGGGGTGCCATGTACAACTCCTGGTTCGGCTTTACGCTCTTTGCTTCCCCGCTGGATCCCATGAATAATGCGTTGCCCGTCATGGGTATCTGCATCGGGCTGGGCGCGATTCACCTGTTTGCGGGACTCGGCATGGGCGCGTATCTCAACATCCGACGCGGGCAATGGTTCAGTGCCATCGCCGATCAGCTCAGTTGGTTCTTGCTGGTCGTCGGGCTTGCGCTGCTGGTCGTACTGCCTTCCGTGGGACGCTGGATGGCGTTGGCCGGCGCTGCGCTGATCGTGGTTTTCGCGGGACGCGCCAAAACGAAGAACCCGATCAAGCGCCTGATCAGCGGCCTGGGTGCCCTGTACGGAATCACGAGCTGGATCAGCGACCTGCTCAGCTACATCCGCCTGTTCGGCATGGGGCTGGCCACGGGCGTCATCGGCATGGTCGTCAACATTCTGGTCGGCATTTTGATCGGGCACGGCATCGTCGGCCTGATTATGGGCGCGATCGTGTTCGCGGCCGGGCACCTGTTCAACGCCGGCATCAACATTTTCGGCGCATACGTGCACAGCTGCCGCTTGCAGTATATCGAGTTTTTCGGGAAATTCTACGAAGACGGCGGGAAGCCGTTCAAACCACTTGAAGAGAACGGAAGATACGTGCGCATTCAAAACGCCGATCCGCTCGCCTGACGGTTCCAGCTCGGAGATTAATAAAAATCGGGAGGGTTTCAACATGACAATCGGACAAATTCTTGCTCTTCTCGGCGCCGCGGTGGCGGCTATCGGCGCGGGCATCGGCTCCAGCCGCGGCGTGGGCCTGGCCGGCGAAACGTCCGCGGGTGTATCCACGGAAAACCCGGAGGTTAACAGCAAACTGCTTCTTTTACAGCTTCTGCCCGGTACCCAGGGCATCTACGGATTCCTGATCGCCGTGATCGTGCTGATCAACACCAACGTGTTGGGCGGCGCGATGAAGCCGGTTGAGCTCATGCAGGGCCTGGGAATCCTGATCGGCTGCCTGCCCGTGGGAATCGTCGGGTATTATTCCGCGATCAAACAGGGTAAAGTGGCTGCCGCCGGTATGATCATGACCGGTCAGCGCCCCGAAATGAGCGGCAAGGGGATCACGATGGCCGTTATGGTGGAAACGTACGCCGTGCTTTCGCTGCTGCTTTCATTCCTGATCGTCAACGCTATTAAACTATAAGGAGCTTGCGATGAACGCTCAGGCTATCCTGGTCAAAATCGAAGAGGACGCCAGGGAAAGCGCCGTGCAAACGCTTGCGGAAGCGGGCAAGAAGGCGGACGCGCTGAAAGCCGCCTCCCGCGAGAAGCTCGAGGGCATGCACAGAACCATGCTCGCGCAGGCCGAGCGGGACGCGGAAGCGCTGGAACAGCGCGCGCTGCGGATGGCGGAACTGGACGACCGCAAGGAGTTGCTGGGCAAGAAGCGCGCCCTGATCGACGAGACTTTTCTGGCGGCGGGACAGCTGATGGTTTCCGCGCCCGCGGCAAAGAAGCGTGCTTTCTTCCTTGCGCAGATCGCGCTCGCCGCCGCGGGCCGCGAGACGCTCGTCGTCGGCGCGGACTCCGCGGACTGGTTTGACGACGGGTTTCTGGCCGACGCGAACGCCGCCCTTCAAAAAGCCGGCAAACCGGGGGAACTGACACTCGCCGCCCAAAGGCGCGCGGGGTGCGCGGGCGTGATCCTCGAAGCCAACGGCGCCGAGAACCGCTGCACGTTCGACGCCCTTCTGGAAGAGGCGCGCGCCGGGCTGGAGCAGACGGTCGCCGCGGAACTTTTCAGCGAGCCGTGACCCCGAATGCCTGAACAAACGATGCGAAAGGAGGTCCGGCAATGCCGCAACCCAGCGTTTCCTATGCCTGCGGGCGCGTAGGCACGCTTAAGCGCTTTGCGCTCAAGCGCGCGCAACTCGACCGCCTAGCGGCCGCCCGCGATTACCCGGAAGCGGTCAAAACGTTAACCGACATCGGCTTTGCCGCGGCCGAAAACGCGGATTTCCAAACGGCGGCGGATCGGCACGTGTTAAAAGCGTGCGAACTGATCCGGGCGGTCACGCCCGATCCTGCCGTGACGGACTGCTTTCTGCTGCGCTACGACGTGCATAATTTGAAGGTGCTTTTCAAATCCCGCCATCTGGCGCAAACGCCGCAGTTTTTATCCGCCTGCGGCACCATACCCGTGGACAGGCTGCGCCACTGCGTGGCCGAGCATACCTACGCCCCGCTGCCCGCGGAGCTTAAGGCCGCGATGGAGTCTCTGGAAAAAAAGACGGCGGCGCAATTCAACCCGATGCTCATCGACACGGAACTGGACAAGGCCATGTACCGCCAGACTTTCGTAAACCTCGCGCATAGCCGGAACGCGAAAGTAGCCGTGAGATATTTCAAGGCCAAGGCGGATCTGCAAAACGTGATCATGCTCCTGCGGCTGAAAGCCATGGGGAAGGACGCCTCGGATTTCCGGACCGTGGGGATCGACGGCGGCAACGTGACCGTGAAAGCCTTCGCGGTGGCCTTCGGCGAAAGCGAACGGCTGGCGCGGCTGCTTCGGCGGCACAGCGAGCAGGTGTACCAGGTAGCGCTGGCCGCAACGCTGGACCCCGCGGTGCTGCCTTATCTGGAAAAGATCGCGGACGATTTTCTGTACGGGCTTCTGAAGCCGTACCAGTACGATTCGTCCTCGATGGAGATCCTGATCGCCTATCTGTTGCAGAAACAGCGGGAGGCGACCGACGTACGCCTGATCATGGCGGGCAAACTCAACGGCTTCAAGCCGGAAGCCGTCGCCGAGAGGATGCGTGAGCTGAATGGCTGAAATCGCCATGGGCGCCGTGGGCGAGCGCGACGCCGTGCTGTGCTTCAAAGCCGTCGGCATGCAGGTGATTCCCGCCGCCACGCCGGAGGAAACCGCAAGGGCGCTGTTTACGCTTACGCGGCAGGGCGTGAAGGTGATTTTTATTACCGAGCGCGCGGCCAGGCTCGCGCCGGAGGCGCTGGAACGGTACCAGACCGACCCGCAGGTGGCGATCATCCCCATACCTGGCAGCGCGGGTTCGGAAGGGTACGCGATGGCGCGCGTGCGCGCCAACGTGGAGAAGGCCATCGGCGCGGATATTCTGTTCGGCAATAACGAAGAACGGAAAGAAGGGTAAGGCATGGCTCTTGGAACCATCGTCAAGGTCGCTGGCCCCCTGATCGTGGCGGAACACATGGCCGACGCGCGCATGTACGACGTGGTGCGCGTAAGCCGCAACCGCCTGGTGGGGGAAATTATCGAGCTGCGCGGCGACCGTGCCAGCATACAGGTATACGAGGAAACCAGCGGCCTGGGCTACGGCGAACCCGTGGAAAGCACCGGCGCGCCGCTGTCCGTGGAACTGGGGCCGGGGCTGATCGAGTCCATTTTCGACGGCATCCAGCGCCCGCTGACCGAGATTCGCAAGCGCGTGGGCGACCGGATCACCCGCGGGGTGGAAGTGCCCGCGCTGGACCGCGATAAAAAGTGGAACTTCGAGCCGCGCGTAACGGTGGGCGACAAGGTCACCGCGGGCGCGATACTGGGCGTCGTGAAGGAAAACAGCGTGGTGGAACACCGCGTGATGGTTCCGGTGGGCGCGGAGGGCGAGGTAACGGAAATTCGCGCGGGCGAGCACACCGTAACCGAGACTGTTTGCGTCCTGAAAGACGGGAAAGGCGAAACGCGCGAGCTGACCATGATGCAGAAATGGCCAGTGCGCCGCGGACGCCCCTACAGGGAAAAGATGTCGCCCACCGTGCCGATGGTCACCGGCCAGC
>CAZCCZ010000034.1:0-37098 GCA_964497495.1 uncultured Oscillospiraceae bacterium
ATTGTTTTTCGTTTTGCGGGTAAGGATGCGGATGACGCTGCGAATTTCGTTGTCCCGGCCGATGACCGGGTCCAGCTTCTGGTTGCGCGCGAGCTCCACCAGATCCTGCCCGTACTTTTTCAGCGCGTCGTAGGTGTCCTCCGGGGTGTCCGTGGTAACGCGGGTGTTGCCGCGCACGGTTTGCAGCGCGGAAAGGAAGCCCCTGTCGTCCACGCCCAGGGCGCTCCAAAGCTGCTTCATACCCGGGGCGGGCTTGCGCAGCAGGCCCAGGAACAGGTGCTCCACGCTGATGAACTCGTCCTTCATCTGGCGCGCGGCTTCCTGCGCGGCCACCAGCGCGCGTTCCACGTCGCTGCCGATGTAGATTTTATCCGGCTCCCGGCCGGAACCGGTCACCTTGGGGATGCGGGCGATCTGCGTTTCCAGCCGCGTTCCGATCAGGCCGGTGTCCTTGCCCATCTTTTGCAGAAGCTGGGGGATCAGGCCCTGCGGATCGTCCAGTAGCGCTTTTGTCAGATGCTCCTGCGATACCTCCTGGTTTCGATATTCCACGGTCATTTGCTGCGCGTCGTTGAGCGCCGCGCGGCTCTTTTCGGTAAATTGCTGGCTCGTCATACTGCGACCCTCCGTTTCTTCAAGGCCATGCCTAAATGAGTTGATGATTGCGTGGGTTTGAGCGGGGCGCGCGGGGCGTGCGGACGGCGTGCCGCCAAAGGGCTCCGCGGGCCGAAGGTCGGATGCCGGACGGCCCGGGGCGCGGGGCGGACGCAGGGCTGCGCCGGGCGCAACCGCTCAAACGAAGGTCCTCGCGGAGCGCCGCCGAAAGACCGACGGTGGCCCGGTCCGTTAGTTTGACTAACTTTGACCTTCATAGACAGTATACCGCAAACCGATGGAATGTCAAGCGGGGAGGGAAAGATTTTCCGCGCGCGCGGGCCCGAACGCGGCCGATTGGAAAAATGAGACGGCCGAACTTGTATCGGAAGCCCGTTCATGCTATCATGGATGATGGATAAACAGCGAAAGGCGGTCGGCGCATGGACGGGGAACTGCTGGCCGGGGAAGCGATGGACGCGAAGGCCGCGGCGCTGAAGAACCCTCTGGCGCTGGCCTTCGTGGGCGACACGGTTTGGGATCTGCTGGTAAGACGGCGTCTGCTTCAAACGGCCGCGCGCGTGAACGCCCTGCACCGGCAGGCCACGGCCATGGTGAACGCCGGCGCGCAGGCTGGGGCGCTGACGCGCGTCGAGCCGATGCTGACCGAGGACGAGGCCGCCGTCGTTCGCCGGGGCACGAACGCCCACAGCGGGCATTCCGCGCCCCGCAACCAGGACCCCGTGGATTACAGCCGTTCGACCGGCCTGGAAGCGTTGATCGGCTGGCTGTACCTGAGCGGCCGCCAGGCGCGCGTGCAAGCGATTTTCGAAGCGGCCTGGCCGCGGGCGGCGGAGGAACCGGCCGCCGAGTGACGCCGCTGCCGGAGCCTGATTTTATTTTTACCGGGAGGGTTTCCATGCCGGAAGTATGCCAGAGGGTGGAACTTGTACGCCAGACGCCGGAGGGCGAGGGCGTCGTCGCGCTTGCCGCGAAGCTTTGCTATGCGGGCGGGGATTTGGACTCGCTGCTGGAACGGATCGCCGCGGGCGACCAGCGGGATTTCCTGCGCAAAGTCCGGGAAATGGGCCACGAAAGCGTGCTGGAGCACGTGAGCTACACGTTTCTGATCGAAGGGGTCAGCCGCGCGTTGCTGGCGCAGATCACGCGGCACCGCATCGCCAGTTTCAGCGTCCAAAGCCAGCGGTACGTCAGTTACGCCAAAGGCTTCGACTATATCGTGCCGCCGTCCGTACACGCGCTGGGGGAAGAAGCGGAGGCCGAATACGCCGCCCAGATGGCGCAGATGCAGACGTGGTACGAGGGCTGGCAGAAGAAGCTGGGGGCCAACGAGGACGCGCGCTTCGTTCTGCCCAACGCCTGCGAGACCCGGATGCTGGTTACCATGAACGCGAGGGAACTAAGGCACTTCTTCGCGCTGAGGATGTGCACGCGCGCGCAGTGGGAAATTCGCGCGCTGGCCGACCGCATGTTCGAACTCTGCTACGGGCAGACGCCGGAACTGTTCGAGGACGCGGGCGCGGGCTGCCTGCGCGGCCCCTGCCCCGAAGGCGAGAAATCCTGCGGAAAGGCCGCTGAAATTCGCGCCGCGCGTAAGACGTTCCTGCAGACCCACGCGAGACCCCAAGACCGATAAAGATACCGACCCGGAGACCCAAGGGAGATACGGGTAAAACGCGCTTGCGGCCGAACGCCCGCCCGCGTGCCCGAAGAAAGAGGAAAACAGATGCCGTATTATAAGGATATCAACGGTGATAAAACGCGCAACGGAAAGCGCCGCAGCGCGGAGGAGCGCGGAGGATTCGAGGACGAGGGCTCCCGCTACGGCGGCGTAAAGCCGCGCGGTGGGGAGAGGCCCCCGCTGGCGCAGGGACAGCCTGCCGGACGCCCCGTCCGCGGAACCGTTTACGGAGGAGGGCGCAATACCGGGCGCCCCGCGCAGGGAACCGCCAATACCGGCAGCCGTTATGCCGACCGGCCCGCGCGCGGAACCGCCTACGGCGGCGACCGCAGCGCCGAACGCCCCGCCCGCGGAACCGCATACGGTGGCGACCGCGGCGCCGAACGCCCCGCCCGCGGAACCGCCTACGGTGGCGACCGCGGCGCCGAACGCCCCGCCCGTGGAACCGCCTACGGCGGCGACCGTAGCGCCGAACGCCCCGCACAGGGGAGAACCTACGACAACAGCCGTTATGCCGACCGACCGGCCCGCGGAACCGCCTACGGCGGCGACCGCGGTGCCGAACGCCCCGCACAGGGGAGAACCTACGATAACAGCCGCCATACCGAACGCCCCGCGCGCGGAACCGCTTACGGCAGCGACCGCGGCGCCGAACGCCCCGCACAGGGGAGAACCTACGATAACAGCCGCCGTAACGAACGCCCCGCGCGCGGAACCGCTTACGGCGATAACCGTTATAGCGGCCGCCCGGCCCGTGAGGACGGAGGCGCGGCCCGTCGCGAGGGGTCGATGCGCTTCACCCGCAGCGAACAGCAGCCTTACCGCGGCCGGGGTTCCGGTTTACAACCCCGTTCGTACGACGAGCAGCGCCGCGACCGCCGCGATACGGACGCGCCTCGCCAAAGCCATAACGCGGTTGCCCCGGCGCCCCGGCGCGGGTTCGACGCCTTCCGGTATGAAGAGCCCGCCCGTCCGCCCCGCCCCGTGCCCGTGGCGCCGGTAGCGGCGGAAACCGAGACGGAGCCAAACGAGAACCTGCTGAGCGGCCGCAACCCCATCCGTGAGGCGCTCAAAAGCGGGCGGGACATCGAAAAGCTGCTGGTGGCGCGCGGAGAACTCAGCGGTTCTGCCCGCGAGATCGTCGCCATGGCCAAGGAGCGGCACGTGCCCGTGCAGGAAGTGGAGCGCGTGCGGCTGGACGCCATCACCACGCACCATCAGGGGATGCTCGCCTACGCTTCCGCCTACCAGTACCATACCGTGGAGGACATGCTGGCCCTGGCCAAGGAGCGCGGGGAGGAGCCTTTCCTCGTCGTGCTGGACGGCATCACCGACCCGCACAACCTGGGCGCGATCATCCGCACCGCCGAATGCGCGGGCGCGCACGGCGTGATCGTGCAGGAGCGGCGGGCCGTGGGCCTTACCCCGGCGGCGGTGAAAGCCAGCGCGGGCGCGATTGAGTACGTGATGGTCGCGCGGGTAACCAACCTCGTGACCACGCTGGAAACGCTGAAAAGCCTGAATATCTGGCTTTACGCCGCCGATATGGAGGGGGAGGACTACGCGACCGTCGATTTCAAGGGCGGCGTGGCCCTCGTGATCGGCGCGGAGGGCGAGGGCGTAAGCCGTCTGGTGCTTGCCACCTGCGACCGCCGCGTGGCGCTGCCCGTGCGCGGCAAGCTGGACAGCCTCAACGCCTCCGTGGCCGCGGGCGTTCTGCTGTACGCGGCGATGCGCTCCCGTAAACCGTGAAGCCCGTCCTGTATGTGGACGGGTACAACGTGATCGGCGCGTGGCCGGAGGCGGAGGGCGCGGAGTGGCCGCTGAACGAAGCGCGGGACAGGCTTACGCACCTGCTGGAAGATTACGCGGGGTACACCGGCCAGGAAGTGGTGCTGGTGTTCGACGGACACCACGGAGAGCGCCCGGCCGCCACGGTGGAAAAGCGCCCCGCGCTCACGGTGGTCTACACCGCGCACGGGCAGACCGCGGACCAGTATATCGAGTACGCCTGCGGCAGACTGCCTTCGTACCGGGAAGTGCGCGTAGCCACCAGCGACCATCTGGAACAGACCATGATCCTCGGACGGGGCGCCACGCGGCTTTCCTCCCGCGAACTGCTGCGGGAGCTTTCCGAGGCCCGCGCCGACGGGCGGAAACGGCACCTGGCCGCCGGGGCGGCCCAGCGCGCGAAGCTGTTCAGCACGCTAAGCGAGGAGCAACGCGAAAGGCTGGAAAGCCTGCGCCGCCGGAAGGAATAACGGAGGCCGGGCCAGGCAAGCGATGAATGAATACCCTTCACGCCTGCCTTCGCAAAGCACCGCTGCTTCAGGCTCGAAAAGCCTTGAAACAGCACCGCGATTCCTTCGGCTTTTCTCGCCCAAATCATCGGCACTCTGCTTTGACAGCCGCAAAGCGATTGAATCATCGCTTACCTAGAAACTGAAACAAGGCGGGACACATCCATGACCACCCAACCCGAATGGGAGCGCAAACCGAAGCCGGATCCCGACGACGACCGCGACCCGATCCTGAGCGCGGCCGAAGACATGGCGCAGTTTTTGCGCGCGCGGGACGAGAACGCCGAGGAGCCGCCGCCCGAGGTCTACGACGAGGATACGAAGGCCGCGGACGACCCCTCCTGGGAGGAGTCCCTGAAAAGCCGGTACGGGGACAAGCCGGACGAGGAAATCGTGGCCTGCGCGCAGGGCGGGGATAGCGTGGCGCTGGAATACATGCTGGGGAAGTACAAGAATTTCGTCCGTTCCAAGGCACGCAGCTATTTCCTGATCGGGGCCGACCACGAGGATATCGTGCAGGAGGGCATGATCGGCCTGTTCAAAGCCATCCGCGACTATCAGGCGGAGCGGCTGTCCAGCTTCCGCGCCTTCGCGGAACTGTGCATCACCCGGCAGATCATCACCGCCATTAAAACCGCCACGCGGCAGAAGCACGTGCCGCTCAACAGCTACGTGAGCCTCAACAAGCCCATTTACGACGAGGAAAGCGACCGGACGCTGATGGACGTGATCGTGGAATGCCACGCCCAGAACCCCGAGGAGCTGATCATCGGCCGCGAGGATATCCTGAACATCCGCGACCGGGTGGACGAGGTGCTGAGTTCGTTGGAGCAGGAGGTGCTCTCCGCCTATCTGGATGGGAAAAGCTATCAGGAAATCGCCGATAAATTGGGCAGACACGTGAAATCCATCGACAACGCGCTGCAGCGCGTGAAGCGCAAACTGGAAAAGTTCATGGAGGAATCCAAAGCCTACGACGACGAATAACGCCGCGGGCGCCGTTTGATTGGAGCGCCGGGAACTGGAGGTGCGCAAGCTTGCCGGATAATGTGTACGAGGTCGTATCCCAGGCCGCGCGCTACTGGTTTCTGTTTTTAATGGCGCTCATCGTCTGGCGCAGCTTCCGCTGGCTTCGGCGCGACCGCAGGCAGCGCAGGAAGCGCCTGCGGCTTTTGCCGGACGCCGGTTACGTGGGCGAGTTCGTGGTGCTCAAAGGCAACGACGAGTTACCTGAGGGGCTGGCGTTGCCCGTATCCGGGGAAGGGATTCTCGGTTGCCTGCGCAGCGACGATGTGTACGTGCCGGTGCGGGGCGTGACGAAAAAACACCTGTGGTTCTCGTTTGACGAGGACGACGGGCTTACGGTGGAGCCGTACGGCGGGCGAACGGCGGAGGTGGACGGCGAAACGTTCACGGGCAGACGACGCCACGCGTACCTGACGCACGGTTCCCGCCTGACCGTGGGGGAGGCGGAACTTCAACTTCGGCTGTTCGCGGGCTTCGAGGGCGCGGGCGTGCGTTACGCCCCCGTTACGGAGGAAGAACCGATACCGGAAACCGGGGAACCGGCCGCACCGCCCCCCACGGCTGCGCCCACCGCCTTCACGGCAGAGCAGATGGCCGTGATTCGCCGGATGCAATGGGACGCCGCCCTGCAGGCGATGAACGCCGTGCGGGCGCAGGAGCCGATTATGGTGCGGCGGGAACCGGCCTTGGATGAGGAAGATGAAGAACCGCTGCCGGAGGAGGATGTGCCGGAGGAGGACTGGGAAGCGGACGAGCCGGGATCCGGCTTGCCGCCCGAACCTCCCCGCGCGTCCAGGCGGCTCCGCCGCTCTCCCCTGCCGCCGCTGCCGCCCATTGCGGCCGCGGCGGCGGGGGAGCCCGGCGCTTCGCGCCGGGCGGACGCGCGCGGCCCCGCCCCGGAGGAAGCCGGCGAAGACCTAGCGCCGGGCGTTACGTTCTACCCGCCCGAGCCGGATGAGGAACCGCAGCCGTACGACCCGTACGACGCCGCCGACGAGGACGAAGCCCCGCGCAGCCTGTACGTGGAGCCGGACGAGGCCGAGAAGGCCAAACGCCTCCTGTGGGACAGGTATCTGAAGGGGGGCCGCCGCCCATGAGGGATTCCGCGCGCTCCGCGCCCCGGCCGCCCTCGCGCCGCCACCCCGACCGCAGGCTCACCTCCGCGATGATGCTGTTTTTCTTCAGCGCCTTTCTGCTGATCGCCCTGAAGGGGGAACTCCGCTGGCAGGGCTTCGCGCTGGCGGTGGCGGTGCCGCTGCTCATCTATATCGCCACGCTCTGGCTGCCCCGCTTCTTCCCGGCGGACAAGCTGATGCTCGCCATCGCCAACTTTCTGTGCGCGCTGGGCGTGCTGGTGCTGTACGTGACCGACCTCAACGCGGGCACCTCGCGCGGGCTGCAACAGGCTATTTATTACAGCGTAGGCATCGCCGCGATGCTGTTTTGCATCCTGCTGGTGCGCTACGTGCGGCATTGGAGCCTGCTGATCTACGTCGTGGCCGCCGGTGCCGTTGGGCTCATCGCGCTGCCGATGGCCGTCGGCACGGAAATTAACGGCGCCAACAACTGGATTCTGGTGGGCGGCCAGAGCCTGCAACCCAGCGAAGTCGTCAAGCTGGCGTTGCTGCTGGTGCTCAGCTATTTCATGAGCCGCCGCAGGCTCTGGCCCTGGCTTATCTTCACGGGCATCTGCCTGAGCGCGCTGATGCTCCAGAAGGACTTGGGCACCGCCCTGATCTACTACATTACGGCGCTTTTCATGTATTTCGCCTCCACGGGCAACCTGCCGCTGACCGGGTTGGGCGTGCTGGGCGGCGCGGGCGCGGCGGTGCTGGGTTACAAGATGTTCAGCCACGTGAAGGTTCGCGTGGCGATCTGGCTTAACCCCTGGGCGGATTACCAGAATACCGGATACCAGATCGTGCAGGCGCTGATCGCCATCGCCTCTGGCGGGCTGTTCGGCGTAGGCCTCGGGCTGGGCTCGCCCAACGTGATCCCCGTCTACTTTACGGACTGTATTTTTGCCGTCATCTGCGAGCAGTTCGGTATCCTCTTCGGGATTCTGGTGCTGGCTATGTACGTGATTCTCATTCTGCGCGGCGCGTCCATCGCCATGTCCGCGCGCCACAGCTTTTTCGCGCTGCTTGCGATGGGGGCCACCGTCCTTCTGGGCGTGCAGACCTTCGTCATCATCGGCGGGGTGCTCAAGTTGATCCCGCTTACCGGCGTTACCATGCCGTTCGTCAGTTACGGCGGCACGTCGCTGGTCAGCTGCATGGGAACGATCGGGCTTTTACAGGGCGTCGCCAGCCTGAATCAGGACGATTTGGAATACGATTACGAAATCAGCCGCAGCCAGCGCGAGGAGCGGGGCCTTCCGCGCGCGGACAGGGTCTGACCGGCGGTTTTCCCGGGAAAGGAGGGAACGGCGTTGAAACAACTGCACAACCGCTTTCGCCTGATCACGTTTCTGGTAATCGGGCTCGTGCTGGCCGCCGGCCTGTACGGCTTTTACAGTGTAAATCTTTACGGCAGCCGCTGGTTCAGCAGCACCGGCAACGTCCGTTCCTGGGCCGCGAAAGACGAGGTGATCGCCGGGGACGTCATCGACCGGAACGGCGTCGTACTCGCCACTACGGACGCGGACGGCAAGCGCGTATACCAGAGCAGCATCCAGGCGCGAAGCGCGGTGGTGCATCTGCTGGGCGACCGGGAAGGCAACGTGGCCAACGGCGTGGACTCGTTCCAGTCCGGCTACCTGCTGGGGTTCAAGACCTCGCTGACGGACCGGGTGGCGGCGCTGTTCGGCGGCGGCACGCGCCACGGCGACAACGTGACGATCACCGCGGACGGCGAGTTATGCAGACGCATCGTAGAAGCCTTTGAAACCGGCACCGGCACCAAGGGGAAAAGCGGAGCGGCGGTGGTGATGAACTATAGGACGGGCGAAGTGCTGGCGCTGGTGAGCCTGCCGGTGTTCGACCCCAAGAACATCACCGACGAGGTGAAGACGAACACCCTGCACCCGTTCTGGAACCGCGCGCTGCAAAGCACGCTGGCGCCGGGCTCCACTTTCAAGATCATCACGACCGCCTCGGCGCTGGAGAACCTGAAAGACATCACGGACTACACGTTCACCTGTACCGGGGCCACCAAGGTGATGGACCAGTACATCCACGACTATAACCAGGCGCAGCACGGGCAATTGAAGCTGGAAAGGGCGTTCACGGTCAGCTGCAACAACGCCTTCGCGCAGTGCGCCCTTCTTCTGGGGGATGGCGCGCTTCGCAAAACCGCGGAGGATTTCGGCTTTAACGATAATTTTCTTTTCCGGGACATCGTGGTGGAAAACAGCGTGTATCCCACCGCGAACCGCAACGACGTGGAGGTCGCCTGGAGCGGCGTGGGCCAAAGCCAGATCGGGGCCACGCCGCTGCACATGTGCATGGTGGCGGCCGCCGTGGCAAACGGCGGCGTGATGATGGAGCCGCGGCTTCTGCTTTCGGTGCAAAGCCCCACCGGCACGTCGCGCCTGCGCTTTACGCAAAAGGAATACCGGCGCGCGGTGCCTGAAGACATAGCCAAGACCCTGCAAAGCTATATGCTGAACGTCGTCGCCTCCGGCACCGGTACCGCCGCGCGGGTCAGCGGCCTGACCGTCGCCGGGAAAACCGGCAGCGCGGAAGCCGCCGTAAACGGGGTGGACGTGACCAACGCATGGTTCGTGGGCTACATTGCCGACGACAGGCTGCCCTACGCCTGCTGCGTGCTGGTAGAGGAAGGCGGCAGCGGCGGCAGCGTCGCCGCGCCGGTTGCCGCGACGATTTTCAAATACCTCAAGGACACCTACGGCGGCAACTGAAGCGCCGGCCGGGTTGACAGTTCCGCACTGATGTGGGTACGATGGAAACGTAGAGGGCCGCCGCGCCGGTGCGGGAGCGGAACGCCATGGCGTACGTTTTTTGCCGGATACGGGTCCGTCTGGCTCGTGTGGATACCGCTTCGCATCTATACGAAAAACGGGGGTTTGCGTGGACTCCCCGCGGTCTTAAAGGCGGTGCCGACGCTGATGGCGGCGGGGCTTGCGGGCCGGGCGTGCCTGTCTGACGCGGACGCGGCGTTGTCCGCCCTGTCGGACGTATGGCTGGTCCGCAACGCCGCCGCGTGTGCGGCGGATGCCTCCCGGACGGCCTGCGATGCCCGCGTACGGCGCAGGCGCGCGTTGGGCGGCGCGCTGAACCTCGGGTGTTATTATACGGCGCAGGCGGCGCTGACACTCAGCGCCTTTTCCGGCCTGTACGCCTGATTGCGGAGGATGGATCCCATGGGGAGCGACTTCCTTTTCTCGGTCAACACGGTATTTCCGCTGCTGTTCATGATGCTGGTCGGCTTCGCGGCCAGAAGGTTCCATGTCATCGGCGAGGAGGGCGTCAAGCAGGCTAATAAGGCCGTGTTCTACGTTTTCCTGCCGCTTCTTTTAGGCCTGAACATCATGGATACGCCGTGGGACGTGGAAACGGATTTCTTCACGCTGGTTTACGCAATGGCGGCCGTCGTGGCGATCTTCGCGGCATTGTTCGTTCTCTCGCCCCGTTTGTGCGGAGCGCCGGATGCGCGCGGAGTGTTCATACAGGGTGTGGCGCGCAGCAATTACGCGATTTTCGGCATCCCGCTGGTGCTGATGATGTACCCCGACGGGGACACCTCCGTTTCAGCGCTGATGGTGGTGGCGGTGGTACCGATCTTCAACCTTTTATCGACCGTGGCGCTGATGAAGTACAACGGGAAAAGCGTCGGCGTCTGGGGGATCGTCCGGGGCGTGCTGCTCAACCCGCTGATTATCGGCACCGTGGCGGGTTTCGTGCTGTGGCGGCTCCACTGGCGGTTCCCGCCCATCCTCGATAAACCGCTTTCCGGGCTGGCAAGTATCGCCACGCCGCTGGCGCTCTTCCTGCTGGGCGCGGCGCTGGACTTCGGCAAGGTGAAGGCCAACGCTCGCCTGCTTACGCTGGGTGTGGCGGGCAGGCTGGTTGCGGTGCCGCTGGTGTTCCTGTCCCTTGCGGCGGCGCTGGGCATACGCGGCGTGGGCCTGGCCACGCTCATCGCGGTGTTCGCGTCGCCCACGGCGGTCAGCAGTTACCCCATGGCGCAGCAGCTGGGCGGGGACGAGGATTTCGCAGCCGCGCAGGTGGCGCTGACCACGGTTTTCTCCGGCCTGACCGTGTTCCTGTGGATTTTCGCTTTCAAATCGCTGGGGTTGGTGGGGTAACGGCGGTTCGGGTTTCCTTTGACATCCGCCCCCGCCTATGTTAAGATACGGTATGCCCTCCCCGGAGGGCGCACGGATGAACGCCGTTTTCAGGCGCGGAAAAGAGAACCGTCCCACAGGCTGAAAGGACGGTCGCGCGCGGGAAAACGGTTCCCCGCATCCCTGTTTTCGGCCAATCCCCGACGGCACCGCCGTTATCCGGCAACGAAAGTGAAAGCGCCCAGCGCGCTTTAAGTCGGGTGGTACCGCGAAGGCTCCCTTCGTCCCAACGGCGGCGGTTACGTCGCGCGTGGGAGCGAGGAGCCTTTATTTTATCGGTGGAAGGAGAACCCGTTATGGCCAAGCAGGAAGAGAAAAAGTTCGTAACCCACATCACGCCCCGGAACGAGGATTTCCCGCAGTGGTATACCGACGTCATCCTCCAGAGCGAACTGGTGGACTACGCGCCGGTGCGCGGCTGCATGGTGGTGCGCCCCTACGGCTACGCCGTCTGGGAACGTATCCAACAGGAGATGGACAGCCGTTTCAAGGCGACCGGCCACGAAAACGTGTACATGCCCATGCTGATCCCCGAAAGTCTGCTGCTTAAGGAAGCCGAGCACGTGGAGGGCTTCGCGCCGGAGGTGGCGTGGGTTACCCAGGGCGGCAACGAGCCCCTGCAGGAGCGCCTCGCCATCCGGCCCACCAGCGAAACCATCTTCTGCGCCATGTACAGCAAGTGGGTGGGCAGTTACCGCGACCTGCCCATGAAATACAACCAGTGGTGCTCCGTCGTGCGCTGGGAAAAGAGCACGCGCCCCTTCCTGCGCACCAGCGAGTTTCTTTGGCAGGAGGGCCATACCATCCACGAAACGGCGGAGGAAGCCCAGCGGGAAACCCTTCAGATGCTGGATATCTACCGCGAGGTGACCGAGGACATTCTAGCCGTGCCGGTTTTCTGCGGCCGCAAGAGCGACAAGGAAAAGTTCGCGGGCGCGCGCGCCACCTACAGCATGGAGGCCATGATGCAGGACGGCAAAGCCCTGCAGGCGGGCACCAGCCATAACTTCGGCACCAACTTCGCCGAGGCGTTCGACATCCGGTACCTGAGCCGGGAGGGCAAGCTGGAATACGTGCACGAAACCAGCTGGGGCGCCAGCACCCGCCTGATCGGCGCCATCGTGATGACCCACGGGGACGAGCGCGGCCTGCGCCTGCCCCCCCGCGTGGCCCCCGTCCAGATCGTGATCGTGCCGGTAGCCGCGCACAAACCCGGCGTTACGGAGAAATGCGCGGAAGTGTTCGACCGGCTTAAGGCCGCGGGCTACCGCGTGAAGCTGGACGACCGGGATACCGTCTCCCCCGGCTACAAGTTCAACGACTGG
Organism: uncultured Oscillospiraceae bacterium; assembly: GCA_964497495.1. Classification (GTDB taxonomy): domain Bacteria; phylum Bacillota; class Clostridia; order Christensenellales; family Aristaeellaceae; genus CAXXOK01. Next base: position 12,256 of record CAZCCZ010000034.1, read on the forward strand.
GAGCTCAAGGGCGTGCCCGTGCGGCTGGAAATCGGCCCCCGGGATATCGAGAACGGCGTGGCGACGGTGTTCCGCCGGGATACCTGCGAAAAATCGACCTCGCCGCTAGACGGGCTGGAGAACGATATGGGCCCGCTGCTGGACGACATTCAAAAGGGACTTTTCGAACAGGCGAAGGCCTTCCGGGATTCCCACATCACCGACGTGCGCACCATGGAGGAGCTGGGTCGGGCGGTGGAGAACGGCTTCGCCCGGACCATGTGGTGCGGCGACCCCGCCTGCGAGAACGCGGTGAAGGAGCGCTTCAACGCCACCAGCCGCAACATGCCCTTCGACCAGACCCCCATCGGCGACACCTGCGTGTGTTGCGGCAAACCCGCTAAGCACCTGATCTACTTCGCGAAAGCATATTAAGCGGATACCCGTCTTCCGGAACGCGCGGGTAACCGCGCGTTCCGGCCTGTTTACCGGGTGAACCGCATTTTTGTTCCAAACTCCGCCTGGGACAAAGCCGCACGTAACGCCACTCGTGGAACCGGGCGCTTTGACAACCGGATGAACAAGGGGAATCGCGCGTTTGCGCGCGCCGAAGGAGAAACGCATTGTATCAACTGGGAAACGCCGCCGCCGGTCAGGGCGCGGAACCGCCGAAACTGATTCTGTGGGACTGGAACGGGACGTTGCTCGACGACGTCGCATACGCCATCGGCGTGCGCAACCGCGTGTTCCCGCGCTTCGGCCTGCCCGGAATCGGAAGCCTCGCCGAATACCACGAACAGTTTACCTTTCCCGTTAAAAACTACTATACCCGCGCGGGGGTGACGGAGGAGAATTTCGTAGCCGTCGCCAACGCCTGGATGGACGAATACGTGCGCGGCTTCGTGGAGGCACCGCTGTTCCCGGACGCCCGGGACGCGCTCGACGCTTTCCGCGCGGCGGGATGCTCGCAGACGGTGCTTTCCGCCACGAAACGGGATATGCTCCGGGAACAGCTGGAACAGGCGGGCATCCTGGACTATTTTGCCGACGTGCTTGGGCTTACCCACATCTACGCCACCGGGAAAGACGGCATCGGCAGGGACTATCTGCATAGGAGCGGCGTGTCCCCCGCCCGCTGCGCGCTGGTGGGGGACACCCTGCACGACGCGGACGTGGCCCGTGCGCTGGGCTGCCGGTGCGTGTTGGTGGCGCGCGGGCACCAGAGCCGTGAAACGCTGCTGACCGCGGGCGTGCCGGTGCTCGATACGCTTTCGCAGGCCGCGGCCCTGCTGCTGGGGAACCGCTGAACGAAACAGACTTACTGTGATCTATGAGCGAGCGCCTTTCCGCCGCGGAGGCAGGGAAAACGGTTCGGTTTGAAGAAAACAGAAGATATCACATGCCGCCGGGCGGCGGAGGGAACGGACGGGATGGACGAGTTGCTTTCCCTGCTATCCGCAGATCAACCGGTACGAACGGCAGCGCTCCGGCAGCGTTTTTCGCTTACGCCGGACGCGCTGGCTCGGGTGCTGGAAGCCCTGCGCACGCAGGGCTACCGTATCGCCGAAACGGAGGACGGCCTGAGGCTGTCGCCGGAGGCGGGGAGCCTGTTGCCCGGCTACGTCCGCATGGAGCTTGCTACCCGCGTCATGGGCCGCGGGGAAATCCTTTATAAGACGGAAGTCGGTTCCACCAACACGGAGTTGAAACAGGCCGCTGCCGCCCGCACGCTGCCCGCGGGGAGCCTCGCACTGTGCGCACGGCAGACCGGCGGCAAGGGGCGGCTGAACCGCGTGTGGGTGGATACGGGAGCCAACGAGATGCTGCCGTGTTCGCTGTTGCTGAGGCCTTCGCTTCCGCCGGAAAAAACGCCGCTGCTCACGCTGGCCGTGGCCGTGGCCGCGGCGGACGCCATCGGGGATTTCGGTCTCGAAGCGGGCATCAAGTGGCCCAACGACGTGGTGCTGGGCGGCCGCAAGTGCGTGGGCATCCTGTGCGAAACGGTCACGGACCCGGACGGCGCACCGTGCGTGGTGGCGGGGGCGGGTTTCAATGTTAACCAGCACGCTTTCCCGGATGAACTGGCCTTCAAGGCGACCTCGCTACGGATGGCGGGCGGGCGGGAGATCGACCGCCGCGTGCTGCTGTGCCGGTATCTGGAGCACGTGGAGCGTGTGACGACGCTCCTGGAAAACGAGGGTTTCGAGCGCTTCCTGCCGCTGTACGCCGCGCGCTCCGTTACGCTGGGCAACCGCGTGCGCGTAGAGGGCGCGAGGGAAACCTTTACCGGCACGGCGGAAAGCATCGACGATTCGGGCGCGCTGAGGGTGCGAACCGACGCGGGTGAATTGAAACCGGTCTTAAGCGGAGACGTTTCCGTGAGAGGAGTGATGGGTTATGTCTAAACCGCTGTATGAGGGGTGCATTACCGACGTGCACGGTATCCGCGTGGGGCAGGCGGAGAACCGCAAGGCAAAAACGGGCGTGACCGTCGTGCTCTGCGGGCGCGAGGGCGCCGTGGTGGGAGCGGACGTGCGCGGGGCCGCGCCGGGTACGCGGGAGATCGATCTGACGAAAAGCGAGAACACCGTGGAACGCGCCAACGCCGTGATGCTTGCGGGCGGCAGCGCCTTCGGCCTGAATGCCGCGGCGGGCGTGATGCGCTTTCTGGAGGAAGCCGGCGTAGGCGTGGATACGGGCGTGGGTAAGGTGCCCATCGTGCCCGCGGCGGTGCTGTTCGACCTCGGCGTGGGGGACGCTTCCGTGCGCCCCGACGCGGACATGGGCTACGAAGCCTGCATGAACGCGGCTAAAGGTATCAAGCAGGGCGCGTACGGCGCGGGTACGGGCGCGACGGTCGGCAAGCTGGTGCCCGGGGCGCTGCCCGTGCCGGGCGGCACCGGGAGCGCGAGCCTCACGCTGGCCTGCGGGGTGACGGTCGGGGCCGTGGCGTGTGTCAACGCCTGCGGCGATGTGTTCGACCCGCAGACGGGCAAGGCGTTGGCCTGCGGCAGGCTCGCCGATGGGCGGCCCGTGCTGTGCGAAAGCCTGCTGTACGGCTCGCAGCCCATTGCGGAACCGCTGAAAATCACGAGGCCCACCAACACCACGCTCGTCGTTGTCGCCACCGACGCGGCGCTGACCAAGCCGCAGGTGAACCGGCTGGCGACCTGCGCGCACGACGGTTTCGCGCGGGCCATTCGCCCCGTGCACACCCAAATGGACGGGGACACGGCCTTCGCGCTGGCTACGGGCCGCGTGGACGCGGATGTGAACATGGTGCAGCTTTGCGCCGCCGCCGCGGAGGTGACGGCGCGGGCCGTGGCCAACGCCGTCGTCACGGGAGGCGGCAAGTGACGGGCTTGGGCATCGACCTGTGTGGAATCGGGCGCATCGAGGCCGCCATCGAAAAGAACGACGGCTTCCTGACGCGCTACTATACCGAGGAGGAGCGCGCCTATCTGGCGGGCCGCGGCAAGGCGGCCGCCTGCAGCGCGGCGGCGATGTTCGCGGCCAAGGAGGCATTTTTGAAGGCGCTGGGCGTGGGGCTGGGCGGCGGCATCGCCATGGCGGACGTGGGCGTTTCGCACGACGCGCTGGGTTGCCCCGGCTACGCGCTTGGCGAAAAGGCGAAAGCGGGCATGGAAGCCGCCGGCGCGCGCGCCGCGCACCTGAGCCTCACGCACGACGCGGGGGTGGCGGCGGCGGTGTGCGTGCTGGAATAACGGAAAGAGGGCGCGATATGTTTCTGACGATCACGCCGGAGGAAATGAGGCGCGTGGAGCGCCGCTTCACGGCGGAAACCGGAACGCCGTCCCTGACCCTGATGGAGCGCGCCGCCGCGCGCGTGGCGGACGCCGCGCTGCCGTACCTGCAAAACGGCGGACGGCTGCTGGCGGTCTGCGGCGCGGGCAACAACGGCGGGGACGGGCTGGCCGCGGCGCGCATCCTGCTGGAAAGGCTTCCCGATCTGTTTGCTACGGTGTGGCGGCTTCCGGGCGTACCTTCCGCCGAAACCGCCGTCCAATGGGAGAAACTCTCGGCTTTTCAAGGCCGCTTGGATACGGTTATAGTCGAAAATGAAGTGCCTGAAGTACCGGCCGGAACCGCCTGCGCGCTGGATGCGATGTTCGGCACGGGGCTCAGCCGTCCGCTCGCGGGCGCGGCGCGCGCCGCGGCGGAGCGCCTGAACGCTTCCGGCGTGCCCGTGGTGGCGGTGGATATTCCCAGCGGAATAAACGGGCTTACGGGGTACCCGCCCGTGGGGGGCAGGGACGCGGCGGCCGTCCGCGCGGCGGCCACGGTAACGTTCCACCGACCGAAACTCGGCCTCTGCCTGGGGGACGGGCCGGAATACAGCGGGCGCGTGATCGTGGGAGATATCGGCATCCCCCCCGAATGGGACGACGCGAAAGGCATGGCGGTGATGGAGCCGGGCGATCGCCTGCTGCCGCCCCGGAGACGGAACACTCACAAGGGCACCTACGGGCGCTTGCTGGTGCTGGCGGGTTCCTTCGGCATGGCGGGGGCGGCGGCCGTATGCGCCACGGCGGCCCTGCGCTCCGGTGCGGGGCTGGTTACGGTCGCGTGCCCGCGGGAGATCGTGCCCACGTTGCAGGCGCTGTGTCCCTGCGCCACCTGCCTGCCGCTGGACGAAACGGACGTGGACGCCGCATGGGAGGCGCTGCAGCCCGCGCTGGAACGCGCGGAGGCGCTGGCTGCGGGCTGCGGGCTGGGGCGGGAAGCACTGGCCGTAGGCCTGACGAAGCGCCTGTTCCCATGGCTGCGGCAGCACGAGCTGCCCGCCGTGCTGGATGCGGACGCGCTGAACCTGCTTGCCATGCGGACGGGTTCTATTCCCGAGAAGGACGATTCAAGCTTCCCGGAGGCTATCGTGCTGACCCCGCACATCGGCGAGGCGGCGCGGCTACTTGGCGTTTCAGCGGAGCAGATTACAGCCGATCCCGTTTCCGCCGCGCGTACCCTGCGCATGCGCTACGGCGGCGCGGTGGTACTGAAAGGAGCGACCAGCGTGCTGATTGCTTCGGACGGGGGGGCCCTCAACCTGTTCGGCACTCCCGCGATGGCCAAGGGCGGTAGCGGGGACGCGCTGGCGGGCGTGCTGGGCGCGCTGCTGGCGGGCCGCGAGGTATACGGCCTTTCCGGCGTGCGCCTGTTGCAAACGGCCTGCGCCCTGCACGGGCTGGCGGGCAAGGCCGCAGCCGAACGGTACGGCGAGCGCGGGATGCTCGCCACCGACCTGTGCGAAGCACTTGGCGGGGTACGGATGGCATGAAGCGATCTTCACTTAACGCAAACGGCACCCGGACGGTACAAACTGCGGTTCCCGAAAGTAAAACGGTGGTCGAGCGCAACGCTTCTCCGGGCGCAGCCGCGGCGCCGGACCCGGAGGGTACCGAGCGCGCGCTTCGCGCGTTTCTCGGGCGGAAGGCGTGCGTTACGGTCGACCGCCCGCTGGGCAGCCGCCACCCGGAACACCCCGACATCGTTTATGAACTCAATTACGGTTATGTGAACGGCGTGCCCGCGGGCGACGGCGAATGGCAGGACGCCTATGTTTGGGGCGTATCGAAACCCGTGGCGGTTTTCGAGGGCGAGGTGGTGGCCGTAATCCACCGCCTGCGCGACGTGGAGGACAAGTGGGTGGTCGCCGTGCCGGGGACGAAGCTTACAAGGGAAGAAGTGCGCGTGCGCACGGCATTCGTCGAACGGTTTTTTGAATCGGTCGTTATTGTTTAAGAAGTAGAAGCGTTTATGTTATGAATAAATGCAGAATTCTTCCGCTCGCCCCTGCATCCTTCGGGCGGTTGAATAATATGGCAAGTTATTTTTTATTTCTGAGGGGGTATGCGCCTGCGAGCGCAGCAGGGGCACCGGAGCGAAGCGCGTACCCCGTAGGCCGATCATGTCAGCGCCACGATCACCAGATAAGCGCCGTAGGCGATCATCAGCAGCCCGCCGATACGCCGCAGCATCGGCTGGTGATCGCGCAGCCACGCGAAGACATCCTTTACCCACTGGTACAGCACCATCAGCGCGATCATCGGCAGGCTCAGGCCCAGCGCGAACACCGCCAGCGAAAGCATACCCCGGCTTACGGTGGCGCCGGACGCGGCCAGAATCAGCGCGTTGGCCAGAATGGGGGTCAGGCAGGGCGTCCAGCTGAGCGCGATTACGACGCCGAACAGCGCGGCGCTGAAAAAGCCGTCCGGCTTCACGTTTACGCGGCCCGCCCATTTGGGGGCGTTGACACCCTTCCAGCGCAGAAAACCGGCCGTCCACACCCCGAAAAGGATCATCAGCAAGCCGGTGGCCAGGTTAAGCGTCCCCCGGTCGAGGGCTTTCAGCCAACTGCCGATCAGCCCCGCGCCCGCGCCGATGAGCGTGAACAGCGTTACGAAACCGAGTAGCAACCCCAGGCTGCGCTTCACCACCCCCAACCATGCGGCGCGCCTGTCGGTGCTTTCCGAACTTTCGCCCACAAGGTAGAGGGTGTATACCGGCAGCATCGGCAATACGCAGGGGGACAGAAACGCTACCAGCCCGCCTGCCAGCATCGCCCAAAGCGATACCTGGCTTGTGGCAACCGAAAAGGCCGAGTTCACGGCTTTGCCGCGGGTGTGGCGGTCGCTACGGCGACCGTAGCGGACGGCGCTACCGTCGCCGCGCTCGGGCTATCGGAGGCGGAAGCGAGCTTGCTTACGCCAAGCGCCTCCATATAGCCGGCCATGCCGTCGTATTCCAAACCGTAGGTGCCGCCGTATAGGTAGCCTTCCTTGTCGATGAAATAGCTGGTGGGGTAGCCTTGGATGCCCGCGAGGCCGGCAAGGGTCATATCCTCGTCCTCCACCATAATCATCCCTTCCAGACCGTATTTCGCCACCACGGCCTGGCCGTCCGCCGCGTTCTCGCCGTCCCACACGTGCACCAGAACGATAGCAAGCTGGTCGGGGTCGTAGTCGTCGAAAATCTGCCGGATATAGGGCATCTCCGTCATGCAGTACGGACACCAGCCGGTAAAGAAATTGAGCCATATCGCCTTGCCCTGATACTGCGTCAGGTCCAGGGCCGTGCCTTCGAAGGCGTTGAGCACATAGGGTTTGCCGGCGTCGTTGGCAGCGGCGGCGTCGCTTTCCGCCACGGCTGTAAAGGGCATCAGCGCAAGAACCGCGAGCAGGGTCAGAAACCGGCGAACGATCGTTTTCATAGGATATCACCCTCCCACCAGAATATAAACGAAACGGCAGGGCCTGAAACCGCGGGGGAAGATGGTAAACATTCCCTCCCGGAACACGGCATGAAATGAATATTATGGAAGTTCTTTATTCATTTTGTCGATTTTGCTTGAAAAACGACGCTTTTCACCCTTTACTCTGCAAAATGTTTATGCTATAATGCAACGAAGTTGGCCCGGACGCTTCCGTTCAGGCGGGAACGGCTGGTACGATTTGCAAGATGCAATGGCGCATCCGCCATTTGCATGAATCCAGGCACGCAATGGCGGGCCGTTGCAGGAGGAAATCACCATGCCGCTGGGAATTTCTGAAAAAGCGAAAAACATCGCGCCGTCCGCTACCCTTGCGATAGATGCGAAAGCCAAGGCGATGAAGGCCGCCGGAGAGAATATTATCAGCTTTGCGCCGGGCGAGCCGGATTTCGATACGCCCGTAATGATCCGCGACGCCATGAAGGACGCGCTGGATCGGGGCATGACGCGCTACGCGCCCGTGCCGGGCACGCTGGAACTGCGCGCTGCGATCGCCGAAAAACTGAAGCGGGACAACGGGCTTTCCTATGAAACCAACCAGATCATCGTATCCAACGGGGCCAAGCATTCCCTGTACAATACTTTTTTCGCGCTGCTAAACGACGGCGACGAAGTGATCATCCCCACGCCCTGCTGGGTCAGCTACCCCGAAATGGTGCGTATGGTCGGCGGCGTGCCGGTTTTCGTGCCCACCGGCGAGAAGAACGGCTTCATTCCCACGGCCGCGGCCATCGCCGCGGCGATCACGCCGAAAACGAAAGCCTTCATGCTGACCTCGCCCAGCAACCCCAACGGGTGCGTGTGGCCGGAGAAGGAGCTCGCAATGTTGGCGGGGCTGGCGGTGAAGCACGATTTCTACATCGTTTCCGATGAGATTTACGAACACCTGATCTACGGAGGCCGCAAGCACGTGAGCGTTGCCACCCTCGGGGAAGAGGTGAAGGCGCGCACGATCGTGATCAACGGCGTTAGTAAAACCTACGCCATGACCGGGTTCCGCATCGGCTACGCCGCGGGCCCCGCCGAGATCATCGAAGCCATGTCAAACGCGCAGAGCCAGGCCACTTCCTCGCCTAACACACCCGCGATGCACGCCGCTACGGTCGCGCTGACCATGCCGCAGGGTTGCGTGGAGATCATGCGCAGAGCCTTCGAGGAACGGCGCGACGCGCTGGTCGCGGGGATCAATTCGGTTCCCGGGCTGTCCTGCACGAAACCCGAAGGCGCGTTCTACGTCATGATGAACGTGACCGCTCTGCTGGGCAAGCGTTGCCGGGGCGTGTGTCTGGACGACTGCGCCGCGTTCGCGGAGGCGCTGCTGACCCACGGCAAGGTGGCCGTCGTTCCCGGCAACGCGTTTATGGCGGAGGGATACGTGCGGCTGAGTTACGCCACGTCGATGGAAAACGTTCTGGAAGGCCTGCGGCGTATCGAGGTATTCGTGCAATCGCTCGCCTGATGGCGCCGCCCAGAACCGAATATTTATATTGTCCACATACAACCCACACGGTACCCACTTGTTTTCCATATTGATGCGGCTAAACGGGCCGCTTTTCCACACCGAAGCGCAAAATTTCCGAAAGATAAAGGAACCGGCCGCACGTCGGAGGAATATGGTTCCATCCCGGAACGGCCGAAAGCGCAACGGAACTCCCGGCACGCGGCAAAGGCGCCGCCCGCCGACCGCACAGGGAAGGAGACCGACCGATGCTCACCTTCAGCAAGAAAACCAACCAACTGATCCAGTCCCAATATCAGTATGAACTGCAGGACGTGGAGGAACCCAACCTGTACCGGGAAATCTACGATTATCAAACCATTCCGAAGATCGCCTTCAACAACCGTCTGGTGCCCATCAACATGCCGGAGAACATCTGGATGACGGACACTACTTTCCGCGACGGGCAGCAAAGCGTCAGCCCCTTCACGCCCAACCAGATCGTTCATCTTTTCAAGCTCATCTCCCGGTTGGGCGGTCCCAATGGGCTGGTGCGCCAGAGCGAGTTCTTCGTATATACCGATAAGGACCGGGAGGCGCTGGAACGCTGCCAGGAGCTGGGGCTCGCGTTCCCGGAAATCACCACCTGGATCCGTGCCAACGAGGGGGACTTCAAGCTCGTCAAGAGCGCCGGGGTTAAGGAGACGGGCATCCTGGTATCGTGCAGCGATTATCACATCTTCAAGAAAATGCACCTGACCCGCGCGCAGGCGATGGATAAGTATCTGGGGATCGTCAAGGCCGCGCTCGCGGAGGACGTCGTTCCTCGTTGCCATTTCGAGGATATCACGCGCGCCGACTTCTACGGCTTCGTGCTGCCCTTCGCCGAACAGCTGATGAAGCTGGCTCGGGAGAGCGGCGTGCCCATCAAGGTGCGCGCATGCGACACCATGGGCTACGGCGTCAGCTACCCCGGCGTGGCGCTGCCGCGCAGCGTGGCGGGCATCGTGTACGGCCTCAACCATTACGCGCAGATTCCCAGCGAGCAGCTGGAATGGCACGGCCACAACGATTTTTACAAGGTGGTCAACAACGCGGGCACGGCCTGGCTGTACGGCTGTTCCAGCATCAACTGTTCGTTGCTGGGTATCGGCGAACGCACGGGCAACTGCCCGCTGGAAGCCATGGCGATCGAATACGAAGCCCTGCGCGGCACCACGGACGGCATGGACCTGACCGTGGTATCCGAAATCGCGGAGTTCATGGAGCGGGAGATCGGCATCGAGATCAGCCCGCGCCAGCCTTTCGTGGGCAGGCATTTCAACGTCACGCGCGCGGGCATCCATGCCGACGGGATGCTTAAAGATGAGGAAATCTACAACATTTTCGACACCACGAAGATTCTGAACCGCCCCGCCACCGTCGCCGTGGACAGCCACAGCGGTCTGGCCGGCGTCGCGCACTGGATGAACAGCTTCTTCCGCCTGAAAGGCGAAGACACCGTGGATAAACAGGACTATACGGTGGTCGCCGTGAAAGCCATGGTGGACGCGCTGTACGCCGACGGGCGCAACACCGTGATGGGCGACGAGGAACTGGAGATCATGGTACGTGAGGTGAACGTGGAGCATTATCAGGACCTGATCCAGCACAAGCATAAACATACCTGACGGGCCAGGGGATGCATCGCGGGCGCGGACGGGGTTAACCGTCCGCGCCCGCTTTTACCCGCCTGATGGGCGGCGATTGACGATGGATGGAGGGGCTGAGCCGACCGCTTCGTTTCATCCTTGTCGTCCGGAACGTTACGGTACGAGACGTTGGGTGAAGAAGTCTCTATTGCAGGCCACGTGGATGCGTTTGAGTTCGCTGCTCCTCAGTTCCCCGTGAGCAAACGATGCACTGAACCGCTCCCTGATTTCTTTCCTTTTGGATATGATTTGTCCGGGATTACACGGAGCATACCCGTCTATTCTTACATAAACGATCAGTTGCCTGGATTCGTCTCCTTGCAGCCATTCGCAAAGAAGGTTCCACCATCTTCGATCCGTGGGGCCTATGGACATGCCGTACGTGACGATGATCTGGCTTTCGGCGATATATTTCTCCGCTCTGGCGATGCGCCTTCCGTGAACTTCCATATTAACCCGGGGTTTAACGAGTTTCGTTCTGATCTCCTCTGCAACGTTATCCACATTACCGATCTGCGTTTCGTCGTTGACGCCCAGCACCATGTTGCTGTTCAGATCGCCGTGAATATGAATCACCGGATTAATGTTCTCCGTAAACTGTACGGACTTGTACTCATGCCGGTTCCCGTTTTGGTTCATCAGGGCCAGGCATTGATCGAAAACGGTGGTATAGTTGAAAGACAGAAACGAGAAGCAGACGGTTCTTTCCATGCGCGTCCGCCACGTTTCCGCGGTTTCGCTTCCTAATTCTTCCTGCAGGAAGTCGTAGGGTTTCATGAGCGCGGATGCTATTGCGCTCGCAATGATTCCTCTTTGTCTGGTGAAATCGATCCGCTGCTCCTGACTTGACAGGAACGTTGATAATTCCGTTAATAAATCATCATAAAGATGCTGAAAATTCCGGCTGCCGTTGACGCCCCGAAACAATGTCGGCAGCTTGCCAAGTTCCGACTCCATATCCGACCAGTTATCTTTATCTCGGGACATTTGCCTGCGAATGATGGTTTTCCCTCTATTCACGGCGTCTGTCGGGCCGTCCTTACCGAGGTAGTACTCCAGAAAATCACAATATCGTGTGTTCAGTCCCACGCTCAGGTCGAAGCCGTTGCCGATCAGGTAAGTGATGTTCACGGTCGTTATCCCTCACAGTTCTAACGGTATCGTCGGTCAAAATACTTCTAATGATGCACCATTATAGATTATTGGTATCACTATATCATAAAATATACCAATCAGTAAAGACATAAACTGCCATTTTGCCGATCAAAAACAAAAAGGTGATGCAGGCGCATCACCGGTAAATCGTTGTTCTTTGCCGCAGTCATAGGCCGCGTTGCACGGCTTCAGGTAATCACCATGCCTCCGTTGGGGCCGAGCACCTGCCCGGTCAGCATGGCCGCGTCGTCCCCGCAGAGCCACAGGGCCACGCGCGCGATTTCCATGGGTTCCGCCAGACGGCCCAGCGGCGTTTCCCGTTCCAGCGCGTCCAGCGTGTCCTCGTCGTAGACGTTCAGCATGTCCGTGCGCACCGCGCCCGGCGCGACGGCGTTCACGGTAATGCCGGAGGGCCCCAGTTCCTTGGCAAGCGCTTTGGTGAAACCCAGCAACCCGGCCTTGGCGGCGGAATAGGCCGCCTCCGTGCTGCCGCCCACGAGGCCCCAGATGCTCGAAACGTTGACGATCCGTCCCGATTTGCGGGAAAGCATGGAAGGAAGCGCCGCGCGCACGGCGTAAAACGCGCCGGAAAGGTTCACGTCCAGCACGTGGCGCCATTCCTCGTCGGTCGTGTCCTGAATCTGCCGGGTCAGCGCCACGCCCGCGTTGTTGATCAACGCGTCGATGTGGCGAAAATCCTGAAGAAGCGTGGACACGGCCTCGTTGACCTCGGCGCTCCGGCTCACGTCCGCACGCAGCGCCACGGCGCCGGTTTCCGCGGCCAGCTCCTGCGCCTCGGCCTGGGAGGCATGATAAAGGAACGCCGTGCGCCAGCCGGCCTGTGCGAAAGCTCGCACGCAGGCCGCGCCGATGCCGCGGCTTCCGCCCGTGACAAGAACGGTGCGCATCCGGCGTTCCTCCCTGTTTTACGGTTCGGGGACGTTGTTAGAACATCTTCTTTTTCCAGAGCACCACGAAAGCCCCCAGCGCCGCCAGCACGCTCAGCACGACCACCGCCAGGAACCCGTAGCTTGAGTTTTGAAACGGCACGGGCACGTTCATGCCCCAGAAAGCCGCGAACAGCGTCGGCACGGAAAGGATTACCGTAAGGCTGGTGAGGATCTTCATGACGATGTTCAGGTTGTTGGAGATGATGGAGGCGTAGGCGTCCATCGTGCCGCTCATGATGTCGCGGTAGATGGCGCACATCTCCATGGCCTGCTTGTTTTCGACGATCACGTCTTCCAGCAGGTCGGCGTCTTCGGGGTACTTGCGCAGGATGTCCATGCGCATCATTTTTTCAAGTACCATCTCGTTGCCTTTAAGCGACGTGGAAAAATAGACCAGCGATTTTTCCAGCTGCATCATCTGGATCAGCTCGCGGTTGCGAAGGCTTTCCTGCAGACGCTTGTGCACGAAGGTGCTGGCCTTGTCGATCTGCTTGAGGTACGACAGATAACGGCTCGCGTTCCGGTTGAGCAGCTGGAGGATGAAGCGCGTGCGCTTGAACGACCAGAAACCCCGGATGCGTTCCTCGGTAAAATCGTTGATAATGGGGCTTTCCCGCGTGGCGACCGTGATGATCACGTCATCCACCACGATGATGCCCATCGGGATGGTGGAATAGCTGAAGCCGTTGTCTTCGGCTTCCACGTACGGAACGTCCACGATGATCAGCATCTGATCGTTTTCGCGTTCGATCCGCGCGCTTTCTTCCTCGTCCAGAGCCGCCAGCAGGTAGGTGGGGTCCAGCGCGAAGCGCGCGTTGAGCCCCTCGATTTCCTCCCGCGTGGGGTTTTGCAGGTGGATCCAACAACCCTTTTCAAACGTGTTGATCTGGGTCAGATGGTCGTCCACCGTAAGGAAAATTTTCTTCATCACAAAAACCTGCCCTTCCGTACGCCGCGTTTTCACGAGGCGTTGCTTCCGAGCAGGCTTATACGTTCGCTGTTTTCAGCGCGGGCAACCCTACCGCGCACGCCCTTTCCGCGCAGCCGCTCGGAGCGTATTCAGTTGTCGGATGCGGTAGGCCGAAAAAGTGCTTCGACTGTATGGGTCCGCGTCCACGAGCGCTCCTCCTTGTCGCATGAAATGATAGAAGAAGGGAAACTTCTCCCACAGCCATCATAGCGTGCCGGGCGCGATCTGTCAACCGAAACGGGGTATTTTTTCGCCGGCTGCGTACAGTTCCGTCGCGGTGTAAACTTTCGGGACAACTTTCGCCCACGCGTTGCAAACCGTCCCGGCGTACTGTATAATAAAGCGCGATACCCGGCGGCGGTTGAGCCGTAGTTTCGATAGGAACGACGTGGATGAAAGGGTGGTTTTCACATGAAAAAATTCCTGGCGATCCTCCTGGGCGTTACGATGCTCTTCTCCTTTACGGCCCTGGCAACGGCCGAAACGGCCGGTACGGAAACCGCGCCCCTGAAGGTGGCCCTTTGCATCGCCGAGACGTTGGGAGACCAGGGTTTCTACGACAGCGCCTATGCGGGCCTGCAGAAGCTGGAAAGCGATTACGGCGTGGAAGGCAGCTATGTGGAGTGCAAGAGCGACGCCAGCAAATACCTGACCACGCTGGCGGACGCGGCCGACGCCAACGACGTCGTGGTGGCGGTCGGCTGGCAGTTCTGGGACGCGCTGACCGAGGTCGTTCCCGAAATGCCGGAAACAAAGTTCATCTTCGTGGATAACGGGCTGGACGGCGCGGGGGACAACCTGCTGTCCATCACCTACCGGGAAAACGAAGGCTCCTTCCTGGCCGGCTACATCGCCATGAAGCTCTCCGCCACCCAGACCATCGGCTTCGTGGGCGGCGAGGACAGCGAAACCATCAACAACTTCTTCGTCGGCTACGAGCAGGGCGCGCTGTACGCCAACGCCGACGGCAAGGTGCTGGAGCCCGTGTACGCGGGCGATTACGAATCTCCCGACAAGGGCAAGGAACTGGCCACCACGCTGTACAGCAAGGGCGCGGATATCGTGTTCGCGGTCGCGGGCAAAACCGGGCTGGGCGTGTTCGAAGCGGCCAAGGAGCAAAGCAAATACGCCATCGGCGTGGACAGCGACCAGAAATACATCGACCCCGAACACATCGTTTGCTCCGTCATCAAGGACATCGGCGGCAGCATCTACGAAGTGGTCGCGAAGTATCTGGACGACGGCGTTTTCAACGGCGGCACCATCTGGGACGCGGACATGACCACGGGACTCATCAGCGTCGGCTTCGGCGACGACACCATGACCCAGCAGGTTTCCGCCGACCTGAAGGCCGACGTGGAACAGCTGACGCAAAAGATCGTCAGCGGGGAAATCGTGGTGGAATCCACGCGGTAGGATCATTCCGAACAGGTCAGGCTTTCATACCGCCGTCCGCCTCATGCGGACGGCGGTTTCGCATAGGCGCTTCCTTCTTTATTCACGCCCGGCTGCCTGCTTTCATATGCCCGCGGTTTGTGTTATACTGAATCATCGTTTGGTTTACCGTTTGAAAAGATCATATTTCTTCCGGTGCGACCGGTTGAAACCGAATCGGCAAGGAGATGCTAATGTTATGAAGAAACCCGAATGGCTCGCCGCCGCGAAAGCCGAAGAGCCTCAAACCGAAGCGGGACCCGCCGCGAAAGCCGATAAACCGAAGGCCGAAAAGAGAGCCGCCCCAAAGGCGAAAGCGACCCCCGCCGCGGGCGAAGCCATCCTCGGTGTGCTGACCTCCGTGACCGGCGCCCCGATGGAAAAACGGGAGTGGCATCCGCAGGGCGCACCGCGCGCGGTGGTACAGATCGTGCACGGCATGGCGGAGCACATCGCCCGGTACGACGCCTTCGCAAGACGGCTGAACGAAGCCGGGTTCCTGGTGGTGGGGCATACGTATCTGGGCCACGGGGAGCAGGCGGAAACGCTGGGCTGGTTTGCCGACCGGGACGGCTGGGATGCGCTGGTGGAGGACGTGCACGCTCTTCGCAGGGAAACGCAGAAGGCGTACCCGAAAATCCCGTATTTCCTGTTGGGGCACAGCATGGGCAGTTTCGTCGTGCGTACGTATTGCCAGAAATACGAGGCGGGGCTGACCGGCGTCGTACTGTCCGGCACCGGGCATTTCGACCCGCCGATTCTCAACGTGGGGCTGTTGCTGGCGAACCTCCAATGCCTTTTCGGGGGAGCGAAAAAGCCGAGCAAACTGCTGGCCGACGTCAGCTTCGCGGGCTACAACAAGGCGTGGCAGCCAGCGCGCACCGCGTTCGACTGGCTTTCCAAGAATACGGATATCGTGGACAGGTACGTGGCCGACCCCTACTGCGGCTTTCCGTTCACCGCGGCCGGCTACCGCGATATGTTCCGCGGGCTTAAGTGCCTGTACCCCGAACGCCTTGCCGCCATGGATAAGGACGTGCCGGTCCGCCTGTTTTCCGGCGCGTGCGACCCGGTGGGCAAGCAGGGCGCGGGCGTGAAAACCACCATGCGGGAACTGCTGGACGCGGGGGTGAAGGACGTGAGCATGAAGCTGTATGAGAACGGACGGCACGAAATGCTTAACGAAGTGGAGCGGGAAACCGTTTATAACGATCTGATCGCGTGGATGGAGGAATACCTGTAGGCCGCGCCGCCGTTTTCTTTTCCAAATTACGGGACTTTTTGTTAGCACTCTATTTCGTTGAGTGCTAATTTTCTATTGCATTTCAATTTTCGATCTGCTACAATAGCCCCGAGGGCGCTGGCCCGTTCGTATACATTCCGATGCCGCGGCGCGTTTCCGTGCGCGGCCCGCAGGTAATAAGGAGGCAGTTTCATGTCCGTATCCAAAGGCAACCTGTCCATCCACGCGCAGAACATCATGCCCATTATCAAGCGCTGGCTTTATTCCGATAAGGATATCTTCATCCGGGAGCTGGTTTCCAACGGCTGTGACGCCATCGTGAAGCAGAAGATGGCGCGCCCGGACGCGGAGGACGACTACCGCGTACTGGTCACGCTGGACGCGGCCGCGGGCGAGCTGCGTTTCGACGACAACGGTATCGGCATGACCAACGACGAGGTGAAACGTTACATCAACCAGGTGGCTTTCTCCGGCGCGGAGGAATTCCTGAAAAATTACGAAGGCGAGAACAAGGCCGGCATCATCGGCCATTTCGGCCTCGGTTTCTATTCCGCGTTTATGGTGGCCGAAAAGGTGACCATCCAGACGCTGAGCGAGTCCGAAGGCGCATCCCCCGTTTGCTGGGAAAGCACGGACGGCATGAAATACCAGATCAGCGACGGAAACCGCGAAACGCGCGGCACCACCATCACGCTGAAGCTCGCCGAGGACGCCAAGGAGTTTCTGGAGGAGTATAAAGTTCGGGAAACCCTCAACCGCTATTGCGGCTTCATGGCCCAGCCGGTGTTTTACGAGGTCGTCAAGCCCGAAACGGAAAAAACGGAACCCGCGGACAAACCGGCGGACGGGGAAGCCAAGCCGGACGAAGCGCCCGCGGAGAAAAAGCCCGAGCGCGTGCGCATCAACGACCTGCCCGCCCTGTGGCTCAAACAGCCCAAGGACTGCACCGATGACGAGTACAAGGAGTTTTACCGCCGCGTTTTCCACGTGTACGACGAACCGCTTTTCTACGTGCACCTGAACGTGGATTATCCCTTCAACCTCAAGGGCATCCTGTATTTCCCCAAGCTGACCAACGATTTCGGCACCCGCGAGGGCGAGATCAAGCTGTTCAGCGGCCAGGTGTTCGTGGCCAACAACATCAAGGAAGTCATTCCGGATTTCCTGATGCTGCTAAAAGGCGTCATCGACTGCCCGGACCTGCCGCTCAACGTCAGCCGCAGCTTCCTGCAAAACGACGGGTACGTGAAGAAACTCTCCGCCTACATTACCCGCAAGGTGGCCGACCGGCTGACCGGCCTGTTCGCCGGCGAGCGCGAGAAGTACGAGAAATATTGGGACGACATCCACCCGTTCGTCAAGTACGGCTGCATCCGCGACGCAAAGTTCTTCGACCAGGTGAAGGACACGCTGCTGTACAAGACCACCAAGGGAAACCATATGACGCTTTCCGAATACCTGGCTAAAGACGAGGGCAAGCTGGGCAAGAAGGTCGTCTACACCAGCGATCCCATGCGGCAGGCAGCCTCCGTAGCCCTGTACGAGGGCAAGGAAATCGACGTGGTGGTGCTGGATTCGCTGATCGACCTGAACTTCGTCAGCTTCATCGAATACTCCGCGGGCGTGGAAGGGCTGTCCTTCGTGCGCGTGGACGCGGATGCGGAGACCTTTACCAAAGACGAGGAGAACGCGGCGGACGAAGAAGCGAAGAAGGCGCAGGAGGCCGATCTGGAAAAGCTGAAAACGCTTTTCAGGGCCGCCACGGGCAACGATGAGCTGGAGATTAAACTGCAAACGCTCACCGAAACGGAAACGCCCGCCCTCCTCACACAGGACGAGCAGGGCCGCCGCTTCAGCGACATGAGCAAGATCTACGGGCAGGATTTCAAGATGCCCGAAAAACATACGCTGGTGTTGAACCGAGACAACGCCATCGTCAAGACGCTGCTGGCCGCCGAGGACGGGGAGAAGCGCACGCTGGTCGCCGCCCAGTTGTACGACCTGGCGCGCATGAGCACCCGCCCGTTGGAGAAAGACGAAATCACCGCGTTCCTCAAGCGCAGCAACCGGTTGCTTGGGATGATTTCGCAATAACAGACTTACAGTTGTGCAGTATACGAAATGAAAAAAAGACCCGCGTTCCCGAAACGGGTAACGCGGGTCTTTTTTCATTCCCGGGCTTCCGTACGAACGGAGAAGGGCGTTTCGCCCGCCGCCTCCGTTTGGCCGGTCGCTCAATCCGGTAGAATTTTGTCCGCTTTCTTCTTATTGAAGTGCATGAATCCGGGCAGCGCCACGTGACCCTGGGACAGAACGTCGAACGCGACGGCTGCCAGCAGCACCAGACCCTTAACCAGCTTCTGCAGGTTGACGTCGAGACCCAGGATGTTCATGCCGTTGTTAAGGATGCCCATGATCAGGGCGCCGATGACGGAGCCGCTTACGGCGCCTATGCCGCCGTAGGCGCTGGCGCCGCCGATGAAGCAGGCGCCGATGGCGTCCAGCTCGAACCCGTCGCCGGCCAGCGGAGTCGCGCTGTCAAGCCGGGCCGCGTATACCATACCGGCGATTGCGCACAGGAAACCCATGTTAACATAGCTGAAGAACATAAGCCGCTCGGTGTTGACGCCGGACAGGCGCGCCGCCTTTGCGTTGCCGCCCATCGCGTAGATGTGGCGGCCGAGCACCGTTTTGTTGGTGATGAACGTATAGGCGGCGGCGATGATGCCCAGAACGATCAGCACTGCGGGAACGCCCTTGTAACGCGCCAGCACCATGAAGAACCAGATGACGATCGCGGAGATAATGACCATCCGGGTGACGAGGGCACCTGTGGAAGCGTACTCGTAGCCTTTGCGCTTCCGGCTTTGATTGGACAGCACCTGCGCGATGCAGTAGATCAGCGCGATCAGAACGCCCAGCAGCAGGCACGTAAGGTAGATTTTCAGGCCGGCGACTTCCCAGGTGCCGATAAACTCCGGCGTCGTGCCGACAAAGAACTGCTTGTAGGCATCCGGGAATACGGGGATCGCCTTGCCGCCCTGCAGGATAACCAGCGTGGCGCCGCGGAACACCAGCATGCCGCTCAGCGTGACGATGAAGGCCGGAATCTTCACATAAGCGATCCAAAAGCCCTGCCACACGCCGACGAGAAGCCCGATGCCCATGCACAACAGGATGGAAAGGTAGGGGTCCCATTTCCACTTCATGATGAACGTTCCCGCGCAGGCGCCGACCACGCCGACGACCGAGCCGACCGAAAGGTCGATCGAGCCGCTGCCGATGATGCACAGCAGCATGCCGATGGCGAGGATCACGATATAAGCGTTCTGGTTGATGATGTTGTACACGTTCATGGGAAAAAGGAGTTTTCCGCCGGTCAGGATTTGAAACATGAGGATGATGGCCAGAAGCGCCAGCATCATCGTATACTGTTTCATGCCTTTCCTGACGGTAGTAAGCACCTTGTTCATGCGCTGATTTCCCCCTTACTGGCCTGCAGGATGCAGCCCATAATCGCTTCTTGCGTAGCGTCTTCCCGTGAGAACTCGGCGATCAGCTTGCCTTCGTTCATCACATACACCCGATCGCACATTCCTAAAAGCTCCGGCAATTCAGAGGAAATCATGAGGACCGCTTTGCCTTCCGAAGCCAGGTGATTGATGATCTGATAAATTTCGTATTTCGCGCCTACGTCCACGCCGCGGGTTGGTTCGTCCATAAGCAGGATGTCGGGCTTGGCGAATATCCACTTGCCCAGCAGCACCTTCTGCTGGTTGCCGCCGCTCAGGTTGCCTACCAGCTGCTCCACGTTCGGCGCTTTGATGTTTAGCTGATCCTTCTGTTCCCGGGCGCGTATGGTTTCCATATCTTTGTCGATGATCCCGCGCCTGCTGACGAACTCCATCCTCGACAGCGTTACGTTGTGCTTGATGGAGTTGAGCGTTACCAGGCCATTGCCTTTGCGATCCTCGGTTACGTAGGCCAACCCATGCTCGATCGCCTGGGGGATATTGGAAAGCCGCACCGGCACGCCGTTAATCAGGATCGTTCCGGTTATCTTTTGCCCGTAGGACCGGCCGAAGACGGACATGGCAAGCTCCGTGCGCCCCGCGCCGATGAGCCCGGCCACGCCGACCACTTCGCCGTGGCGGATGGAGATGGACACGTCGTCGACGACCTTTTTCTCACCGTACAGGGGATGGTAGACCGTCCAATTCCGAACCTCAAAGGCGACGGCGCCGGTGGTCTTGTGCTGATACGGGGGAAAACGGTTGGTCATTTCGCGCCCGACCATGCCCTTGATAATGCGGGGCTCGGTGATCTGATCCACTTTCTTATCCAGCGTTTCGATGGATTTTCCGTCGCGGATGATGGTGATGCGGTCGGCGCAGTATTCGATTTCGTTGAGCTTGTGGGAAATGAGAATGGAAGTGATCCCGTGCTCGTTCTTGAATTCGATCAGCAGATCGAGAAGCTTTTTCACGTCGCTTTCGTTCAGCGACGAAGTGGGCTCGTCCAGAATCAGCAGCTTAACGTCCTTGGTAAGCGCCTTGGCGATTTCCACCAACTGTTGCTTGCCCATGCCGATGTCCTTGATCAGCGTGCGGGGATTTTCGTGCAGCCCTACGATCTTCATATATTTTGCAGCCTGCTGATTGGTGAGATCCCAGTTGATCACGCCGCCGGCACTCCGCTCGTTCCCCAAATACATGTTTTCCGCGATGCTCAGGCTGGGCACCAGCGCCAGTTCCTGATGGATGATGGCGATGCCCCGCCGTTCGCTGTCCTTGATGTTGCGAAAGATGCACAACTCGTCCTGAAAATAGATGTCGCCCGTGTACGTGCCGTGGGGGTAGATGCCGGACAGGACGTTCATCAGCGTGGACTTGCCCGCGCCGTTTTCGCCGACGATTGCGTGAATCTCGCCTTCCGTCACGTCGATATTGACGTTATCCAGCGCTTTTACACCGGGGAAAAGCTTCGTAATATTCACCATGCGTAGGATCGTCGATGCCATGAAGCGGCCTCCTTAGTTGCTGCACGGGAGGATGGCAGAGGCTGCCATCCTCCCGTCGTCTGGACGTATCAATTCTGAAACGTCTGAACCGGCGTTTCGCTTAGTTGGCCAGTTCTTCAGCCGTGTAGTAGCCGCTGTCGATCAGCAGTTCTTTATAGTTGTCGACGTTTGCGAACAGCGGCGTGCAATAGTAGGTGGGAACGTCCAGCACGTTGTTGTTCACGGTGGAGTTGGTTTCCACGGTCTCGCCGGCGAGGAGGGAGTTGACGATCGTGCACGTACGGGCCGCGAGGATGCGGGTGTCCTTGAAGATGGACATCGACTGCAGGCCCTTGATGATGTTCTTGACGCTCGCGATGTCGCAGTCCTGACCGGTGATGATCGGGAAGTTCTTGCCAGCTTCGAAGCCGGCGGCGACCAGCGCGTTGGTGGCGCCTTGCGCGGTGGAGTCGTTGGAGCAGAGCACTACGTCCAGTTTGGTGCCGCCGGCATAGTTGGCCGCGATGATATCATCCATGCGGGCCTGCGCGGTGGCGGTCGTCCACTTGGGCGTCGCAACCTGGTCGAACGCCGTCTGGCCGCTTACGCAAACCAGCTGGCCGTTGTCCAGATAGGGCTGCACTTTGCTCATGGCGCCGTTGAAGAAGTAGGTGGCGTTGTTGTCGCCCGGGTCGCCCGCGATGAACTCGATGTTGAAGGGGCCGGCGCCGCTGGCGAGGCCGAGGGTATCCACAACATACTGGCCCTGGATTTCGCCGACCTGGAAGTTGTCGAAGGTGGCGTAGTAGTCGACGGCGTCGGTGTCCAGAATGATGCGGTCATGGCACACGACCTTCACGCCGGCTTCCTTGGCGGTGGCAAGCACGGTGCCCAGCGCGGTGGCTTCGATGGCGGTGATGACGAGTACGTTGCAGCCGTTCAGCAGCATGGTCTCCAACTGAGAAACCTGGGTGGGCACGTCGTTGTCACCGGCGTACTGAAGTTCCACTTCGTACCCGGCGGCCTCAAACTGCGCCTTCAGGTAATCGCCGTCTTCGTTCCAGCGCTGCAGGCTCTTGGTGGGCATCGAAATGCCAACCTTTCCGGCTGCCAGAGCAGAACCAACCACGGACAGGAGCAGGACGAGGGTCAGAGTGAGCGCGAGTACCTTTTTCATAATGGGATACACTCCTTTTCTATTTCTAGACCGTCTCTCTCGATACGGCCTGAAAAACAAGGGAACCGCGAGCCCGTATAGCGAACCGTGGAGGCGACTTTGTGAAGTGTGTCCGAGCACATATCCCTGCATCAACGATATCGTATTCGTTCCAATAACGACATTGTACTGTATGTTTTTTGGGTTGTCAATAGTGAACAAAATAGTTTTCTGTTCCTTGCACGAATTGTATATGGAATTCTTTCAATATATAGAAATAAAAGGGCGCAAAGCATAAATATACAAAAACAGGTCTCTGAAAGGGGGACGAAAGCGTTTGGGGGCCTCGTAAGGCGAAAACGGTTTATTCATTCGGATGTAAAAATACGTTTTGATGCGCGAACTTCGGAAACCATGTCCGTTTCGGCGGTTGACAAGCGCGTTCCTGGAAGGTATGATGGTCCCATAATGATGTGCCCGTGCACATATTCGCGTTGACCCTGCCGAATCATACGGCCGCCGTACGCGCGGCCCCCGGACGGAAGCCCGTGACGCTCGATCGCGTTTCCATTTCCTTATATATTAAAATACGCGCCGGGAGTGTTATAATGACTATTAAAGAAATCGCGCAGCTTTGCGGCGTCAGCCGGGGAACGGTGGACCGCGTGCTGAACCACCGCGGGAAGGTGAAGCCGGATACGGAAGCGCTGATTCTGCGCACCATTCACCGGATGGGATACACCAAGAACATCGCAGGCAAGGCGCTGACGGTGCGAAAGAACGCGCCGGTATTCGGGGCGCTTGTTTCCAGCGAGGGCAACCCGTTTTTCGACGACGTCATCGCGGGCTTCCGCAAGGCGGAGGAAGAACTGGCGGATTACGGGGTGACCGTGCTGCTTAAAACCATGCGGGGGTACGACGTGGGGCGGCAGCTGGCGCTGATCGACGAACTGGACGAGGCGGGCGTCACCGTGCTGATCGTGCAGGCGATCAACGACGAGCGAATCGAGCGGCGCATCCGGCGCCTTTCGGAGAAAGGCGTGGCGACGCTCACGGTCAACACGGACATCGAGAACAGCTGCCGCCTCTGCTACGTCGGCAGCGACTATACCACCGGCGGCGAAACGGCCGCCGGGCTGATGCGGCTGGTGACCGGCGGGCAGGCGAACCTGGGCGTGGTCACGGGCGTCAACACGCTGCTGGGGCACGTGCAGCGTCTGGAGGGCTTCGAGCACCACCTGCGGGAAATCTGCCCGGATATCCGTACCGTGGATCACGTGAGCGCCATGGACGACATGGAACACAGCTACCGCATGACCCTGGAGATGCTCCGCCGCCATCCCGAAATCGACGCGCTGTTCGTAACGGCGTCAGGCACCTTCGGCGCATGCCGCGCGGTGATCGAGCTGGGCTGCGAAAAAACCATGCGCGTGGTCGCCTTCGACAGCGTGCCTTCCACCGTGGAGATGATGCGCCGTGGGCTGGTGCGCGGGGTCGTGTGCCAGCAGCCCTTCATGCAGGGGTACCAGGCGGTGCGCGCCGCTTTCGACGTGCTGCTGACGGGTACGTCCAAGCAGGGGGAACAGATCATCATGGAGAACCAGATCAAGATTCTGGAGAACCTGTGATGGCCGGAAAACCGCGCAACGGACGGTGCGGACGGCGGGCGCGGAGGATTGACAACCGGTCGGCTTTAGAGTAAAATAACTTCAGACATTAGTGTGCTCGGGCACACAAACCAGATATGACCATATCACACATCCCAAAACGGGAGAAGGAGCGGTTCCAACATGGCAGAAATCTTTCAGCATCTTCCCACTGTCCGGTTTGAAGGCCCCGAATCCAAGAACCCCCTTGCGTTTAAGTATTACAACCCCGACCGCGTGATCATGGGGAAAAAGATGAGCGAACACCTGCCCTTCGCTATGGCGTGGTGGCATAACCTCGGCGCGGCCGGCAAGGACATGTTCGGCGACGAGACGGCGGATAAGTCCTTCCATACGAAGAAGGATACCATGGAACGCGCGAGGGCGAAGGTGGACGCGGGCTTCGAGTTTATGCGCAAGATCGGTGTGCGTTACTTCTGCTTCCATGACCTTGACCTTGTGCCCGAAGCCGACACCATCGACGAGACCAACGCCCGCCTGGACGAGATCACCGATTACATGCTGGATAAGATGAAGGGCGCCGACATCCATTGCCTGTGGGGCACGGCCAACCTGTTCACCAACCCCCGCTACATGAACGGCGCCGGCTCCTCCAACAGCGTGGACGTGTTCTGCCACGCCGCGGCACAGATCAAGAAAGCTTTGGACTGCACCGTAAAGCTGGGCGGTCGCGGCTATGTGTTCTGGGGCGGCCGCGAAGGCTACGAGACGCTGCTGAACACCGATTTGAAATTCGAACAGGAGAACATCGCCGCGCTGATGAAGATGGCGGTCGAGTACGGGCGCTCCATCGGCTTCAAGGGTGATTTTTTCATCGAGCCCAAGCCCAAGGAGCCCATGAAGCACCAGTACGACTTCGACGCGGCCACGGCC
>CAZCCZ010000035.1:0-37068 GCA_964497495.1 uncultured Oscillospiraceae bacterium
ATGCCGGCGGCGGGTTCGTCCAGCAGGAGCATTCTGGCGTTGGTTGCCAGCGCGCGGGCGATTTCCAGCTTGCGCTGCTGGCCGTAGGGCAGGTTTCCAGCTTCCCATTCCGCCTTGTCCCGGAGGTTGAACACACCCAGGATATCCAGCGCTTTCTCCCGAATATCCGCCTCTTCCTTCCAGAAACCCGCGGGGCGGAAAATCGCGCCCGGGATGCCGTATTTCACGTCCTTGGTGAAGGCGATCAGCACGTTTTCCAGCACCGTCATCTTCTTGAAAAGGCGGATGTTCTGAAACGTGCGCGCGATGCCGGCGGCCACGATCTCGTGCGTCTTCTTGCCGTTCATCAGTTTGCCGCTCAGGTAGAACGCGCCCTCCGTGGGTTTGTACACGCCTGTTAAGATGTTGAAAACCGTGGTTTTTCCCGCGCCGTTGGGGCCGATGAGCCCTACCAGCTCGCCCTCCTGGATGTCGATATCAAAATCGCGCAGGGCCTTGAGGCCGCCGAAGGAGATGCCTAGGTGCGTGGCTTTCAAAACGGATTCGGGCATGTTCAGTTCCCTCCTTTCGCGGCGGTTTGCTCCAACTCCCCGGTTCCTTTGGAGAATCGTTTGCGAATCACCCGGTACAGGGAGAACTCATAGTTGCCGAACAGGCCGATGGGCCGGAAGATCATCACGATGACGAGAATCACGGAGTAAAGGAGCATGCGGTAGGTGGAGAAGGCGCGCAGCGCTTCCGGCAGGATGGACAGGATCAGCGTGGCCGAGATCGCGCCGGTCATGGAACCCATGCCGCCCAGCACCACCATGATCACGTAATCGGTGGATTTAAGGAAAGTAAAATCGCTGTACTGTAACGTGCCCAAACCGCGGTGGGCGTATATGGCGCCCGCCACGCCCGCGAAGAACGCCGAGAACGTGAAGGTGAGCACCTTGTAGTACGTCACGTTGAGGCCCGCGCTGCTGGAGGCGATGTCGTCCTCACGTATGGCGACGATGGCGCGCCCGAACTTGGAGCGGACGAAGGCGATCATTACTGCCACGCAGACCACCGTGACGGTCAGGATGATGTACAGGTCGTTCATCCGCATGATGCCGATCAGCGCCTGGCCCGCCTGCCCCTGCGAAAGCCCCTTGCCGCCCGCGAAAGGCAGGTTCTGGATCACGATGCGGATGATCTCGCCGAAGCCCAGCGTGATGATGCCCAGATAATCGCCCCGCAGGCGCAGCGCTGGAATGCCGACCAGCAGGCCGAAGAGCGCGGCGGCGATAGCGCCGCAGAAAAGGCCGATGAAGAATTGCAATACGTTGGACATGGGCGGCAGATTGCCCGCCTTGATGGCCAGCGCTATCGCCTTGGTGACCAGCGCCGAGGTGTAGGCGCCGATGGCCATGAACCCGGCGTGGCCCAGCGCGAGCTCGCCCAGATAGCCGATGACTAGATTGAGCGACGTGGCCATGATGACTGCGAAGCAGCACTGGATGAAGATACCTCGGATATAGCTGTTCATCAGTCCCAGGGAATCCGCCAGAAGCACCAGCAGCCCCAGCGCGCACGCGCCCAACAGGGAAACCAGCAGGCCGCGCATACGATCTTTCTTTTGCTTCATATGACGCACCTACACTTTCTCGCCGACGTTCTTGCCCAGGATGCCGGTAGGCTTCACCAGCAGAACGATGATGAGGATACCGAACACGATGGCGTCCGAAAACGCGGAAGTGACCACCCCTCCGGTGAGCGGGGAGATATAGGCTTTGGAAAGGCTCTCCACGATGCCGATCACCAGACCGCCCAGCATGGCGCCCGGAATGATGCCGATGCCGCCCAGTACGGCCGCGATGAACGCCTTGAGGCCCAGCATATAGCCCATGAGATTCGTCACCTGGTTATACTGCGCGATGTACATCAGCGACGCGATGGCCGCAAGCCCGGAGCCGATGGCGAAGGTCAGCGCGATGATGCGGTTGATGTTGATGCCCATGAGCAGCGAAGCGCTCTTGTCTTCCGACACGGCGCGCATCGCCTGCCCGGTTTTGGTGTACTTCACGTACAGGGAAAGGCCGACCATCACCACCACGCCGATGAGGATGGTGAGGAACGTGTTGCCGCTGATCCCCATAATCGTGGGCAGGTTAAAGATGGTGCCCACCTGTTTGGGGTTGGCTCCGAAAAGGGTCTGGGCGAAGTTTTCCAAAAACAGGCTCATCGCGATGGCGGTAATGAGCGCGGACATCCGGTTTCCTCTGGAGCGCACGGGCTTGTACGCCAGCTTCTCCACCAGCACGCCCACCACGGCGCACACCGCGACGGCCAGAACCACGGCCAGCCAGGCGGGCATGCCCGCCGCGATCATCAGCGGCACCGTAAAAAACAAAGTGTACGCGCCGACCATGATGAAGTCGCCGTGGGCGAAGTTGATCAACCGGATGATTCCGTAAACCATCGTATACCCGAGTGCGATCAGAGCGTACACGCTTCCCACGCGCAAACCGTTGACGACCTGCTGGAGAAACAGCGTCAGTCCATTCATGCCAGATTGCTCCCTTCCGTGATCCGTATCAAACCGGAGCCATGGGACGTGAGACCGGTTTGAATCCCTATGGTCACCGCGCCGTCGCCGGTGCGGGAGAAGGCAGATTCATGATGACAGGCATCCCTGCAAAAGCGCCGGCGACCGGCGCGGAAAAACACAGGGCGGGGCGGACGCGAGCGTCCGCCCCCGGCCCCTGCGGATAGAAACGAGGCACATTCCTATCCGTTCATGCGTGCGCGAAGGTTAGATATAGGCGTAGAACTTGGCGACGCCGTCCACGTACTCGATCACAGGGGCCTGCTTCTCGGGCGTGCCGGAAGCGTCCAGCGTGAAGGTGCCGGTGACGCCGGAGAAGCTCATACCGGTCATGGCCTGGATGATGGCGGCGGTGTCGTCCGTGCCGGCGGCGTCGATGGCGTCCTTCAGCATGTACGCCGCGTCGTAGGCCAGGGCGGCCAGGGCGGTCAGGCTCTCGGCGCCGTAGGTTTCCTTATACTTGGCCACGAAGTTCTGCACGATCTCGGAAGGATCGTCCGGCGCGTAGTGGTTGGTGAAGAAGCACTTGTTGTACAGGGTCTTGTCATCCACCATGGTGTTCTGGGTGCCGTCCCAGCCGTCCGCACCCACGAAGTAGCCTTCGAAGCCCGCCGCGCGCGCCTGAGGCACGATGTAGGGGCCGATGGAATCGTAGTAGTACGGGGCGAAGATCAGCTCGGCGCCGGAGGCGACGATGTTGGTCAGCTGCGTGGTGTAATCGGTGTCGGCGGTGGTGGAAGAGCTTTCGATATCCACGACTTCAAGGCCCAGGTTGGTCGCGGCGGCCTTGAAAGCCTCGTACAGGCCGGCGGAATAGGTATCGCCGGAAGCGTAAAGCACGGCGACCTTCTTAACGCCCAGCTGCACGGCTACTTTGGCGCCCACTTCACCCTGGAAGGAGTCGCGGTAGCAAGCGCGGAACACGCAGGTGTACCCGTCGGTGATGGTATCGGCGGTCGCGGTGGGGGTGAGCAGCAGCATGCCCTCGGCGTCGGCCAGGGCGGCCAGGCCGGCGGTCACGCCGGAGGTCACGGAGCCGATGATCGCCTTGTTGCCGTCGGACACCAGCTTGTTGAAGGCGTTGGCGCTTTCGGTGGAGTCGGCCTTATCATCCATGTAGGTCACGTCCAGCTGACGGCCGCCCAGCACGCCGCCCGCCTCGTTGATCTCCGCGATGGCCAGCTTGATGCCGTTGGCGACGGATTCGCCATACGTCGCGAGGGTACCGGTCAGCGGTGCGATCGCGCCGATTTTAACGGGCTCCGCAGTTTCGGCCATCGCCGGAACCAGAAGCGTGGTCAGTACGAGAACGATCGCCGTAAGGAGAGAAAGATTCTTTTTCATGCGGGGTACCTCCTTTAATGTGATCAGACTTGGCCGCAGACCGGGTTTTGTACACAAAAAGCAATGATCGAGCGGGAAGGACATGCTTCTTCTGGAACCCGGCGTCATTGCCTTGCTAATATTGTATGGATGTCCGGGCGCCGTGTCAATTCCTACCTGCGCCGAAACGCCAAGAAAACAGGAAAAATGCAGAACTCTCCCCGGAACGCGGGCCTTTGTTGGCGTTGAGACGCTTCGACCGCCGGGGAACGCGGAGGCGCGCCCGGCGGCCGAAGGAGGAAACGGCGTTACAGCAGGCGGATGATCCAGAACCCGCCCAGCGCGGTAAGCCCGCTGACCGCGCTGCCCCACAGGAGGTCCAGCACGGTTACCAGCAACGGCCAACCGCGCACGGTGGCAAGGTTGGTGAGGTCGTAGGTCGCGTAGGTCACCAGCCCGAACAGGAGCCCCATGACCAGCGCGGCGCTCCAGCTTTCCCGTACCAGCGCTGGGTTCACCACGAAGACCTGCAACCCCAGGATGAACAGCAGGTAAAACAGCAGCGCCGCCCACAGGTTGGGCTTTTTGGCCATCAGGTACCCCAGCAGGTTTGCGTACAGCTTCTTGGCGATGACCAAAAGCCATACCATGTCCATCGCCAGAAAGAGCGCGAGCAGGATTCCGTAGTTGCGCACATCCGCCCAGTTCATGGAAAAACGCATGGTTCAAGCCTCCTTTTCAGCGTCGGTCCTTTTGGGAAACCAGGGAACGAACACGCTGGTTCGGCGGGCGTACTCGGCGTAGCCTTCGCGGTTCTTCATCGCCGCTTCCAGCGGCGGAACGCCCGAAACGAACAGCAGAAGCAGCGTGATGGTCGCGGGGCCGGCGAACGCCAGCGGCGTAACCCCGCCGCTTACAGCGATGAGACACACGCCCCACCAGAGCGTCGCTTCGCCGAAGTAATTGGGGTGGCGAGTATACCGCCAAAGCCCTTCGGTCATCAGGCGGCCCCTGTGGGCGGGATTGCGCAGGAACGAGGCAAGCTGCCTGTCCCCGACGGTTTCGAAGCCGAAGCCGAGGATAAACACCATAAGCCCCGCCGCGTAAAGAAACCGGTTCGGGCCGCCCTGCGCGGCTCCGGGCAGAATCAGCGGCAGCGCGATCAGATACATCAGCAGCCCCTGAAGCATGTAGATCTGGAAAAACGCGCGCGGCACGGCCCGTTTCCCCCATGCGGTCCGGAATTTGGCGTACCGGGGGTCTTCGCCCTTGCCGCGGTTGCGGCGGAGAATATGGAGAAAAAGGCGCGCGCCCCACGCCGAAACGGCCAGCGCCGCCGTCCATTGCGGAAGGGACGCGGGCAGGCGGGGAAACAGCGTTACCCATGCCACGACGACGAAACCCGGGCCCCAGCCCACGTCCACGACGCTGTTGTTCTTCAGCTTCGTGCCCAGCAGGAACAGCGCGCCGAAATAGGCGAAGATTACGAGCGCGGCGGTTGCCATCACGAATCTTCCTTTCCCTGAATAAGGCACACGGCCACGGTGCCCGGGCCGGAGTGAACGGCGACGGCGGAAGAGATTTCCGAAACGAACGCGGGCGGTTTCCCCACGATTTGCGTCAGCTGCTCCCGGTACTCGTCCGCCAACTGGGGATTTGCCCCGTGGACGATCCCGTACGCTTCCACGCCTCCGCGCGCGACAGCGCGCCGTGCCAGCCGCATGATCCTGCGCGTAAGGCCGGCCTGGCTGAACGCCGCGCCGAAAGCGGCGCCGTGCCCGCGTGCGTCCAGCGTCATGATGGGCCGCAGCCCCAGCGCCGTGCCCAGCCTGCCTACGGTGTTGGGCACGCGGCCGCCGGGCGCCGCGTAGGCCAGCGTGTTGAGGCAAACGTAGATTTTCGTTCTGGGAATGCGCTCCGTAACCGCGCGCAGGATTTCCTCGTGCGTCGCGCCCTCGCGGACCTTATCGGCCGCCAGTTTCACCATAAGCCCCTGCGCGCCGGAATTGAGGTGCGTATCCACGACGGTCACGGGCTTTTCCGGCGTGGAAAGCGCCCTGGCTGCCTGGACGAACGCCTGGTACGTGTTGCTTAGCGCGGAGGAGACGCTCAGCACGATCAGGGAATCGAACTTTTCCAGCTGCGCGGCCAGCAGCGCCCGGATACGCGCGGGTTCCGGCTGCGAGGTGGTGGGGTACCCTTCCGCGGCGTCCATCTCCCGGAACAGCCGGGGTAGCCGGATGGTGATCTTATCCAGATAGGAGTTACCTTTCACCAGCACCCCAAGGGGCGCGACGGCGACGTTATTTTCCAACAGAAACCCGTCCGGCAGATCGGCGATGGAGTCCGTGACCAGTCCGACGCCGCCGGTTACCAAACGGAGACGGCTCTGCAGAAGCATGTCGTCCGCCTTCTGATCGCGGAGCGGGCCGAAAACGGAAAGCCTTTCCATTACCTGGTCCGGCGCGTCGGTGTGAATATGCACTTTTACACCGCCGCCCAGACGCGTGACGATCAGCGAATCCCCGAGCGCGCGGAGCGCGGGCCGGATCGCCTCCGCAACGTCGTCCGCTTCCGCCGCTTCCACCAGCGCTTCCGTGCAGTAGCGGTAGGCGACCGACTCCCCGGCAATATCGAGCGGCGCGGTCTCCGCCGTTTCCTCCGCGATGTCGGCCGGTGCGAAATCCCCCGTGAACACACGGTTCACACCGCTCAGGAAGCGCACGAAACCGGCCGCGCCGGAATCGACCACGTGGTTGCGGCGCAGGACGTCCAACTGTTTCTTCGTTTTTTCCATGGACGCGACCGCCGTGCGGTAGGCGGCCGAAAAAAGCTCCTGGAAATTCGGATAACGCTGGTGGTTGCCGTGAAGGAACTCCGCCCAGTCCCGAATAGTGCTGAGCATGGTGCCTTCCACGGGACGCTCCACCGCCTGGTACAGATGACGGACGGCGTTAAACGCCACGGAAGCGAACTCCGACAGGGTAACCCGCTCGTACGTGCGCCCCTCAAACGCGAGGCCGTTGACGTAGGCGGCGAAAATAATGCCGGAATTTCCGTGCGCGCCTTCCAGCGCGGATTGGGATAGGGCCTGCAGCATCCTTGAAAACGAGTCCGTCCGGACCGGCGCGGCGACCATCGCGCCGAGGGTGACGGAAAGGTTGGTGCCGGTATCCCCGTCCGCGACGGGGAATACGTTGATCCGGTTCAGGTACTTCCGGTGTGCGTTCACCTCGCCCGCGCCGGAGGAGAACCAGTTGAACACGTCCGTTCCGTCGGCGGATAAAAATGCGGTTCGTGATTCCATCTCATTGCCTCCCGTGGGCCCGGCCAAGCGGGACGTCGGTCGAACGGTTGGTAGCGACATGAATAATATACCGTCGGCGACCCGCCACCGAAACAACCCGCGCGCCTATCGCTTTGAAACGGCGCCGATCAGGTTTCCGTACCCTTCGCGCTCCATATCCTCCAGAGGGATAAAGCGCAGCGCCGCGCTGTTGATGCAGTACCGCAGCCCGCCCCTGTCCGCGGGCCCGTCCGGGAAAACGTGGCCAAGGTGCGCGTCCCCCACGCGGCTTCGCACTTCGGTGCGAAGCATCCCGTGGGAGGCATCCGCGCGTTCGCCGACCACGTTCGGGTCAACGGGCGCGGTGAAGCTGGGCCACCCGCAACCGGATATGAACTGGTCGCGGGAGGAGAAAAGCGGCTCGCCGGTGGTCACGTCCACGTAGAGGCCGGGGCGCGAAGCCTGATAGAACTCGTTTTCAAACGGTTGTTCCGTGACATTTTCCTGCGTCACCGCGTATTGAAGGGGCGTAAGCGACCGGCGCAGGGCGGCCGCGTCCGGTTTGCGATACCGGGCGGGGTTCACGACCGCGCGCGCGGCTTTGGCGAAGCGTTCCCGCGGAATGTGGCAGTACCCGTTCGGGTTCTTATCCAGATATTTCTGGTGGTACGCTTCGGCCGGATAGAAATTGGTAAGCGGAAGCACTTCCACGGCGACCGGCTCCGCGAACCGCTTTTGAAGCTCCGCTAGCGAGCGCCCGATCACGGGGCGGTCCGCCGCGTCCGCGTAATAAACACCGGTGCGGTATTGCGTGCCGCAGTCGTTGCCCTGCCGGTTGACCGATACGGGGTCGATGACGGAATAGAACAGTTCCAGCAGAAACGGAAGCGGAAGAACCGCCGGATCGTATTCCACGCGTACGGTCTCGGCGTGCCCCGTGTGGTTGTGGCAAACTTCTTCGTAGGTCGGGTTCTCCGTGTTTCCGTTTGCGTAGCCGACCTCGGTGGAAAGCACCCCGCGGATAGAAGCCAGGTATTTCTCCGTCCCCCAAAAACAGCCGCCCGCCAGATAAATGACCGCCATGCCGCGCCTCCTCGAATACGGTACGCATCGTGCCCGTGCGGAAAATTTCGCGCGGGGAGCCGCCTCCGGCTCCCCGCGCGCAGATTTACGATTGCTTAATGTCCTTGTAGGCCAGCACCTTGCAGCCCTTGTCCTTGATCAGCCTGCGGGTGCCATCCTCGCTCTTCTTCGACTCGCCGCTGCCGGACGTGAGGATCACCTGTACGTTCTTGCCCTTGGGCAGCAGATCGACCATCGCGTTGAAGGCGGGCGCGGGCTTGCCGGCCCAGACGGGGGCGGCAAGCGTAATGAGGTCGTACCCGTTCAGGTCCTGCGTGACCGGCAGGATGGGCACGCGCTTGCGAAACAACGCGCGCGGGCAATCCGCCAGGAAGGTGGTCACGATGTTTTTCCGTTTCCGCGTCTGGATTTCCACCAGTTCGGCGCCCTGCGTGCGCGCCAGTTTCTGAGCGACCTTTTTGGTATGGCCGCTGTAGGAGTAGTACAGTACGATGGAATTCATGGGTCGTCCCCTTCCGGCCTCGTCCGGTTTTCGTTCCCGGCAGGCCCTTGTTTTGCTCCATTATAGAAGAAGGAAGAAACCGCTGTCAATACGGTTTTCACGGCGGGAGCGTCAGGCGGGGCCCGGTTGCTTTATCCGCGTTCGGACAGCGGCTTTTCGTACACGTCGTCGCCTTCTTCGTCCCGGCCGGCTCCGACGAACCTCAGCTTGTTCAGCAGCGCGGCGGAGGGCGCGTTGCCGGGCGTTACGGCCGCCCGCGCGACGCGAAAACCGTTCGCTCTGGCCCAGGCAAGCGCGCCCGAAACGGCTTCGCTCGCGTACCCATTCCGGGCGTACGCGGGAGCGACCGTATAACCGAGCGTCAGCGCGTCCTCTTCCCGTTTCAGGTACAGGTCGCCCAGCAATACGCCGTCCTCCCGACGTACGACCGCCAGTTGCAGGCCGTCCGCAAGGGAATGCGCGCCCAGCAGCGCGGCGCGGTAAGCGGCTTTGTCCAGCCCCTTGAAGCCTTGCCAGCGCATCCATTCCGGATCGTTGCGGTAGGCTGCGAAAGCGTCCAGGTCGGTTTCCCGGAACCTACGAACCGTCAGGCGCGGGGTTTCGAAGGATACGGGCCGCGTATCGCCCGCGTCGTAAAGCCGTACGCCGTCGTTCACGCTTTCACGCTCCTTTCCGCACGTTCCATTTTCTGCGCGTGAAGCGGTTTTCCCTGCCCGCCGAAGGCCGGCCCGAACCTTTAGCCGATCTGTCCGGGCGGCCGCGCGCGGAGGGAACCGCATTGGCTAACGGGAATTTAACATTTCCGGCGCGCGAGGCCGCCGGGGCCCGCGCCCAAAGGGTTTCCGCACGGCCGGGCCCGATGCCGCGGAAGGTCGTGCCGGTAAAAACGTATGGTGAAAAATCGTTTTCTATGGTATTGTATGCGGGAAGAGCCGAGGCCCCCGGCCGACGCCCCCGGAGGATGGGTACGATGCGAAAGAACCGGCTGCATATTTGTTTCTACGCCGTCATGCGGCGCCTGCTGAACCGGCCTCTCCGGTGGCTGCTATGCTTCCGCGGCGAGCCCGTGCCCGCGGTGGAGGGGCCTTGCATCGTCGTAGCCAACCACAATACGGATTTCGATTCCCTGCTGTTGGGCATCAGCTTTCCGAAACACATGTACTTCGTGGCCAGCGAGCA
The DNA here is from genome assembly GCA_964497495.1 of uncultured Oscillospiraceae bacterium. GTDB lineage: Bacteria > Bacillota > Clostridia > Christensenellales > Aristaeellaceae > CAXXOK01. The sequence continues at coordinate 9,946 of CAZCCZ010000035.1, forward strand.
TATTTTCCGCAAAGCGTGGCTCCGGAAACTGCTGGTGTTCTTTCTGGATCCCATTCCCAAGCGCAAGGGCGGCGCGGACGTGGGCACGGCCATGCAGATCATCCGGCGGCTGCGCAGGGGAAGCAATATCGCCCTGTTCGCCGAGGGCAACAAATCCTTTTACGGCGCCACGTGCCCCGTGCACCCGGCGACCGGTTCCCTGGTCCGGGCGTCCGGCGCGTCGCTGCTGACCTACCGGCTGGAGGGCGGGTACTTTACCAGCCCCCGCTGGGCGCACACCCTCCGGCGGGGACGGATGCGGGGAAGCGCGGTGAACGTATACTCGCCCCGGACGCTTTCCGGCATGAAGGACGCGGAGATCAACCGGATCATCGCGCGGGACATCGACGAGGACGCCTACCGCAGGCAGGAAGGGGACCCGGTCGCGTTCAAGGGAAAGAAACTGGCGGAAGGCATCCAGAACGCGCTGTACCTTTGCCCGCGCTGCCACGCCTTCGATACCGTCACGGGCCGGGACGACCGCGTGCTGTGCGGTTGCGGCCTGCGGGTCGCCTATACGGAAACGGGATATCTGGAAGGCGAGGGCCTTCCGTTCCGCACGCTGGGAGAATGGGGAAACTGGCAGCGCGGGTATCTGGCCCAACGGCTGGCGGCCGCGGGAGAGGAGCCTGTTTTTACGGACGAAAACCAGACGATCCTCCGCGTTTTTCCGGACCACCATACCGAGACGGTCGCGACCGGCGCGCTTTCCATGGGCCGCGGGGGTATTAAGTGCGGCACGTTCCGCCTGCCCGTACAGGAGCTGCAGGGCTTGGAAGTTTACGGCAGGAACACGGTCGTCTTTTCCGACGGGCAGGGCGAACGTTATCAGATCGGCTCCGATACGGAGCGCAGCGGGCTGAAATACTTCGAGACCTACCAGCTTATACGCGAGGGGATAGGGTAAGCATGGATTATTCGTCTGCCAACACGGGTCTGTGGAATTTCTTCATCCAACTGGGCATCATCGCGGGGGCGCTGCTGCTGTCCAACGTGCTGGTGCGCAAAAGCCGGTTCGTCCGCAACAGCCTGATTCCCACGTCGGTGCTGGCGGGCTTTCTGCTGTTGCTGCTCAAGAGCCTGAACGTGCTCCGCATCCCGGACGATTTCTTGAACATGGTCACGTACCACGGCATCGCCATCGGGTTCATCGCCCTGTCCCTGCGCGTGACCGAAAACCGGAAAAACGAGGGGGGCAGGGGCGCCGGGTTCCGCAGCGGAGCCGTGATCATCAGCACCTACTTAATGCAGGCGGTCGTGGGCCTCACGATATCGCTGCTTCTGTGCTACCTGTGGATGCCCGGCCTGTTCAAGGCTTCCGGTATCCTGCTGCCGATGGCCTACGGACAGGGCCCCGGGCAGGCCAACAACGTCGGCAGCACCTATGAAGCGCTTGGTTTCGCGGGCGGTCAGTCCTACGGGCTGTCGCTGGCGGCGGCCGGGTACCTGTCCGCCTGCGTGGTGGGCGTGCTGTATTTAAACATTCTATCCCGCAAGGGAAAACTGCGGCGCCGGGAAAGCTCCCTGCAATCCGGTTCCGTTACCGTGGACGCTTTTCAGGACAAGGGCGAGGTGCCGCTTTCGGAATCGGTGGACAGGCTGAGCATCCAGGTGGCGCTGGTGATGCTGGCGTACCTGGCCACCTATCTGGTCACGTGGGGGCTCACCAGCCTGATCGCCCGCGTCGCGCCGGGCGCGGAAAAGACGGTTTCCCCGTTGCTGTGGGGCTTTAACTTCATCATCGGCTCCATGCTCGCGATGCTGGTGAAGGCCATCCTTCACTGGCTGCGAAAATCAAAGGTGATGACCCGGCAATACCAGAACAACTACCTGCTCAGCCGCATTTCCGGCCTGGCGTTCGACCTGATGATCGTCGCAGGCATCGCCGCTATTAATTTCGAGGATTTAAGCGGCCTGTGGGTTCCCTTTGTCATCATGGCCGTAGCCGGCGCGGTTTCGACGTTTTATTATCTGCGCTGGCTGTGCGACCGCGTGTATCCCGGCTATGAGAAAGAAAGTTTTCTGGCCATGTACGGAATGCTGACGGGCACCATCAGTTCCGGTATTCTGCTTCTGCGGCCCGTCGACCCGGGCTTTGAAACGCCCGCGGCCAACAACCTGGTCACGGGCAGCAGCTTCGGCATCGTGCTGGGCAGCCCGATGCTGATCTTCATCGCGCTGGCGGCGGAAAGCGACACCATGTTGTACGTGACGATCGGGCTGATTTTCGTCTATCTGGCCGGGCTTCTGTGGCTGCTGCTCCGTAAAAAGAAGGCGGACGGCAGGGGGGCCGCTCCCGCGAAGGGATGAGCCCGGTTTTCGGTTGCCAACCCGCCTGAAAGAAATATCGTCCTCGAAAAGAAAAAATTGAAAAATACATTCCCATGCTTTATAATGACAATATCAGGAAATTGAACATGGGAAGTGATAGCGATGTTCCTAAGGGACGCAACAATCGATTCCCGTCTGGTTCTCTATGCGATGGGCAGCGTCGCGCTGTTGCTGATCCTGTTTTTCTGCGCGAAAGCGCATCCGAAGCTGAGAAGGACGTTCGTCCTCCTTACGATCTTATGCAACGTCGTGTACCTGTGCTGGCGCGTCGCTTATACGCTGCCGGTTTCCTTCGGCGCGCTCAGCATCGTCATGGGCGTCCTGTTGCTGGCGGCCGAACTGGTCGGCTTCTTCCAGTCCGTCGTTTTCCGGATGATCTTTGTCAAACGCGGGCAAACCCGGCCGCATACCCCGGACGAGTGGGACGCGCTGCCTACGGTGGATATCCTGATCGCCACCTATAACGAGAACATTCCGCTTCTTCGAAAAACCCTCGTCGCCTGCAAGAATCTGGATTACCCGGCAGACAGGTGCCGAGTGTACCTTTGCGACGACGGCAACCGGAAGGAGGCGCGGGAACTCTGCGAAGAACTCCACGCGGGGTACTTCGCAAGAACCGAGCACCTGCACGCGAAGGCGGGCAACCTCAACAACGCGCTGTCTCAGACGAACGGCGAATTCGTCATGCTGCTGGACGCGGACATGGTGCCGAAATCGAGTTTTCTGAAGAAAACGATCGGAAATTTCGTGGAACCGGACGTGGGCTTCGTGCAAACCCCCCAGATGTTTTATAACCCGGACCCCTTCCAGTTCAACCTCCATATGCACCAGCGCATTCCCAACGAACAGGACCTGTTCATGATGGAGATTCAAGAAGCCCGCGCGAAATACAACGCCCTGCTGCACGTGGGCACGAACGCCGTGTTCCGCCGGAAGGCGTTGGACGATATCGGCGGGATCCCGGTCGGCACCATCACTGAGGATATGGCCACCGGCATGTTGATACAATCGAAGGGATACCGCTCGGTCTTCATTAAGGAAGTGCTTTGTACGGGGCTTTCCGTGGAAAGCTTCAAGGACCTGATTCATCAGCGGGAACGGTGGTGCCGGGGTAACATCCAGGTGGTGAAGAAGTGGAACCCGCTTACGATCAAAGGCCTAACCCCGGCCCAGCGCATGATTTATGCGGACGGGCTGCTCTACTGGTTTTTTGGAGTTCAGAAGATTATCTACATCCTTTGCCCGATCCTCTACCTGCTTTTCGGCACGATCATCCTGAACGCGTCCCCGTACGGCCTGCTGCTGTTCTGGCTCCCTTCGTTCCTGGGTACGTTCCTCTCCTACCGGGCGCTGGTTCAGAACAGCCGGTCGCTGACCTGGCGGCATATCTACGAAGTGGCCATGGCGCCTTACCTTGCTCTGTCGGCGTTGGTGGAAACGATTTTCTCACGGCCGATTCCGTTCCGCGTAACGCCAAAGGGCATGAGCGGGGAACGCACCACCTTCGCGTTTCGCACCGCGCTGCCGTTCCTCATCCTGCTGGCCCTTACGTTCGCGGGGTGGGGGATCGTCATCCGTAACACGGTGCAGGGCACGGGAAACCCAGCCAGCACCGTCGTCAACCTCGTGTGGTCGCTATATAATGCATTCGCCATCACCATCAGCATTCTGGTGTGCATCGAACGGCCCCGGAAGCGTATCGCCGAACGGGTGGCGACGGACGAATCCGTCACCGTGACGATGAACCGCCTGTACCAGTGCCGAATGGACGACCTGTCCGAAACGGGTGCGCGGATCGAGTGCCTGCACGCGGACAATACGAACCACATCGGCCAACACGTCCATATCGGCTCGGACGCCACCGGGGAGATCGACGCCACGGTGGTGTGGGAGAAAATGATCGACGGCCAGAAGTATATCGGGGTCGCATTCTCCCAGTACCCGCCCGAAACCTACCAGAAGCTGCTGAAAACGGTAAGCGATCTGAACAAGGGTTACTACGAGAACCGGTAGCGCCGCTGAAACCGGCGAAAACCCGCCAATGAAAAGCCTCCGCGTGTACGGCACGCGGAGGCTTTCTCACAGGGAATAAACCGGACGGGGTTCACCCCCGGATGCTGAAGAACTCCCGGATCGAAAACGCCGTGAGCAGTTCGAAACGGACGTCGGAGTCGTCCAGATCGTCGCCGACGATTTCCCGGATGCGCGCGAGGCGGTAGACTATTGTGTTGCGGTGCGCGTGCAAACGTCGAGCCGTTTCCACCACGCCGCCGCATACCAGAAACGTACGCAGCGTTTCCGTCAGGTCTGCGCGATGTGCCAGGTCGTATTGCTCCAACGCCCCGAGGCGCCGCTGCCGGACGGCCTCCAGACGCCGGGTATCCGTGACGGAGAATAAAATCTGTAAAAGCCCCAGATCCTCGAACCGCGCCGAACGGCAGCGCCGATATTCGGCCGCGGCCAGTGCGAAGCGCGCCTGCCGGTATCCCCGGCCGATCTCCTCCAGGCCGGGCAGGACGTCGCTGAAACCCGCGCGGATTCCGCCGAGGACGGCCGGCAGTTCCTCCGCCTTCCGCGCCACCGGTTTTTCCTCAGGTACGCGATACAACAGGGCCCACAGGGTTTCGTGGGGGAAAAGATGGTATTTCAGCCCGCTTGCGTTCAGCTCGCGCGTGACGTCGGCGGGATTATCCACGTTCCGCATCAGCGCCAGCCGGTAGGCGGCCCGCACGGGGAAACCGTACCGCTCCAACAGGCGTAGCGCGTTATCCTGCACGGGTTCCTGATACAGCGCGTTTTGCAGCGTCGCGCTGAGCAATTCCCCGCTCTGGACGTTCTGCATCAGCAAAAAGGAAATATCCTGCATCACGTCCACCAGATGCACGTCCCAGGGCATGGTCATCAGCGGGAACCCGCAACGGTCGCAAAACGCGACGATCTCGGGCGTCACGTCGGCCGGGCGCACGTACTTGCCCACGTTGACCACCAGCCCGCTGCATTTATGCAGCGCCAGCTTCTGTACGAAATCCGACGCCGAGACGCCGCTTTGGGTAAACAGCCCCGTGGTGATCGCCAGTTCCCCGCCCTTCAGAAAGGGAAGGTTCTGGATATCCTCGGCGATGTAAATCCAATGAACCGGGTTACACAGCCCCGCCTTGCCGCCCAGCAGCCGCAGACGGTATTTTTCCCGCGCGTGTTCGTATACCTCGCCGACCGTCGTGCCCATCTTTTCCGCCCCCCGTTTCAGAGGATTCCCCCAGACAGGATACACCGATTTGTATTGTTCGCACAATAGAACGCCGTAAATTTGGCGCGATAGGCCGTATCATCGGGCATGGTTTGTGCAATATACTGAACTCGGTTTCCGCACCGGTTTGCCGGGAACCCCGAAAGGAGAGGACGGAATGCCTGAAAGATTCGTGGTTACCATCGCGCGGCAGTTCGGCAGTCTGGGCAGGCCCATCGCGGCGGACGTCGGCGAAGCGCTGGGCATCGAGTATTACGACCGATCCATCGTGGACGCCGCCGCGCGCAAGCTGAAACTGCCAGTTTCCACCGTGAGCGACGCGGAGGAAAGCGTGCGGTCGCCGTACTTTTTCATGAGCTATCCGCTGGGAACCAGCACGACCGACATGCAGGACGTTATTTTCCGGGCGCAAAGCGGCGTAATCGCCGACCTGGCGGCCAAAGCTTCCTGCGTCATCGTGGGGCGCTGCGCGGATTACGTGCTGCGGCAGCAGAAGAACCTGCTCAACATCTTTATCTACGCACCGTACCGGGCGCGGCTGGCCAATTGCGTGGAGCGCCTGAACATGAAGCCGGACGAGGCCGGGCGGATGATCGCCTCGGTGGACCGCGCGCGCGAAGCCTACCACCGGCATTACTGCGGCTATTCCATGGACGACAAGGACCATATGCACGTTATGCTGGATTCCAGCCTGCTGGGCGTGGAAGGCACGCGGGACGTACTGACGGCCATCATTCGGAAACGCTTCGGCCTGTGATTAATATCGACGCGGGGCGGACGCCCCGTACGGGGGTTCGCGGATGATCAGTTTTACGTATCATTTACCGGTCAATCTGGTTTTCGGCCGCGGCAAGGCGGAGAGCATCGGGAAAATGACCGCCGCCTACGGGCGGCACGCGCTGCTGGTGACCGGACGCTCCAGCGCGAAGCGCACCGGCCTGCTGGCCGCGGTGCTGGCGCAACTTTCCGCCGAGGGCGTCGCGTGCACCGTGTTTGACCGCGTGGCCCCCAACCCGCTGACCACCACGGCCCACGAGGGTGCGGCGCTGGCGGTTGCCGGGGGCTGTGACGTGGTCCTGGCGCTGGGCGGGGGCAGCAGCATCGACGCCGCCAAGGGCGTCGCCTTCATGGCCGTCAACGGCGGCAACGTAAGCGATTATATCTTCGGCCGCGCCGTTGGCAGCCAGGCGTTGCCGATTATCGCCGTGCCCACCACCTGCGGCACCGGCAGCGAGGGCAACGGCTTCGCCGTGCTGACCGACCCGGAAACGATGGATAAGAAATCGCTGCGCACCAACGCCGTGGTGCCGGCCTGCTCCATCGTGGACCCGCTGCTGATGACCACCATGCCCAAACGGTTGCTGGCCGCCGTGGGGTTCGACGCGCTGTGCCACAACATCGAAGCCTACCTGTCCAACGCGGCCCAGCCGATGACCGATCTGCTTGCCGCCGAGGGCGTGCGCCTGGCGGCGCGCAGCCTGCCCCGCGTCTACGCCGACGCCGCCGACCTGGACGCGTGGGACGAGCTTTGCCTGGCCAGCACGTTCGGCGGCATGGCCATCAACACCGCGGGCGTCACGGCGCTGCACGGCATGGAGCACCCGGTAAGCGGGTTGAAGGACGCCGAGCACGGCAGCGGGCTGGCGGCGCTGGCCTGCGCCGTGTATGACCGTTCCGTTTCCGCCGCGCCGCGGAAGTTCGCCGCGCTTTCGAGGCTGATGGGCGGCGCCGACGAGCGCGATTTCACCGCCCGCCTGTGCGCGTTGCTGGCGGATATCCGGCTGGAAACGACGTTGGGCGATCTGGGCGTTACGCCCGCCGATACGGACTGGCTGGCCGACAACTGTATGAAGGTTTCGGCGGGGGGTATCGCCAACCACCCGGCCGCGTTCACACGGGACGAGATCAAGAGCATCTATACGCAGGCAATCCAGTAAAACAGGAGGAACCAGCTTATGCTTAGGAACGCTTTGCCGCAAATCAATACGGAGCTTCCCGGCCCGAAGGCCGCCGCCGTGCTCAATCGCCGGGCGCAGGCTGTGCCGGACGCCATCCGCTGTCCCTACCCGTGCGTCATCAGCCGGGGCGAGGGCGCGATGATCGAGGACGTGGACGGCAACCTCTTTCTGGACTGGGTCGGGGGCGTCGGGGTGCTGAACGTGGGGTACGGACAGCCGTCGCTGATTCAGGCCGCGTCGGAGCAGCTGACCCGGTACTTTCACGCCATGATGAACATCGTGACGCACGAAGGCTACGTGGCGCTTGCGGAAAAGATGAACGAGATCGTGCCCGCCCGGGGCGCGGCCCGCAAGACGATGTTCGTCAATTCCGGCGCGGAGGCGCTGGAAAACGCGGTGAAGGTTGCCCGCGAATACACCGGCCGCCCGAATATCATCGTGTTCTCCGGCGCGTTTCACGGCCGCACGCTGCTGACGGCCGCCATGACGGCCAAGAAGGCGTACGCCGTGGGTGCAGGCCCCTTCCCGGACGGCGTATACCGCGCGGAATTCGCCAACCTGTACCGCAAGCCCGAAGGCTATACGGACGGGCAGGCGATCGACTACTATATCGGCAAGCTGAAACAGACCTTCATCGAGGCCACGCCCCCGGAGCAAACGGCCGCCGTCGTGGTGGAGCCGGTGCAGGGGGAGGGCGGGTTTGTTCCCGCGCCGATGGAGTGGGTAAAGGCCCTGCGCGATATCTGCGACGAGCACGGCATCCTGCTGATTGCCGACGAGGTGCAGACCGGGTTTGCCCGTTCCGGCCGCATGTTCGTATCGGATTACTGGGCGGAGGCGGGCTGCGCGCCCGATATCGTAACCACTGCCAAATCTATCGCGGGTGGCATCCCTTTAAGCGCGGTCACGGCGGACGCGGTTGTATTCGACGCCGTCCGGCCGGGCACCATCGGCGGCACCTACGGGGGCAACCCGGTCGCGTGCGCGTCCGCGTTGCGGGTGATCGAGCTGATTCAAAAGGAAAACCTCTGCGCGCGCGCGCTGGCAATTTCCGAACGGGTTAAGGCGCGCTGGGAAGGCATGAAGAAGAAGTACGAGCAGGTGGGCGACGTGCGCGGCATCGGCTGCATGACGGGTGTGGAGTTCGTTACGGATAAGGCGAGCAAAACGCCGGACGCCAGGCTGGTGAACGACGTGATCCAGTACGCGGTGAAACGCGGCCTGATTCTGGAGAGCGCGGGCACTTACGGCAACGTGATCCGTTTTCTGAGCCCGCTGGTGATCACCGACGCGCAGCTGGAACGCGGTCTGGATATTCTGGAAGAGGCCGTGGCCGCCTGCATTAGGAAGTAGGGTATGCGATTGCGGTGAATTCGGGAAGCCGCCCGAAAGGGCGGCTTCCTGTATTCTTCCGTATAGATGACGGGGACCCTTGCCCCGCCCCGTTACGCGATGCCCGCGGGCACGCACGCGCCTTCGGGCAGGAGCGACCAGAAGGTCCGGACCCCCAGACGGCCTTTCCATTCCGAGCGCGCGGCCTTGAGGATCGCGGGGTTCTCCAGAATATCCACGGCGGAACAGGCGATGATCTCCGCGGCCTTCTCCATCGCTTTGAGCCCCACGGAACACCCGGCCATGGAAGTGACCATCCAGTTGTGCCAGCCGCCCGCGGGGGCCATGGCCAGCCAGAAGGTGGCGTAGGGCGCGCACCAGCTGTATTCCGACGTATCGCACAGCGCCGTGCCGCTCGTGCCGAAATCCTTGATCACGGTGTCGATGCCCGTGGGGGGCAGACCGGCGCCCTTCTGCATGGCGCAGGCCAGCGCGTGCTCCTCCCGCGTATAGGCGGGGGTGCCCAGCGCCGTAAAGTTCTCGTATACCACGCGGGCAAGCGTCATATTCGGGATTTTTTCGTGCGAGGCGGTGACCAGTTCGCTTTCGCAGGTGGAGCCCGTCGCCAGCGCGCACCCCTGCGCGCATTTTTCCAGCTTTTCCATCACGGCGTTCATCAGCTCGGCGGTCTGGAAACGGCCGACGCACCACAGCTCGGCGTGATCCGGCACGACGCTGGGGAACGCGGGCCCCGTGTCGGAAAACGTGTAGTTGATGGTGTTGGCCCCGTCCGCCGGGGCGGAGGGGATGTGCTCGCGCAGCATCTCGATGGCGTGCGCCGTAAGCACCGCGCCGTCCAGCGCGCTTACGCCGTTCCACGGCGCGTTGCCGTGGGCGGTCTTGCCGTGAAAGCGGAATTTAAGGTTACAGTAAGCGTTGCAGGTATCGTAATCCGCGCGGTTATAATTCCAGGGGTGCCAGTCCAGAAAGCAGTCCACTCCGTCGTAGCAGCCTTCGCGCGCCATGAACGGCTTGCCGATGCAAAGCTCCTCCGCGGGGCTGCCGAACACCTTCACTGTGCCGCCCAGACCGCGCGCCTCCATGGCGTACCGCAGGGCGACGGCGGCCAGCACGCCGCCCGTGCCCAACAGGTTGTGCCCGCAGCCGTGCCCGGGCGCGCCGGGTGTAAGCGGCGCGTGTTCGCTCCGGCCCGCCGCCTGGGAAAGCCCCGGCAGGCAGTCGTACTCCGCGTTGATGCCGATCACGGGGCCGCCTTCGCCGTAGGTTGCGATAAAGGCGGTGGGCATCTGCGCCGCGCCCGCCTGCACGCGGAAGCCGTGCTTTTGCAAAACGTCCTCCAGCGCCCGGCTGGCGCGGAGTTCCTGCAGGCTCAGCTCCGGATGCGCCCAGATATCCAGCGCGATCGCCTCGAACGCCTCGCGGTTTTCCGCGATCCAGCCGACGATCGCCTTTTTTGTTTCCCCGATGTTTACCATGTCCTACCCTTCCTTTTCCAGCAGCATGGCGGCGCCCTGTCCGCCGCCCACGCAAAGGGTCGCCAGCCCGTAACGCTCGTTCCGGCGGCGCATTTCGGATATCAGCTTGGTAAGCAGGATGGAGCCGGTGGCGGCCAGCGGATGGCCCAGAGCGATGGCGCCGCCGTTCACGTTGACCCGTTCGGGGTCCAGCCCCAGTTCCCGTATGCAGGCGAGGGACTGGGACGCGAACGCCTCGTTGAGCTCGATCAGCCCGATCTGCGACAGCTTCACGTCCGTTTTGCCCAGCAGCTTTCGCACCGCGTAGATGGGGCCCAGCCCCATTACCCGGTAATCCAGCCCGGTGAAGGCGAAGGCTTTCACGCTGGCCAGCGGCCGCAGGTTCGCCTGCAGCGCGTACCGGCGGCTGGTGATCACCTGCGCGGCGGCGCCGTCGTTCATGGGGCAGCTGTTACCCGCCGTCACGCTGCCGTCCGTCTTAAACAAAGGCTTCAGCCTGGCAAGCTGTTCCATGCCGGTGTTGCGGCGCGGGCACTCGTCCGCGGCGACCAGAACCGTTTCTTTGCCCGCCTCGGTTTCCACCGGTACGATCTGCTCCTTAAAAAGCCCCTCGTCCTGCGCCTTCACCGCGCGCGCGTGGCTTTGGCAGGCGAAGGCGTCCAGTTCCTCGCGTGTGAACGGGTATTGCTCCAGTACGTTTTCCGCCGTTTGGCCCATGCCGATCTGCTCCCGGTCGGGAGGCACGAACATGTTCTCCAGAAACCGGGGCGGCGCGGGCGCGTAGGGGCGTGCCTGCTTTTCCAGAATATAGGGCCGCCGGGTCATATTTTCGCAGCCGCCCGCCAGATAGATATCGCCGAAGCCGCCGCGGATCATGGCCGCGGAAATGGCCACGGCCTCCAGGCTGGAGGCGCATTGCCGGTCCACCGTCACGGCGGGCACGCTTTCCGGCACGCCGCCGCCCAACGCAGCCACGCGCGCCACACTGCCGGGGATGCCCAGCAGATTCCCGAAATAGACGTCCTCGATCTGCGCCGGGTCGATGCCCGCCCTCGCCACCGCCTCGCGGACAACCGCCGCGCCCAGCGCGTAGTCCGGCATGCCGGAAAACGCGCCGCCGTACTTGCCTACGGCCGTCCGTACCGAGGATACGATGACCGCGTCGTTTGGATTCATGCGTATGCCTCCATAACAGCCACGTGCTCCGCCACGGAAAGCGGCGCTTCCGTTTTGGCTACGACCTCCTCCACCGTTGCGTGGGGGAAAAGCTCGGTCAGCAGCAGGCCGTTTTTCGTCACTTTGATCACCGCCAGATCGGTAATGATCGTATCCACGCAAGCCGGGGCGGTGATGGGCAGCGTGCAGCGAACCTTGATCTTGGGCTGTCCGTTCTTGGATACGTGCGTCATCAGCACGATCACGCGGCGCGATTTCTGCGCCAGTTCCATGCCGCCGCCGATGCCGGGCACCAGTTTGCCGGGGATGATCCAGTTGGCCAGATCGCCGTTCTGGGCCACTTCCAGCGCGCCCAGAATGGAAATATCCACAAGCCCCTTGCGGATGATGGCGAAGGAAAGCGCGCTGTCGAAGTACGAGGCGTGTTCCGCCACCGTGCAGGGATAACCGCCTGCGTTGATAATGTTCGGGTCTTCCGTACCCGCTTCCGGCGCGGGGCCGATGCCCAGCAGCCCGTTTTCCGCGTGGAACATCACCCGTTGCTCCGGACGGATAAAGTTGGCCGCCAGCGTCGGAATGCCGATGCCCAGGTTGACCACCGAGCGGTCGGGTATTTCCAGCGCGGCCCTCCGGGCCATCATTTCCCGTTCTCCCATACCCATTTCCACTCGCCTCCCTTCCCGGTCACGATGCAGTCCACGAAGATGCCAGGCAGCATGACCTCGTCCGGGTCGAGGGCCTCCACCAGCTCTTCCGCGTGGACGACGGTATACTCGCTTGCCATCGCCACGAACGGATTGACGTTGCAGGCCGTTTTTTCAAAGACCAGATTGCCGTAGGCGTCCGCCTTCCGCGCCAGCACCAGCGCGACCTGCGCGGTCAGCGCGGGGGCGATCATATACGTGCGCCCGTTAAGCTCCACCGTCTGCTTGCCCTCGGCCACGAGGGTGTCCAGCCCCGTATCCACCAGCACGCCGCCCAGGCCGCAGCCCCCGGCGCGCAGACGCTCCGCGAAAGTGCCCTGGGGGACGAACTCCACTTCCATGCGGCCGTCGCTCATCATCTGGCCCGCCACCGGGTTGGAGCCGATGTGCGTGGCGATCAGCTTCTTCACCTGCCCGTTGCAGATGACGGGGCCCACGCCGATCCACGGAAACCCCGCGTCGTTGCTTATGAGGGTCAGGTTGCGCACGTTTTTATCCACCAGCGCTTTGGTCAGCAGCGGGGAGGTGCCCACGCCGCCGAAGCCGCCGCACATCAGTACCGCGCCGTCCCGCACGGGTTCCATGGCCGCCTCCAGCGGCTTGATTTTTCCATAAACGTTCGCGATCACTTGGGTGCCCTCCCCGCGTCGGGTTCCTCCGCCGGGTAACCGTTCGCCGTCTCCACGTCGGTGATCGCCGCGTCCAGCACGGCCACGATACGGTCGATCTCCGCCTCGGTCACGATAAACGCGGGCGCGACCATCACCATGTCCCCGTACGCGCCGCGGTCGCACCCCGTGCTGGCCTCGAGAAACATGCCGTGTTCCAGCGCCGCCGCGGAAATCTGCCGGGAATACCGGGTTTCCGGCTCGAAGGGCTGCTTCGTGGCCCGGACCTTCACGAACTCCAGCCCCACCATCAGCCCCAGGCCCCGCACGTCGCCCACGGTGGGATGGCGGGCCGCCATTTGCGAAAGGCGATCCTTCAGGTACGCGCCCTTCCGGGCCACCTGCGGCACCAACTGCTGTTCCTTCAAAATCTCCAGCGTTTTCACCACGACCGCGGAACCCAGCGGGTTGCCCGCCCACGAATACCCCGGCAGAAACTCGGCCGAGCCCGCCAGAATGGCGTCGTAAACCGCGGGGGTGCAGGCTACGGCGCCGATGGGGAAGTATCCGCCCGCCAGCGCCTTGCCCAGCGCCACGATATCCGGCTTGAAGCCGAGCTGCTGATAGGCGTAGTACGAGCCGGTGCGGCCCATGCCCGTCATCACCTCGTCGTCGATCAGCAGGACGTCGTACTTATCGCAGATTTCGCGGATTTTCCGGTAGTAGCCCACGTCCGGGTGCGCCCCGCAAAGCGACATGCCCGATACCGGCTCCATGATGAACGCGGCCACCGTGTCCGCGCCCTGGCAGAGGATCTCGTTTTCCAGCGCCTGCGCGCACTCGAAATTGCACGCGCCCCGCTGCCTGCCGTACCAGCAGCGGTAGCAGTACGGAGGCGGCACGCGGCCCTGATCCGTCAGGTAGGGTTCGTACCCGCGCTTGCGCGCCAGAAACCCGGTGACGGACAGTACGCCCATCGTGCTGCCGTGGTAGCTCTGCCAGCGGGAGATTACCTTATACTTGCCTTCCCGGCCGACGTTGAGGAAATATCGGCGCGCCAGCTTGATGGCGATCTCCGTGGCTTCCGAGCCGCCGCAGACGAAGAATACTTTGTTAAAATGCCCGTCCGACGCTTCGCAAACGCCGCGGCACGCCTGTTCAAGAACGTTCGTAATGCAGTCCCAGCGGTAGGCGAACGATACGCGTTCGGCCTGCTGCTTCAGCGTTTCCGCCATGTCGGCCCTGCCGTGCCCGAGGCTGGCCAGCACGGCCCCGCTGGAACCGTCGATATACTCCCGCCCCTGCTCGTCGTACAGGCAGATTCCCTTGCCGTAGGCAATCACCGGATAGACCTTCTTAAAAGAAGGGTTCAATATGCAGCTGTCCTTATTCAAAACCTTTCACCTTCGCAACTCTGTAATACGCCGCGGCCCGCGCCGCGGCGGGAACCTTCCCGTGAACCGAAAGCCGATCTTCGCCCTGTCGGCCTGATGCTAATCTTACGCCGCCGGAAACGCCTTACGGCGGCCCCGTTCAACCGGTCTGGAAGCTCATGCTGCTCAGGAAGCTTTTCAGCCGTTCGTGCTGCGGATGCTGGAAAACCTCTCTGGCCGGGCCCTTTTCCGCGACCACCCCCTCGTGCAGGAATACGACCTCGTCGGATACTTCCCGGGCGAACGTCATTTCGTGGGTGACGATCACCATGGTCATGCCGTCGCGCGCCAACCCCTGGATCACGGTCAGCACCTCGCCCACCAACTCGGGGTCCAGCGCCGAGGTCGGCTCGTCGAACAGCATCACGTCGGGCTCCATGGCCAGCGCGCGCGCGATGGCCACGCGCTGCTGCTGGCCTCCGGACAGCATGGCGGGGTACTGGCCTGCCTTTTCCAGCAGGCCGACCTTGCTCAGGTAAAAACGGGCCAGCTCCTCCGCCTGCGCCTTGGCCGTTCCCTTGACGATGACCGGGCCGGACATGACGTTACGCAACACGGTCATGTTGGGAAACAGGTTGAAGCTCTGGAACACCATGCCAACCTTCTTACGCAGCAAATTGATCTGCGCCGGGTGCGGGCCGATGGCTTCCCCGTTCAGCAGGATGTCGCCCCTGTTTTTCCGCTCCAGAAAGTTGATACAGCGCAGCAGCGTGCTTTTACCGGAGCCGCTGGAGCCGATGATACTGATCACCTGTCCGTCGTTCACGATCAGGTCGACGCCCTTGAGCACTTCCAGGTCTTTGTACGCCTTGTACAGCCCGCGAACCTCGATCACGCTTACGCCACCTTCCTTTCGTTGACTTTCAGACGGTTTTCAAGCATCCGCAGCAGCAGCGCCAGCACGTAGGTCATGACCATGTAATAGCAGGCGGCGTCGAAGTAGATGGGGAAAATGGAATAGGTCGCCGCGGCGAACTGCCGGGCCTTCATCAGCGTTTCGGCGATGGTGATGGTGCTGGCCAGCGACGAATCCTTGATGGCCAGCAGGAACTGGTTGCCCAGCGCGGGTACCGCGTTTTTGAAGGCCTGCGGAAAAATCACGTTTCGGAAAGCCTTGAACTTCGTCA
Organism: uncultured Oscillospiraceae bacterium; assembly: GCA_964497495.1. Lineage (GTDB taxonomy): Bacteria > Bacillota > Clostridia > Christensenellales > Aristaeellaceae > CAXXOK01. Next base: position 25,397 of record CAZCCZ010000035.1, read on the forward strand.
TGCCCAGGGCGTAGGCCGCCTCGGTCTGGCCCGGGTCGATGGCCTGTATGGAGCCGCGGAAAATTTCGCTGATGTAGGCGGCGTTATGGAGCGCAAGCCCCAGCACGGCCGTGGGGAACGAAGAAAGCGTGATACCCAGCTGCGGCAGGCCGTAGAACACGAAAAACAGCTGCAAGAGCAGCGGCGTGCCCCGGATCAGCGCCACGTACGCCGCCGCGAGCCACCGCAGAGGCTTGATCCGGGAGGATTTTCCCAGCGTGACGAACACGCCGAAAACCGTTCCGAAGACGATGGACAGGAGGGACAGTTCCAGCGTCAGCAGCGCGCCCGGAACGAACTTCGGGACGTACTTGACGGCGATGGTAAAAAAGCCGGCGATGCCGTGAAGGAAATCTAGCATGACCATTCTCCTGACTGATACGGCTTCCGCCGCCTCCCGGGCGGCCGTGCGGAGGCCGTATGATCGTCGGCACCGTATCCGCGGCCGGGGCCGCGGATACGGTGCCGTTTCGTCGGGCGCTTACTCCTGCTCCAGGATGTTGGTGCCGAACCACTTCTGGCTGATCTCGTCGTACGTGCCGTTTTCGACGATCGTCGCCAGCGCGCTGTTAATGGCGTCCAGCAGGCCGGTGTCTTCCTTGCGGACGGCGATGCCGATCTTTTCGGTGTACAGCAGCGGGCCGCAGGGAACGATGTGGTATTCCGCGGGGGCCTGCAGGCCTACGAACCGGCTGGTGACCAGCCCGTCGGAACGGCCCTGGCCCACGGCCATGAAGTTCTCGATGTCGCCGTCGAAGTACAGAATCTCCTTGATGTTGGACATGCTTTCCAGCATTTCCGCGAAGGTCGTGCCAGTCACGACGCCCACCTTGCCGTCCACCAGGTCGGCGATGCTGTTAAGCCCGGAATCGGCGGTGGTGAAGAACTGCGCGCCGTCGTAGTAGTAGGGATCGCTGAAGCTCACTTCTTTCAGGCGGGCGTCGGTTATAGCCATGCTGCCGATGATGGTATCGAAACGGTTGCCGATCAGGCCGCCGATGATGCCGTCCCACTGGGTGGTGACCGCTTCGGCTTTCACGCCGATCACGGCGGCCAGCGCGTTGGCGATGTCCACGTCGAAGCCGACCACGGCGCCGGTTTCCTCGTCGATGTAGTTGAACGGCGGGTAGCCGCCGGAGAGCGCGAAGGTGAAAGAACCATCCGCCTTAATCCGGTCCAGCGTCGCCTGGCCCGCTTCGGCGGCCGCGGAGCCGCCGAAACCGGCAAGACACAGAATACCCATCATCACGGCCAGCAGCAGTCCCACAATTCGATTCCTCATTTTTCCCCACTCCTTTTTAATAAAAACAACGGAGTTGTCGCAACCCGCCTCGAGAGGCGGAATGCAATAACTCCATTGTTATGGCGTATTGGGCGTTTATTCTGACGGACCGTATCCGCAGTTCGCGGCGCTTGCGTGCCGGAACTTAAAACGATCATACCATAGCGACCGGCGGGGCGCAAGCAACCCCCGCCCAAATTCCTTTGGGCTCCAGCACAACCGTCATAGAATGTCTTTGATTTTCATCGCCAGCCATACGCGCATCCGTTCCTGCGTGTCCGTCAGCTCCAACCCTGTGATTTCCTTGATTTTCCGAAGCTTGTAGTTGACCGTGTTGCGGTGTACGAAGGTGGCGTTGGCTACGTTTTGCACGCTTCCGTTTTGTTCAAGGTAACAGCGAAGGGTCGCGCCGTAGTCCGTTGCGTTGAGCCGGTCGTATTCGTCCAGCTTGCCGAGCGTTTCGCGATAGACGCCGGACAGCAGTTCCTTATCCTCCACCTGCAACAGCAGCTTATACACGCCCAGATCCCCGTAATACGCGGTGGGCATGCCTTTTTTCCGGGCGATTCCCAGCGCCGCCAGCGCCTGCCGGTAACTCCGCGGCATGGCCTCCATGCCGGAGCCGTTTTCGCTCACGCCCACGTACAGCGCTCCGTCCGCGGCGTTGCCGTGCAGTTTTTCAAGCGCTTTGGCCAGCTGCGCGTCCGGAAAATCCACGAATACGATCAGCAGCGTGTCGTCCTGCACGAAAAGGCTGCACGTATCGTCCAGATTCACGAACGCGCGCTGGGCCTGCCCCAGCAGGCGCTTCAGGTCCGCTTTCCGGTCCCGGCCGTCGGCTTCGGGCAGGCCCGCCGCCGCCACGCAGTACCGCCGCGAAAACCGGTAGCCCAGCCGCTCCAGCTGGGGCTGGTACATTTCCCGTTGCTGGGGAAAGAAAATGGCGTTGCGAAAGGCGTTGGAAACGCCGATCTCGATCTGCTCCCGCTCCACGATCATATGGCAGATGTAGCGGGACATATCCACGATGCGCACTTCCCACGGGATGGTGAAAAGCGGGAACTGGTTTTCCCGGCAGTACCGTACCACGTTTTCCGGTAAATCCAGAATGTGGCGCCCCAGATTGACCACCAGCCCGCACGCGCCGTGCTCCTTCAGCCGGGGCACGAAGATCGTGAGCCATTCGTTGCCCACGTGGCCGATGCCGGTGGTGAACACCAACTCGTTGCCGCTCAGGAAACCGCTGACCTGTTCGTCCTCGATGACGTGCACCCATTCCACGGTGTTGCGCAGGCCGCCTTCCCCGGCGACGAGCTCGATATGGTAATCGGCGATCGTTTTTCCGTATACTTCGCCCAACCGAATGGCCATGACGGTGCGACTTCCTTTCCGCGTTCTTCCGGCGGCGCGCCCGGTATGCCGTCATCTTACCATCCCTGCGTAGCCCCGTCAACAAAGGCGGGGTTTCGTTTACACGGGGCGGAATATCTGCTATGATACGGGTGTCGCGCCGCGCCGGGCGAACCGGCGAACGCAGGCCCGAAAACACGCTGAAAACGGGGGAATCGCAGCTATGCAATTCTTGAAACGCGCCCGCAACCGGGGCCGGTGGGCCGCCGTCCGCGAGGCCGGTTTCTGGACCCTGTTTCTGGCACTGGCAGCCGCGTTCTGCTTTCTGGCTTTCTTCCGTTTGGGCGACGGCGCCGTATCCATCTGGGACGAGGCGCGCCACGGCGTCAACGGCTACGAAATGGCTAAAACGGGGGACTGGCTGGTAACCACCTTCCGCTTCCAGCCGGATACCTGGAACGCCAAGCCTCCGCTGAGCGCGTGGCTGATCGCCCTTTCGTTCAGGCTTTTCGGCGTGTCCGCCTTTTCCATGCGCCTGTATTCATCCGCCGCGATGACCCTTTGCGCGCTGGCCGTCGCACTGTACGCCCTCAAGCGCTTCGGGAGACTGGAAAGCCTCGTGACGCTGCTGTTCTTTCTTTCCAGCCGAACGCTGCTGGAGACGGGCTTCATGCGGTACGCGGACGCCAACTCGTTGTATACGCTTTTCTTCACGCTTTCCATGCTGTGCATGCTGGAAAGCGAACGTGACGTGCGGGCTTATTACGGCAGCGCCTTCTTCTTCATGCTCGCCTTCCTGACGAAAAGCTTCCACGCGCTGCTGATCCCGCTGATCTGCCTCTGCTTCGCGCTGTGCAGGCGGCAGTTCCGGCGGTTCAAACCGATTCATTACGTTCTGTGCGCGGTGATCGGCCTTGCGCCGATCGGCCTTTGGGCGGTCGCCCGGTATGCGCGGGACGGCGGTTCTTTTTTCGTGACCATGATCCAGAACGACCTGCTCCGGGGCGTCAAGGCGGTCGAGGGGCACGGGAAACCCTTCGGGTATTATTTCAGCTATGTTTTCAACGAACGGCTTCCCCTGCTGGGCTGCTTCGGCATGGTCTGTTACGCGGCAACGAAAAGGACGAAATTTTCCGCCGCGCAGACCGGCGTCGCGCTGTGGGCCGCCGTGCCTCTGGCCGTTTACTCCGTCAGCGTATCCAAACTGCCTTTTTACTTCTTCCCGATCACCGTTCCCATGCTTCTGGGCGGCGGCGTTGGCTTCGCGCGCCTGTTGCGCAACGTGAAACTCAAGTCCGTCGCCGTCGTGATCGCGCTGGCGATGCTCTACTTTTGCAGGGACGGTTTCAACCTGAACCTGGCGGCCGTCCGCGATCCGGAACCGTACGATCCGTTCCAGACGGCCGTAATGGAAACGCTCGCCGCCGGGGAGGACCGGTATGCTGGTAAAAACCTGTACGCGCAGTACGCGGAGGGCTATTCGAGTTGGGATCAGGACGATATCCTGGTCGCTTATCTGGCGGGAAACGACCGAACCCTGAACGGTGGCCTGGATGCGTTCCTGGCGGATGACAACGCCGTCCTGTGGATTTCAAACGATCTGTGGCGGAAAAACCAGGACCGGTTAACGGGGTACGCAGGCTTCGACGCCGGAGAGTACCGTGCGGTGGTGAAATAAGCGGGGCGCGGGGAAAAGCCCCGGACCGCGGCGCGCGCCGGGACAGAAAAGAACGGAAAAACAACGGGGCGTGCAAGACAACCTCTGGATAACGGTTACCCCGGCCATCAAATCGTCCATATGGAACGAAGCCTGGACGGGCGGAGACACCGGGCCGGGCTTCGGCTTACGTTATGAAACGGCCGCTTCGGCGCGGCCTTCAGGCCTTCGCCGTTCAGGTTTCAGAAGGCCGTGCGGCCGAATCGCTGAAGACGGCATAACGGCTCTTGCCGTCCTTTTTCGCGTGATAAAGCGCGATGTCCGCCTTGCGGATCGCGTCCTCGATGGTGGAGCAGTCCCGGCGGCAATAGCATATTCCGATACTGCAGGACATTTTGAACCGTGTGTCCGTCTTGATCCGGGATACGGCGTCTACGATATCCTGCGCCTTGAGCGTGGCGACGCGAACGTTCGGCACGTCTTTCAGGAGAATAATAAACTCGTCCCCGCCGAAGCGGCATACCGTGTCGTTTTTCCGGCAGAGCGCCGTAAGCGTGTCGCTGACACGTTTCAGCATCAGGTCGCCTTCCAGATGCCCGAACGTGTCGTTGAAAAGCTTGAAACAGTCCACGTCGATGAACAGAAGCGCGAAGGATTCCTTCTCCCACATCCGGTTGATGTATTCCTGCGCGCTTTCCAATCCCGTGTTTTTATTGGCGACGCCCGTCAGCGCGTCTTCCCGGCTCATACGGTAGTATTTTTCGTTCAGGCTTTCGGTCTGGATCCTGAACTGCGTCATGAAAACGACGGCGATCACGGTGAAAACGGCGGAGGTCGTCGCCTCGAAGAGTTCGTGCATCCGGCAGGCGGGGGATTTGAAGATCAGAACCAGCGCGTAAAAGACGCCGAGACTTAAAAACGTCACGATCAGGTGCCGGGACGCGGGCAGGATGAAAACGACCGGAGATATCAGCAGAAACAGGGGATAATACACCGAGGGGACGTCCGGATGCGGGAAAACGCTCATGATGATGATGTAGACCATCAGCGTCACGTACAGGCACATGGTGAATTGCTGCGCTTTTTTCGCATCCACCGTGCCTGAACGGATTGCCTTCTTAGAATAGAAAAGAAACAGGCCCAACACAGGAATGATGGCGGCGTACAGGGGCGAAATCATTAATTGTTTAAAAAAGAGAAACGTAAACAGCAGGTACGCGAGGTATACGATGATGCCGGCATAACTGATCAGCGACATCAGGCGCAGGTTTCGCGCGGCGATTTCCTGGCTGGAATCGATAAAATAACCCTTCTGAATGGCCGTGACTCGTTTGACCGTATCTCTCAGTTTCCCGATGATGCGCATGGATGCAAGCCTCCACAACAAAGCAATACGCTGAAAGCTTATGAGTGTTGTTTCACAACGGTCCGCCTGGCAGAACGCAAAAAGTTTTCTTCGCCTATTATAACGGCGCCCCGTTGACAATGCAAGGGGTAGAGCGCGCGTTTTTGCCGTAAACCGAGGCGCCGTTCCGGCCCCGCGCTGATATTCCCGCCTTCTTTGGAAGACCGGCCCACGCGGACGGTAAGGATTCAGAAGGAGATGCGGCTCCTGTCGAGATAATAATCTCGCGCGGCTCCCAGTATCTTCACGTAGTAATCGAGCTTGCGGGGCACGAAATCCGCCGTGGAAACGCGCTGCTTTTTCACGACGGTCTTTCCGCCCTCCGTCGTGCAGCCGACGGCCGTTATTTCCACCGCTTCGCCGCCGAACAGGCGCAGCCCCTCCCGGACTTCCACTTTCAGGAGGGCGGAGACCTCGTCCGGTTGCAGGATCAAATCGCCGAGCGAATAGGCCGACGGGTACAGATATACGGAATTGAACTCCCGGTTGTGGAAAGAACCGATCTTTTCCGCGTAGGTGCGGATGCCCAGATAATATACTTCCTCAAAATCCACGTCTACGCCCAGTTCCAGACGGATTTTCCCGATCCCGTCCCGGTCGGCGCTTCCGGCCGGAAGGTGGCGGGCGGCGGTGATGTCCAGCAGGCCCGGGAAATCGGCTTTTTGCAGGCTGCGCCGCTGGAACCAGACGAACACGCGGTCGTCCTCCCGGCTGATGAACCAGCAGTGCAGCGTTTTGTGCCAGAAACCCTCGCGGTGAACGCTTTTCCGCAGCGCCATGCCGACCCAATCCATTTGCTTGTTATATATATCCAACATCTGATCGTCATAATCCGCGGCGGTTTCCGCACTGTGCGGCGGTTCTTCCCGTCGGGCCTTTTCCAGACAGGCTTTCGTGGCCGAAACCAGTTCGCCCACGGCGGTTTCAAGCGGCTTCCCCCGCGTGTCCAGCCACTGGGAAACGGCCAGGTAGAACTTCATCAGGTCGCTCGGCGTAACGTCATCCGTCATAAATGGGATGATGACCTGATGGTTGGTGGCGGCGAGCGCCACTTCGCGCTCCACGAACACGGAACGGTTGGCGCTTTTACTGAGCAGCAACACGACCAGCTTCGCGTTGCGAACGGCTTGGGCGATGGATGCGGGCCAGTTGCTGCCCGCCACGATATTCCGCGGGGCCATCCAGCAGGGCAGGCCCTCCGCTTCCAGTTTATCGCATATTTCTTTGGCGATCCGGGCTTCTTTGTCGGAGTAACTGATAAACACGTCGAACATGGTTTAATACCTCCCTGTACCGGATCGGCGGCGTAAGGAGCTTGGAACCGGGCGACTGCGAACGGGCGTTCTCCGTTTTCGGAACGGAAAACGCGGGGAGGCGGGCCCGCGCGGCATCGGTTGATACGTTGTGATAGGTCTGTTTCATTATATTTTCGATTCCGTCCGTTGTCAACACGGCGGGGAGGGACGCCGCTTTCGCGGTTCACGGTTCCATACCCGGCCGTATTGTCTTTTCAACCGTTTTCGAATACAATAAGGCTGCTCTGAAATCAAAGGAGATTGAAAACGATGCGCGGGAAACGAAACGGCCTGATACAGACGTTCCTGAATCTGTCGGGCAACCCGAAGGCCTGCCTGTACACCGAGCCGTTATGGGGCATTCCGTATTATCTGTATCTTCCCTTCGTATCCGTCTATATGGCCGCGCTGGGGCTTTCGCCGATCATGATCGGGCTGGTGAGCACGGTCTTTCTGGCGTCGCAGATGGCCTGGGCGCTGGTCAGCGGCGTAATTACCGACAAGCTGGGGCGGCGGCTGACGACGTTGATTTTCGACGCCCTCAGCTGGAGCGTGCCCACGATTCTCTGGATGCTCGCGGGGGACGGCCGCTGGTTCCTCGTCGCCGCGGTGTTCAACGGTGCCTGCCGCGTGCCTGAAAACTCCTGGAACCTGCTGATGATCGAGGACGCGCGGCGGGAACAGCTGGTGCACATGTACTCGATCATGTATACCGCCGGGCTGGTGGCGGGGTTCTTCGCGCCGATCGCGTACTTCTTCGTGCAGAAATACTCCATCGTGCCTACGATGCGGGTGCTGTACGGGATTGCCTTCGTGCTGATGACGGTCAAGTTCATCGTGCTCTATCTCGCCACGAAGGAAACCTCCGTGGGGGTTCGGCGGATGGCGGAAACACGCGGCGAGAGCCTTGCGCGGAGCCTGTGGGGCAGCCGGTCGGTGCTGAAGCGAATGCTTTCCAGCCGACGCACGATGCTGACCGTAGGGCTGGTTGCGTGCTTCGCGGGGCTCAAGAACGTCAACGACACGTTCTGGCCCCTGCTGGTGACGGAAAAGCTGGGTATCGCCACGGAAAACCTGTCCCTGTTTTCCACGGTCAAGACGCTGCTGATGCTGGGCTGCTATTTCTGGATCGTGCCCAGGCTGGACCTGCGCCGGTTCCGCAACCCCGTTCTGCTGGGGCTGGCGCTGTTTCTGGCGCAGGAAATCCTGATGCTCGTAATGCCCGCCGGCGCTTACCCGATAATTTTGCTGACCGTCGTGATGGAAGCGCTGGCCCTGAGCCTCCTGAACCCGCTGACCACGTCCCTGCAGATGGTCAACATCGACCGGGAGGAGAGGGCGAGGATGCTCGGTTTCTTCTTCGCGCTGTGTATGCTCGTCACTTCGCCGCTCAGCACCGTCGCGGGCGCTCTGGCGGAAATCGACCGCGCGCTTCCCTTCGCGCTTAACCTGCTGGTCACGGCCGCCGGGCTCGTAATAACGACGCTGCTGTGGAAAATGGGGCTGCCGCAGGAAGAAGCGGAAGGGGCGACAGTAACGGCGGAGGAGCGGGCGTAAACCTGCGGGGCACCCCGGCCGGCAGGATGCGGTTCCCGGAAAATTTCAGCGCCCGCTCACCTTCATAACGTTACGTGCCTTCATACAAAGCGCGCGTTCGCTTGTGAACCCGGCTTACTTACGCCGGAGGCATGACGGGAAAAGCACCAAAAAATCATCGTTCAGGCAACAGAACATCGAATGGCCGCGTTCTATTGCCGGGAAGGTGTTCCAAATGTTTACGAAATTTCTGGCGCTGTTGATCGTGCTCCTGCTGACGGCTTCCACGGCTTACGCGAACGACTGGGGTCTGCGCACCGTGATGCTGGACGCGGTATCCGCCACCCACGACTGGGATGATTACACTTGCCCGGGCGCAAGGGCGGAAATACAGTTTACGGACGCCTGCGGTCTGCCGGTTGCCGTAGCGGTGCTCAACAGCCGTTATCATACCGTGCTACTGACGACGTCGACCGCGGAGGACGACCGTACGCAGTTCGTGCGCCACGCCGTTACGACCGCCGTATGGCAGCCGGAGAACGATACGCATCTCTTTACCGCCCTGCTCCCACTGGCCGACGGGAGCGGCGGATTTACCCTCTGTTACGATGAAACCGAGCGATACTGTTTCGCTACGCAGGGGGATAACTACAAGCTGTCGTACGCGCAAACCGGTGGAACCGCCTTTGCCTGGGATGCCGTACGGACCGGATACTGCGTGTCCGGGGAGAACGTTCCGGACGACGCGCTCTGGTTCCCGCCCGACGGGCAGATTACCATGACGGACTTCAACATCAGTCTGTTCCCGCACTCCGCCGACGAGGCCGCGCAGCTTAACGCGCTGACCGGGCGGATCCGCGCAAGGCTGAAGGTGCAGGACTACGTCATCGATAGGCGGGCGAAGAAAACGTTGGCCGTTTACAGCGCCCCCTCGGAAGGCGCGTGGCGCGCTGCGAACGGCAAGGCGTCCGTCAGCCTGAAGAAAACGGTGCAGGTTTTCGGCGTTACGGAAAACGAGGAAGGCATGTGGACATGCGTCGAATACGGCGTCAGCAACCGAACCTCCCGCATCGGCTACGTGAAGGGCAACCTTCTGCCCGGATGCGACGCCATTCCCTTGACCGCGCTTTCCCTGACCGCATCACGGGATACGTACCTGACGGACGATCCCGACGTTTCCCAGTACCGCCAGAAGGAGATTCCCGCGGGAACGGAACTGACCGTTTTGGCCGTGTACAACGCCTATTACGCTTATACGGAGAGCCGGATCGACGGCAAAGCCTTCCGCGGCTTCGTACCGCTGCTCGATCTGCGTACCGTCGCGGCGGCGGAAAACTGAAGCGGCGGCATGCGTGGAAAATCCTCGAAAACAGGGACTGCCGTTGGTACGGCGAACAGGGTATCGTAACGAAAATCAAGCCGACAGGAGCGCACGATGGCAATCGAACTGATAGAAGGGTACGACCGGCCGGACGACGTGCTCCGCCTGTTTACGGAGTACACGGACGACATCGTGAAAAAGAGCCCCGAGGTGGAAAGCTGCCTTGAGGCGCAGCATTACGACGAAGAAGTATTGCGATTGCGGGAGAAATACGGACGACCCGAAGGCCGCCTGTATCTGGCGCTTTCGGACGGGCAGGCCGCGGGTTGCGTAGCCCTGCGAAAAATCGACGGCCGGGTTTGCGAAATGAAGCGCCTCTACGTAAGGCCGGAATTCCGGGGCTGCCGTATCGGAAAGCTGCTGGTGGAACGGATTATCGGGGACGCTGCGCGGATCGGATACCGGTACGATCGTCTGGATACTTTCCCTTTCATGAACGACGCGATCCGGATGTATAAACGCTACGGCTTCTGCGAGATCGCGCGGTATAACGACAACCCCGCGCCTTCGGCGGTGTATATGCAGCTGGATCTGGCGCGGGCGGACCCAGTGCCCGGGCGAATCGCGGACCTCCCGTGACGCGGCGCGATAACGGAGGAATTTTATGGATCATCCGAACGGGGAATTCATCAACCTGACGGAAGAAGACCTTGCCGACGAACATTTATGCTGCATCATCCGTACCCAAAAACCGCATCCCGGCGTAGAGGCGAAACGGCGGTGGCTTTCCGACCGGCTCAGGGAAGGTCACGTGTTTCGTAAGCTGAACGCGAAGGCGACGGTTTTTATCGAGTATGCCCCGCTGGAAACCGCCTGGGTTCCCGTTACGGGGGAGAACTACCTATACCTGTATTGCCTGTGGGTCACCGGCGAGCACAAGGGCAAGGGATACGGACGGGCGCTGATGGAGTACTGCGTCGCCGACGCCAGAGCCAAAGGAAAATCCGGCGTCTGCATGCTCGGGGCGGCTAAACAGAAGGCGTGGCTTTCCGACCAATCCTTTGCCAAAAGGTTCGGTTTCACGGTCGCGGACACGACCGACAACGGGTACGAGTTGCTGGCGCTGTCTCTCGACGGAACAGTGCCGCGTTTCATGCCGAACGCGAAACGAATGGCCATCGAAAGCAAGACGCTTACGATTTATTACGATTTTCAGTGCCCTTTCGTCGTCCAGAGCATCGAAACGTACAGACAGTATTGCGAAACGAACGGCGTACCGCTTTCACTGATTCGGGTGGACACCTTGCAAAAGGCGAAGGACCTGCCCTGCGTTTTCAATAACTGGGGCGTGTTTTACAACGGCGCCTTTCAGACGGTGAACGTGCTGACGGACATCGAGCGCCTGCTGAAAACGGCTGAAAAAAGGACCCGGGCGCGGGAAGGGTAAGGTTCCCGCCGGATTCCGCGCCGCCGACGTCCCGTAACGGCCGGGCCCGTGCGAACCTTCTGTCGCGGCGCGGCCCGGAAGGAAACGGGGGCCGACATCCGATTCGTTGAATTGTTAAATTATGCATGTTGGCATGCGCGTTCGGGCTGTGCTGTAATTTATCTATTATTGACGGGGAATATGGGACGACGTAAGGCGAAACGATCGGGAAACATGGAAAAACGCTTGGAAAGGCAGTGGAACCGAATGCCTGACGAACGCGCGCGGGACGTGGCCGTACTGATTCCCAGCTACCAGCCCGACGGGAAACTGCAGCCGTACGTAAACGCTTTGGCGGAGG
>CAZCCZ010000036.1:0-8288 GCA_964497495.1 uncultured Oscillospiraceae bacterium
CCACGGCGGGCGGCCTGGGGATGCTCGCTATCGGCGCGGGCGGGCTGGACGTGGCCGTGGCCATGGGCGGAGGCGCGTATTTCCTGCCCTGCCCCGCGGTGGTGAACGTGCGGCTGACCGGGAAGCTTTCCCGCGGCGTGGCCGCCAAAGACGTGATTCTGGAACTGCTTCGCCGCCTCACGGTGAAGGGCGGCGTGGGCAGAGTGATGGAATACACCGGCCCCGGCGTGGCGACCCTTTCCGTGCCCGAGCGCGCGACCATCACCAACATGGGCGCGGAACTGGGCGCGACCACCAGCCTCTTCCCCGCGGACGCGACGGCGCGCGATTTTCTGCGCGCGCAGGGCCGCGAGCAGGATTATGCGGAGACGTTGCCCGACGCGGACGCAACTTACGACGAGACGGTGGAGATCGACCTTTCCGCGCTGGAACCCATGGTGGCGCTGCCGCACATGCCGGACAACGTGAAAACCGTGGCGGAGGCCGGAGCGATCCGGGTGGATCAGGTTTGCATCGGCAGCTGCACCAACTCCAGCTATCTGGATATGATGCGCGTGGCGAAAATCCTGAAGGGTAAGACCGTGCATCCGGACGTGAGCCTCGTCGTGGCTCCGGGTTCCCGCCAGGTGCTGGGGATGCTGGCCGCCAACGGCGCGCTGAACGATATGATCCAGGCGGGCGCGCGAATCACGGAAACGGCCTGCGGCTTCTGCATCGGCATGGGACAGAGCCCGCGCACGAACGCCGTGAGCCTGCGCACCAACAACCGTAATTTCTTCGGCCGCAGCGGCACCAAGAGCGCGGGCATCTATCTGGTTTCCTGTGAAACGGCGGCGGCCAGCGCGCTTTCCGGGGTGCTGACCGACCCGCGCTCGCTGGACGTGGATTTGTCCGTCGCGATGCCCGATACGTTCACCTATAACGACAACCTGATTCTTCCGCCCGCGGCCCCGGAGGACGCGGGCGCCGTGGAAGTGGTGCGCGGCCCCAACATCAAGCCCTTCCCGCAGGCGGAGGCGTTGGCCGATACGCTTTCCGGCAGGGCGCTGCTTAAGATGGAGGACAACGTCACCACCGACCACATCATGCCCAGCGACAGCAAGCTGCTGCCCTACCGCAGCAACGTCCCCAAGCTTAGCGAATATTGCCTTACGCCGGTGGACCCGTCCTTCCCCGAGCGGGCGAAGGCCGCGGGCGGCGGGTTCCTGATCGCGGGGCAGAATTACGGGCAGGGTTCCAGCCGCGAGCACGCGGCGCTTGCGCCGCTGTACCTGAAAATCCGCGCGGTGCTGGCCAAGAGCTTCGCGCGCATCCACCGGGACAACCTCATCAACAACGGTATCCTGCCCCTGACCTTCGCAAACGAGGCCGATTACGACCGTTTCGACCGGGACGACGAGCTGACGCTTTCCGGCGTGCGCGCTCTGGTGGAGGCCGGGGTTGAGACGATCCCCGTGACGAACGTTACGAAGGGTTTCACCTGCGACGCGAAGCTCGCGCTCAGCGGCCGCCAGCGCCGGATGATTCTGGCGGGCGGGCTGATTAACCTGATGAAGGCCGAAAGATAAGACAAAACCGGTTTCCGACGTTTGCACGGAAGGAGCCGCGCGGGCGTTAAGCCCGCGCGGCTCCTTCCGTATTCTGGAGGAACGATAGCGCTGATTAACGCGCGGGGAGAAGACGGGAGGGCGCCAGACGAAGGTAAAAACCTAAATTAAAAAATATAGAAAAAGCGAGATAAAATTTGAATAATGAAGATAAGCGAGATTTAATCGGACAAATTGACCTATATTGACTATAAAATGGGACGAGTGAATTTGACTATCTTTGACCTTGGTGATATCCTTTAATCACGGTTCGGGGGAAACCCCCAACGGAGACCCTCAAGCCCGAAACAGTGATTTTGAATGGGCCATGAAGCCCCACACTAAAAGGAGGATGCACCATGTACTCACTCGTTCCTTACCGCCGCAACCTGACCCGCGAACTGCCCGTTCCCTTCGTGAACGACAATTTCTTCCGTTCGTTCTTCGATATGAGCGATATGATGGGCCCCGCAGGGTTCCGCGTGGACGTGCGCGAGAACGACAAGGACTACAGGCTGGAAGCCGAGCTTCCGGGCGTAGCCAAGGATAAGCTGAACGTCAGCGTCGACGACGGCACGCTTACCATCAGCGCCGACCTCAACGAGGAAAAGAAGGAAGAGAAGAGCGGCTACCTGTACAGCGAACGCCGCACCGGCCACGTGGAGCGCAGCTTCAACTTGGAAGGCATCGATGCGGAAAACATCAAGGCCGACTACAAGAACGGCGTGCTTACCGTGACCCTGCCCAAGGAAACGCCTGCTCCCAAGAAGGAAGCCAGGAAGATCGACATCGTTGATTCGGACGTCGCGTAACGGCGCGGCCGCCGAACCGCCTCACGAGGGTGCCTCCGCCCGATGGTAAAGGGGGAACCCTCCGGCAACGGAAGGTTCCCCACCGAATACGAATCAGGCATAACGCCGAAACGGCATGAACCGGGCCTTACAGCCCAAGCATCATGCAAACCGCCGCGAAATTCCGCGGCGGTTCAGCTTGCTCAAAAAGGCCCATCTGCGTTGTCAGCTGCGGGATGGCAAGGGGTATCACTTACGAACGAGTAAGCTCAACCCCTTGCCACCCTTGTTTTCTAGCATCTGAACCTTTTTGAGCAAGCTGCGGTTGGGAGCCAGCCAGAGGTTTGTCAGCGGTCTGAACCGCCGCGAAATTCCGCGGCGGCTTTTCTATATTCGGAAACGGTAGAAGGTCAGCGTTCCGCCGGTTCCGTACGGCTCCGCCGTTACCGGCGTTCCCAGCGCGTCGGCGAGGTACGCGGCGAGGGCTTCGGTATCCGCCTCGGACGAGGCCGCCAGCACGATGCCGTCCTTCAACCAGTCCTTCGCGGAGAAGGTTTCCCCGGCAAAGCCGTAGCGCGAAAGCTGGCTGTACCAGTTGGGCGTGCGGCAGCCCCAGTCCCCCCAAAGGAGGATGTTGGCGGGCACGCCCGCGCTCACGTCGGGGAACAGCCGCGTATCCCGCAGCAAATTCGGGCTGCGGACGATCAGCACGTCCGGGTTTGTAAGCGCGAAGGCCTCCAGATCGCTTTCCCGCTGCTGCGATACCGTGTCCGGCGCGCGCGTAACGGCGTGGTACGTCAGCCGCGCGTTCAGCGCCGCCGCGCCCGCCAACAGCAGGGACAGCGCCAACGCCAGCGCGCGCCTGCCTGAACCGACGCCGGGTTCGGGCGCCTTGAGCAGCGCGAGGCCGAAAAGCAGAACGGCGCAGGGCATGAGCACCGCGTCCGCCGCGCGCTCGATCAGACGGCCGCGCCAGCAGAGGTACACAAGCATCGCCAGCGCGCCCGCCACCGCGACTGTCGCGGCCGTCGCCGCCAGCGGCGCGGTTTTCCGCGCCCCCAGCCAGCACAGCCCGCACAGGAGCATCAGTATCCCCGCGGCGAGGGCGTAACGCGGGTGTTCCGTAAAGAAGGAGACCAACCTGTTCACCGCGTCCGCGGCGGTGTTTTTTCCGTAGGCGTCCGCCATGGCCGTAAGCGCCCGCGTATCCACCGCGGCGTCCATAAAATACCACTGCCGGACCATTTCCACTTGCGGCGCGGAAAGGCCGCCGTCCGCCCGCAGGGCGGGCGCGGGGTCGGCTTCGAAGTCCGTATAGTCCATCAGGGCCGTGCGCGCCTGATGCCATTTCAGAAAATCCTGCTGCCCCCGCAGGGCGGTTTCCGCCAGCCGGATGCCTGCCAGCGCGACGAACACCGCGGCAAACACGGCCAGCGTGGCCAGTGCCGGGCGTATGTTCGCCGCAGGCTTGCTTTTTCCGTTCCCCCGCCCGGCCAGCCGCCAGACGAACGCGATACCGGTGAACACCAGCGGCGGCAGCACGCTGGCGGCCCGTAGCAGGTAGGCGCACGCCAGCAGAAACAGGCAGGGCAGCCACGCGCGGACATGGAAGCCGCCCGGTTCGCCGTCGTTCCCGGCAACCAGCGCCTGTGCCACGGCCGCCGCGCCCGCCAGCGCCGCGGTGGTGTTATAGTTGACGCGGCAGCAGGCGAACGCTGCGAACACCGCCAGCGTCAGCGCCCCGGCGAGCCCGCCTGAAAGCCGCGGCCGCCTGCGACCCCGCGCCAGCCGGAACATGCACCTGACCAGCACTACACCGCTTCCGAAGAGCAGCGCGAGCTGGAACAAGGAGAACCAGGCGACCGTGGGCGCCAGCCGCCCCAGGCCGTACAGCAGCCAGGTTAAAAGCGTATGCGTGTACAGCGTGAAGCTGGTCGGCTCCCCGCCCTCGAACCCCATGAAAGCCTTCAGGATCAGCGCGTCGTCCGAGTTTTCGTAGCGGAAGTTACTTACGAGGTACAGGCAAACGAAAAGCGCGGCCGTCATCGCCGTTCCCCACAACCAATCCAGTCGGTTCCGCCGCTTCCGCATGGCTATGCTCCTTTTTCGCTGACGATACGCGCCGATTGCCGAACAAAAAGTACCATAATCCCCCGTGCCTGTCAAGGGCGCGTACTCTTGGCAAGCCCGGCGCGCGCGTGCTATACTGGGGCGTCGGGCGTTCCCGGTACGCCCCCGTGATCCGCATTCATCCGAAAGGGCTGTGCTCCATGCGAAAAACCTACGCCTTGTTCGATTTCGACGGCACGCTGATTCGGGGCGACTCTATCATCCTGCTGTGCCTGTATGCGCGCCGCAAGGGCCTGATGAGCGCGCGGGGGGCGGCCGCCGTCGCATGGACGGCCCTGCTGTACGGCCTGCGCCTCTGTCCCCCGCGGACGTCCAAGGAGCGCGCGCTTTCCTTCCTGCGGGGCAGAAGCGCGGCGGAGGTGGGCGACATCGCACGGGATTTCGTGGAGACGGTGCTCGTGCCGCGCCTGCGCCCGGAAGGGTTGGAGGCGATTCGCCGCCACCGGGCAGAGGGACACGAGGTTTTGCTGGTTTCCGCCTCCTCGATTTTCTATTTAAAGCTTCTGAAGGACACGCTCGGCGTGACGGACATCATCGCCACGAAACTGGACGCTACGGAGAACGGCGTGTTCGAGGGTCGCGTGTGCGGCGAAAACTGCCGCGGCGTGGAAAAGGGGCTTCGGCTGGCCGAGTATCTGGCGGCTACGGACGGCGAGCTGGATTACGAAAGCTCCGTCGCCTACGGCGATTCCTGCGGCGACTTGCCCATGCTCCGCCTGTGCGGGCATAAGGTGGCGGTCAACCCGAAGCCGCGTCTGTGGCGCGCGCTTCGGGGGATGGACGGCGCGACCCGCGTGCGCTGGCGTGAGCCGGGGGAAAAACCGTAACGTCTGCCGGCTGACGCTTTACAGATCGACGAAGAGATCGGGGGGGGCGGGCATGAATTTTGCCAGGGTGGACGCGCTGATGCGGCAGTCCGTGGCCGGCGGCGCTTTCCCGGCTGCCGTGCTGCTGGCGGGCAGCGGGGATAAAATCCTTTTCCGGCGCGCCTACGGGCGGCTGGGGCCGGGCGAGCGGGAACTGCCCGCCGACGAGCAGACCCGGTTCGACATCGCCTCGCTCACTAAGCCGCTGGTCACCGCCATGCTCACCCTGCGCGCGATGGAAAGCGGAAAGCTCTGCCTGTGGGATAAACTGGATACCTTTCTGGACGTGCCGGAGGACAAGCGGGATATCACCGTCCGCCAGCTGCTGACGCATACGGCGGGATTTCCCGCCGGGCTGCACCTGTGGCGTATGACGGACGACCCCGCTCGCGCGGCGGAACTGCTGCTTTCCACCCGGCTGGCCTCGCCCCCCGGCGCGCGGGTGCAGTATTGCTGCGGGGGGTATATCCTGCTGGGGCTGCTGCTGGAATGCCTGTACGGGCAGACGCTCAAGGAGCTCGCGGTGCAGGAGGTGTTCTGGCCGCTGCGGATGACGCACACGGAATACCTGCCCACGGGGGGAAACATCGCCCCTACGGAGATGCAGGAAAACGGAACCCTGCTCCGGGGCACGGTGCACGACGAGAACGCGCGTTTTCTGGGCGGCGTGGCGGGCAACGCGGGCGTATTTTCCACCGCGGACGATTTGGCGCTGTTTTTACAGATGCTGGCCGCCGAAGGCCGCCTGCCGGACGGCACGCGTTACCTTTCCGCGGCCACGGTGCGGCTGGCGCTCCGCAACCATACGGAGGGGCTGGGGCAGGCGCGCGGCCTGGGGTTCTACCTGCCGTGGTACGACGACGGTTACGCCGGCGACCTATTCCCCAAAGAAACGGCGGGACATACGGGCTTTACCGGCGCCAGCGTCACGCTGGATCCCACCACCGGTTTCTACGTCGTGTTGCTGTCCAACCGCATTTGTCCCGCGCGCGACAACCCCGCTATTTACCGCGTGCGCAGGCTCGTGCACAACGCCGCGTACGCCGCCAAAGACTGACCCTGTAACTTCGTATGGAAGCGCGCGCCGCGGCCCGCGCGGAAAGGGGTGCCCGTATGCGCATCGCCCTGATCGCCGACCTGCACGGCAACTGGCCGGCCACGCAGGCGCTGGAAAGCGACCTGTCGCGGCGGAATGTCGATATGGTCTATTGCCTGGGCGATATCGTGGGCAAAGGCCCCTCCAGCGACCGCACGTTCGACTGGGCGGTGCGGAACTGCGATTTGATTTTGGGAGGCAATTGGGATTACGGCATCGGTTACCGGCAATTCGCGCCGGATGATTATTACTGGTCGCAGCTGGGCGAAGAACGGCTGGCCTTCCTGCGCGGCCTGCCGCTGGAAAAAACGCTTGACCTGAGCGGGCGGCATATCCGGCTGTTCCACGGCCGCCCGATCATGAAGGACCTGATTCTGGCGCAGCACGACGCGGCGATGATCGAGCCGCTCTTCACCGACTGCAACGGTTTCCCCTGCGGCGCGGTGGGCTACGCGGACGCGCACCGGCAGGCGCTGCGCGCGATGAACATGGGGCCGTTTTTCAATTGCGGCAGCGTGGGCAACGCGCTTGGCGTGCCGATGTGCTGCTACGCCCTGCTGGAAGGGGAGGAATTCGACCCGCAGGCGCCGCTGGAGATCAGGCTGATCACCCTGCCCTACGACCGCGTGCAGGCGCTGCGGGACGCGCGGGCCGCTGCGGAGGTGCCCCGCATCGACACCTACATCCGCGAGGTGGAAACGGGCAAGTACAGCCGGTAACGCGAAGCAACGCCGTCCGGTTTATCCGGCCAACCGAAGAAGCGCGGGCGCGTACATGTATGTACGCGCCCGCGCTTCTTCGGTTGGAAAGCTGATCTGTTTTCAAGGGAATCCGTCGCCGCCCGCTTTCAGTCCAGCTTCACGGGCAGGTCACTGTCCGCGAAGGGGTCGTCCCCGCCGCCATCGTTCGGTTCGCGTTGCTCGGGCCTGCGCGCGGGCACGGGCGGCCGGTCGTTCACGTCCCGCGGCGGCTCCACGATGTGGATATCCAGCAGGTTTTCGCCGAAGCCTACGGTCGCGGTTTCGCCGGGGTGCGTCATGGCCAGCACCTCGGTCTGCGGCGTGCGGGCGCGGCGTGCGAAATCCACCGCCACTTCGGGACGGTCCTGCCAGTGCATGGGGATGAACAGGCGCGGCTTCTTGGTGAGGATGAAGTGGTTCGCGCCCGCGTCGTACATCATTCCCTGCCGGGGGTCCACCGGGAACATGCACAGGTCGATCTCGCCGGAGGGAATCGGCTCGCAGGCGGCGTAGAAGGCTTCCTCCGCCGCCTCGATCTCCCGCAGGGAGCTTTCCTGCCGCCAGTGCCACAGGTTTAAATCCCCCGCGTGGAAGATGTTCATGCCGTAGGCGGACACCAGAAAGCTGACGCCCAGGTCGGTGCTGTCGAACGCCTTCACCGAGATATCCTGGGTCAGCGTCAGCTCCTCCAGGGGTGCGATGCGGCGGCCGCGCTTGCCGATGGGCAGGTCGGCGCTCACGACGTAGGCGACGTTGCCCAGTTCCTCCCGCCATTCGTACACCACGGGGTCCATGTGGTCCGGGTGCGCGTGGCTGATGAATACGTACACCTGCTCGAACGCGGAAAGGATGTTGGGGTTCAGCCGTCCGATAGCGGAAAGCTGCCGGTTTTCGCCCTCCCAATAGTCGAAAACGAGCAAAACGCCCCCAACGCGCACGGAGAAGCCGCTGTTGTAATGGTATGTTACCCTCAGCTGTTTAAGCATCAAAAAAACCTCCGTCATCATGAAAAAGCGTAATACTCCGCTGCTCCGGGCTATGAATACCGTGCAGAATATTACAAATGATTGCTCATGAAT
>CAZCCZ010000036.1:8298-29294 GCA_964497495.1 uncultured Oscillospiraceae bacterium
CAAGCGGTTATCGGCCCTGGAATCCGGCGGATGGCACGCGGGTCGGATTCCTCGCGTCCAAAGGAGTATAGCATATGGGTGACACGATGTCAACCGGACGCCTGTTTTTCGGCACATTGTCTCCACATTGCGGACGGATAGAGACGGTATGCGGCCAACCCTCTCCACTTTCCGTACAATTTGATATCAGTCCCGTATCCCCGTTCGCATTCTGCGCCGCACCTCCGGTTGCCCCGGGGACGGAGCCCGTGCTATAATAACAAAAGCGCGTTTCTGCCGCCGCTTACGGCGCGCGGCACGGAAAACAGCGGATAAGGGAACGGAGTGACCGCATTTGGCCGGGGAACCGATATTGCTGATCATGGCGGCGGGCATGGGGAGCCGTTACGGCGGGCTTAAACAGATGGAGCCCGTGGGCCCCGGCGGCGAGTTCATTTTGGATTATTCGCTTTTCGACGCCCGCCGCGCGGGTTTTTCGCGCGCGGTTCTGGTGATTAAGAAAGAGAACGAGCCGGATTTCAGGCGGCTGCTGGGCGGCCGCGTACAAATGCCGCTTTCGTTCGCCTATCAGGAGTTGAACGACCTTCCCGACGGCTTCGCCGTGCCTGCCCGCCGGAAAAAGCCGTGGGGCACCGGCCACGCGGTGCTGGCCGCAAGGGACGCGATCGACGCGCCGTTTTGCGTGATCAACGCGGACGATTATTACGGCGCGCAGGCGTTTCAGCTGGCCTACGACCACCTGACGCGCGTGAAGGACGACGGGGACTTCGCCATGGTGGGCTACCGGCTGGCCAACACGCTGAGCGCCACGGGCTTCGTGGCGCGCGGCGTGTGCGAGGTGGCGGCGGACGGAACGCTTTCGGATATCCGGGAGCGTATGCACATTATCCCCAGCGTGGACGGACCGCTGATGAGCGAAGATTTGCAAACCTACGCGCGGCTGGACGAAAACGCTATCGTGAGCATGAACTTCTGGAGCTTTCCCCGCGCGATGATCGTCCGCCTGCGGGAACAATTTCCGCGCTTTCTGGAGCGCGCGCTGCGGGAAAGCCCGGAGAAGGCGGAGTTCTTTTTGCCTTTCGCGGTGGACGAACTGCTGAAGCAGGGCCGCGCGCGGGTCACGGTGGACGCCACGCCCGACCGCTGGTACGGCGTCACTTACCGCGAGGATCGCCCGGCGGTGATGCAGGCGCTGGCGCGGATGACCGAGGAGGGCCTGTACCCGACCCCTCTGTGGGGCTAACCCGCCGGAAGGGCGCGTACGCTCCGCTTGCAGGGGAAGATTCGCCCTCTTTCGGCCGTTAGATAACTGAAGTTTAATCCGAACCGCAGGAGGAACCATGCGCCTGAAACGCAGCGTTTTTACCTATCTGCTGTGGGTTGCCCTCGCGGGCTGCCTGGTCGGCGTGTTTCTGTTGGCGCCGAAAACCGTGGACGCGTACAACGCGCTGGCGCGCGAGAGCGAAGCTACGCCCACGCCTACGGCGGTCACGAAAAGCGTGCTGGCGGTAACGCAGGACCCGAACGATACGCCTTCCCCGACCCCGCTGATTATGAAGGCGGGCGCGCGCGGAGACGAGGTGACGCGCCTGCAGACGAGGCTTGCGGAACTGGGCTTCTATTCCGGCGCCGTGGACGGGCAGTACGGGCAGGGCACCGCGGCGGCCGTGCTGTTGTTCCAGAACCAGCACGGGCTCGCGGCCGACGGCGTTGCCGGCGCGGAAACGCTGGCGGCCCTGTACGCCGAGGCCGCGCAAACCTATATCCCCACGCCCACGCCCTCCCCCACGCCCTCCCTGCTTTCCAAGGGCAACCAGGGCGACTCGGTGCGCGCGCTGCAAACGCGCCTTAAGGAACTGGGGTATTACACCGGTGGCGTGGACGGGGATTTCGGCGGCGGCACGCAGGAGGCCGTGCGCCTGTTCCAGAGCCAAAACGGGCTGACCGTGGACGGGGTTTGCGGCGCCCAGACCCTTATGGCCGTTTTCGCGTCGGACGCGCCCGCCGTAACCGTTACGCCTACGCCCGACCCGGCTACGCTTCCCCTGCTGGTCAACGGCGACAACCCGCTGGACGCGAGCTACGTACCCTCCAACCTCGTTGTGCTGCGCAACGCTCTGCCCGAGAGCCTCGTCTACGTGAAGGGCAGCGATATTCAGGGTAACCGGGAGGCCGCCGATGCGCTGAAAACCATGTTTACCGCCGCCAAGGACGACGGCGTGGCCGGCTGGCAGATCAGCTCCGGATACCGCAGCTACAAGTACCAGAAGGATCTTTTTGACAAACAGGTGGCCGCCTACATATCACAGGGCAAGAACCAGGCTTCCGCCCTCAGCTCCACGCGCCTCACCGTAGCCGACCCCGGTACCAGCGAGCACCAGACCGGGCTGGCCTTCGACATTACGGTGGCCGATACCACTTTTAAAGGCACCAAGCAGCAGAAATGGCTGGACGGGCACTGCTGGGACTACGGCTTCATCATCCGCTACCCGGACGACAAGGCGAATATCACCGGCATCATCGGGGAATGCTGGCACATCCGTTACGTGGGAACCACGCATTCCACCGTGATGCGGGACCGGGACTGGTGTCTGGAAGAATACATACAGGCGATGAAACCGTAGACAACACCGGACCGGAAGGGCGCGGACGAAAACCGCGCCCTTTTTGTGCGTAAAAATCCCCGCGCATGCGTTCCGTGCGCGGGGAAAGGAGGAGGAAACCCGCGGACGGTGGTCGCGCCGCCGCCCGCGGAAGAAACCGCGTTTTACGCCTTGATGCCGAAATAGGCTTTCGCGTTGTCGAAACAGACGCCGCGCACGATCCCGGCCAGCGTCTCCTCGTCGTCCGGATATTCGCCGTTTTCCACCCACGTGCCGATGATGTCGCACAGCAGGCGGCGGAAATACTCGTGCCGGGGGTAGCTGACGAACGAGCGGGAATCCGTGAGCATGCCCACGAAGGTGCTCAGCAGCCCCACGGAGGCCAGCGTCTTCATCTGCTCGCGCATGCCCTCCAGCTGGTCTACGAACCACCACGCGGTGCCGAACTGCACCTTTCCCGGCGTGCCGCCCTGGAAGCATCCGGCCACGGCGGCCAGCACGTAGTTGAAGGCGGGGTTGAGGGTATAGAGGATGGTTTTGGGCAGCCTGTCGTTGCGGTCCTGCGCGTCCAGCAGGTTGGCGAGCTTTGCCGCGAAAGGCTCGTCCGCGATGGCGTCGTACCCGGTGTTGGGGCCGTAACGCAGGAACCGGCGGGTGTTCACGTCCCGCAGCGCCGCGATGTGGTACTGCTGCACCCAGCCGCGCCGGTGGTACCCTTCACTAAGGCCCAGCAGCACGGTCGTACGGTAGTGTTCGGCGTATTCCGCGTCCAGCGGCAGGCCGGACATCGCCTGGCGCAGCGCTTTTTCCGCCTTGCTCCTGTCCACCGCAACCCAGGGCAGGGTATCCAGCCCGTGGTCCGCCACGCGGCAGCCGTGGTCGTGGAAGTACTGTGCGCGCCGGTCTAGCGCCGCCAGCACGTCGTCCACGGTGCGTATGGGAATGCCGGACGCCTCCGAAAGCCTGTGCAGGTAGGCCGGAAAGCCTTCCTGTTCGCATTTCACGGCGCTGTCGGGGCGGAAGGCGGGCAGCACCTTCGCGTGAAAATCAGGGTCGGCCGCGATGCGCTCGTGCTCGGCCAGCGGATCTGCCGGGTCGTCGGTGGTGCACAGCACCTTCACATGGAAGCGCTCGATCAGCCGTTTGGCGCGAAAATCCTCGGTGGCCAGCAGCGCGTTGGCCCTGTCCCAGACGCTTTGAGCGGTAGCCTCGCTCAGCGTCTCCTCGATGCCAAACACGCGCCGCAGTTCCAGATGCGTCCAGTGGTACAGCGGGTTGCCGATCATCATGGGCATGGCTTTGGCGTAGGCCATGAAGCGCTCGTAATACCCGGATGTGCGGATGAAATCATCGTCGAAGCCGTAGGCGCTCATGCCGCGCCATTTGTAATGGTCGCCCGAAAGAAACAGCTCGCCGATGCTGCCGAAGCGCAGGTTGTCCGCGATGTCTTTGGGCGGCAGATGGCAGTGGTAGTCGAAGATCGGGCACGGCGCGGCGTAGTTGTGGTACAGGCGCTTCGCCGTTTCGTTGCTCAGCAGGAAATCCTCACCCAGAAAAGGTTTCATGGTCCGTTTCCTCCAGCTTCGTCACGCGGACGGACGAAGGTATTTTTGTAAGGCGGCGCGCACCGCGCCCTTCCCGGCGCAAAGCTCCCGCAGCATCCCCGTAACCTTGCCGACCAGCCCCGCTTCGTACAGGTTTACGCCGAATAGCCGCTCGTTGCTCAGGATGGGCGCGAGCCTGTCCTCCGTGACGGTTTCGGGCTTGCCCGCGACGATTCCTTCCAACCGGTTCGAAAGTTCCGCAAGCAGCGGGTCGCCCGAACGTTCGAACGGCCGCAGACCGTCGTCAACTCCCAGCAGGTACCGAAGCCAGCCGGCCAGCGTAAGCGGGATGAAGGTGAGACCCGCGGGGTCCAGCGTTTCCGAGGCCACGTAGGCTTTGAGCGTCTCGCCGTAGCGCACGGGGATTTTCTGGCTCGTGTCCGTTGCGATCCGCTGGGGCGTATCGGGGATGAAGGGGTTGGGGAACCGCTGGGTCAGCACTTCGGTCAGGAACGTGTCCGGCTCCAGGATGCCCGGGTCGGTCACCACCGGCATGCTCTCGTCGCGCCCGATGCGTTTGACCAGCGCGGAAAGGTCGGGATCGCGCATTTCAGCGGCGATGGAGGTATAGCCGAGGAGGCAGCCGAACACCGCCAGCGCCGTGTGCAGGGGATTGAGGCACGTGGTCACCTTCATGCGCTCCACGCGGTTTACCGTGTCCCGCGTGGTCAGGTATACGCCCGCTTTTTCCAGCGGCGGCCTGCCTGCGGGGAAGGCGTCCTCGATTACCAGATATTGCGGGATTTCTGTGTTCACGAACGGCGCGATGTAGGTACCCCGGCTGGTGACGACCGGCTCCATGCCGGTAACGCCCATGCGTTCCAGCTGCCGTTGTACCGCTTCGGCGGGACGCGGGGTGATCTTGTCGATCATGCTCCAGGGAAAGGAAACCCGCCCGGGGTCGTTCAGGTACTCCGTAAAACCGGCGTCCGCGAACCCGTTGCGCACCCAGCCCTCGGCGATGCCGGTTACCCCGGCCATGAGCTTTTCGCCGTTGCGGGAGCAATTATCCATACTGACCATGGCGATGGGCGCGCCTCCCGCCCGGTAACGCGTCAGCAGCAGCGCCGCGGCTACGCTCATGGCGTGGCGCGCGTGCGCCGGGCCCGCCGCGATGTCCCCCTCCACCAGCGGGGTCGGCGCGCCGTTCATATCGCGGACGGCGTACCCCTTTTCCGTAATGGTAAAGCTCGCCATCTGCAGCGTGGGCGCGGCAAACAGCGCGTGGAGCCGCGTAAGCTGCGCCGCGTCGTCTGTGCGCAGGGCTTCGGCCACGCTGCCGAGCACGGAACAGTCCATCCGTCCGTCCGCGCGGAGGCCCACCACCAGCGAAAGCAGATCGTGCGGGGCGTAGATGCGCCCGATGATGTCGAAATCGAAGGTTTCCGCGGCGACGACGCCCGTATCGGTCAGCCCCGCTTCCAGCAGCCGCTGCGCGAGCACCGCGATGTATCCGCGAAAAATGTTGCCCGCGCCGAAATGCACCCAGCGGGGTGCGGCGGCCGTGGCCGCGCGCATGGCGGGAATATCCACGGCCGGCAGGCGAATGCCCGCGGTTTCCCACGCGTCGGCGTCCTTCAGGCCTTCCAGTGTCAGATTCATCCTCAGCACTCCCGTAAACTGCGACGTCGCTAGAAATGCGGACAGCC
The DNA here is from genome assembly GCA_964497495.1 of uncultured Oscillospiraceae bacterium. Classification (GTDB taxonomy): domain Bacteria; phylum Bacillota; class Clostridia; order Christensenellales; family Aristaeellaceae; genus CAXXOK01. The sequence goes on from CAZCCZ010000036.1 coordinate 14,155, forward strand.
GCTTAATTTAAATATCCCAGCATCGTCGGCAGCCAGGTTGTGAAGAAGGGTACGTAGGTGACCAGCATCAGGCCGAAAATCATCACGGCGTAGAGCGGAAGCATCTGCTTCACCACGTCCTCCAGCCGGCGCTTGCCCACCGCGCAGCCGATGAACAGCGCGTTGCCTACCGGCGGCGTGCACAGCCCTATGGCGAGGTTGAAAATCAACATGATGCCGAAGGTGATGCTGTTCATGCCCAGGCTCAGGCAAACCGGCAGCAGAATGGGCGAGCAGATGAGGATGAGCGGCGCCATATCCATGATGCAGCCCAGCACCAGCAGCATCAGGTTGATGAGTAATAATACCACGATCTTGCTGCTGGAAATGCCGATTAACGCGGAGGCGAACAGGGTGGGGATGTTGAGCTTTGACACCATATAGGCGAACGCGCCCGCTGAGGCGATCAGCCCGAACACGACCGCCAGGCTCTTAAGCACGTTGAACAGCAGCTGCGGGATCATCTTTATCTTCAGTTTCCGGTATACGACGGTGGAAACGAAGAAAGCCCAGAGGCAGGCGATAGCCGCCGACTCGGTTGCCGTAAAGAAGCCGAAGGACACGCCGCACAGGATGATCAGTATGGTCAGCACCGCGGGGAAGCTTTTCGCCATGATCATGAGCGTCTTTAAAAAGGGTATCTTCTCGCCGACGGGATAATTACGGCGATAGGAGATCACGCCGTTTGCAACCATCAGCAGGAGCCCCAGCAGGATGCCCGGAATCATACCGCCCATAAACAGGCCGCCCACGGAAACGCCGCCTACGGCCATGGAATAGATAATCATGTTATGGCTGGGCGGGATCAGCACGCCCTGGCAACTGGAGGTGACGGTCAACGCGCAGGAATAATCCGGATCATAGCCGGAATCGTTCATCAGCCGCATTTCGATGGGGCCCAGCGAGGCGATATCCGCCGCGGAGGAACCGCTCATGCCGCCGAAAAGCATGGAGGCCAGTACGTTCACATGGCCCAGGCCGCCCCGAAAGCGGCCTACCAGGGCGTTGGAAACTTCCACAAGCTGGTCTGATACGCCCCCCGCACCCATGATCTCGCCCGCCAGCAGGAAAAACGGTATGGCCAGGAGGCTGAAACTGTTGATGGAGGACGCCATGCGCTGCATCATGGTCATGAGGTTCGTGCCCGTGTAAAGCATGGTCAGGATGGTGGAGGCGCACATGGCGAATATCACGGGCAGGCGCAGAATGATCAATAGGAAGAACGACCCCAGCAGGAGGATGATCGCGGTGGAAACGTCGTAATTCATAGGTCTACACCCTCCTTACTTCCCGGGTACAGGCCCGGAACCGCCGAAGGCATCAGATCCTCGCGGTGGAGCAGATGCATCAGCGCGAAATAAACGATGAAAAACCCGCCCAGGGGGATGCTCAGGTAGAATACGCTTTTTGGTAAATCCCGTACGATTTCAAGCTTGCCCTTGGCGGCGATGTTGATGAGCAGGACGCCGTAATAGGCGATAAAGCCGCCGATTGCCATGGTGATGATTTGGTTGACGGCCATCCAGAATTTCTGAAATTTCTTCGGCAACAGCTTAAAGAACAACGTAATTTCCACGTGGATGTTTATCTCCACGCCCAGCGCCATGGCGACGAACGCCATCCAAATAATCAGCATGCGGCTCATCTCATCGGCCCATATGATGCCCTTGCCGCACCAGCGCAGGAAAATATCAAGCAGTACGATGAAAGTCAACGCGACGATCAGAACAAGGAAAAGCCATATGAAATATTTGTAGATCCGGTTCAGCACCTTGGCCACAGGGCGAAGGATATGGTCTCCGGGCCGTTCCCTGCGTGCCGTCGCGACGCTGTTTCCCTGCATGCGCATCCCTCCCGCCGTTTATCCAAGGGGCAGGGTGCCACGGGCGGTACCCATGGCATCCTGCCCCATCGTTTTCCGTTGCTCGAAGCTTAGTCGGCCATCGCCTGAATCGCGGCGATGGTGTCGGCGTACTCGGCGTACTTGGCATACACGGATACGGCGACTTCTTTGATCCCGGCAAGCGCCTCGGGCGTTAAGGTAACTTCTTGCGCGCCGCCGGCCAGGCAAGCCTCGCGGGCGGAAGCCTCTTTCTCGTTCCACAGCTGCTTCTCAACCTCGGTAGAGTTAAGCGCCGCGGTCTTGATGATGGCCTGGTCGTCCGCGCTGAACGAATTCCAGGTATCGCCGTTGATGGCTACCCATTCGGGCAGGCGGGCGTGCTCGTCCAGCATGTAGTAGGGCGCTACTTCGTACAGGGTCTGCTCGTAGTACGAAGGCCAGTTATTCTCCGCGCCGTCCACGACGCCGGTCTGAATGGCGGCGTAGATTTCGCTCATCGCCATCGTGCTGGGATTGCCGCCCATAGCGGTCATCATGTCCACCAGGGAGCCCAGCATACGGATGGTCTTGCCTTTAAAGCCGGCCAGGTCGGTGATCTTGTCCTTGGTGAAGAAGTTGCGCGCGCCGCCGTCGTACCAGCACAGGCCGATGATGTTCGCGTCTTTGCAGGCCATCAGCATTTCGTCGCCGATTTCGCTGCCCAGCACCTTCCAGTAGTGGTCGTAACTCGAATACAGGTAGGGGAGGCACAGAACGTTGAGGATGTTACCGTAGCTGGCGAAGGAAGCGCAGGAAGCACGCACCAGCTGTATGGAACCGTACGTGAGCTGCTCAATGGAGTCGTTTTCACTGCCCAGCACCGCGTTGCCGTAGATAGCCATGCCGATGCGGCCGTTGGTCTTGTCGTAGATTTCCTGCGCCATTGTTTTTGCGGCTTCCACCGTCGGGTAGCCGTCGGCGTGGTTATCGGCGTAGATCAGCGTAATTTCGCTGCCTTCCAGATCGAGGGACGATTTCGATGCGTCCGCGGCCAGCGCGCCGTTGGCGAAGGTGAACAGCATCGCGAGTGCCAGAGTGAGCCCCAGAATCTTCTTCATAAACGAATCCTCCTGTTATTTTTGAACGGAACCCCGTCTCATTGCCTGATTGTATCGTTATATTTCCGCATTGTCAATACAAGTTAACGATAAATTGAGATTATTTAACACTTAATTTTTTCGGAAATTTTAAACGAAAGGGAAAGAAGGCAAATATGGTTTAAAATAGGCCAGATATCAAAATGTTGATGTTGATTTAGGGCCCTATTGGCCCAAACGGGCGCAACGGAGACCGTTAATTTAACGATCTCCGTTGCGCTGTTTTACCGTATGAGCCGCGTCAGCGGTAACTGTCCGCGTTCTGCCGGATGACGATGCTGGTGAGCACGTTGATCTTCCGCGTGTCGGGCATTTTGCCGTCCAGCACGTACTGTGCCAGCGCCTGCACCGCCGAATAACCCTGCCGGTAAGGATCTTGGTATAAAAGCGCGTCGCACCAGCCGTCCGCCAGGGCGGAAAGCAGCTCCTCGCTGGTGTCGTAGCCGATGAGCACCACGTCCCTGCGCCCAAGTTGCCGGAGCGCCGATACCGCGCCTACGGTGCTGGTATACCCGGTGCAGAAAACCCCCCGCACCTGCGGCACGTTGGTGAGCAGCGTGATCAGGCTTTGCGACGCCAGCTGCCGGTCCGCGCAGCATTCCGCGCAGGGATACAGCGTGATGCTCGGGAATTCCTCGTGAATGGTTTCGCAAAAACCGCCGAAACGCTCGGAGAAAGGCGTGGCCTGCACGAAATTACCCAATACCGTCGCCGCCCCCTCCCCGCCGAGGAACCGGCCCAGCAGCGCGGCACCCATGCGCCCGGACTGGAGGGAATCGTTCCCCACGAAGAAACGCCGCGCGCTGTTGACAGCGTCGGTATTGAAGGTGATCACCGGCAGCCCGGCATCCGCGATTCGGCCGATCTGCCTGGCGATACGCGGCCCCGCGGAGTTGATGGCTACGCCCTGGTAGCGTTCCAGGTTCAGCTTTTCCAGCGCTTCCTCTTCCAGATCCTGTTTCTGCATCGGGAACCGGATATGCTCCGCTTCCACGCCGAAATCGCTCAGGTCGCGCACGGCGTCGTCGATGCCGGCGGTGATAGGCGCGTAGAAAGGCCCCGGCTGCAACGGATATACCATGGCCAGACGGATGGACCCCATGCGGCGCAACGCGTTGGAAAAAGGGTTGGGGGTGTAGCCCAGCTCACGCGCCGCGGCCAGCACCCTTTCCTTCGTCGAGCCGCGAACCCCTTCGCGGTCTTTCAGCGCGCGGTCCACGGTGCCGATGGACGTACCCGCGCGCTGGGCAATCAACTTGAGGGTAATGCGTTTGATATCCGGCATACCGTAACCGACCTCCGGCCATTTTGTATTTCATTGATTGATCTGATCATAACATATTTTGAAAAAAATGTACAGCTTTCGTAAAATTAACGGATTATTTCGGGAACCCGCGGTAAACGGCCTGCCCGCCTCCGTCGCGGTCCGTCGGAGGCGCCTGGACCGCGGAGCGGCTTTTCCGTCCGTCATGCGACGGCGAAGGGCCGCCGGGAAAGGCGGCCCTTCGCTGTCAGGTTTTCGGGATTACCGTAACGGTATCCCGGCGGAATACCGGAGAAGGCCTTGCGTCAGGCCGCGGGTGTGGCGGTAGGCTTGGGCGTAGGCGTGGCGGTGGGTTTGGGCGTGGCGGTGGGCTTCGGGGTAGGCGTGGCGGTGGGCTTCGGGGTAGGCGTGGCGGTGGGTTTGGGCGTGGCGGTAGGCTTGGGCGTGGCGGTGGGTTTCGGCGTAGGCTTGGGGGTGGGCGTCGGAGAAGGGGTAACCACCGGTTCCACGGCGGGCGGGGCCGTAGGCGCGGACAGCGCGGCAACCTGTGTTTTCAACTCGGCGATTTGGGCGTTCAAGTCCGCGATCGTGAGAACCTGCGTATCCACGGTGGCGGTCAGCCCGTCCACCTGGGCCTTCAGGTCCGCTTCCGTTTTAGCGGCCTCGTCCTTCGCGACCTGCAGGGACGCGGCGGCGCCGTCCTGTTCGGTTTTCAGCGCGGCGGCGGCTTCGTCCTTCACAGCCTGCAATGCGGTTTCGGCGTCGGTTTTATAGACGTCAAATTCCTGCTGAAGCGCGGACAGATCCCCCGTTCCTTTGGCCTGGGCGTCGGCCAGCGTGGCTTCCGCGCCGGTTTTATAAGCGTCATACTCATTCTGAAGCGTCTTGAGCGCGGTATCGGCGTCGGCTTTTTCCGTTTCCAGCGCGGCGTTGGCGTCGGCGAGCGTCGCTTCCGAGGCGGTAAGGCTATCTTTCAGGCCGGAGATCTGGCTTTCGTAATCGGCGATCGTAGCGCGCAGATCCGCGTTGAGGGAATTGGCGCTGTTCTTGCCGATAAAGCCGAATATGGCCAGAACAATCGCGGCGACGAGCACGATGCACAGAAGAAGGATGAGCGTCATATTCTTTTTCGGCGCGGCGGCAGACTTGTTCTCGGGCATATCAATCTCCTCCAATATGTTTTATAGGTTTCTACATTATAGCATGGTCGCCTGGAAAAAGGAAGGGTAATTTATACGATATGGTCGATATCAGGCCTTTACAAACACTTAACAAACGGAAGCTCCGCCCGGCGGGGCACGGCCGAAACCGTACTTCATCCGGCCGTGTCTTTCCGATACGCAGGAAAAAGCGGCGCTTTCGCGCCGCTTACGGAACCGGGTTGTTCTTCTCCATTTGCTTCATGATCTTTTCCTGCCGGGCAATCAGCTTGTCGATCTTCTGGTGCAGGTCTTCAACGATAATTTCCGACTTCAGATTGGTTTTATAATCGTTCAGCGCGCGCAGGCGGTCCTTTTCCTCCTGCCGGTTCTGGCTCATCATAATCACCGGGGCCTGTATGGCGGCCACGCAGGAAAGAATAAGATTGAGCAGGATGAACGGATACGGGTCGAACGCGCGGGAGAACATCAGAAGGTTCACCGTGACCCACGCCAGCAGGCAGCCGATGAAAATGAGGATAAACGTCCAGCTTCCCGCGAACTTGGCGATCCGGTCCGCCATGCGCTGGCCGTAGGTAAGGTGTTTGTCGGATAGCTCGCTGGTGTTCTTGGACAGCTTGCGTTCCAGCAGGATGTGGATGATCTCCTCTTCCTCGAGCATTTTCTCGTCCGGGTCGTCCAGAATCGTCCGAATCAGCGAACGCTTGGAGCGATGTTGTTCCTGCATGGGGCCTCCTGACGGTCGACTTCCGTTTTTCCGCACGGCGATGACCGATTCGGCTTATTATACAACACGCGTCCGCCCGGAACAACAGGGAAGCGCGGCGGACGCGGAAACCGGCGGTGCATTGACATCCGCGCGGGGGTTGGTATAATAAAAAATGTTCCGGGGCACCCGACGATTGCGTTCGGACGTACGCGGCCATTGCCGTCGGAACTGCGAAAGCGAAGGAAACGGTTTCAAAGAGGGGAAAACGGGTTAACCAATAGGACAAGAGGAGGTCGATTCGGATGAAGAAGTACTTATGCTCGGTCTGCGGGTACATCTACGATGAGGCGGAGGGCATTCCCGACGACGGCATCGCACCCGGCACCCTGTTCGCCGACTTGCCCGAAGATTGGGTATGCCCGGTGTGCGGAGCGGCAAAGAGCGAGTTCGAGGAACAGTAACGGATAACGCCCGCGGCCGATGCGAAAATGCGCAGACGCCGCGGGCGTCTTTTCCCGCCGACTTTGCGGCGATCAGTCGCGGATAGTACAAACAGACGGACGCGGGCCGCGCATGCACGGCCCGCGTCCGTCTGTTTTGCCGGCGGCCTTTGCCCGCGTCAGCGCCGCCGGAGTTCGTAGACGCTCCGCCTGCGTTTGGCCTCGTACAGGTACTTGTCCGCGTCGGCGATCACGCTGCTGACCTCCAGCCCGTGGCGGCATACGAAATGCGCGATGCCCACGGATACGTCCAACAGGTACGGCCGGCCTGAATTTCGGTTATACCGGTCGCATTCCGCCTGAAAGCGGCGCTGAAAATCCTTTTCAAACGCGGGGTCTTCCGAAAGGAACAGGGCGATGAATTCGTCTCCGCCGATGCGGCCCAGCGGGTCGTCCTTACCCGCCACGTTATGCAGGATGGCGCTGACCCCCTGCAGGGCCACGTCGCCTTCCGTATGGCCGAAGGTGTCGTTGATCTGCTTTAGGTAATCCAGGTCCATGAAGACACAGTAGGCGGTTCTGCCGATATTCTCACGGTTGAGGCGGATGGCCTTTTCAATAAAGCCGCGCCGGTTGAGCAGGCCGCACAGAGAATCGTATTCCGAAAGGAAGTTGTGGATTTCGTTTTTATCCCGTATGCTTTCCAGCTCCTCGGAAATGGCGCGCTCTTTATCCCTCAGGCCGATAAAGTCGATCAGCATCCCGAGCTGCAGCCCGATCATGTGCATCAGCTCGCTTTTGGCGCTGTCCTCGTCGCACAGCAGAACGCCATACTGATTTTCCCCGGAAAAGAGGCTGAAGGCCATGGTGGCGCTCCGATGACCGTAGTTCGGCATCTGCCACAGGGGATGCTTCGCGTCAATCACCGGCCGCAACGCCTTCGGGTAGGTGACGGCTTCCTTTCCGCCGGTGTAAGCCGCCAGATGCAGCCTCAGCGACTCCACGGCGGGCGGCACCTCTTTCAGGCGGCAGCATTGCGGTTCGTCCAGCAGGCAGACGTACACGTTGCGCAGCCCCGAGTATTCCAGCCGCTCCACGACGCTGCGGAATATCTTCTCCTCGTTCGTTTCGGAAAAAAGGCCGCGCGTCAACTCCGGCGAGATCCAGGTCTGGGCGCGGTAGGTTTCCAGCCGCATTTCCAGACGGCGTATTTCCTGCGTGTGGATGTATTGGTTCATATACGACACGGCCGCGCCGAACTTGCTGACCGACTGGGAGAAGTGGCAGGAACCGAGCAGCTGGCGCAGGAAGTCTTCCAGACACTGGCTTAGCAGGAGCGTGGGCTGGTCGTACTCCATGAAAAAGACATCCAGATGGGACACAAGATCGTTGTAATCCACGGGTTCCAGCGGGGAGTCCAGCGCAATGGCGCGCAGGTAGGCGAAGCAATCGCCCAGCGCGGTAACCTGCGCGTCGCGTTTATCCTTCGTAAAGTGCCCGGCGTACCCTTCTTCGATCTGATGGATGATCGCGTCGATGAACGCTTCCGTATCGTCGGCCGCTACGCCGGACGGGTAACAGAAGCCCGTTCGGGAGCACCCGCAGGACTGCCGGGCCAGGAACTCCGTATCCATCTCCAGCGGCTGTACAGCCACGCCGGCCATCAGCATCACAGCGCGCTCCATCGCCAACTGCCCCATCCGGAAAACGTCCTGAGCCACGGTGGTCAGCGGCGGCTCCATCGTGCGGCCGATGTTGAAATTGTCGAACCCGGTGATGGCGATATCGCGCCCGATCACCAGGCCGCGGCGGCGGCATTCGCGGTAACCGGCCTTCGCCATTTCATCGTTGGAGAACGCGATGGCCTCCAACCCGGGGTTTTCGTCGATCAGCCTGGAAACCAGATCGTCCACATATTCGGAAAAATCCCCGAAGGCCACCATTTCGCGGGTCACGGGCAGCCCGTGCTTCTGCATGCAGTCCAGATAGGCGCTCATGCGTTCCCGTGCGTCCGGGTGCCCGTCCGGCCCTGAGACCAAAGCGATCTTCCGGTACCCGTGAACGGTAATCAGGTGCTCGATATTCTGGCAGAAGCTGTGGTAGTTGTCCACGACGATGTACGTCCGCTTCGGGGAGTCCATCGCCACGTGCTCCTGAAGCACCACGTACGGGACGTTGGCGAAGCGCGCCAGAAAACGCCTGTCCAGGCCGCCGCCGGAGAAGCCGGTCAGCGAGCCGCAGGCGATGATAAAGGCGTCCGCGCCGGTTAAGGAAGCGTAATCGTACACGCTGTTGTGGCTGATGGCGGTCATTCGCGCGGCGTTGTCCTCGTAATGGCCGGAGTAATTCTGCATACCCATCAGGAATAGAACGTTGATCCGGTTTCGCTCGCCCGCTTCGGCGATGCCGGCCATCAGTTCCGCCGTAAAATTATAACTGACGTCGCCGATCAACACGCCGACAACGCGCGTTTTCTCTTCGGAGGCAACCCCCACCGCTTTCACCTGCTTTTCGAGCTTTTCCTTACGACGTCCGGACCGTGCGACCCGGTATGATACGTCCCTGAACAAGTAGAATGAGAACCGCCGCCACATCGGCTCCGGCGCGCGGGTATCCGCAGTTTGAAACGGAACGGTTAATGCGAATAGCTTTTTATGTTATTATTATACATGAAAAAAACTTCTGTTACAACCAGTATATCCCATTCTTTTTCGCCCTTTCCGCCCGCCCGAAGTCACCCGCGCCGCGGTGTAAATGCGCGGTTTTCCAGGCCGATAACGGTTGTTTCCCACACCCGGAACGACTGCCGCGGGATGCGCCCGCGCCTGCCGCGGCGCTCGGATCACGGTTCGGGCGGCGCGGACGCATCCATAGCCGCCTGCACGGCGGCCAGCGCCTGCGCGTGGATCTCGAATACCTGCGTTCGTTCGTAATGCATATGATATCCGATTTTCTCCCACGCGAGGCCGTTGATATAGCGAAGGGTCAGCAGCGTCTTATGCCGTTCGTCCGGAAGCCGTTCGATCAGCGCAAGCCGCGCGGCCAGCGCCTCGCCCGTATGCCGGATGACCTGTTTCAAACGTTCTTCCGCGTCCACCACGCGCAGCATGCCGTCCTCCGAAGCGCCGTGGCCCGGCCTGCCGGAAGGGCGCGCCGGGGAAAGGCGCGACGTAGCGCGAAGCGTGGCCTCCCGCAGGCGTTCCAGCTCCGCCAGCAGCGCGTCCCGCCGTTCTGAGAGCATGCGGTATTCCATCAGGTAGCGTTTCGCGGGAAGGGTTTCCTCCGCACGCCAGACACGTGTGTTTTCAGACAAGGCCGATCATCCTTTCGCCGTACGTATCGGCTCGATTGTGGCGATTTATGTACTAAATATACCTGTATACGGATCCGTGTGGAGAACGGAAACCGTGAGATGATATGAATACAGCGAAATGTGGAGAATTATGGACGAGGCGCCACGAGCGGCTGCCTACGCGGGGGCAAGCAGCAACAGAAGGGTTTCCAGCAGAAACGCGGACGCCGCAAGCGTCGCGATCAACCGGGGCGTATCGTCGCGATATACGGGGCGGCCCCGGCGGCGGATCCGCCGAAGGTCGGCGGGCCTGGTAAACAATCTTCCGCGCATTCCGTTTCTCCCTTGCGGCGACCGCTTAACGGGAGGAGGGGCCGCGCTTTGCGTTTCCGTCGCGGCAACGCAGGCGAAATCCCGCCCGGAGGCCCTGCGCGTACGCGGCCGCGAGGTTTTGCTGCTCCGGGGGGAGGGCGGCCAGCTTGCTGTCCAGCTTCTTGAGAACCCGGGTTATCCGGTCGTCTTGTTTTTGTTTTATTTCAGGCATCGGAGGAACATCCTTTCCACCGCGTTCGGGATGAGGCTCCGTTGCGGCTTGGTGTAACGATCCCCAATATTATGATAATATTGTGGTCCAGTACACATTATAGACTGACGGTGTGTGTATGTCAACACCAAATACATACATATTGTGTAGACAAACACAATCAACCATGCTACAATAGCCGCGGGGGGTGTGTTCGTTGAAGGAACGAATCAAAAAAATACGAAAACAACGGAAATGGACGCAGACGGACTTCGCGGCGCGCGTGGGCGTAACGCGCGACGTAGTCGCATCCTGGGAAACCGGCCGTGTGGAACCTCCTGAAGCGGTGATACGGCTGATCTGCCGCGAATACGCGATCAACTACGACTGGCTGAAAAACGGACGGGAACCGATGAACGTGCCGGTGGACAGGCAAACCGTAGACAAGCTGGAACAGATCATGAACGGGGACAACGAGTTTCTCAAAACCGCCCTTCGGGGGTTGAGCGAACTGCCGGAAGAAGCGTGGGAGGCGATCGGCGTTTTCGTGGACCGCCTGTATGCCGCCCACCACCCCGAACGCACACACGGCGCCTGAGCGGCGGAACCGGAACGGGCCGCATACGGCGGGCCGGAAAAGCATCCGTCCCGTAAACCGCTGCGACGCGCGCGACGGAAAACAGGACGGACGAAAGAAACGGCGGCGGCGAGCGATTATTCTTCGGGTGTGTGCCGCACGATTGTCCGCTCGATATACCAGTAGATATTTTCCAATACGGCTTCGTCCGTAATCTGATCAAGCAACGCCAGAATCCTCTCCATCATCGGCGAACCCTCCTAAAAATCATCTGTTAACTCTATGCGACTGATTCGGCTTGCGCTGGAAACGGCGCGGGCCGTTCTTTCGTTCCGGGTGCTTTCGGGCCCGTAGCCGTCTGCGAATCCTGACGGTTCGCTGTTCCCGCGGGCGCGAAACCGGGACGGGCCTCGCGCTCGCGCGGAAGGTTCCGTCGCGGCGCCCGGGAGAGGAAGAAAGCGCCGCCGTCCCGGCGCGAAGGGAACGCCGCCGCCGGTCGCCCGCAGGTTCGCGGGAGGGCCGACGGATGTTTCGGCCCGTTGGGACGAGAACGGAAAGGGCATGCCGAATACTGCGCACCGCGGATTTCCCGGCGTATCCGCAAGGAAGAAACACCGCCTGAAGGAACGCTTCAGACCGGTTTACGTATCTTCCTTATCAAACGCAGGAGAAATTCAGTTATCAGCAGTATAATATGACAATTAGTTTATGAATACAGACTGTAAGACGTATTTTCCTGAAAACAGGAAAAAAGCGGCGCGAAAACGCCCCCGCTGCCGGAAGGCTGCGGGGGCGTTGATAGAAGGTACGGTTATTATGGCGGCGCCTTTACTTGCCGCTTCCGGCATGCCGTGGTCAGGCGTCGTCGTGATGCTGATACCGGCTGGTACGGCTGGAACGGTGCGGCGTCGGGTTAGCCGGGTCCGCGTCCGCGGGTTCCTTTCCGACGTCCGCGTAGGGGTTGGCCGGAGACTGTTCCTTGCCGGATGTCGGCACGGGCTGCGCGGGTGGCTTGGGTTGCGCGGAAGGCGCGGAAGGCGCGGCCTGCGGCCTTGCATAGGGGTTGGATACACTGCCGGACGCGGGCTTCGCGTACGGATTGGGCGCCTGCCCGGCGCGCTCGCGGCTGGCGGCTGCGCCGGACGCGGACTGCGCGAATGGGTTATCCCTGCGCGGTTCGGCGCTCGCGTCCGAATCCGACCGTTTCGTCGTACCGCTCGCGGGCGGCGCGGCGACGGCGCGGCGGGCGTACGGATCGGCGGTGCTTCCGGTTTGCCCGGTCTGGCCGGTCGTTCCGGGCTGCTGCGCGGCGCGGCGGCTGTAGGCGGCGTTGCGCGCGGCGAGCCTGCGCTTCTTGTTCTGGTTCAGCGCGTAGGCGTACACCCCGCCGCCCGCGCCCAGCAGAAGCACCCCGCCCACGGCGAGCCCTACCCAGCCGTTGTCGGTCTGGGTTTCCTTGCTCTCGTCCTCGTAGGTGATGGGGATCATGGTGCCGACTTCGAAGGTCGGGGACGGTTCCGGGCTGGGCGTTTCGGTCGTCAGCGCGGCGGTGGGCGTTGTGTAGGGGTTGAACGGTTCGTAGGAAGCGGAAAGCGCGCTGCTGGGGTTCTGCCAGACTTCCTTGTTCCAATCCTCCAGGGAGGAAACACTGCCCTGCGTGGCGCTGCCCGTGCTGCCGCCGGAAGAACTGCCGGAGGACGAGCCGGAGGTTGTGCCGGAACTGTTGTTGGTCAGGCCCGTTAGATATTCGCTGCTGTTGAGGAAGGACGACAGCTCCGTCAGGTTGAGCACGGTGAAATAGCGGCCGTCAATCCATCCGATGGTGCTCTTGTAGTTGACGTTGTACCACGTGTTGCCGTTCACCGTCTGCGAGCCCAGCACCAGCGCGAAAGCATACTGCTTGAGCACGCTCAGCCGTTTGCCGTTGGCGGAAGGCGTGGTGCGGAAATTGACGGAGCTGGAGGACACGAAGCCGTAGCTGGATTTCGCGTACGGGTCGTACGGCTGCGGCGTTACGGTGACCGACGGCGTAACGGTGGTCTGCAGGTACGCCTGCACCTGTGCGGCGGTCAGCGGCGTAAGCTGGTCGCTGCGCACGTAGCCGCTGACGCCGCCGTAATAGGCGATATGCCAGGTTTCCCCGTTGGAATATGATTGCCCGGTCACGAACACGACGTCGTCCTTCTTAAGCATGGCCTTGATATCCGCGTAGGAACTGGCCATGGAGCGGAGGGGCACCTCGCCCAGCGAGTAATAGTACCCGGAAACCTGCGCGGGCGTGGGGGTGGGCGAAGGCGAAGCCGACGGCGAACTCGCGGCGTTCGCGTTGTTATAGGCGTCGATGTACACCTGCGCCTCCGCGTTGGTCAGGTGCTTAAGCAGCCCGTCCTGCACGAGGCCGGAATACGAAGTGCCCAGGCGCGTTTTTACGCTGCTCCAGAGGATGTCGCTTACGGTTCCCTGACCGTTGATGTAGAACAGCGTACCCGCGAGAAGCGTGACGCGGATGGAAGCGTCGTTGAGGTTCGCGCTGTCACGGAGCGCCACTTCCGTGGTGGAAATGGCATATCCAAGGTACATGTTGGTTGCCGTAGGCGTAACGGTAGGCGTAACGGTAGGCGTGACCGTAGGCGTAACGGTAGGCGTGACCGTAGGCGTAACGGTGGGCGTTATGGTAGGAGTAACGGTGGGCGTGACCGTAGGCGTAGCGGTGACCGTGGGCGTAGCGGTAACCGTGGGCGTAACGGTAGGCGTTGCGGTAACCGATGGCGAGGGCGTGGTTAAATACGCGGCAATTTCCTCCGCGGTCATGGGACGCAGGTAGTCGTTCAGAATGTAGCCGGAAGTGCCCTGATAGCTCACCAGGTGCCACGCGGCGCCGCCTACGTAGTTCTGCCCCTGTACGTAAACGGGCGTGGACGCGGGCACCACGGCCAGGGTGCTGCCGCTGCCGGCGCCGGCTGCCAGCGGAGCGTCCGCCACGGTGATATAATAACCGGTCGCCTGCGCGGGTACCGGCGTATCGGTCGGCGCCGCAGAGGACGTGGCCGTCGCCGTGGGCGTAGCGGTCACGGCGGGCGGGGTGGTTTCGGTGCCGGGTACGGGCGAAGCCTGCGCGTAATTGTAGGCGTCGCTTTCCTCCTGCGAAAGGGTGTCGATCAGGCTGTTCCACACGTAGCAATCCGTTTCGTTATATCGGATTGCGGCCCAGGTGCGCATGGCGCCGTCCGCGTCGGCCACGTCCAGCGTGCCGTACACCCATACGTAGGTGTTGCTGGAAACGTCCGCGAAGGCCTTGGCGCTGGCCGTGCTGGTTTGCGTGCGGAAGTTGGCGACCGCGTTGGTTTTGGCGTACCGGTTGACCGGCGTCATGGAAGGCGCGGGGGTCTCGGTAGACGTCGCCGTGGGCGTGGCGGTCACGGCGGGCGGGGTGGTTTCGGTGCCGGGTACGGGCGAAGCCTGCGCGTAATTGTAGGCGTCGCTTTCCTCCTGCGAAAGGGTGTCGATCAGGCTGTTCCACACATAGCAGTCCGTTCCGCTGTAACGGATGGAGGCCCAGGTGCGCACGGTGCCGTCGGTCCCGGTCACGTCCAGCGTGCCGTACACCCATACGTAGGTGTTGCCCGATACGTCCTGAAAGGCCTTGGCGCTGTCCGTGCTGGTTTCGGTACGGAAGTTGGCGACCGCGTTGGTTTTAGCGTACCGGTTGACCGGCGTCAGGGACGGCGCGGGGGTCTCGGCAGCCGTCGTGGGCGTGGTAGTGGGGGGCTCCGTCGTCGTGGTGACGGGCGTTTCGGCAACCTGGAAGGTGACCGTGTCGGGGGAAACCGCGCCGGCATCGCTTACGGTCACCGGCTGGCTGCCCGTACCGGTCAGGGTGTAGCCCTCCGGCACGTAGGCCGCGTCCGGCGTGATATCGTGGCTGCCGGGAGCCAGCGTGCGGGTCTCGGTGTTAAGCGGGTTGTTGTTCCCGTCCACGTAATAAATCGTCAGCGTGCCCTGTACGGCAGGCTGTGCGTAGGTGAAGGTGACGCTGTCCGGGGAGGTGACGCCGTCATTGGTCACGGTCACCGGCTGGCTGCCCGTACCGGTCAGGGTGTAGCCCTCCGGCACGTAGGCCGCGTCCGGCGTGATGTCATAACTGCCGGGGTCCAGCA
>CAZCCZ010000036.1:29394-36285 GCA_964497495.1 uncultured Oscillospiraceae bacterium
GGGTATACCCCTCCGGCACGTAGGCCGCGTCCGGCGTGATATCGTGGCTGCCGGGAGCCAGCGTGCGGGTCTCGGTGTTAAGCGGGTTGTTGTTCCCGTCCACGTAATAAATCGTCAGCGTGCCCTGTACGGCAGGCTGTGCGTAGGTGAAGGTGACGCTGTCCGGGGAGGTGACGCCGTCATTGGTCACGGTCACCGGCTGGCTGCCTTCGCTTGTCAGGGTGTACCCCTCCGGCACGTAGGCCGCGTCCGGCGTGATGTCATAACTGCCGGGGTCCAGCATGCGGGTCTCGGTGTTAAGCGGGTTGTTGTTCCCGTCCACGTAATAAATCGTCAGCGTGCCCTGTACGGCAGGCTGTGCGTAGGTGAAGGTGACGCTGTCCGGGGAGGTGACGCCGTCATTGGTCACGGTCACCGGCTGGCTGCCTTCACTCGTCAGGGTATACCCCTCCGGCACGTAGGCCGCGTCCGGCGTGATATCGTGGCTGCCGGGGGCCAGCGTTCGGGTTTCGGTATTGAGCGGGTTGTTGTTCCCGTCTACGTAGTAAATCGTCAGCGTGCCCTGCTGGGCTGGTTTGCGGAACGTGAAGGTCACGCTGGAAGGTGAAGCCACGCCGGAAGCGTCCACGGTGATATACGCGCCGTCGCTTCCCTCCAGCGTATAGCCGTCGGGTACGTGGCCCGCCTCGACAGTCACGACGTTTTCTACGTTGAAATACGCGGTGAAGGTGGTTAAATAGAGCACTTTGGAGGGGTCATCCGCGTCCACGTAGGTTACGGGCACATCGACGGGCGCCACTTCCGCGGGGATTTCCGCCGTGGACACGTACAGGTGGTACTCCTCCATCGCCACGCCGTCCTGATAGGCGGTGATGGTGGTGTAAGCACCCTTATAATCCACGGTGTCGGAGCCTGTGGCGATCGCCGTGCCGTCCGGGGGCGTGAACGTATAGGGGTAATACGGGCTCGCCAGCACGCTGATCGTGACCGGGAAAGCGAACGCCTGCGCGGGGATCGTCGCCCAGTAGGCTTTGCCCATGGCGTCGGAGGTGGGCGTAGCCGGCAGGGCCTGCACGTCCCCGCCGTCCGCAAGGGTGTAAAACACCGTCACGGTCGGCATCGCGTTGATCTCGTCCTGCGTCAGGGCGAGCGCGGGCAGCGCCAGCTGGGAAAGAATCAGAAAAAGGCCGGTCATCCAGGCCGCGAGGCGGCGTAGCGCGGATAAAGCGCGATGTTTCATCCGGGGGTCCCTCCTTTGATCAAACGGGTATTCCGAAAAGGGAGAGAAGGCTTAAACCGCCTTCATTGTAATGGGTTGGTAACGGGTTGTCAAGGCGGGCGACCGCCGTGAAACATTGGCTTACAAGCGGTTCGGGGCGCGAAGGGGGGGAGAATGTTACAAATGTTTTTCACACCGCAAGGGTTCCGAAGTCTCCGCGTAGAATACCTGAGCAATCCATTTTGGAGGCGACCGCTTATGACCGGCCATCCCGATCCCGCCGCGGGCGACGGCGACCTGCGCGAAACGCCCCTCTCGGACGATACGGTTTTCCACGGCATGCTGATCGACGTAAGCCACATGCGGGTGCGCCTGCCCAACGGCAACCTGGCGTGGCGCGAGGTGGTACGCCACAAAGGCGCGGCGGCGGTGGTGCCGGTGGACGCGGACGGGACGGTGACGCTGGTGCGTCAGCACCGCGTGGTGGTGGACGCGATCACGCTGGAGATTCCCGCGGGCAAACTGGAGCGCGCGGACGAGGATCCGCTGAGCTGCGCGCACCGGGAACTGGCGGAGGAAACAGGCCTGAACGCCCGCCGGATGGAACTGCTCTGCCCGATGATCACCACGCCCGGCTTCTGCACGGAACGGGTAAGTATTTATCTGGCGACGGGCCTCAGCCGGCACGACGCCCATCCGGACGAGGACGAGTTTTTGCGCGTGGTGCGCATGCCGTTGGAGGAAGCCGTAAAACGCGTGACGAGCGGCGAACTGTGCGACGGGAAAACCGCCCTGGGGCTGATGCTCGCGTGGGCGAAACTGCGCGGCCCGGAGCCCCGTGAGCCGTCGATAAATTAACGCGGCGGGGCCGCGTTTGCATCCCTGCGGCGGGAATTTCCGGCACGGCCGGCGGCCCGCCCCGAGAAGGAGAGGATTCCTATGGCCGCCCGCTCGCGCAAGACGCTTTCTTCTTTTTTCTGGCTGATGCTGGGGCTGGTCGCGCTGCTCCTCGTCGGGCTGTGTCTCCTGGCGGCCGGTTATCAGAACCCCGCGCCGCCGTACGCGCCGCCGCTCGCGCTGTGACCGCCTGTGTACGAACCCTGCCCGACGCCCCGCCCTTCCCATTCCTACCGACCAAAGAAAGCCGCCCATGCTGATTGAATCCGACGTTTACGCCCACCTGCCGCCGCTTGCCACCCCGCGCCTGACCCTGCGCGCCGCCCGCATGACGGACGCCCGCGACCTGTACGAGTACTCCCGCGACCCGGAAGTGGCGCACCACGTGCTGTGGGAGCCGCACGCTTCCATCCACCAGACGCGGGGTTATATCCGCAGCCTGCTCCGGCAATACCGCGCCGGGCTGCCTTCCACCTACGTGATCGAGCTGAACGCCGAGCGGAAGGTAATCGGCACCATCGGGCTTATGTGGGTGCAGCGGGATAACCGTTCCGCCGAGATCGGCTACAGCCTGAACCGCGCCTACTGGAACCGCGGGCTGATGACCGAGGCGGTGCGGGCGATGCTCCGTTTCTGTTTTGAAACGCTGTACCTGAACCGCGTGGAAGCGCAGCACGAAACGGATAACCCCGCCAGCGGCGCCGTGATGCGCCACGCGGGCATGAAGCATGAGGGGCTGCTGCGCCAGCGTATTTATAACAAGGGCCGTTTCGTGGACGTGGAACTGTACGCGATCCTCCGCGACGAGTACCTGCGCGGCGCCGGGGAGCAAGCGCCGGGCGCGCGGCCGTGACCGGTGCGATCCGCAAAGGAGGCGAGGGAAATGCGCAACCGCCGTGCCTGCGGGATGAATGTCGCGACGCGCCCACACCGCGTTAAGCGCGCTTTTACGGCGCTGTGCGTGTGCGTTCTGGCGTTCTCGCTGACCGCCTGCGGGGACCCTTCCGCGGCCTACGACCGTGCGGTGGCCACTTTCGCCAACGGCGATTACGCGGAAGCCGCCGACGCTTTCGACAAACTGGGCGATTACCAGCAGGCCGCCACCTACGCCGCCTACGCCCGGGGGCTCGTGTTTTACGACCAGGGGAATTACGCCGCCGCGGAGCCGTTTTTCGAGCAGACGCAAGGCTTTATGTACGGCAAGCAGCGCTATGCCTATTGCCATGCCTGCGTCCTGCAGGACGGGGACGCCTTCTCCGAAGCCGCCGCCGCATTCCTGAGCCTGGGCGATTTCGAGGACAGCGCCACCCGCGCGATCTATTGCCAGGCGCGCTACGCCGAGAATACGGAGGATTACGATACCGCGCTTGTTAATTACGAGAAGATCGGGGATTTCGGAGATTCGTCGGTGCGGCTGGAAGACCTGCAACGACTGATCTACTATCACGCCAAAGACCTGATGACCGTGGGCGACTACGGGCAGGCGATCAAGTTTTTCTCCCTGCTGGGGGACTACCTGCATTCCCGCGAACTGGTCAAGGAATGCTCCGACCATTACCGCGACCAGCTGTACAGCCAGGCGGAAGATTACGAGAAACAGGGCGAGCTGCAAAAGGCGTACGATCTGTTCAGCGGGCTAAGCGGCTACCGGGATGCGCAGACCCGCGCGGACGATGTGGGCTCGAAGCTGGGCATCAGTCAGGACAACGAAGAATAAGCAAGAGATGATAAAACGGCGGAAGCGCAATCCTGCGCTTCCGCCGTTTTTCGTTATTTTTCGGTCAGATTTCCCCGTCGTCCTCCGGCCCGGAGCTTCCGTCGCCTTCGTCCCCCGCGTCGAAAGCCGTGTCCTTGCTTTCGCCCATCACGTCGTCGGCGCTTTCGGTAATGGCCTCCACGGCCTCCTCCAGCGCCTTGTCCTCTTCGTCTTCTTCCTGCTCGGCGCGCGCCACGGCCACGATCTTCGCGTCCTCGGCCAGGCGCATCAGCCGCACGCCCTGCGCGTTGCGGCCCGTTTCGCGGATGTCGGCCACGGCCATACGGATGATATTGCCGTCGTCGGTCATCAGCAGCACGTCCTCGTCCTCGCAAACGGTCAGCTGGGCCACCATGCGACCGGTTTTTTCGCTCAGCTGCATGGCGCGCACGCCCATGCCGTTGCGGCCCTGTTCGCGGAAGGCTTCCGGGTCGGTCAGCTTGCCGTAGCCGTTTTCGGCGATGGAAAGCACCTTCATGCCTTCGCCCACCACGCTCATGCCGATCATCTCGTCGCCGGGACGCAGTTTCATGGCGTGCACGCCGCGCGCGACGCGGCCCATGGGGCGGATGTCTTCCTCACCGAAGCGGATGGCCATACCGCGGCGGCTTCCCAGCAGCAGGCACTCGCTGCCGTCGGTCAACTCCACGGCCGTCAGCTCGTCCCCCTCCATCAGCGTTACCGCGATCAGCCCGTTCTTACGCAGGTTGGCGAAATCCTCGTAGGGCGTCTTCTTAATATAGCCGTCCCGCGTCATCATGACCACGTTGTGGCCTTCCAGATCCTTGGGTACGGGGATCATGGCGGTGACCTTCTCGTCGCCGGTAAGCGCCAGAAGGTTGACGATGGCGATGCCGCGCGCCGCGCGCCCCGCCTCCGGAATCTGGTAGCACTTGAGGCTGTACACGCGCCCGCGGTTGGTGAAGAACAGAATCTCCTCGTGCGTGTTGACGATGATGAGCTCCTTAACGAAGTCTTCCTCGCGGGTCGCCATGCCGGTAACGCCGCGGCCGCCGCGGTGCTGCGCGCGGTAGGTGGATTTGGGCAGCCGCTTGATATAGCCGAAGTTGGTCATGGTGACGGCCATGTCGTCGGACTGGATGAGGTCTTCGATGTCGATCTCGCCCTCCAGCAGGGTCAGCTCCGTGCGGCGTTCGTCCGCGAACTTGTCGCGGATTTCCGTCATCTCGGTCTTCACCACGCCCATCAGCAGAGCCTCGTCCGCGAGCAGACTTCTGAAATAGGCGATCTGCTTTTCCAGCTCCTGATACTCGGCCAGAAGCTTGTCCCGTTCCAGCCCGGTCAGGCGCGCCAGGCGCATATCCAGAATCGCCTGGGCCTGCTTGTCGCTGAAGTCGAAGCGCTCCATCAGGGCGGTGCGCGCGGCGGCCACGTCGGTCGCGCTCTTGATGATCTGCACGATCTCGTCGATGTGGTCCAGCGCCTTTAGAAGCCCTTCCAAGATATGCGCGCGGGCTTCGGCCTTGTCCAGATCGTACTTCGTGCGGCGGGTAACGACCTCCTGTTGGTGGCGCACGTAGTGGTAGAGCATCTCCCGCAGAGTCAGCACCTTCGGCTCCCCGTCCACCAGCGCCAGCATGTTGACGCCGAAGGTCTCCTGCAGCTGGGTATGCTTGTACAGGGTGTTCAGGACCACCTGCGGGTTCACGTCCCGCTTGAGTTCGATGACCACGCGCATGCCGTTGCGGTCGCTCTCGTCCCGGATGTCGCTGATGCCGTCCACGCGCTTCTCGTGCACCAGTTCGGCGATCTTTTCCACCATCTTGGCCTTGTTGACCATATAGGGAATTTCCATCACCACGATGCGCTGGCGGTTCTGCCCCATGGTTTCGATTTCGGTGCGCGCGCGCATGAGGATACGGCCGCGCCCCGTGTGGTACGCTGCGCGGATGCCGCTGTGCCCCAGGATCAACGCGCCGGTGGGGAAATCCGGCCCCTTGATGAACTGCATCAGATCGTCCACCGTGCAGTCCGGGTGGTCGATCATGTATACGCAGCCGTCCACCACCTCGCGCAGGTTGTGCGGCGGGATGTTGGTGGCCATACCGACGGCGATGCCGCTGGAGCCGTTAACCAGCAGGTTGGGGAACCGACTGGGCAGCACGGTGGGCTGCATGAGCGTTTCGTCGAAGTTGGGGTAGAAGTCCACGGTGTCCTTGTCGATCTCCCCCAGCAGGAACATGGTGAGCTTGGACATGCGGGCCTCGGTGTAGCGCATGGCGGCCGCGCCGTCCCCGTCCACGGAGCCGAAGTTGCCCTGCCCCTCCACCAGAGGGTAGCGGATGTTGAAGTCCTGCGCCAGGCGCACCATGGCGTCGTACACGCTGCTGTCCCCGTGCGGGTGGTATTTACCCAGCACGTCGCCCACGATGCGCGCGCTCTTGCGGTAGGGCTTGTCCGGCGTCATGCCCAGCTCGTTCATCGCGTACAGGATGCGCCGGTGCACGGGCTTCAGGCCGTCGCGCACGTCCGGCAGCGCACGGTTGATGATGACCGCCATCGCGTAACTGATGAACGAGGTCTTCATTTCCTTTTCCAGATCGGTGGGAATGAGCTTGTCCTGAATATCCGACATGAACATACTCCTCACTGCCCTGAGGCAGGGTTTATGCGGCGGTTGCGCTCGCGGCGCAGGGGGGCGCCGCGTTTATGAGCGCGGGCAGGGGCTTTCCGATCGCCCCTGCACCCTTCGGGTGCCCGCAGGCGTATCATACCGTGCCGTAACGGCTAAGCGCCATGGATGGACGCCATGGCTGACGGACGCCCCCGAAGGTTCCAAGTTGACGGGCGCCCCAAAGGTTTCCAAAGGGCGAGCGGAAAGCCCTTTGGTGCGCCCGCAGGCGCATCCCTTTTTCGGGGAAGGTTGGGGAGGGGATCGCAATTCCTTCCCCAAAGGGGCGCCTCGCGCCTAAATATCCAGATCGGTGACGAGCTTGGCGTTCTCCTCGATGAACTCCTTGCGGGGCTCTACCTGGTCGCCCATCAGCAGGGTCATGAT
>CAZCCZ010000037.1:0-34029 GCA_964497495.1 uncultured Oscillospiraceae bacterium
CCTCCGCCAAAGCGTTTACGTACGGCTGCAGTTTCCCGTCGGGCTGGTAGCTGGGGATCAGTACGGCCACGTCCCGCGCGCGTTCGTCAGGCATTCGGTTTCGTTCCCTTCGCGGCGACCGGGGTCGCCTTCTAATTTTCGATATACGTGTCCAGATAATCCGTCAGCAGCGGGGACCAGTCCCCGCCCGACCAGGCGTTGAGCAGCGTCTCAAAATCCTTCCGCGAGGCCAGCCGGAACGCGTACGTGCGGTAATACTCCGCAAGGAAACCGTCCAGCCCGCCGCCCAGCGCGGTATCCAGCGCGCACAGCGCCGCGGCCCCGCGCTGGTACACCACCAGGGCGTACTCGTCCATATCGCCGAAGTAGTCCACGGGGCTGCCCGGCGTGACCCCGTCCGGAACCGTCACGCGCATGGCGGCGTCCGCCAGCGAGTATTGCAGTTCCGCGCGCGCGTTCGCGCCGTAGCGCGCTCCCCAGTAGTCCAGCAGCGAAAACTCGCAAAGCGCCTCGTCCTGCCAGCCCTGGTTGTATCCGTCGCTGCCCACCGCCGCGTACCACCACTGGTGCGCCGTTTCGTGCGCCACGGTCTGCTCCAGCGCGTCGCCGCCCGCCGAAAGCTTTCCGGTGCCGATCATCGCCAGGGCGGGGTATTCCATGCCGCCGAAGCCGAAGCCCGATTCGCAAACCGTGAAGCAGGGGTAGGGGTACGGGCCGTAGCGTTCGCCGTAGCAGGCCAGCGCCCGGACGGCGGTGGAAAGCATCGCCTGCGCGTCGCTCTTTTGAAGCGCATACGCGAGCACCAGCACGCCGTCCTGTTTCGCCTCCGCCAGCGCGTAGCCCGTGCTGAGGCACAGGGCGAAATCCCGCACGGCGGGGGCGGAAAACGTGGTGACCGTCCGCCCGTCCGCCGCCGGTTCCCGCACGGGCGCGGCGCTTCCCGCAACGGTGTAGTCCCCCGGCGCGGTGACCCGCACGGTGTAGTTACGGCACTCGCAGATAAACGGGTCCCCGATGGAGTAATACCCGTCCGTGCGGTACGCGCCGTCCCAAAACAGCGAGGGGATCACGAAGGCGTTGCCCAGCGACCACACGCCGCCGCTTTCGCCGTACCGGTACGCCGCCTTCGGAACCAGCAGGGCGTAGTCCATACGCAGGGTCAGCGTCGCGTTCGCGGCCCAGTCCGCGGGCAGGGACACACGCAGCACGGTGTGCGCGTCGTCCTCGTAGCTGTAGTTCGCACCCGTTTCCTCGCCGCCGGGCATGGTAAGCTTCACGGCGGAAAATGTCAAGCCCCCGGGGGAAAAGCCGTCGGGATAACATTCGTCGTACAGTTCCTCCGTCGCGGCGGGCGAGTATTCCTCGTCGCGGAAGGCGTTGGCGTAGGTGCGCAGCACGAGCAGCCTCTGCGCGGTGCCCGTGCGGTTCGTAAGCGTCATCGTCTGGGACACGCTCACGGTGCGGGCGGAAGGGTCGAAAGCCGCGTCGATCGCAACCTCGTCCAGTCCCCGTGAGGCGGCCAGCAGGGTTTCCCCAGGCGGGTCGGCCGTAAGCGCCTCCCGCGGCCGGGCCAGCAGCACGCCCGCCGCCACCGCCGCGGCCAGCACCAGCAGCGCGGCGGCCAGCCCCATGTGCCAGCGCCGTTTCGCCATTCACCGCGCCTCCCCCCGGTTTTCCGGAATATTATACCATAAACCCGCCCCGTACGTATCCGCCGGGGCGTCCGCGCCGCGGTCGTAACCTTCACGGCTCCGCGTACGCAGATACGGCCGAAGGCCGACGCGTTCGTTTTTAGGGAAAACGTCGTACGGATAATCGCGTACTGGTTTCGTCGAACGGTTCATATAACTTCAACCCCGAGGACTCTCGGGGGATCCTTTCCGTCCTTCGTGATTCAGCCTTCCGAAAGAAACGCGTGCCCCGCTGCGTCGGTCTGCACCCGGTAAAAGGCGTCGGCGCGAGCGCCCGCGGCGTCCGCCTTGTCGGTGCAGGTAAGGATGGTCTGCACGCCGACCGCGCTTTTAAGCAAAGCGCCGCGCCGCTTCAAATCCAGCTCGCTGAACACGTCGTCCAGCAGGAGGGCGGGCTTCTCCCCCATTTCGTTCTCAATCAGCCGGATTTCCCCCAGCTTCATGCTCAGCACAGCCGTCCGGAGCTGCCCCTGGCTGCCGTAGGCGCGCAGTTCCTTGCCGTTGAGCAGCATGGCCACGTCGTCCCGGTGGGGGCCGTAGCCGGTGAACAGGCGCTGTTTGTCCTCGGCGCGGCCGCGCTTCAGCCCGGCGAGCATCTGGCGGTACGGGGTCTCGGTGGCGGCCAGCGGCCCCACGTAGCGCAAGTCGAACGTTTCCTCCGCGTCCCCGGCGATGGCGGCATACTGGGCGGCGGCGTTTTCCGACAGTTCCTTTAAAAACCAGCGGCGCGCCTCCACCACGCTCACCGCGGCCACGGCCAGCTGCTCGTCCCACGCGTCCAGCTGCGCGTCCAGATCGTCCGCCGGGCTCTGGCGCTGCGCCTTCAACAGCGCGTTGCGGCTTTCCAGCGCGCACAGGTAATTGCGCAGGGCGCGCACGTAGCTGGGGCGGATCTGGCTTAACTGCATATCCACGAAGCGCCGCCGGGCGGCGGGACCGTCGCCGACGATGCGCAGGTCTTCGGGCCCGAAAAGTACCGCGGTGGCGTGACCCATCATATCCGCGATGCGCTGGGCGGGCTTGCCGAAAAGCAGCACGCGCTTCTGCGGCTTGTTGAGCGGGTACAGGCGCACTTCCAGCTTATGCGCTCCGTCCAGCCGCTGGGTCTCCCCCTGCACGAAGGCCACGCTTTCGCCCTGCGCGATCATCTCCCGGTCTACGGTCGTGCGGTGGCTGCGGCCCACGGAAAGCAGGTGCATGGCTTCCAGCAGGTTGGTCTTGCCGGAGCCGTTGGCCCCGTAGAGCACGGTGGTACCCGCCACGGGCGCGAAGTCCAGCGCCGCGTAGTTGCGGAAGTTTTTCAGCTTCAGGGATGTGAAGTACATCGGCGTCGATTCCGCCTTTCGTCCGGTCGCTGGGTTCACGGGGCACCATCGGGGAACCGCCGGGGCAAAGCCGCGGGGTCAGGCGCGCCGGCCCATTTCGCGGGAAACCTTCACGGTCACGTCCGGCTCCGCGAGCGGGTCGCCGAAAGCGTCCCGTCCGTTCACGGCGTAGCGGCGCACGACGAGGGTGTCGTCGTCCGGCACTTCCGCGTCCAGAAAGCCGGTTTGCAGCATGCGGCGGTCGCGCCGGAAAGCAAGCCGTTCGGCCACGCGGGCGCGCAGGGCGGTATCGCCGTTTTCCCAGTCCATGGGCGCGCGGTTCCACGGGTCGGCCATGCCCTGCATGCCCAGCTCGTCCCCGTAATACACGGCGGGCGCGCCGGGCAGCGCGCAAATCAGGCGCAGCGCCTCCAGGTAGCGTTCCTTCGCCAGCGCCAGCCGCTCCGGTTTCAGACGCACCTTCTGTGCGTCCGCCCGGGGCATTTGAACGATGCCCGGCATGTCGTACCCGGCGAAAGCGTTGAGCGCCCGCACGCGGTCGTGGCTGCCCAGCAGGTTCATCAGCGAATAGTGGAAAGGCGCGGGGTACACCTCCCGCTGGTGCAGGATAAGCCGCCGCAGGTCGCGGGCGGTGGCCTTGCCGGTAAAAAAGTCGATCACCGCGCGCCGGAGCGGGTAGTTCATCACGCTGTCCAGCGTGTCCCCCAAACAGTAGGAGCGGGGTTGCCCGTAGCTCACCTTGTTGCTGGCGTCTTCCCAGACTTCCCCAAGCAGCACGCCGTCCGGGTTTTGGCGTTTCACGGCCGTCCGCATGGCCTCCAGCAGCGAAACGGGCAGTTCGTCGGCCACGTCCAGCCGCCAGCCGCACGCGCCGCGCTTCATCCACAGCGGCAGCACGCCGGTTTCCCCGTCCAGCAGGAAGCGGCGGTAGCCGGGGTCGTTTTTGTCGAGGGCGGGCAGGGTATAGAAGCCCCACCAGGCGTCGTAGCGGTCGGGATAATCGATGAAGCGGTACCATGAATAATAAGGGGATTTCGGGCTCTGGTACGCGCCCACGGTATCGTAGCGTCCGTAACGGTTGAAGTACCGGCTGTCCGCCCCGGTGTGGCTGAACACTCCGTCGCATAGCACGCGGATGCCGCGCGCCGCGGCGGCGCGCGCAAGCGCCACAAAATCCTCGTCGGTGCCCAGAATCGGGTCGGTGTGCCCGTAGTCCCCCGTATCGTAGCGGTGGTTGGTGCGCGCGCGCACCACGGGGTTCAGGTACAGCACGGTCACGCCCAACGATTGGAGGTAATCCAGTTTGTCCGCGATACCGTTCAGCGCTCCGCCGAAAAAATCCAGCGCGCGGTTGTCCCCGTTTTCGGGGTCGATATCCAGCGCGGGCGGCTCGTTCCACACCCGATGGAAGGTCGCCTCCGGATGGGCCTGCTTCACGCGGGCGTCGGTTTCCGGGGCGGGGTCGCCCGGCCTGCGGAAAAACCGGTCGGGAAAAAGCTGGTAGATCGCGCCTTCCCGGAGATACGCGGGGGTGGCATAGGCCGGGTCGTACACCGTGACCTGGTAGCTGCGGGGAGCGCCGAACATCTCCGCGCCCTCGCCGCCCAGTTCGTCGGCCGCGTTGCCGTAACGCAGTTCGCCCTCCGCGCGCTCCACGATGAAGTCGTACCAGAAAAGCACGGGGGTTTCCGGCACGGCGACCGTCGCTTCCCATAACCCGTTTCCGGCGTTCGCCATGGGCGTGCGCGTTTCCGCGCCGTCCCACGTGCGCAGAATCACCGCGTCGCACTCGTCGCACCGGAAGCGGAGCGTCAGCCGTCCCCCCGCCGCCACGGGGCCGATGGGATCGCGGTACACGGGGGAGTGGGAATCGTGCAGAATCATCGGGTCGCGCCCTCCTCGGGGTCAAATGCCGGTACCATCATACCCCGTTTCCCCCCGTTTCGCAATACGGGGCGGCGTTCCCCCGATAATACGGAAAGCCGCGGGAAACGGGCGCCCGCGGCCCCGTCCCCCACGGCGGAAATGCTTGTTCGCACGGGTAACCGAACCGGTTACGGGGCCTGCTGCTCGGTTATGGCTTCCAGCACGGCCCGCGTGGCGGCCGCCTCGTCCGCGCCGTCCGCCACCAGCGTCGCCCGACCTTCGGGCAGTTTGGCCTGCGAAAGCAGGCCGAGCATGCTTTTCATGTTCAGCACGAGCCCCTCGCATTCCAGCGTCAGCCTGCAGTCGAAACGGCTGGCCGTGGCGGCCAGGCGCGCCGCCGTGGCGCGGGTGAACGGCATGATGGGCTTCAGGTCCAATTCCGTCCGTATCATATGGAAACCTCCCATTAAGCGGGGCGAGCGGTCCGGCGGGGTTCTAGTCGACGGGGTCAGGTGCGCGGGGCGACACCGGAGGGCTGCGCCGGGGTTTCGTCCGTTTCTTCCAGCGCGTAACGCATCAGCCGCCGCATCCGGTGGTTGACGCCGCTCTTGCCGATGGGCGGCGTAAGCGTCTGCCCCAGTTCCTCCAGGCTCATGTCCGGAGCCTGCGTGCGGGCCCGGGCCACCTGCTGCAGCGCGGGCGGCAGGGCGGCGAAGCGTTCCGAGGCCGTGAGACGGCCGATCAGTTCCAGCTGGCGAGCGCTGGCGTTCATCTGCTTGCGCAGGTTGGCCCCGTCGCAGTTGATGGCGCGGTTGACGCTCCCCAGCACCTGCCGCTGCACCTTCAGCGATTCCAGCTTCGTCACCGCGCGGTGCGCGCCCGCCGCAGTGAGGATATCGGCGATTTGGTCGCTCTGCTTGCAATACAGGCTTACGACCCCGCGCCGCGCCGTCCGTTTCACCGGCACGCCCAAACTTTGCAGGCATTTGGCGATGTTCAGGCGCAGAGCCTCGTCCCGCGCGGAAAACTCCAGATGGTAGCTCTGTTCCGGGTTGGTCAGGGTGCCGCAACCCAGCAGCGCTCCGCGCAGGAACGCCCGGCGGCAGCAATCCCGCTGCAGCTTTACGCGCGGCGCGGTGGAGCGCAGCGTGGGCGCGCCGTCCGCGCCCGCGTCCATCATGCCCAGGCGTTCGAGCAGCGCGGGCGCCTGCGCGGGTCCCACGGTCAGCACGCACTTGCGCCTGCCGCCGAAACGCGCGTGGGTAACGTAATGCAGTTGGGCGACGATCTGCGCCTCTTTCTGCAGCAGCACGAACACGCGCCTTGCCACGGCGGGGCTTTCCACCGTAAACTGCACGCTCAGCCGCCCGTGCCCCAGCAGGGACAGCGCGCCCAGCGTCATATACAGCGCGCTCAGCTCCGCAAGACGGCAACAGGCCTTGTCGCAGGGAACGCGGCAAAGCTCCTCCTTGCAATCCGATGAAAAGGACATGCCTGCCCTCCGTGTACGTTCCGTACGTTCTGTCCGGCCGCAGGTTTCTCCCCGTCCGCCGCGCGGGGCGAGGCCCTGAAAAACCGCCGTCCGTTTACGGCGGCGGGCCGTTTCTGGTTTCTATTGTAAGGCAAACCCGCACGGACGTCAAGCGGAGGAGCGCCCGCGCAACGCCGCGCCCGGGCCGCCGGTTGCATTCCCCCCGCGTTTTTGATATGATACCCCGAGAAAAGCAACGGAGGCGTAAACATGAGGAAAATCGGCGCGCTGGAAGCGGGCGGTACCAAAATGGTGCTGGGTGTATACGACGAAACGGGCACGGAGCTGGAACGGCTTTCGCTGCCCACCCGGACGCCGGAGGAAACCGTGCCGCCGATGCGCGTATTTTTTGAGAAGCACGGAATCGACGCGCTGGGCGTGGGTTCCTTCGGCCCCCTGTCGCTGGACCCCGCCGCGCCGAATTACGGGTCCATCACCACCACGCCCAAGCTGGCATGGCGCGACTATCCGCTGCTTTCCGCCCTGCTGGACGGCCGCGGCCTTCCCAGCGCCATCGACACGGACGTGAACGCCGCGGTGCTGGCCGAGGCGGAGCTGGGCGCGGCCCGCGGACTTTCCGACGCGGTGTACGTGACCGTGGGCACCGGCGTGGGCGGGGGCGTGCTCTCCGGCGGGAGGCTGGTGCACGGGCTTCTGCACCCCGAGGTGGGCCACATGCTCCTGCGTCCGCACCCGGACGACCCCAACCCGCGCGGCGTATGCCCCTACCACGACGGCTGCCTGGAAGGGCTCGCGGCGGGCCCCGCCCTTGCGGCGCGGGCGGGCGGGGACGCGAGGGCGTTGCCCGACGGCCACCCCGCGTTCGTCGTCGAGGCCGATTACTTGGCGCAGATGTGCGTGAACCTGATTTTAACGGTCAGCCCGAAAAAGATCATCCTTGGCGGCGGCGTGATGCAGCGGCAGGCGCTTTTCCCCATGATCCGCGCGCGCACGCGGGAACTGCTCAACGGCTACGTGCAGGCGGAGGCGATCCTGTCACATACCGACGATTACATCGTGCCACCCGCGCTGTACCCGGTCAGCGGCCTGGTGGGGGCGTACCTGCTCGGAAAGAAAGCACTGTTAGGGTAAGATACGTAAAGCGCCGGAGCGAACCGCCCCGGCGCTTTTTCATTTTTCCGTACGGAAGCGCTCAGTCTTCCGCCCCGATGGTCGCCTTGATGCGCCGCACGCCCGCAGAGGAGCTTTCCTCCTTCTGAATCTTGAAGGACTTCAGCTCGGCCGTGTTATGCGCGTGGGGACCGCCGCAGATTTCCTTGCTGAACGGGCCCATGGTGTACATCTTCACCTTTTCGCCGTACTTGCTCTCGAACAGGCCGATGGCGCCTTCCGCCTTGGCCTCGGCCACGGTGGTTTCCACCACGGTGACGGGCGCGGCGGCGGCGATGTACCCGTTCACCAGCTTCTCTACCTCGGCGATCTCCTCCGGCGTCATCTTGCGGCCGAAGGAAAAGTCGAAGCGCAGGCGTTCCGCCGTAATGTTGGAGCCCTTCTGCGCCACTTCCGGCCCCAGCACCTTGCGCAGCGCCGCGTGCAGCAGGTGCGTGGCGGTGTGCAGGCGCGCGGTCTGCTCGCTGTGGTCGGCCAAACCGCCCTTGAAAACCTGCTCCGCGCCCGCGTGGCTGTTTTCCTGATGCTTTTTAAAACACTCCTCGTATCCGGCCGTATCCACCGTAAGGCCCTGTTCT
Organism: uncultured Oscillospiraceae bacterium; assembly: GCA_964497495.1. Lineage (GTDB taxonomy): Bacteria > Bacillota > Clostridia > Christensenellales > Aristaeellaceae > CAXXOK01. The sequence continues at coordinate 8,123 of CAZCCZ010000037.1, forward strand.
TTGGCCAGTTCCAGCGTCATCTCCACGGGGAAGCCGTAGGTGTCGTACAGGTGGAAGGCGCTCTCCCCGTCGATCGTCTTGCCGGTAAGCTTTTCCACGATCTTTTCAAACTCGCGGTTGCCCTGCTTGAGGGTCTTGGCAAAACGGGTTTCTTCCAGCGAAAGCTGCTCCATCACGAAGGCGGCGTTGCGCTCCAGTTCCGGGTAAACCGCGCGGTACTGCGCGACGATCACTTTGGCGATCTCGCCGGTAAACCCGTCCGGCAGGCCCAGTTCCATGCCGTAGCGCACCGCGCGGCGGATGAGGCGGCGCAGCACGTAGCCCTGTCCCACGTTGGAGGGGCTTACGCCGCGGTCGTCCCCCAAAATGAAGGTGGCGGTGCGCATATGGTCGGCCACGATGCGGAAGGCCTTGGTTACGGCGGCGTTTTCGCCGTACCGGCTGCCGGAAAGCTCCGCGATCTTGGCCAGGATATTTTCAAACAGATCGGTCTCGTACACGCTTTTCTTGCCGGTCAGCACGCAGATGGTGCGCTCCAGCCCCATGCCGGTGTCCACGTTCATCTTGGCGAGGGGTTCGAAGGCGCCGTCCTGCTTTTTGTTGTACTGCATGAACACGTCGTTCCAAATTTCCAGATACCGGCCGCAGGAGCACGCGGGGGAACAGTCCGGCCCGCAGGGTTCCTTGTCGGTGATGATGAACATCTCGCTGTCCGGCCCGCAGGGGCCGGTGAGCCCCGCGGGGCCCCACCAGTTGTTCTCCTTGGGCAGGAAAAAGATGCGGTCTTCGGCCACGCCGCAACTGCGCCAGAGCTGCGCGCTCTCGTCGTCCCGGGGGGCGTTCTCGTCGCCCGCAAACACGGAGAAGGCCAGCTTTTCCTTCGGCAGGCCCAGATATTCCGGGCTGGTGAGAAACTCCCAGCTCCACGGAATCATTTCCTTCTTGAAATAGTCGCCCAGCGACCAGTTGCCCAGCATCTCGAAGAATGTCAGGTGGCTCATGTCCCCCACGTCGTCGATGTCGCCGGTGCGCACGCATTTCTGCACGTCGGTCAGCCGCGTGCCCGCGGGGTGTTTGGCCCCCAGCAGGTACGGCACCAGCGGATGCATCCCCGCGGTGGTAAAGAGCACCGTCGGATCGTTTTCCGGAATCAGGGACGCGCTGGAGATGACGGCATGGCCTTTATCCTGAAAGAATTTAAGGAACATCGCGCGCAATTCGGCGGAAGTGGTGGGCTTCATGGGTTTCTCTCCTTACTGTTTTCGGCGGTCGCCGCCTGCGCGCCGCACGGCGGGCCCGCGGCGCAACGCCTTATTATAGAAGATGCGGGCGGCGAATGTCAACGTTTGGGGCGGGGTTCGCGGCGCGGGGTATTGCTTTTCGGCCGTTTTTCCGCTATGATGGGCGGGCATTCGATGATAAAGGAGCAAAGCCCATGTTGGAATTTAAATTCGACACCCAATTGCTGATCGAAGGGGAAAACCTTTCCGAAGACGATATCGCGGCCTACATCGACGGCAACATCGAGGGGGACTGCCGTCTGGTGGTGGGCGACCCGGACCTGATCAAAATCCACTTTCACACCAACACCCCGTGGAAGGTACTGGAGTACTGCGCCTCGCTGGGCGAAATTTACGACGTCGTGGTGGAAAACATGGAGCGCCAGGAAAACGGCCTGCAAGGGTAAACCTTTCCCTTTCACAAAACGGAGCCCCGGCTTGAATCATCGCCGGGGCTTCGTTTATTTCTCCGTTATCCATCGCCCCGTTCCCATCCCCGGGGACGGTTGGGAGGGGGATCGCAATCCCTCTCCCAAAGGGAGCGAATGCGACCGTCCAAAGGGAGCGTCAGCGACCGTTTTACGGCCTTCTGGCGATCAGCGCCCGGCCTTCCCCCGTCACCGTCAGCAGCGGGCTGCGCGCGGGAATCAGCGCGGTTTCGCCCGGCTGCAACGCCAGCCTTCCGCCCCGCCACGAAAGCGTCAGCGCGTCCAGCGCCGTAAAAAGGCGGAACGTCTCCGGCCGGGGGGCAAGCGTGTGTTCGCCCGTCACGCACAGGCAGGAAAGGGTAAACGCGGGCACCGCCAGCATAATGTGCAGGCCCGCGTTGGAGGCGTCCGGCAGGCGCGTGCGCAGGCCGCGCAGCGTGGGGTCGGCAACGTCCAGCGCCTGCTTCACGTGCAGGGGGCGCTTCTCGCCCTTTTCGTTCACGCGGTCGTAATCCCACAGGCGGTAGGTCACGTCGCTGGATTGCTGGATTTCGTACAGCGTAATCCCGCCGCCGACGGCGTGCACCATGCCGCTGGGCATGTACAGCACGTCGCCCGCCTCCACGCGCACGCTGTCCAGCAGTTTGCCCACGTCCCCGCCGCCGGCGAGCGTTTCGGCGAGGTCTTCCTTCGTTACGCCCTCCTTCAGCCCGTAGCAGAGCCGTGCGCCCCTCTTCGCCTCCAGAACCACCCAGGCCTCGGTTTTGCCCGGCTTCTTTTCGTGCGCCAGCGCGTATTCGTCGTTGGGGTGCACCTGCACGCTCAGCTTCGTGTCCGCCGCCAGCAGCTTCAGCAGCAGCGGAAAGGGCTTCGCGTTCCCCCTGCCCGCCAGCCCTTCGCCGGAACGGGCCAGAAGCTCCGGCAACGTCTCGCCCGCGTCGTCCGTGCTTTCCAGCCCGGGAATACAGCTGGCTTCCAGCGCCTCGCCGGTACGCGCGTCCGGGATGGGCTTGCCGTACAGCCTGCCGAGCGCGTCCCCGCCCCACGGGGTCTGCTCCCCGTAACGGTAGGCCGGGTGCATACGCACGGGCAGGAGGGGACAATCGTCCGTCAGCGGCGCTTCGAAACAGTGGAATTCGTGCGGATGGCTCGGCAGCCGGAAAATACCCGCTTCCCGTACCGTGGCCGAGGCGAACAGCTTCAGCGCCCGCTTGTTCTCCGAGTAGGTGTCCACGCGCAGGCAGTCGCAGCCGAGTCTGCGGCCTTCTTCCTTTACAAAATCCAGGATATCCTTCGCGTATCCTTTGCCCTGGCTGCCCGGCGCAAGCGCGAGGCGGTGCAAACATACGGGATTTACACCGTACTGCCACGGCACTTCGTCGTATTCCGACCCCTGTCCCACGCAGAGGGCGAACACGGCCGCAAACCGCCCGTCCGCGTCCAGCCGGTACAGGCGGCCCAGGGCCACGTCCTCCCGCAGGATATCCTCGTTGGGGTATACTCCCCAGTTCCACTGGTACAGCCCGCGGGCGTGCATATCGTCGATCGCGGCGCGGTAGAGGGCGAACGCCTCGTTCAGCTGCGGGGCTTCCACCTTGGCATAAATCATCAGACCGCCTCCGTATACATGGCGTATAAATGCGCGTAGATGCCGTTCTTTTCCATCAGTTCCCGGTGGGTGCCCTGCTCCTCTACGCCGTTTTCCGTCAGCACCCAGATGGTGGTAGCGTTGCGGATGGTGGTCAGGCGGTGGGCGATGGTGAACGTGGTACGGCCTACGGAAAGTTTCTCCAGCGATTGCTGCACCAGCCGCTCGCTTTCGTTGTCCAGCGCGCTGGTGGCCTCGTCCAAAATAAGGATGGGCGGATTTTTAAGGAACACGCGCGCGATGGAGATGCGCTGTTTCTGCCCGCCGGACAGCTTCACCCCGCGCTCGCCCACGTAGGTCTGGTAGCCTTCCGGCAACTCGCGTATGAACGAATCGGCCCCGGCCAGCTCCGCGGCGCGCGCAACCTCCGCCTCCGAGGCCTCCGGCCTGCCGAACAGGATGTTGTCGTACACGGTGCCGCTGAACATGTACACGTCCTGCTGTACCATGCCGATGTTCTCCCGCAGGCTCTGCTGGGTAAGCGTGGTGATGTCCTTGCCGTCGATGAGGATGCGCCCGCCCGAAAGGTTGTAGAATCGGGGGATCAGGTTGCACAGCGTCGTTTTCCCGCTGCCGCTGGGGCCGACCAGCGCCACGCGCTCCCCCGCCTTCACCCGCAGGTTCAGGTCAGCCAGCACGGTACGGTCGTTGTCGCTGTAGTGGAAGCTCACGTGGTCGAAGGTCACGTTTCCCCGCACGTCGGAAAGCACCGTCGCGTCCGGCGCGTCCTCGATATCCGGGCGCACGTCCATGATGTTGCAGAAACGCTCGATGCTGGTCATGCCGTTCTGGAACTGCTCGGTAAACTCCACGATACGCCGGATGGACGTAAGCAGGGTGCTGACATAGAGCAGGTAGGCGATATAGTCCGCGGTGGTGATGGAACCCCGGATCATAAACAGCGCGCCCGCGACCACCACCAGAATGTACATCAGGCCGTCGAACACGCGGGTGGTGGTGGCAAAGCCCGCCATGTACAGGTAAGCCCTGCGCTTGATGCGCACGAACGCCTCGTTGCCGCGCTGAAATTTCTCGATTTCGGCGGGCTCGTTGGCGAAGCTCTTCACCACGCGGATGCCCAGCAGGCTGTCCTCCACCTGGGCGTTGATTTCCCCCAGCTGGTAACGGCGTTCCTGAAACGCCTTGCGCATCTTGTGGTTGAAGTAGCGGGTGCATACCAGCATCAGCGGCAACACCAGGAAGATGATCAGCGTAAGCGCCGGGTTGACCCCGAAGAGGATGAAGAAGGAAACGGTGATTTTAAGGCCCGCGATGAAGAACTCCTCGGGGCAGTGGTGGGCGAATTCCGTGATCTCGAACAGGTCGTTGGTGATGCGGCTCATAATCTGGCCGATCTTGGCGGTGCTGAAATAGGAGAAGCCCAGCGCCTGCAAATGCTTGAAAAGATCATAGCGCATGTCCCGCTCGATGTGGGTGCCCATGATGTGCCCCTGCGCGGTCATGTAGAAGTTCGCCGCCGCGTCCACGGCGCGCAGCACCAGATAAATGAACCCGATGCGCAGCACATACGCTACCGTGAGCAAAGCGATGTCGGTGGTCGCCAGCTGCGTGATGTTGCGCACCATCAGCGGCAACACGATGTCACACAGCGTGGTCAGCGACGCGCAGAACAGGTCGAGCAGAAGCACGGGAACGTACTTTTTGTAATAGGGGGCGAAACGCCTGAGCAGGGCGGAGGTCTTCATGGTGCGCTTATCTTGTTCCATATAACTCCCCGGTTTCCCGCCGCGGCGGGGGGACGCAAAAAGGTCCCGGCGCAACGGCGGACGAACCATACTCCTTATTCTGTTACAGGCTTACAGCGCCGCCGGGCAGGCCGTTCGGCGGGATGCGGAAAAGGTAGGGAAGGCTTCGGCCCGGCCACGCCTTACGATGCGGAAGGCTGCATCAGCGTGATTTGCTTCACCAGCGCGGCCAGATCCGCCTCGTGGTTCATCGGGCAGCGGAGCGCATACACCGCCTCCGACCCGCGCGCGACCAGGCTGATCTGCGTGTCGGTGTCGATACGCACGGCATCCATGCCTGCGACGGTGTAGAGCGTTTCCACGTTCAGGCGGTAGTGCTCCCCAGCCAGCAGCGTAACCGCCGCCGTCGGGCGGATGCTTTCCACCGTGAGGGTCGCGCCGTCCGCGAAGGCGTAGACGATGGTGAGGCAGCGGGCGTAGCCCCCGCGGAACGCCGTGTCAAACAGCGTGGCCTTCTGAACGGCCAGATCGCTCGCGTACAGCGCCAGCACGGGCTTTCCGAAGTTGACGGCCATCTGGTTGAGGTCCGCGCCGCCGGCCGTCTGCGAGGCGGCGATGGGCACGCGGATCGTCTCCTCCTGCACGGCGGTCCGCGCGGCCAGCTGGTCGTCCTCCCCGGGTTCGCCCATCAACAGGAACACATAGGCCAGCGCCAGCACGAGAACGGCGGCCAGAACGGCGAGTATGCGTTTCACGACGCCCTTCCATTTGGGCCGGGCGGCCGGAGGCGGGTCGTTCGTTACGGGTTTTTGCCGTGGCAGCGTATCGCGGGCGGGCGGGCGGGCAACCCTGGGCCTTCCGGGCGGCACACGCTCCGGCATGTCCTTGGGCGGTCTGCGCGTACCCTGCGGCGAACCCTGCGCGGAATAACGGTGAATCTGCAAAAAAACCTCCCCGGGGGTATCCTCCCCCGTTGACGCGCGCCCGTTCCGGGCGTTACTCCAGCGCGACCCCCAGCTCCGTCATGGCGCCGTCCAGCCACTGCGTTTCCTCGCCCATCTGGGTGGCGAAAGCGCGGTAGAAGGCGCGCGCCAGCAACAGGCGCTGCTCCTCGCTGAACAGGGGATCGTTGCGCATGGCTTTCAGCACCCGCGCCGAAGGGCGGGAAAGCAGTTTCGGCGCGCGGCTGTCCAGCCCGAAGCCGAAGAAGCGGCGCATGTACTGGCTGCTTCCTTTCAGAAACAGTTCGATAAACTGGCCGGACAGGCGCGTAAGGTAATGGCTTAAAAACGCGTCGCGGTCCTCGGCCAGCGCAAGGCAACGCTCCAGATCCGGGTGCTCGAACAGTTCCCGGCGCATGGCCGCGCTCTGCTCGGGCGTGTACTGGTCCGGCTCCAGATAGGCGTTGAGCAGGTAGCTCTTAATTACGGAAAAGTCCAGTCTGCGCGGGTCGCGCTCATGCAGCCGCCCCAGCAGCAGCAGTTCCTCGGCCACGGCGAGGCTGTCCGGATGCTCCTGCCGCACGCGGATCAGCAGTTCGTACTTTTTCTTCGGGTCGGTCTGCGCCTCCGCCTGTTTCAGCGCTTCCCGCACGGCGTCCCGGTCGGCGTCCGCGCCGGCTTTCTGGAGGACGGCGCCGCAGAAGGGGCAAAAAGCCGCGCCGTTTTCCACGTTCACCATTTTCCCGCAACGGGGGCAGGGCCGTTCGCTCATATCCATCTCTCTTTCCGTCCGCGCGGGCGCGGGGCTGTGAAGATCGGCGTTCGGTTACCGCAGGGGTTCCAGCCAGAGCGCGTTGCTCATGTCCGACGGCATGCGCCAGTCTCCGCGCGGGCTCAGGCTGATGCTGCCGACCTTGGGGCCGTCCGGCACGCAGTTGCGCTTGAATTGCTGCGCGATGAAGCGCCACAGGAAAACACGCAGCTGCGAAACGACCTTCTCTTCGCCGTACACGCCTTCGAAGGCCTGCAGAGCCATCCTTTTCAGCCTTTCGGGGCCGCTGCCGCTGTCCAGCATATGGTAAAGGAAAAAGTCGTTGAGCGCGTAATCCCCCACGATCTCCTCGGTGCGCTGGGAAAGCTCCCCGTCCTGCGCGGGCAGCAGTTCCGGGCTGATGGGGGTATCCAGCACGTCCCGGCACACGTCCGTTACGGCGCCGCCGAAATCGCGCTGGCTCAGGTACGCGACGAGGCTCTTGACGAGGGTCTTGGGCACCGAGCAGTTGACGTTGTACATGCTCATGTGGTCGCCGTTGTAGGTGGAAAAGCCCAGCGAGGCCTCGCTCATGTCCCCGGTACCCAGCACGATGCCGTGCACCTTGTTGGCCAGATCCATCAAAATCTGTGTGCGTTCCCGCGCCTGGCAGTTTTCGTAGGTCACGTCGTGCACGTTCTCGTCCTGGCCGATATCCTTGAAATGTTGCCGCACGGCCTTTTCGATGCCGATCTCCCGCGCGCTTACGCCCAGTGCCTCCATCAGCCTGTCCGCGTTGGACTTGGTGCGTTTGCCCGTGCCCATGCCCGGCATGGTGACGGCGTGCATCCCTTTGCGCGAAAGCCCCAGCATATCCAGCGCGCGCACGCCCACAAGCAGCGCCAGCGTGCTGTCCAGCCCGCCGGAAACGCCCAGCACCACGTGCTCGCAGCCGATGGCCGTAAGCCGTGTGGCCAGCCCCGTGCACTGGATGCGGACGATCTCCTCCAGATGTTCTTCCTTCTCCGCGCCTTCCGGCACGAAGGGCAGCGGGGGAATCGGGCGCAAAAGGCGGGTTTTCTCCGCTTCCTGTTCCACCGGCAACGGAACGACGCGCATCGGGCGTTCGCTGCGCTCCGCCTGGTGGAAGCTGCCGTTACGCTGGCGCTGGTAGCGAAGGCGCTGCACGTCGATATCCGCCACGACCGTGTCCCCGTCCATCGAGAAACGTTTGCCCTCGGCCAGCGCGCGGCCGTTTTCAAACACGCCGGTATAGCCGCAGAACGCCAGGTCGCTGGTGCTTTCGCCGAAGCCGGAGCAGGCGTAGGCGTAGCCCGCGTACAGGCGGCCGCTCTGCTGTTTTAAAAGCTCCCGCCGGTAGGCGTGCTTGCTGACCAGCGCGTTGCTGGCGCTGGGATTTAAAATGATATCCGCGCCCTCCACCGCGTACCGGCAGCTGGGCGGAACGGGCGTCCACAGGTCTTCGCAGATTTCCACGGCGAAGGAGAAAGCGCCTGTGTCGAACAGCAGGTCGGGCGCGAAGGGGCAGCGGACGCCGTCCTGGTCGAAATCCTCCGTGGCCTGCGCGCCGCCTACGAACCATCGGGTTTCGTAAAACTCGTTGCCGTTGGGCAGGTATGTTTTCGGCACCAGCCCGCGCACCCTGCCGCCCTGCAGCACCGCCGCGCAGTTGAACAGGCGGCTCCGCTGGTTCACAGGCAGGCCCACGACCACGGCCATGTCCCCCGTTTGCTCGGCGATCGCCTTCACGGCGGCGAGGGCGGCGCGCTGCACCGGCTCGTGGGTGAGCAAATCGCCCAGCGTGTAACCGGTCACGCACAACTCCGGGAACACCGCCGCCTGCACGCCCCGTTGGGCGAGGGTTTTCATACGGGCGAGTATCTCCCGCTTGTTTGCTTCCACGTCGCCCAGATGCACACGCAGGCTTGCGGAGGCGACGCGGGCAAAATCATCCGACATATCCATATTCACCTCTTACGTGAGCCTCCGGGCCGTGCGCTGATCCGGCTCGTGCCGGCATCTTGAGGCAGGCGTTTTCGTACCCCCGCTTCCGTCGCGCCGTGCTTCGTTCCCGTCCTGCCGTATCTTTCGTACCGTGCCCGCAGGCGCGGGCCGGGGACCAGGTTGGGGAGGGGAAACGCCCCTCCCCAAAGGGAGCTTTAGCGCCCGTGTCAGGGTACCTTGATGAGCATCGTTTTCTGCTCGTCCATCTCGACTTCCAGAATCTGATCCTTCTCCAGCGCCTTGAGCACGTCGCTGAAACGCTTGAAGCCCAGCGCGCGTTCCGAAAAATCCGGGTAGGCGGCCTGAATGTCCGCCTTCAGGATGCTGGGGTTGATGCGGTCGAAACCGCCTTCTTTGTACCGGGTTAGCTGGTCGCGGAAGGCATCCTTCCAATTTTCCTTGGTGATCTGGGCGGCGGCTTCCTTGGGCGGCTGGCCCAGCGATACCATGACGTTGAAGTTGTCGTTGCGGATGCGCAGGTTGCCGTACTTGTGGGCCAACTTGTCCAGAAGCTTCAGAAAGGTGGAGCAGCCGTAAGCCTTTTCGTTGAAATCTGGCCGGAGGCGCAGCAGCACGCCTTTCAGTTCGCTGGCGTAAAGCTCGTCCTGTTCGGTCTGCTCGTCCAGAATGTTTTCGATCAGCTTGTTTAGCTCCTGCTCGTCCAGCGGCTCCTTGTCCATGGCGGCGGCTTTCTTTTTATCCTCCGGCTTGGCGCGGGTGCGGCCGCCTACGTTCTCCAGGAACTGGAACTCGTTGCAGGCGTTGATGAAGATGGTGCTGGCAGCCTCGCTGCGGCTGATGCCCAGCACGAACTTGCCCATGCTTTTCAGCCTGCCGACCAGCGGCGTGTAATCGCTGTCGCCGGAGACGATGCAGAAGCTGTTGATGAGCGGGTTGGTGTAGGCCACCTCCAGCGCGTCGATCACCAGCAGGATATCCGCGTTGTTCTTCTGGCTGATGCCGTAGCGCAGGCTGGGCACGACGGTGAAGGTGTTGCTCAGCAGCACCTCTTTGAGATCGCTGTACTGGTCGGTGTAGCCGTACACCTTACCCAGCAGCACGTCGCCGCGTATCTTGACCTTTTCCAGCACGCTCAGCAGTGTGGATACCTTCGCGCCACAGTTTTCAAGGTCTACGAACAGGGCGAATTTTGACGTTTCCAGGGGTTATCTCTTCTTTCTATACGGTTCGATCGGTTTAAAGGGTTCGGGAGGAAGCGACCGGCGCGTTTCCGCCGCGCCGGTCAGATACGGAAGGTGAATTTATCGCCGCGGATCCACTGGCGGCTGGTGTGCAGGGGCCGGTCGTGCTGGTCGAGCACCGTTTCGTCCAGCAGCATCAGCGCCTCGCCCTCCGCGGTGGCCAGCTGGCGGCTTACGGCGGGCGTGGCGTGGCCCAGCGAAATATCGTGGATGGCGCGGCTGGGAATCAGCCCGTGGGCGCGGAGCAGATCGTACAGGGAACCCGCGACCGACTCCCGCTCGATAAAGTCGTACTGCGCGGGGAAGCGGTTGTATTCCAGCATCACGGGTTCGCCGTCGCACAGGCGCAGGCGGCACAGCTCGATCACCTCGGCGTCCTCCGGCACCTTAAGGCGTTCCACGTCCTCCGGCCGGGCGGTTTCCCGCCGAAGGTCGATCACCCGGCTGGACGCCGTGCGGCCCTGCCCCGCGCACGCGTCCGAAAAGCTGGTGATGTGCTGCAGATCGCGGGTCAGCCGGGCGTCCGCCACAAACGTTCCCTTGCCCTGCCTGCGCACCAGCAGACCTTCCTGCACAAGGTCGAGCATCGCCTTGCGCACGGTGACGCGGCTGACCCCGTAGGTTTCGCACAGTGTCTGCTCGCTGGGGATGCGCCCGCCGGCGGGGTACGCGCCCGACGTGACGTCGTTTTTCAGCCGCTGCATCAGCTGCTGATACAGCGGGTTCTGGCTTCCCTTTTCCAAAGGCCCTTCCGGCATACGCTCACCTCCCGGTAATCAAGGACAGTATACCGTAAAAGTCGCAAATCATCAACATCCGGATGCGGGAACGCGCGCGTTTTCCCGGGAAACGGCCGTCCGAAACGCTGGCGCTTTACGTCTATATAGTGTATAATAAGGCGAACGCTGGGAGGGAGTGAAGAAAATGGCCATGGATATGAACGAAACCACGAAATTCTCCCCCGTGGTGGAAGGCGGCAACGGAGCCCGCGACATTCTGGAACACGTATACCGCGCGCTGCAGGCCAAGGGCTACGATCCGGTAACGCAGCTGGTGGGATACATCATCTCCGGAGACCCGACCTATATCACCAGTTATAATCAGGCCCGCAGCATGATCTGCCGTCTGGAGCGGGACGAGATCGTGGAAGAGCTTGTGCGCGTATATCTGAAGGGGCTGGATACGTGACGGACTCCCGCCGCGTCATCGCGCTGGACGTGGGGGACGTGCGCATCGGCGTGGCGGTCAGCGACCCCACCCGCACCCTCGCCCAGCCGCTGGAAGTATACCGGCGCGTCGGTTACGGGCCGGACTGCCGGTATGTGCGGGCGCTGTGCGACCGTTTCCAGACCACGGACGTGCTGCTGGGCCTGCCCCTCAACATGGACGGCTCCCGCGGGCCGCAGGCGGAGAAGGCGCAGGCCTTCGGCGACGTGCTGGTCGGGGCGGGGCTGAACGTATTCTATGTGGACGAGCGGCTGACCACCGTTACCGCGGAACGCACGCTGATCGAGGGCGGCGTCAGGCGCGAGGCGCGCAAACTGCACGTGGACAAGCTTGCCGCGACGGTTATTCTGGAGCAATGGTTGGCCTCGACGCCGGCGAAACCGTAAACAGGAATCCATCGAGCCCACTTTACTCCCTTACGGCGCCGCCCGGCGGGCGGCGGAAGAAGGAGCGGCCTATGAAGAAGCAGAACGGTCCGGAAGCCGACAACACGGATCATATCGTGACCTTGCAGGATGAAAACGGGATGGACGTCACCTTCGACCATCTGATGACCCTCGAATACGAAGGCGCAAGCTATATCCTGCTGGAAGCCCAACAGGATATGGAAGATTGCCTGCAGGGGGAATCCATCATCCTCAAGATCGAGCAGGACGAGAACGGCGACGACGTGTACGCCACCATCGAAGACGAAGAGGAATACCGGAAGGTGTTCCAGAAATGCCTGGACGCGCTGGAGGAGCAGGAGGACGACGAGGACGGCGGGGAAGAGGAATAACGGAAACTGCCGCCTGCGCCGCGGAGGAACGCGGCGCTTTTTATTTTCCGGCGATTCCGCAACGCCCCGGTCACGGCCTGATTTCCACCGCCCCGATCCGTTCGCGCAGCGCGAAAACCTTTGCCATGTCCTCCGGTGCGAGCGCCACGCAGCCCTGCGTCCAGTCCGCGTCCGTTCTTCCCTCGTGCAGGTAAATTTCGCCGCCCAGCGGCGTGCCCCACGGCGGCCGCCTGCCCTCGGCCTCCGCCGCTTCCACGGCGGCAAGCGTTCCCCGGTCGATCGCCCCTTCGCCGTACGCGCGGCGCGCGTCCTCGCCGTTGGGGTAGGACAGCCCGAGGCTCCTTCCGTATTTCCCGCGTTTCCTGACCAGGCAGATACGGTATACGCCTTCGGGCGTGCGCCCGTCCCCCTCGCGCCGTTTGGGCCCGGCCGGAGCAGCGCCCAGCGCGACCCGCGCGCGCAACAGTTCCCGCCCGTCGTGGGTCAGCGTCAGCCGCCGTTCGGACTTCTCGATGAGAATGCGCATTTCCATTCCGCCTCCGCCTGATCGCAAACGAAAAGTAACAGTTTCAAACATTCGGGAAAAGCGGGCGAAAACCCTTGCGTGCGGCACCTGCCTGTGCCATAATGAAAATAGCGCGGCGAAAGCGTCGCCGCACACGAATCAACGTGCGAAAAACCGGAATATTCGCTGTTTCCCTCCCCATGAAACGCTTCGATACGAAGTCAAGGAAAGGACGTACAACCATGAACAATTTCCGTAAGGCGGTTGCCCTGTTGCTGAGCCTGTGCATGCTGGCGAGCGTATCCTTCGCGCTGGCCGAAAGCACGGACGGCAGCCAGAACGTGACCGACGCCGCGACCGACGAAGTTACGCAGGCCGTACCCGTTACCACCCCGGAGCTCAACGACACCGACGTGGTTGCCCGCGTGAACGGAAACGACGTCACCTGGGCCGAAGTAACGGAGTACTACCAGAGCCTGGTCAATTATTACGGCGAGCCGGACGCCAGCTCGCAGGAACTGTACTACGCCGTGGCCATGGAAGAAGCCGTGACCATGAAGCTGATTAAGCTTACCGCCACCGCCAACGGGCTGGACCAGTACACGCAGGAAGAGCTGGACTCCATCTACGCTTCCGCGGACACGGACTGGCAGGCCGCGCTGGATAACTATGCGCAGTCCTCCGGAACGCTCACGGACAGCTCCACCGACGAGGACAAGGCCCTGCTTTACTCCCAGGCGGAGGCTTATTACGCCAATCTGGGCTATGATAAGGAAAAGCTTCGCCAGAGTTACCTGGACAACGAAACCTACACGCGCGTGCAGACCTTCGTTTGCAAGGACATCGCCGTGACCGACGACGACGTTCAGGCGCAGTATCAGGCCAACGTGGAGAACGACAAGCAGCTGTACGAAAACGATCTGGACGCCTACGAATACCAGCTGATGCTGTACAATAACCAGTACGCGACGGAGAAGCCCTGGTACCATCCCGCCGGGTACCGGTTCGTCAAGCATATCCTGCTGCCCGTGGACGCCACCCTGCTGTCCGCCTACACCGATCTGCAGGCCCGGCTGGAAGAGCAGATGGAGAGCGAAGGCTCCGACGCGGCGGACACCGAGGCTACGGACGCCGCGGACGCAGAGGCTACGGACGCGGTGCCCACGGCTACGGAAGCCGCGGCCACGGCTACGCCCGAACCCTCGACCGATCCCACGGAAGCGCCCGTAACGGAAGCGGACGTGGACAGCGCGAAGGCCGATATCCTGGCCTCCGTGCAGGACAAGACCGCCGAGATTTACGACAAGATCGCCCAGGGCGCGGACTTCGACTCGCTGATTACCGAATACGCCGTGAAGGCGGACGGCACGCCCACCGACGCGGGCATGACCAACGGTAGCTATCCCAACGGCTACGAAGTCTCCCTGGCCTCCACCAGCTACGTTCCGGAGTTTGTGGAAGCCGCCTTCTCCATCGATAAAATCGGCGACGTCAGCGCCCCCTACGTCAGCGATTACGGCGTGCACATCGTCAAATACGTCGGGGACGTGCCTTCCGGCGCAGTCGACCTGACGGACGAACTGAAGGAAAGCCTCCGCACCAGCATGCTCTCCACCAAAACGGAGGACGCCATGAACGCCTGGCAGGCCGCCGCTGACATCCAGTACACGGGCCTGCTCAAATCCTACGACGAGCTTCAGGGCCAGGACGATTCCGGCGAATAACCAACGGTTCAAACGGCGCCCGCCGCGCAATGCGGCGGGCGCCGTTTTCGTCTCCGGCCTTCGCCCCGTTACCCGCTCCTTTGCCAGCGCAGCGCAGGGCCGTGCGAAAGCAGGCTTCGGTACCGAGCCTTTCCGCCCCCGACCGCGTCTGCGGGCTGGGTCGCCGCCGCCGTCATTCATCCGTATCGCCGCACGTGGCGGGTTCAGTCTGCTTAAAAAGTCCCGGATGCAAGGAACCGTACCCGTCGGGGGCGGGAGCGTACCCGTTCGTACGGAACCGCCCCCCGACGGATGACGACGCCAAAGCAGACGGAGCCTTTTCAGCAGATTGAAGCCGGGAGGCGTTCGCCCCCCGGCCGGATAACCTGGCTATTCAGTTAAGGGCGTCTGCTCGATTCGGGTACCGTGATTGGAAATACCGGGTAACCTGAACGGCTTCCGTCTCCTTTTCGGGAATGTTCCCTCCGGATCGAATCACCATGGTTCGGATGGATTGGTTTTCGGCAACCTGGGTTTACTCCTCGTCGTCCAGTTCCGCTTCCTTTTCGAAATCGGTCTGTACGACCTCGATCAACTTCTCGAGCAGATCCTCGTCCTCGACGGGCACGAACTCCTCTGTGTCCTCGTCGCCTTCCGACTCCACGACCTTCATGATGTAGAGATTAACGGGCTCCTCATCATCCTCGCAGGAATCTTCGCACTCGTCGCAGTGGCAGCCGCATTCGTCCTCCTGTTGGGCGTCGCCCAATACAACGTACTCTTCACCGTTGTAGAAGAAGTAGCGAACGACTTGTAAAAGAACCGAATTGCCATCCTCATCGACGCCCTCGATATAATCCTGGCTTTCCGAATCTTCTGCGGTCATGCCACCCAATTCCTGGTCTTCGTCGCTGAACAATGGTATCGCCCCGCTTTCTGATCTGTGTCTGGCGCCTTTCGCGCCGCCGGTGCGCCCGGGAGGGATTCTATGTGGCGTATCAGGTCGGCCGCGCACCTTGCGCATCGCGCCCGTTTCCGAAGTCCGCCCCTGCGGTGATCGCCGTGTCAATACAGCCTGCGATCTTCCGGTGGTCTGGCTGCGACGCCGGATCGTTCTTCCAGCCTTCCCCTCTCGGCACCTTCATTATACCCGATGGGGAGGTTTTCGACAACACTTTCGGCAAAGATTTTCAACTTGCCATATCCGGGCGCGCGTGGTAACATATAAGTGTTGGAAGTCTTTCAAGGGCACGGGTCAAGCCTCTTTCGCAAAGCCGGAAACCCGGCCGGAAGAGGCTTTGTCATTTCCCGGAACCGCCGTCCTTCCGGCCCAGCTTCCGAAGCGTTCCGTCCGGCTCCCGCACAACCACGCGCTCCAGCGTCTGTTGAAGCCCGGCCCGGCACTCGGCCACGTATTCCTTGCGCAGCGCTTCCCGTTCGGCCTGTTCGGCCTCCGTCAGCGCGCGTTCGCGGCTCAGGCGCGTAAGCTCGCTGATGCGCTTTATCTTTTCCGGCTCCATGCGGAGACTCCTTTCCCAAGCGAGGTTTCAACGATGATCGAAGGCAAATGGTTCCCCCAGGGCGCGGACATCCGAACGCCTCTCCAACTCCGCGAAGCCGTTTTCGGCCGCGGCCGCGACGTGCTGGACGACGAGGCGCAGCAAGTGGTGGTCTACCGCGAAGGCGCGCCCGTGGGCGCGGCCCGGCTGTGGTGGCGGGACGGCGGCTTTTGGGCGGGGGACGTGGGCGTGCTGCCCGACGCCCGGGGACAGGGCTACGGCGATCTGCTGGTAAGGCTGCTCCTTTATAAGGCGCTTTCCCATCGCGCCGCGGACGTGACGCTCGTTTGCCCCGCTTCGCTTTCGCCCTTCTTCGCCCGGTACGGGTTCGCCGCGGTTGCCGCGGGCGATCCGGTCACCATGCGAGTATTAGCCGGGGACATCGCCCTCGGCTGCGGCGGCCACGGCCGTGAAACGCCGCCCGAACCCGTCTGAGCGTTCCGCCATTCAGCGCCCCTCCCGCTCCGGAGGGGCTTTTTCGTGCGTACGGGCGTTCCGGCCTACCACAGCACGTTGCCGGTGGTCAGCTCCCGCACGGACAGAAACATCGCGTACAGGCGGTCCTCCAGAGGCGCGTCCATGTGCAGATGGCCGAAGTACCAGCGTTTGTAGGCCACGCTGTCCATAATCCACTGCAAAAAATCGTTCAGTTCCCGCTCGCCCTCGTGGTCTCCGAAGATCTGGCGCATCACCTTTTCCGGCGCGGCGTGGGTCACCACGTAATCCACGTTGCGGTCGCACCGCTCCAGGTTCTTGCGAGCCAGCTCGTACTCCTCCCGGCTGGGCATCTCGGCGCGCCACCAGTCCACGCCCTCGTACCGGCGGGAATGGTCGATGGAGTAGCCGCCGCCCATGGTGAAGATCGTGTGCCCCTCCAGCTCGAACACCTGCCCGCGCATCAGGTGGTATACGTTTCGACGGATGCGCCGCGCCATGCCGCCTTTCCACGATACGGGCGGGTAGCTGGCCATGAGGTTGAAGTTTTCATGGTTGCCGTCCACAAAAAGAATGGTGTACGGGCGAAAGCTCAGCTCCCGCAGTGCGAGTTCCTCGCGGGTGCCGCCGTTGAACAGGTATCCGAAATCGCCGCAGACGATCAGCGTATCCTGCTTTCCCCACCGGGCGGAGAAGGGCATGGTCTCAGCGCTAAGGCGCGCTGGGCTCCCGTGGGTATCCCCGGTCACGTAGATCATAACGCACCTTTCCTTCCACGCCGGCGTTTCTTCCGCCCGTTTGCCGCGGGTTCGCGCGGAAACGGCAAGCCTGTTATTGCGGTATGGCCGCGTCCAGCGCGTCGGCGATGCCGTCGCGTACCACGACGTTGGCAAGCCGGTCGAAAGGCGTTTCCTCGCGGTTGATCAGCGCCAGGCTCGCCTCCCGCCGGTAGTTGAGCAGCCCCGTCGCCGGGTAGACCGTCAGCGACGTTCCGCCCACCAGCAACAGATCGCATTTCATCACGGCGCGGATGGCCCTGTCCATCACGTCGTTGTTCAAAGGCTCCCCGTAGAATACGATATCTGGGCGTATCAGCCCGCCGCATTTGCAACGCGGGGTGCCTTCCTGCCCCAAAACGTAGGGCAGGTCGTACACCTTCCCGCAGGAGAGGCAGAGGTTACGCCGCACGCTGCCGTGCAGCTCGTATACCACGCGGCTGCCCGCGTCCTGGTGCAGACCGTCTATGTTCTGGGTAACGACCGCCTTCAGCTTTCCCTGCCGCTCCAGCCTTACCAGCGCGTAATGGCCCGCGTTGGGCTTCGCGTCGGGGTAGAGCATGACCTTCTTGTAGAATTGCCAGAAGTCGTCCGGGTGGTTGAGGAAAAAGCGGATGGAAAGCATCTCCTCGTAGGTTTTGCCCTCGGCGCGGTTATAAAGCCCGTGGGCGCTGCGAAAATCCGGGATGCCGCTTTCCGTGCTCATACCCGCGCCGCCGAAAAAAACGATGGTGCGGTTCTTCTCAATCAATTGCCGCAAACCATCCACAGCCGGTGATAAAACAGCCATCGCTTGCCTCCTTGTCGCAGCCGGTAAAGGTCGCATCGATCGCTCCCGTTTGATCATTTTACAATTAAACTAAAGTGGGTTTCGACGTGAAAACAAGAAATCCTATGCCGCACCTTCATTTTTTGCTTTCGAGCGGCGGAACGCGCCGGCCGGGCCGCAACAGCCCTTGACAAGCGGCGGTCGGTCGTGCTATCCTACCCCCATCATCGGATGAAGCGGAACGCGCCGTCCCGGAACACCGCCCCAGAGATCGCCGCCACGGCTGCAAGCGGCGAACGGAACCGGGAGAAGGACACCACCCGCCGACGGTGCGCGCGGCGCGCGATACAGCGCTCTGGAACGAGTGGGAGCAGGCATCGCCTGTTGCCAAGCAGGGTGGAACCACGAACGAGACTTTCGTCCGTCCCCGCAGACATTGCGACGGGACGGATTTTTTCTGTCCCACGGAAGAGTGGAAAGGAAGGATTCCCGATGAAACTGACCCTGGAGGGCAAAGCCTACGACGTGGCCGACCACGGCTCGGCGGGCGAACTGCTGAAAAACCTGTACCCGGACGACTATAAAAAATACTACGCCGTGCGTATGGCCGACGGAACGCTGCACGACCTGTTCGCGCCCGTCGACGGGGACGCGGAGATCGCGCCGGTGACCTTCGCGGACGAGGATGGCCGCAAGGTGTACCGCCATTCCTGCTCGCACCTGCTGGCCATGGCGGTCAAGGCCCTGTACCCGGAAGCGAAGCTGGCCATCGGCCCGGCCATCGAAAACGGCTTCTATTACGACTTCGACGTCGAGACGCCCTTCTCGCCGGACGACCTGCCCAAGATCGAGAAGGAGATGGACCGCATCGCGCGCAAGTCCATCCGCCCGCGCCGCTACACCCTGCCCCGGCCGGAGGCGATCGCGCTGATGCGGGGCAAGGGCGAGCCGTATAAGGTGCAACTGATTGAAGACCTGCCGGAAGACGAGACGCTGAGCTTCTACGAGATGGGGGATTTCACCGACCTGTGCGTAGGCCCGCACCTGCCCAGCCTGACGTACCTGAAGGCCTTCAAGCTTACGCAGATCGCGGGCGCGTACTGGCGCGGCGACGAGCACAACAAAATGCTCTGCCGCATCTACGGCACCTGCTTCCCCACCAAGGCGGATCTGGACGAATACCTTGCGCAGATCGAGGAAGCCAAGAAGCGCGACCACCGCAGACTGGGCCGCGAGCTGGACCTTTTCGACATCCGCGACGAGGGTCCCGGCTTCCCGTTCTTCTATCCCAAGGGCATGATCCTGCGCAACATTCTGGAGGATTACTGGCGGGAGATTCACCGCAAGGCCGGCTACGAGGAGATCAAGACCCCCATCATGCTCAACCGCGCCCTGTGGGAGCGCAGCGGCCACTGGGAGAAATACCGCGAGAACATGTACACCACCAAAATCGACGATACGGACTTCGCCATCAAGCCCATGAACTGTCCGGGCGGCATTCTGGTGTACGAACGCAGGCTGTGGAGCTACCGCGACCTGCCCTGCCGCAGCGGCGAACTGGGGCTGGTGCACCGCCACGAGAAAAGCGGCGCGCTGCACGGGTTGATGCGCGTGCGCTGCTTCACCCAGGACGACGCGCACATTTTCATGACGCCGGAGCAGATCAGGGACGAGATCAAGGGCGTGTACCACCTGATCGATCAGGTCTACACCCAGTTCGGCTTCCCCTATACGGTGGAACTTTCCACCCGGCCCGAGAACTCCATCGGCACCGACGAGATGTGGGCGCTGGCGACGGCGGGTTTGCAGGGCGCGCTGGACGATCTGGGCGTGAAGTATACGATCAACGAAGGCGACGGCGCCTTCTACGGCCCCAAGATCGACTTCCACCTGCGGGACTGCATCGGGCGCACATGGCAGTGCGGCACCATCCAGCTGGATATGAACCTGCCGGAGCGTTTCGACCTCACCTATACCGGCGCGGACGGCGAGAAGCACCGCCCGGTGATGATCCACCGCGTGGCTTTCGGCTCGCTGGAACGGTTCATCGGCATCCTTACCGAGCAGTACGGCGGCGCCTTCCCCACGTGGCTGGCCCCGGTGCAGGTAAAAATCATGACCATCACCGACCGCAGCGACGAAGCCGCCAAAGAACTGAAAGACCTGCTGCTTCAGGCAAACCTCCGGCCGGAAACGGATCTGCGCAACGAAAAGATCGGCTTCAAGGTGCGCGAAGCGCAGATGATGAAGATTCCCTACATGTTCGTGCTGGGCGACCGCGAGGCTGCCGAAAAGACCGTGACCATCCGCAACCGCAAGGGGGAGAATCTGGGCACGGTGCCCTTCGCCGAGGCGGTGGCGATGGTGAAGAAGCTGAACGACGACAAGACGCTGGACTGAGCGGAACGGGGGCGGCCGCACCGCCGCCCCACCCTCCGCGGCAAGGAGGATCGCATGGATCAGAATCTCTGGCTGCTCGACGCCACCACGGTCGATTACGAGGAGCTCGCGGAGATCGGGCGTCTGGCGTTCGAGGCGGACAAGCGGATGTTCGGGCAAGGGCCGGATATCTACGAGAACCCGGGCTTCCTGCTTCCGTTGCTGGCCGACGGGGACGGCAAGGTGCGTAAGCTCTGCCTGGACGAGAAAACCATCGGGCTGATCGTGTCGTTTCCGAGGACCGCCTCGTCGCGCTGGCTAGGGTGCATCTGCCTGCTGCCGGAATGGCAGGGGTGGGGATACGGTTCCCGCGCGCTGGAAATGCTGGAAGCGGCCTACCCGGACGTGACGCAGTGGGGGCTGGACACCCCCGCGGCCAAGGAGATCAACCTGCGCTTCTACCGCAAGGCAGGGTACCGGATCGTAGGCGAAAGCGTAACGCCCGACGGCATGAAGCTCGCGGTGTTGGAAAAGAAACGGTAACGACGTGGCCGGGCCGCTGTGGAGCCGCCGTTACAGGGCGGCCCGCAACGGCGCCGGGTTGGGGAGGCGAACCAATGAAATTGCAAATCAGGCCGCTGTCGCCCGCACGCGCGGAGGACTTCTTCCGGTTTTTCGACCGCGTGGCGTTCAGCGACCATCCCGAGTGGGGATGCGGATGCTACTGCTGCTTTTTTCACACGGCCGACCGGGAAGCGTGGGAGAAGCGGACGCCGGAGGATAACCGGAACTGGGCGCGAGAAATGATTCTGGACGGCGCCATGCGCGGGCTTCTGGCCTACGACCGGCAAAAGCCGGTGGGCTGGTGCCATTACGACCTGCTGAAAAACCTTCCGGGCGTCCGGGTGTACCGGGAAGGGCTGTCGACGGACGATCCCGAAAGCGCCGCGATCGTGTGTTTCACCGTCGCGCAGGGCTGGCGCGGGCAGGGCGTGGCCACCCGGCTGCTGGAAGCGGCGCTTGCGGATCTCGCGGCGCAGGGCGTACGGCGCGTGGAAGCCTATCCCCCGGCGGGGGACGATTCCCAGGAGCATAATTATCCCGGGCCGGCCGCGCTGTACGAAAAGCTGGGCTTCGCAACCGTAAAGAACGGGGAGGGCGCCACGCTGGTGGAAAAATACCTGTGAACGAAAGCGGCGGCGGCGCCTTCGAACCGGTCGCCGCGTAAAAAGGGCTTCATCCGAAAAGGGCCGTAACCGCGTGAAGCGGTTACGGCCGTCGTTTTGTTTTATTCGGGCGTCGCCCGAAAGGTTTACGGTTGCGAAGCCACCGTTTGAGCGGCCCGTTTTTTGTCGGCCTTCGCGCGGTACATTTCGCGGTCGGCGGCGATCAGCAGGGCGTCCGCCGTATCTACGCTTCCGGAAGCGAAGCGGGCCGTGCCGATGCTCATGGACAGGCGGTACGGCTCCGCGCCCGAGGCGTTGAACGCGGCGATGCGCGACGTTATTTCCGCAATCAGAAACGCCTGCATGTCCCCGTCGCCTTCGCAGACGATGACGAACTCGTCCCCGCCCAAGCGCGCCAGAAAACAATCCCGGTGGCTGCAAAGGTTCTTCAGGATATCGGCGATCTGGAAAAGGGCCCTATCCCCGAAGGCGTGGCCGTAGGTATCGTTGATACCCTTAAAATTATCCGCATCAAGCATCAGCAGGAACATCTCGGCATCCGCCTCGGCGGACGCGCATTTCAGGTCCAGGTAGCGCCGCAACAACCGCCGGTTATTGAGGCCCGTAAGCGGATCTGTGGAAATCTGCCGGTTCAGCACGTAAATATACACGACGACGAAGGAAATTACCGTGCTGGGCCACGTGAGGGACGTGCCGTAAAAAGCCGCCTGCAGCGCGCTGCCCACGATGGGCGGAACGGAGAAAAGCACCAGAATCCACAGGTCGCGGCGTTCGGCGGGATAATTACAGCGGCGTATCTGCCGAAGCACGATGCCCATAGCCCAGAGAAGGTAGATATAGAATACCGCCAGATAGATTGAAAAAAAGGCTCCGCGGTGGTATTTATTGGCGGCGTCGATGGTGAAAACGAGCGGCGTGAACAGGTTGGCGAGCGTGACCGCCGCGTTGAGCAGCAACGGGAGCCCGTACGGGAGTATGCGGGCCTTCAGGCGGCGTTCGTCCGAATGGACGCGCAGATCACAGTAAAAAACCCACAGGCAGGCGACTGCCGGGTTGATGATAAAGCTGACGGTGGTCAGGCCTTTTAAAACCGCGTGTCCGCCGGGGTAAACGACCCCGTTGAGAAGCCACAGCGCGCCGTCCAGCAGCAGCACGGCCATGCCGTTGATGAGCACGGCGTTAATCAGCCGGTCGTCAAAGGCATAGCAGCCGGAGCGGCGCTGATTGATATAAAATAATAACAGGATGATAAAACCGAAGAAATCCAGTTCCGCATAGGCAATCACAGCCATGCACACATCACCTTATTGTTTGAATGGATCGTCTGACTTTATTGTTTTAATGATACAAGTATATCATACCACCGATGCGGCGTCAAATGAACCGGGCGGATGAAAAAATATTCCATACTCCGGACGTGCGCCGCGCAAGCGGCCCGCGGCATGCCGTTTGGAACGTTCGATCGTCAATTTCGTGCTTTCCCTTCACGCCGCATACAATAATCAGAGAAACTATTCTAATTAAAACAGTATGGCGAATGCGGGGTATGACGCGTGAACCGGAAATAAAGGATTTTCGAAATTATCAGCCGGGCGGAGGAGGGCGACCGGGCCAGCCGCCTGTTCGATGGGACGATCGTTCTGCTGATCGTCCTCAGCGTGCTGTCCGTCGTGCTCCAACCGTTCGATACGCTGGCGGCAAAGTACGCCTCCGTTTTTTCGGCCTTCGAACTCTTTTCCGTGGCGATGTTCACGCTGGAATACGCCGCCCGTATCTGGACCGCGGACCTTTTGTTTCCGCAGGCGAAACACTCGCGGCTGCGTTATCTGCTGTCCTTCATGGCCGTAATCGATCTGCTGGCCATACTGCCCTTCTATCTTCCGTTCCTGTCGGTCGATCTGCGGTTTCTCCGCTTACTCCGGCTTTTCCGGCTTACGCGGCTGGTGCGCCTGTTCAAGCTCGGACGTTATCTGGATTCCCTGCGGATCGTCGGCGACGTAATTAAGAACACGGCCGTGCAACTGGTCGCGTCCGTCGGCGCCTGCTTCCTGATCATTCTGTTATCCGCGATCCTGATGTATACCGCGGAGAATCCGGCGCAGCCGGAAGCGTTTCCCAATATCGTCGCCGCCCTCTGGTGGGCGGTATGCACGCTGACGACCGTAGGCTACGGCGACGTTTACCCCATAACGGTAACCGGAAAGGTGCTGGCGTCCGTTATCTCCATCGTCGGCATCGGCGTCGTTGCGATCCCCACGGGCATCATCAGCGCGGGATTCACCGAAGCCCTGAGGGTACGGCGCAAGGAAAGCGCACGGGCGGAGGGCGGCCAGGCGGAGCGGAAGCGGTATTGCGCCTATTGCGGGCACGAGCTGGAACCGTGAACTCCCGCGTCCCTTCATCCCCAATCATTGTAACAATCGGCGAATTCCATTTATAAGGAAGAAAAGCCTTCACAAACGGGGAGAAAAATGATATAATAAATGTTGTAAAACAATGCTTTTCGCCATGCGAAACCATGTGATGCGCAATGCGCGGCAACCGCGGCCCGTCATGGTGCAGCAACCGCGAAAACGCGGCCGTCAGGCCCTCTGAAAGCGGCCCTAAAGGAGTGTAACGTCCGGTGCAAAACGATACCCCGGAACTTGAGAGACAGCCCCAGACCGACGAATGGAACGAGCAGGAAGAACCGAACGCCCCGGAGGCCGAAAACGCCGGCACGGCCCCGCACTGCAACCCCAACAGCGCCACCGCCGTGCAGGCGGACGTATACGACGAAAACCAGATTCAGGTGCTGGAAGGGCTGGAGGCGGTACGCAAGCGCCCCGGCATGTATATCGGCTCCACGGATTACCGCGGGCTGCACCACTGCGTGTACGAGATCGTTGATAACGCGGTGGACGAAGCGCTCGCGGGTTTTTGCAGCGACATCAACGTTTTTCTCCACGAGGACGGCTCCTGCGAGGTGCGGGACAACGGCCGCGGCTTCCCCGTGGGCATCCACCCCAAGGTGGGCCGCCCCGCGGTGGAGGTATGCCTGACCATGCTGCACGCCGGCGGCAAGTTCGGCGGCGAGGGGTACAAGGTGTCCGGCGGCCTGCACGGCGTGGGCGCCAGCGTGGTCAACGCCCTTTCGAAGCGCCTGATGGTCACGGTCCGGCAGGACGGGAAGGTATACCGGCAGGAGTACGAGCGCGGCAAGGTGCTTTACGACCTGAAAACCATCGGCGAAACGCAGGTCACGGGTACCGCCATCCGCTTCTGGCCGGACGTGAAGAGCGCGGAAAACCCGGACGGTATTTTTGAAACCGGGGATTTCCAATTCGGCGTTCTGAAGGTGCGCATGCGGGAGATGGCGTTCCTGAACAAGGGCATCCGCATCTCCATCACGGACGAGCGGGACACGCCGCCCACGGAGCGCGTATACCATTACGAGGGCGGCATCCGAGAGTTCGTGAAGTACCTGAACAAAAACAAGCAGGTGCTTTTCCCCGAGCCCGTCTACATCGAGGGGCTGGTGAACGACACCAGCGTGGAAGTCGCCTTCCAGTACAACGACGGCTACCAGGAAAACATTTTTTCCTTCGCCAACAACATCCACACGCCCGAAGGCGGCACGCACCTCACCGGTTTCTCCACCGGCATCACCCGCGCGATCAACGATTACGGGCGTCAGTTCAAATACCTAAAAGAAAACGAACCCAACCTGAAAAGCGAGGACGTGCGGGAGAGCATCGCCGCCATCGTGAGCGTGAAGCTGCACGAGCCGCAGTTCGAGGGCCAGACCAAGAGCAAGCTGGGCAACAGCGAGACCCGCACGATCGTGGATAATCTGGTGTACGACGACGTCACCACCTACCTGGGTGAAAACCCCGCCGTGGGCCGCGCCATTCTGGAGCGTTGCCTCGGCGCGGCGCGCGCCCGCGAGGCCGCCCGCAAGGCCCGGGAGCTGACCCGCCGCAAGAGCGTGCTGGAAAGCGCCTCCATGCCCGGCAAGCTTGCCGACTGCACCGAACGCGACCCCGCCAAGTGCGAAATTTTCCTCGTCGAGGGGGACAGCGCAGGCGGAAGCGCCAAAACGGGGCGCGACAGGATGTTCCAGGCCATCCTGCCGCTGCGCGGCAAGATTCTGAACGTGGAAAAGGTGCGTATCGACCGGGCGCTGGGCAACACCGAAATCAAGGCCATGATCACCGCGTTCGGCTGCGGCTACGGCGACGATTTCGACCTGGCCCGTCTGCGCTACCACCGCATCGTCTGCATGACGGACGCCGACGTGGACGGCGCGCACATCCGCATCCTGATGCTCACCTTCTTTTACCGCTACATGCGCCCGCTGGTGGAAAAGGGCTATGTCTACATCGCCATGCCCCCTCTGTACAAGGTAACCAAGAACAAGAAGGAATACTACGTATACAACGATATAGAGCTGGATAAGCTTTTGCAGGAGATCGGCCGCGAGCCCAAACCGGAAATCCAGCGCTACAAGGGACTGGGCGAAATGAGCAGCGAGCAGCTGTGGCAGACCACCATGAACCCCGAAACCCGCACCATGATGCAGGTGAACCTCACCGACGCGATCGCCGCCGACGAAGTCATGACCCTGCT
>CAZCCZ010000038.1:0-32605 GCA_964497495.1 uncultured Oscillospiraceae bacterium
GGCTTGGTGCGTTCAAAATGTGCCTTGGCCATGGATGTTGCCTCCTTAACAGATGTGAAAGCGATTCAACGCTTCAAGTTTGGTTGACGGTCGTTCAGTTGTCGCGCTTGCGCCCGGTCACGCCTTCGGCGATGCTGGCGGGCACTTCTTCGTAGTGGTCGAACTGCATGGTGAACAGTCCGCGGCCTTGCGTGCGGCTGCGAAGGTCGGTGGCGTAGCCGAACATTTCCGAAAGCGGCACGAACGCGTGCACGCTCTGCTCGCCCAGCCGCGCTTCCATGCCTTCGATGCGGCCGCGGCGGCTGGAGATGTCGCCGATGACGTCCCCCATGTATTGCTCGGGGATGATGACCTCCACCTTCATCACGGGTTCCATCAGGCAGGGGCTGGCCTTGGCGAGCGCTTCCTTGAAGGCCATGGAGCCGGCGATCTTGAAGGCCATTTCGGAGGAGTCGACTTCGTGGTAACTGCCGTCGAACACGGCCGCCTTGAAGTCCACCACCTCGAAACCGCCCAGAAGGCCGTTCTGGGACGCTTCGCGAATGCCCGCGTCGATGGGGGCGATGAATTCCTTGGGGATCACGCCGCCTACGATCTTGTTTTCGAACGTGTAGCCCTCGCCGGGCTTCACGGGCTCGATGCGGATCTTGCAGTGGCCGTACTGGCCGTGGCCGCCGGTCTGCCGCACGTAGCGGCCTTCGCCCTCGGCGCCCCTGCGGATGGTTTCGCGGTAGGCCACCTGCGGCTTGCCGACCGTAGCTTCCACCTTGAACTCGCGCAGCAGGCGATCCACGATGATTTCCAGGTGGAGTTCGCCCATGCCCGCGATGATGGTCTGTCCGGTCTGCTGGTCGGTATAGGTTTTAAACGTCGGGTCTTCCTCGGCGAGCTTGATCAGCGCCATGGTCATCTTATCCTGACCGGCTTTGGTTTTCGGCTCGATGGCGACCTGGATCACGGGATCCGGGAATTCCATGGATTCGAGGATGACCTGGTTGCCTTCGTTGCACAGCGTATCGGCGGTGGTGGTGTCTTTCAGGCCCACGATGCCGCAGATTTCGCCGCTGTACACGGTATCCACATCTTCGCGGTGGTTGGCGTGCATCATCAGGAGACGGCCCACGCGCTCGCGCTTCTGCTTGGTGGAGTTGTACACGTAGCTGCCCGAGGAAAGCGTGCCGCTGTACACGCGCACGAAAGCCAGCTTTCCGACGAATGGATCGGTCATGATCTTGAAGGCGAGGGCCGCGAACGGCTCGCTGTCGGAGGCGTGCCTGTCCACTTCGACTTCCGGATGGCCGGGCTTGGTGCCGCGGATGGCCGGAATATCCAGCGGGGAAGGCAGGTAGTCCACCACCGCGTCCAGCAGGGGCTGCACGCCCTTGTTGCGGTAGGACGTGCCGCACAGCACGGGCGTCATGTCGCCCGCGATGGTTGCCTTGCGGATGGCGGCGCCGATCTCTTCCAGCGTGATCTCTTCGCCTTCGAAGAACTTCTCCAGCAGGGTTTCGTCCTGCTCCGCCACGGATTCGATGAGCTTTTGCCGGTATTCCTCGGCCAGCGCGCGCATCGACGCCGGGATCTCTTCGTCGCGCACGTCCTTGCCTTCGTCGTCGTAGTAGACTTCGGCCTTCATGCGGACGAGATCGACGATGCCGACGAAGTTGCTTTCGGAGCCTATCGGCAGCTGAATCGGCACGGCGTTGGCGCTCAGGCGATCCTTCATCATGTTCACCACGCGGAAGAAGTCCGCGCCGGTGATATCCATTTTGTTGACGTAGGCGACGCGGGGAACCTTGTACTTGTTGGCCTGCCGCCATACGGTCTCGCTCTGGGGCTCAACGCCCCCCTTAGCGCAGAAAACGGCTACGGCGCCATCCAGCACGCGCAGGCTGCGCTCCACCTCCACGGTGAAGTCCACGTGGCCCGGGGTATCGATGATGTTGATGCGGTGTCCCTTCCACAGGCAGGTGGTCGCGGCGGAAGTAATGGTGATGCCGCGCTCCTGTTCCTGCTCCATCCAGTCCATGGTGGCCGCGCCTTCATGCACCTCGCCCATACGATGCGTGCGTCCCGTGTAGAACAGGATGCGCTCGGTGGTCGTCGTCTTACCGGCGTCGATATGGGCCATGATGCCGATATTCCGCACCTTTTCCAGGGGGTGGCTTCTAGGCATATGCGATGGGTCTCCTTTCGAAATAAACGCGAATCAACGGGTTTGTTTTTTGGCCGCTTACCAGCGGTAGTGGGCGAACGCCTTGTTGGCTTCGGCCATGCGGTGCATTTCTTCCTTGCGCTTCACGGCGTTGCCGGTGTTGTTGGCGGCGTCCATCAGTTCCGCGGCAAGGCGGTCGGCCATGGTCTTTTCGCCGCGTTTGCGGCTGAATTCCACGATCCAGCGCAGGGCCAGCGTCTGCCGGCGCTCGGGGCGGATCTCGATGGGGACCTGGTAGGTGGCGCCGCCCACGCGGCGGGCCTTGACTTCCAGCTGCGGGGCCACGTTGGCCAGCGCCTCGGTGAACACGTCGTTGGCGTCCTTGCCGGTCTTTTCGGCGATGGTGTCGAACGCGGAATAGCAGATGCGCTGCGCGGTGCCGCGCTTGCCTTCCAGCATGATCTGGTTGATCAGCTTGGTAACGACCGTCGTCCCGTGTACGGGATCCGGCAATACCTCGCGCTTGGGAATAAATCCACGACGGGGCATGAGTTTCCCTCCTTCATTGGGCCTTGGCGGCGGGCAGCCCCGCCGCTTGCGGTTTTTCTCGTTTCCTGTTGGCTTTTGCGCGCTGTACACGGGCTTTCTGCCGGCGGTCAGCATCCGCCGTTCCGGCGAGCACCGGTGAGCCACGCGGTATGCCTGCGTTTCGGCGCGTGGGTAAACACGCTTTCACGCTCAGGCACCTGCGCCCGCTCCGAAAGAACTCCTGCATGGGCAGCGCAAAGGCGGCCGTTTTACTTCTTGGGCCGCTTGGCGCCGTACAGGGAACGGGCCTGCATCCGTTTGGCCACGCCGGCGGTATCCAGCGCGCCGCGGATGATGTGGTAACGAACGCCGGGCAGATCGCGTACGCGGCCGCCGCGGATGAGCACCACGCTGTGCTCCTGCAGGTTGTGACCGATTCCGGGGATATAGCACGTACCTTCGATCTGATTGGTCAGGCGGATACGCGCGATCTTGCGCAGCGCGGAGTTCGGCTTCTTGGGCGTCGCGGTTTTCACGCTCAGGCATACGCCGCGCTTCTGCGGGCAACCCTGCAGGATAGGCGCTTTGGAATGCTCCTCCAGCCTTTCCCGCCCCTTGCGAACCAGTTGATTGATCGTGGGCAAAGATAACACCTCCGAGTTAATGTTCCATAAACGCCCCTCAACCCCGGGGACGATACGGCTTGGTTATTTGAGAAGCGCGGCCGAGGCCGTTTTCACTCCGACGAGGCAGAGCTTGCCAAGCTTCTCCATGCTTTCCGCAACGGTTACGGGCACGCGGTGCTCCTCGCAGGCGGCTTCGACCTGACGGTAGATGAACTCGTCCGCGTCCTTGCATAAGAAAACGCGCGACGCCCGCCCGTCCCGTACGGCGCGCAGCACCTGCTTGGTGCCGACCACGCGCTTTTCCGGATGACGAAGCTCTTCCTCCATGCGGCCGATCCTCCTCTGTGTTGCGGATGCCCGGAAAACCGCCGTTTCAGACAGTTTTCGCCCTATTTCGCCCTCGATGGGCGCACATAACGGGCAACCATAACATATTAGCATGCGATCGCGGTGTTGTCAATGTTTTTCCCATAAGCCGCAGGTTAAATGTGGAAGGCGGACGACCCGGAGAAGGCCCTCCGCGGCGGCGTGAAAACCGCCCTTCCGGAACGGCGTCGTTCGGGAGGGCGGCGGGTTGCTTTTTCCGGGCGTCGTGCTACACTGGGCGGGAGGCAGGCGCGCGGGCACCAGCGTTCCGGCGGGCGTTCACCCACGCGTAGTGCGCGAGACCCAGCAGAACCATCAGAGCGCCCAGCGTTTTCCCGGGACTGAACACCCCGGAGAGGATCCAATCCAGCACCAGGCCGAAACCCAGCTGGCTGACGACCAGCAGGATCGTGCCCAGAAAGGCGGGCAGCCGGGGCGTGACGTAGATGAACAACTGCACCATCACCACGCCGAACATTCCGCCGAAAAACATGGCGACCGTCCGCAGGTTAACGCTTTCCGGCGGCACGACGCTTGCGGGGTCCCCGAAGATCAGCCAGACCAGCAGGGACGCCGTCAACCCCGTAACGTAGTTGAAGAGCGTGCCCATGCTCAGGCCGTTGTAGCTGGCGAAGCGCGTATTCAGATACCGGGTGACTACCGTGATGCCGCCGATGAAGACCACGTAAGCCGAGATCCAGAACATCCCGATTGCCTCCTATACCTGCAGCATCACGACGATGCCGCCGCCGATCAAAGCGAAACTCAGCAGGTGCTCGGCCCGGAAAGGCCGCCTGGGGGCGCCGAACAGGCCGAACTGGTCGACCGCCGCACCCAGCAGCGTCTGCCCCAGCAGCATCAGCGCCACGGGAACGGAAACGCCCAGCACGGCGAAACTCATGTTGGTGCCGATAACCGTCAGCACGCCCAGCGCCCCGCCCAGAAAGGCGTACCAGGGCGTGGCGCGGTCCACACGGATCTTTTCGCGCCGGATCAGCAGCCATAACAGAATGGTGATCAACCCGACGACATGCACGAAAACCGTAGCGCGCACGTTGCCCAGGTACAGCGCCAGCGCGCCGTTCTGCGCTACCGTAACCGCGGCCAGTATGCCCGCGACGACCGCCAGAAACACAGGCATGGAATCCCTCCCGTTCGCGACCATCATATCAGCTTTTCGCCGTGCGGGTGATGACAAATGTCCTATTCCGAAAGAAAAAGGGGATGGAGAAAACGGATGCCCTGACGAGCGCGATGCTTAAGAAACACGCGGCCGCGTTGCCTTCGCTGAACGGGTATGAAGTGACGGCGCGGCGTTTCGCGGCGGGGGAAACGCTGGCCTGCGCGGGCGAGCCGCTTGCGCGCCTCTGCTTCGTGGTGGAGGGATATGCCACGGTGTACAATACCATGGAAAACGGCCGCGCGGCGGTGCTGACCGAGTACCGCGGCGTGCAGACCATAGGCGAGGTGGAACTGCTGACGGATCGCCCCGCGTTTACCGGCAGCGTGCGCGCTTCCACGAAGGGCGTGATGCTTTGCCTGCCGCTCCCCGGCGAACGGGACCGGCTGTTGGCCGACGCGGCCATGCTGCGCTTTCTGGGGCGGGAAGTGGCGCGCAAGCTGGAGAAAAGCTCCCGCCTCTCCGCGCAGGACAGGCTGTATCCCGCGGCGGCGCGGCTGGCCGCGTGGCTGCTGTTCGCGCAGGCGCGGGAAGCGGCGAACGCGCCCGCGCCCCTGAGCCCGACGCGGCTGAGCGAGCTGCTGGGCGTGAGCTACCGGCACCTGTTGCGCACGCTGCGGGCCTTCGGCGACAAGGGATATATCCTGCGCGCCAACGGAGGCTGCCGGGTGCTGAACGCGCAAGCGCTCGCGCGGCTTGCGGGCGACCTGCGTTACGACTAGTAAACGAAATACTCACAAACATGGCGGAAACCGACGCCTCCCGCGCGGGCCTGCCGGGCTTGCCGCAGGGGTGAAAACGGTTCAAACCCGCGATATAAGTAATTATTTAACATAATATTTAAATATGCCTTGCATATCATTTTTAATAGACGTACACTCGTTTTGGGACGTCCTCAAACCATCAATCAAGGAGCCTGAAAACAGAATGACGGACAAGGTGGCGGAGCTGGAAGAACGGATTGGGAGCGAATACGGCAACGTTATGGGCGTCGCCGTACTGAAAAACGGCGAAACGGTGTGGGAACGTTACTTTAACGGCTTTACCGCAGGCAGGCCGACGCACGTGTTTTCGGTCACGAAAAGCGTGCTGTCCCTGCTCCTCGGCATTGCGCTGGACCGGGGCGCCATCGACGGCGTGGAGCGCAGAGTGCTGGACTTTTTCCCGGATTATACGGTCAAGCGGGGCGAAAAGACGATTGGGCGAATTACGCTGCGCGATCTGCTTACGATGACAGCGCCGTACAAGTATCAAACCGCGCCGTATACGAAGTACTTCAGCAGCGATAGCTGGGTGAAGGCGTCGCTGGACCTGCTGGGCGGCAAGGGGGAGATCGGCGCGTTCCGCTATGCGCCGCTCATCGGGCCGGACATTCTTTCCGGCGTACTGGCCGCGGCCACGGGCTCGACGGTGTTGGGCTTCGCCACGGAGAACCTGTTTTCGCCGCTGGGGATCAGCGTGCCCGGCAACGTGACGTTTGGCAGCAAGGACGAACAGATCGCCCTGATGACGAAAGGGACGGACGTCAGCGGCTGGGTGGCGGACCCGCAGGGAATCAACACGGCGGGCTGGGGCCTTTTCCTTACGCTTTCGGACATGGTAAAAATCGGCCGGCTGTGCCTCAACCGCGGTCTGTGGGAGGGAAAGCGGATCGTATCCGCCGAGTGGATGGACGAAAGCACCCGGACGCAAAGCCGTTGGGGCGAACGCCGATACGGCTACCTGTGGTGGGTCATCGATGAAAAGGAACACAGCTTCGCGGCGCTGGGGGACGGCGGAAACACAATTTACGTCAACCCCGCCAAAAACACCGTCGTCGTCATAAACGCGTTGTTTAAACCCCGCGCCAAGGATGGGATCGGGTTGATCAGGGAGCGTATCGAACCGCTGTTTGAATAGGCAGCGAAGCAAACGGCCGGGGACGGGCTGCGGTTCGCTGCGGCCCGCGCGCGCATCCGGCACTTTACGCATTTGTAAAGGAATGACGTTCAAACTGCCCCGGTCGGGGAGCCCCGAAACAGGCCCGGATGGGCGTTCCCCGCGCCGGCGCGGCCGGGGCTCCGCGCCGTACCCGGCGTCCGCCCGGTTGCAACTTACCCGCCTCCGTGATACGATAAGGGCGAAAAATCGGCGGCGCGCCGCAGGACGGGGTCAATCCCCAAACGGAGGCGGACGATGAAAAAGACTGGCATCCGGCGAGGACTCGCCTTACTGACGGCGCTGTTTTTGCTGCTTCCCGCGGGCGCGCTGGGTACGGACGCCGCGCCGGACGGCCTGCCCGCGGCGCAGGGGACCGCTCCGCAGGCGGTGCGCGTGCTGCTGACCCGCTTTTCCGCGTTCGATCGCCTGGATATCACCCTGAACGGCTCCTACAGCGCCGGGTTCGGCGACACGACGCTGATGTTCGGGCGCGGCGCGGACGTGACGGTGCTTTTAAAGAACGGGCGTCTCTACCTGTATTATATGGACGTGCGGATGGACGCGGGCACGGCGCTTACCCTTTCGCGGCATCCCGTGGAGGCGGGCACGCGCAACGGTCTGGTGTTCGCCAACAACCCGGCCATCTACGAAGGCGACCTGTCCCTGTCCGTGACGGACGAGGAAGAGCTTTCCATGATCTTGACCCTCGGCGTGGAGGATTACGTGAAAGGCGTCGTGCCTTACGAGATGAGCGACAGCTTCCCGCTGGAAGCGCTGAAGTCGCAGGCGGTGGCCGCGCGCACGTACGCCGTCAGCAAGGCCGAGGCAAACGCCGGCAAGGCGTACGATCTGGTGGACAACACCAACGACCAGGTCTACCGCGGCCGCAGGGACGATTATCCCCAGGCGGCGCAGGCCGTGGACGAGACGCGCGGGGTATGCGGCTTCTACGACGGCGCGCTGGCCATGTGCTATTACAGCGCGAGCAACGGCGGGCAGACGGAACTGGCGGAACACGTGTGGGGCGAGGCGCTGGGGTATCTGGACATGCGGGACGACCCGTACGACCTGGAAAACCCGCAGAGCAAGGTGCAGAGCGTGACGTTGCCCAAGACCGCCGCGGAGGTGAAGGACGCGCCCTACGCGCTGCGCCTGCTGCTTTCCACCGAGTTAAAAGATACGCTGGAAGCACAGGGCTACGACGCTTCGCCGGAAAGCCTGCGCGTGGACGGCGTGACCGCGGTTTGGGCGGATACGCCGATGTACGCCGCCCCCTCGCGGCTGTACACGATGCTGCACATCACGTTCACCTACTCGGCGCGCACGCGTACGGATTTTATGCCGGAAGGGGGAACGCCCGCCCCGTCGGCGACTCCGGGCTGGGAGGCGGACGACGACGAGGTGAGCCTTTTCACGCCCGAACCCACCCCCGAACCTGCGCCTTCCCCCACGCCGGAGTTTACGCCCACGCCCAGCCCCACGCCCAGCCCGTCGCCCACGCCGACTCCGGCGCCGAGCTACGGCCCCTTCGTTCCGGCGCAGGCGGCGGTTACGCTGGACATCCCCATTTTCACGGACGCGGAGAAGATGCTCTCGCTGGGTATCAACAGTTACGACAACGAAATGATCACCGTAACCGAGCAGGCGGAGGGTTTTACCGTGGAATCCCGCCGGTTCGGCCACGGGGTGGGGCTAAGCCAGCGCGGCGCGCAGTGGATGGCGGGCGCGTACGGCAAGACCTATACGGAGATCCTTGCCTTCTACTACCCCGGCATGACGCTGATGCGTTACCCCGAAAACGCGCCGACGCTGCCCGCCGTGGAGCCGCCGCTTTCGGAAACGGCCGGGCCCGTGCCCACGCCTACCCCGCGACCCACTCTGATGCCCGTTTCCGAGACGCTGCCGGATAGCGCGTGGTTCGCGGAAGTGACCGGGATCGACGACGATTCCACCCTGAACCTGCGCGCCTCGCCGGATACTACGGGCGACGTCCTGATGCGGCTGTATAAAAACCAGAGGCTGATCGTGCTGGAGGAGTGCCCGCAAGAGGGCTGGGTGCACGTGAAAACGGACGCGGTGGAAGGCTACGTGATGGAGAAATTCCTGACGGTCGTCCAGTAAGGTGCCGCGCGCCCTGTGCGCGGCGCGGGGGATTGACAGAACGAGGAGCATCGGGTATCGTTTGTAAAAACGGGGTAAAGAGGTCGGATACGATGCTGATCATCGGGATTTGCGGGGCGAGCGGCAGCGGCAAGAGCACCCTCGCGGCGGAACTGTGCAACGCTATCGGCGACGGGTGTATGGTCATCAACCACGATTGCTATTACCGGGACCATCCGCACCTCTCCTTTCAGGAGCGAGCGCTGCTCAACTACGATGAGCCGGGCATCTTCGACCACGAGTTGTTTTTGCAGGACATGAAAGCGCTGCTGGCGGGCGAACCCATTACCCGCAAGGCGTACGACTATTCGCTGCACCGCCGCGCCGACCGTGACGACGAGCTGATTTTCCCTTCGGACGTGCTGATTATCGAAGGCATTCACGTGTTTTACGACGAGCGGCTGTGCGAGCTGATGTTCCTGAAGCTTTACATGAGCGTGGAGCCGGATATCTGCCTGCTGCGCCGCATCACGCGTGACATCAACGAGCGCGGCCGCTCCATCGACAACATCAGCGTGCAGTACCTGTCCACCGTCAAGCCCATGTACGACAGGCACATCCGCAACTATATCGACCTTGCGGACGTCATCGTGGCCCACGGCGGGCGTAACGCGCGCATCGTGGATATTCTGGCCGGATACGTGCGGGACGAGTTGGGAAGCCGTAAGACGGAAGGGTAAGCCCCGCCGGGCAACTCCTGTGAAACAGACCGAAGCCGTACGGCTTCGGTTTTATCAATATCCGGGTTTGGATACGAGAACAAATTTTCGCATCGGGCTTTGAAATTTAAGTTTTCTGTGGTATACTCGTTCCATCCCGAACATGGAGGATGGTTGCCGATATGGAAAAAGCCAAGGTCTATTTCTCGGATTTCCGCACGACGGGCGGCACGAACCTTACGGAAAAACTGCGCCGGCTGATCCAGAAAGCCGGCATGATGGACATGCCGCTGGACGGCAAAATGACGGCAATTAAAATCCACTTCGGCGAACCGGGCAACCTTGCCTTCCTGCGCCACCAGTACGCCAAAACCGTGGCGGACGCCCTGAAGAAGATCGGCGCGCATCCCTTCCTGACGGATTGCAACACCCTCTACCCCGGCATGCGCCGCAACGCGCTGGATCATCTGGAAGCCGCGTACCTCAACGGCTTTTCGCCCATGCAGACGGGCTGCCACGTGATCATCGCGGACGGGCTGCTGGGCACGGATTTCGTCAGCGTGCCCGTGAAGGGCGTGTACTGCGACCACGCGCTGATCGGCCGCGCGGCGGTGGACGCGGAGGCGATCGTGAGCCTTACCCATTTCAAATGCCACGAGGGTACCGGCATCGGCGGAACGCTGAAGAACATCGGCATGGGGCTTGGTTCCACGGCAGGCAAGCGGGACATGCATTGCGACGGCAAACCCACGATAGACGAGGCCGCCTGCGTTGGCTGCGGCATGTGCGCGAAGCAGTGCGGTTCCGACGCCATCACCTTCGAGGACACGCCCAAGGGCCGCAAGGCGAGAATCGACCAGGAAAAGTGTTCCGGCTGCGAACGTTGCGTGGGCGCCTGCTACAAGCAGGGCGCCATCGGCGGGGCGGACGGCGGCGCCGACCTGCTGTGCTGCAAGATCAGCGAATACGCGCTGGCCGCGTTGCAGGGCAAGCCGCACTTCCACATCTCGCTGGTCATGGATATTTCCCCGCTTTGCGACTGCTACGGCAGCAACGACGCGCCCGTGCTGCCGGACATCGGCATGTTCGCCAGCTTCGACCCCGTGGCGCTGGACACCGCCTGCGCGGAGGCGGCGCTGAAGACGCAGCCCCTGCCCAACAGCGCGCTGGCGAAGGTAAAGCATCCCACCGGCGACCATTTCCACGACCTGCACCCCGTGACGAACTGGCGCGTGGGCGTGGAACATGCGCAGCGGATCGGGCTGGGCACGACGGAATACGAGCTGATCAGGGTATGATATCGGGGGCCTTTGCGCCCCTTTTTGGAAGAACTGACGTTCCCGTACGGATACGGAATACGGCATCAAGGAGAGTTGCCCCTTGCTGGATAAGCTGATCGTTCGCGGCGCCCGCGAACACAATTTGAAAAACGTAACCCTGGAGATCCCCCGGGACAAGCTGGTGGTGTTCACGGGCTTGAGCGGTTCCGGAAAGACCAGCCTCGCTTTCGACACCATCTACGCCGAGGGGCAGCGGCGCTACGTGGAAAGCCTGTCCTCCTACGCGCGCATGTTCCTGGGCCAGATGGACAAGCCGGACATCGACGGCATCGAGGGGCTTTCGCCCGCCATCTCCATCGACCAGAAGACAACCAGCCGCAACCCGCGCTCCACCGTGGGTACGGTAACGGAAATCTACGACTACCTGCGCCTGCTCTACGCCCGCGTGGGCGTGCCGCATTGCCCGCAGTGCGGCAAGGAGATCAAGCAGCAGACCGTGGACCAGATGGTGGACCAGATCGTTCGGCTGGAGGACGGCACGCGCATGCAGGTGCTGGCCCCCGTGGTGCGCCAGCGTAAGGGCGAGCACCAGAAGCTGCTGGAGGACGCGCAGAAGCAGGGGTACGTGCGCGTGAAGATCGACGGCCAGACCTACGAGCTGGACGAGCCGCCCCAGTTGGATAAGAAGCGCAAGCACGACGTGAGCATCGTGATCGACCGCCTGGTGGTGCACGACAGTGACGATTTCCGCCGCCGCCTGACCGACAGTCTGGAAACCGCCGCCGGCGCCGCGGAAGGGCTGGTGCTGGTGGACCTGTTCGAGCAGGGGGAGCTGCTGTTTTCGCAGAACTACGCCTGCCCGGACTGCGGTATCTCCATCGGGGAGCTGGCCCCCCGCATGTTCAGCTTCAACAGTCCGTTCGGCGCCTGCCCCGAGTGCGGGGGACTCGGCACGATCCTGCGCATCAGCGTGGAAAACCTTGTGCCCGACCCCGGTAAGAGCCTCGCCGAAGGCGCGATCCAGGCCATCGGCTGGAACGTCGCCAACAGCGACAGCGGCGCTACCGTCTATACCCGCGCGATGGCGGAGAAATACGGTTTCAGCCTGGACACGCCCTTTTCCGAACTGTCGCCGGAGGCCGTCAACATCCTGATGTACGGAACGGGCGACGAGAAAATCACCATCCATTACGAGGGCGCGCACGGGGAAGGGCGCTACAGCACGACCTTCGAGGGCATCATCCCCTCCATGATGCGCCGCTACCGCGAGACCGGCAGCGAGGGCATGAAAGCGGTGTACGAGGAGTACATGAGCGCCGAACCCTGCGGCGTGTGCGGCGGCCGCCGCCTCCGGCCGGAGGTGCTGGCCGTGACGGTGGGCGGGCTGAACATCAGCCAGACCACCGACCTGTCCGTGACCAAAGCGCGGGATTTTTTCCGTTCGCTCAAACTAGGGCCCAAGGAAACGATCATCGCCGCGCAAATTCTTAAGGAAATCGACAGCAGGCTCACGTTTCTGGACAGCGTGGGGCTTTCCTACCTTACGCTTTCCCGTGCGGCGGGCACCCTGTCCGGCGGCGAGGCGCAGCGCATCCGGCTGGCGACGCAGATCGGCTCCAGCCTGATGGGCGTGCTCTACATTCTGGACGAGCCTTCCATCGGCCTGCACCAGCGCGACAACCACAAGCTCATCGGCACGCTCAAGCGCCTGCGCGACCTTGGCAACACGCTGATCGTGGTGGAGCACGACGAGGACACCATGCGGGAAGCGGACTACATCGTGGACGTCGGCCCCGGCGCGGGCGTACACGGCGGCGCGGTGGTGGCGCAGGGCACGTACGACGAGATCATCGCCAACCCCAACTCGCTGACCGGCCAGTACCTGTCCGGCAAAAAGTTCATCCCCGTGCCGGAAACGCGGCGGGAGCCCAAGGGCTGGCTGACGGTGCGCAGGGCCGCGGAACACAACCTGAAAGGCATCGACGTTCGGTTCCCGTTGGGCGTATTCTGCGTGGTGACCGGGGTCAGCGGCTCCGGCAAGAGCAGCCTGGTCAACGGCATCCTCTACAACTATCTGGCCAAGGTGCTCAACCGCGCCAAGACGCACGCGGGCAAATTCGGCTCCATCGAGGGCGTGGAACAGCTGGACAAAATCATCTCCATCGACCAGAGCCCCATCGGGCGCACGCCGCGCAGCAACCCCGCCACCTACACCGGCCTTTTCGACCTGATCCGCAAGCTCTTTGCCATGACGCCGGACGCCAAGGCGCGCGGCTACCGGGAAAACCGGTTCAGCTTCAACGTGAAGGGCGGCCGCTGCGAAGCCTGCTCCGGCGACGGGCTGCTGAAGATCGAGATGCATTTCCTGCCGGACGTTTACGTGCCCTGCGACGTGTGCAAGGGCATGCGTTACAACCGAGAAACGCTGGAGGTGCGCTACAAGGGCAAGAACATCTACGAAGTGCTGGAAATGACCGTGGAGGAGGCGCTGGGTTTCTTCTCCGCCCACCAGCCGATCGTTAACAAATTGCAAACGCTTTACGACGTGGGGCTGGACTACCTGAAGATCGGCCAGCCCAGCACCCAGCTTTCCGGCGGCGAAGCGCAGCGCATCAAGCTGGCGACGGAGCTTAGCCGCCGCGCCACTGGCCGTACCGTGTACCTGCTGGACGAACCGACCACCGGCCTGCACGCGGACGACGTGGGCCGCCTGCTGACAGTGCTGGACCGGCTGGTGGAAGGCGGCAACTCCGTGCTGGTGATCGAGCACAATCTGGACGTGATCAAGTACGCCGATTATCTGATCGACCTGGGGCCGGAAGGCGGCGACGCGGGCGGTGAACTGGTGTGCGAGGGCACGCCGGAGGCGGTGGCCGGGTGCGCGGCGAGCTACACCGGGCAATACCTGAAGCCCGTGCTGGAAAAGGGCAAAGGGAAAAAGGCATAACGAAGGCGGCGCGGGATTCCGTTTGAACTCCGCGCCGCGTTTTGCTATAATGCCCCACAGGGAGACATGGGTTTCAAAATTCAAACAGGCAACGATCAATGGAGGCACACCGATGAAGCTGACCTTTCTGGGCGCGGCGCGCGAGGTGACCGGAAGCCGGTATTTTCTGGAGGCATGCGGAAAAAACATCCTGATCGACTACGGCATGGAGCAGGGCGCGAACGTGTACGAAAACATGCCCTTGCCCGTTTCCGCGTCCGCCGTGGACTACGTTTTCCTGACCCACGCGCATATCGACCACAGCGGCTGGCTGCCGCTCCTGTACAAGCAGGGTTTCCGGGGCGCGATCTATACGACGGAGGCTACGCAGGATCTGTGCGCCATCATGCTCATGGACTCCGCGCATATACAGGAGATGGAGGCGGAGTGGCGGAACCGCAAGGGGAAGCGCAGCGGCGCGGAACCCGCGGAGCCGCTGTACACCACGGAACAGGCGTCCGAGACGATGAAGTTGTTCAAGCCCTGCAAGTACGATCAGTCCGTGTCCGTATGCGACGGAATTTCTATCCGGCTGGTGGACGTGGGGCACCTGCTGGGGTCGGCCTCCATCGTGGTCACGGTGACGGAGGATGGGAAAACACAGGAGGTCGCCTTCTCCGGCGACATCGGCAACGCCAACCAGCCGCTGTTGCGCGACCCGGAATACATCGCCCGCGCCGATTACGTGGTGATGGAGTCCACCTACGGCAACCGCAGCCACGGCCCCGTGCCGGATTACGTGAGCGATCTCGTGGATATCCTGAAAACCACCTTCGCGCGGGGCGGCAACGTGGTGGTGCCGAGCTTCGCGGTGGGCCGCACGCAGGAGTTGCTGTACTTTTTCCGGCAGATCAAGCAGGACGGGCTGCTGAAGGATTTCCCGGATTTCCCCGTATACGTGGATAGCCCGCTGGCGGTGGAAGCCACTGAAATTTTCAACGAGCACATGTACGACTGCATGGACGAAGTCACGCTCGCGCTGATCAAACAGGGAATCAACCCCATCAAGTTTCCCAACCTGCACACCACCGTTACCGCGGACGACAGCAAGCAGATCAACGAGGAGCCTACTCCCAAGGTCATCCTGTCCGCCAGCGGCATGTGCGACGCGGGCCGTATCCGCCACCATCTGAAGCACAATCTGTGGCGGCCGGAGAGTACCGTGCTGTTCGTGGGTTATCAGGGCGAGGGCACGCTGGGGCGGCTGTTGGTGGACGGCGCGAAGCGGGTGAAAATTTTCGGCGAGGAGATCACCGTGAACGCGGAAATCCGGCAACTGGCCGGCATCAGCGGCCACGCGGACGAGAACGGGCTGCTCAAGTGGATCGGGAGCTTCCAGGGGGACATCCGGCACGTGTTCGTAACCCACGGGGAGGACAGCGTGGCGGAAGGCTTCGCCAAGCGCCTGCATGACGAGCTGGGCCGCAACGCCACCGCCCCTTACAACGGCGAATGCTGGGACCTGACCGGCGACGCACTTCTGCGGGAGGGCAGCCGCCGGAAAGTGGAGCGCAGGACGCCGGAGGAAACTTTGGAGAATGAGCCCGCGCCGAGAGAAGCGCGCGGCGAACGTCCGCAGGCCGCGCCCCGGGCGGAAGGCACGCCCTACGGAGAATTGCTTACCGCCGCCCTGCGCCTGAACGAGTTGGTGGAAGGCATGCGGGACGGTTCCAGGAAGAACCAGAGCAAGCTCGCGGCTTCTCTGTACGGGCTGATTCAAAAATACGGCAAGCGCTGACGACGTTAATACTGCGAAAAATATCAGGCAAAAACGATACCCGGAGGGATCACGCGATGAACAGGGAACAGGCACGGAAACTCGCCCATGAGCTGGTTTCCCAAATGACGCTGGAGGAGAAGGCTTCCCAACTGCGTTACCAGGCGCCCGCGGTGCCCAGACTGGGCGTACCCGCCTACAACTGGTGGAACGAGGCGCTGCACGGCGTTGCCCGCGCGGGCACGGCCACCGTGTTCCCACAGGCGATCGGCATGGCCGCCGCCTTCGACGAAACGCTGGTCGCCGCGGAGGCGGACGTCGTTTCCACCGAGGCGCGCGCGAAATACAACATGCAGTCCTCGCACGGCGACCGGGACATCTATAAGGGACTCACCATGTGGTCGCCCAACGTGAACATTTTCCGGGACCCCCGCTGGGGCCGCGGACAGGAAACCTACGGGGAGGACCCGTTCCTGACGGCCCGGCTGGGCGTCGCGTTCGTGAAGGGCCTGCAGGGGAACGGCAAGACGCTCAAGACCGCCGCCTGCGCCAAACACTTCGCCGTGCATTCGGGACCGGAGGCCGTGCGCCACAGCTTCGACGCGAAGGTGTCGAAGAAAGACTTGCGGGAAACCTACCTGCCCGCGTTCAAGGCGCTGGTGCGGGAGGCGAAGGTGGAAAGCGTGATGGGCGCGTACAACCGCGTCAACGGGGAACCCGCCTGCGGCAGCAAAACGCTGCTCCGGGACATCCTGCGGGACGAGTGGGGCTTCGAGGGCCACGTCGTCAGCGATTGCTGGGCTTTGAGGGATTTTCACGAGCACCATCACGTTACCGACACCGCGCCGGAAAGCGCCGCCCTGGCCATGCGGAACGGATGCGACCTCA
Source organism: uncultured Oscillospiraceae bacterium (assembly GCA_964497495.1). GTDB lineage: Bacteria > Bacillota > Clostridia > Christensenellales > Aristaeellaceae > CAXXOK01. Next base: position 16,466 of record CAZCCZ010000038.1, read on the forward strand.
ACTGCGGCGAGGTGTACCTGCAGGTGCTGGCCGCCTATCAGGAAGGGCGGATCACGGAGGAGCAGATCACCACGGCGTGCGAGCGGCTGATGACCACGCGCTATCTGCTGGGCGTGCTGGGCGGGGAGGGTTCCGAGTACGATTCCATCCCCTACGAGGCCAACGATACGGACGAGCACGCGGCGCTGGCGCTGAAGGCCGCGGAGAAGTGCATGGTGCTGCTGAAAAACGACGGTACGCTGCCGCTGGACATCGGCAGCCTGAAAAGCGTCGGCGTCATCGGGCCCAACGCCGACAGCGTGGCGTGCCTGGAAGGCAACTACAACGGCACCTCCTCCCGCTACGTTACCTATCTGGAGGGTATCCGCGCCGCCTGCGGGGGAAAGGCCCGCGTGTACTACGCGCAGGGCTGCCACCTGTACAAAGACCGCACCAGCAACCTGGCGCAGGCGGACGACCGTTTGGCCGAGGCCGCGGCCGTGGCGGAACGCTGCGACGTGAACATCCTCTGCCTCGGGCTGGACGCGACGCTGGAAGGCGAGGAAGGCGACACCGGCAACGAGTATTCCTCCGGAGACAAGCGCGACCTGCTCCTGCCGCCCAGCCAGCAGAGACTGATGGCTCGCGTGCTGGCGGCCGGCAAGCCGGTGGTGGTGGTACTGTCCGTTGGCAGCGCGTTGGCGGTGGATGCCGGCAACGCCCTGCTGCAGGCGTGGTATCCGGGCGAGGCGGGCGGCACGGCGCTGGCGCGCATCCTGTTCGGCCGGACGTCGCCGGGCGGGCGCCTGCCCGTAACCTTCTACCGCGGCGTCAGCGATTTGCCGGATTTCGAGGATTACGCCATGGCCAACCGCACCTACCGCTACTTCACGGGCGAACCGCTTTACCCGTTCGGCTTCGGCCTGAGCTACGCGCGCTTCGCCTATTCCAGTGCGCGCTACGAGAACGGAACGGTGCGCGTGACGGTGGAAAACAGGGGTGAAATGAGCGCGGACGAAGTGGTACAGGTCTACGCGAAGGATCACAATTCGCCCTTCGCCGTGCGCAACCACAGCCTGTGCGCCTTCAAGCGCGTCACGCTGGCGGCGGGGGAAAAGGCGGAAGTGTCGCTGCCGATTCCCGACGAGGCCTTCGCCGCTTTCGACGACGAGGGAAAGCTTACGACGCTCGGCAAACGCTTCACTCTTTCCGTGGGCGGCAGCCAGCCGGACGCGCGCAGCGCGGCGCTGGCGGGGCAAAAGCCGCTGGAAATTGAAGTGCGGCGGTAACGCCCCGTATTGACCGTAAACCCAAAAGCCGCCGCGTCCGAACGGATGCGGCGGCCTTCTTGATTCTTTCGATGCTGTTCTATTTGGCGGGCTCCAGCGCGGCGACCATCCGGTCGTTGCTCAGCACCCTCACGCGGGAGCCGGCCGGCAGGTCCGGCGGCGTCTTAAGCGCATCCAGATAAAACGTACGGTCGTCCTCCGGCGCGTCTTTATCGCCTACGTTCATCGTGACCGTGCGGCAGTCCAAACCGTCCTTGTCGGCTACGGCCACGCTGATCTCCTTGAGCACGCCCACGGTTTCGCGCTTGTTGCCGTCCAGCATGTAGGCCACGTGACGCTTGTACAGGCTTACGGGCCGCAGGTAAACCCCCTGGAAGAAAAGGAAATACGAGCCGCCCGCCAGCGTAAGGAGCCCCGTCCAGATCCAGCCGCTCGTATCGTGCCGGAGACGGTACCATACGAAGGATCCTACGGACGCCAGCAGCAGAACCACCGTGGGTACGATAACGATCCACAGGCGCCGCACGCGCTCCGCGGCAACCTCCGCGCGGTCTTGCTCCGAATAAAGCATGAGCTTACTCCTTTGCGGTCTTGCCGTCCCTGCCGATGCGCTGCATCAGTTTGATGGCGACGAAGAAAAGCAGCAATACCAGAAAAACGCCGAGCAGGCCGAACAGTGTGGTCAACAGGCCACGGCTGACGATGGGAAGCGACGTGAGCCCCGAGGAAGCGTTCGCCGTAACGGCGGCGGTTGCGGTTTCGGTAGCGGAGAACAGCCAACGGCTAAGCATAAGCGACCTTCTTTCCGACCGGCTACCAGCCGATCATCATGCCGACCAGCGTGATCACCAGGCCGCCCGCGACGATGGAACCGAGCTGGCCCGCCACGTTGGCGCTGATGGACTGCATAAGGACGAAGTTATACGGGTCTTCCGCCTTGGCCATCTTCTGGACGACGCGCGCGCTCATGGGGAAAGCGGAAATGCCCGCCGCACCGATCATCGGGTTGATCTTGTTCTTGCGGAAGAGGTTCAGGAACTTGGCGAAAAGCACGCCGCCCGCCGTGTCGAACACGAAGGCGATCAGCCCCAGACCGAGGATCAGCAGCGTGTCCCAGCGTAGGAAATTGGCCGCCACCATCGTGGAGCCGATGGTGATGCCCAGCAGCATCGTCACCAGATTGGCCAGCTCGTTCTGCGCGGTCTTGCTCAGCCGTTCCAGCACGCCGCATTCCCGCAGGAGGTTGCCGAACATCAGGCCGCCTACCAGCGGCGCGCTCATGGGAACGATGATTCCGGACAATACGGTTACCACGATGGGGAACAGGATCAGCGCCATGCGGGGCGCGCGCTGTTCGCTGTACGTCATGTGGATGGTGCGTTCCTTTTGGGTGGTCAGCGCGCGGATGACCGGCGGCTGGATAACCGGCACCAGCGACATGTAGCTGTACGCCGCCACGGAGATGGGCGCCATGTACTCCGCGAGCTTGAAATGGTTAGCCACGTAGAGCGTGGTGGGGCCGTCCGCCGCGCCGATGATGCCGATGGCGGAGGCGAGCCGGAGGATCAGGCTGTCCTTATCGGGCCCGGCCGCCATGGCGGCCACGTCCGGAAGCACCACGGGGATCAGGAACATCGCCAGCAGGAACGTGGCGAAAATGCCGAACTGCGCCGCCGCGCCGAAGAAGATCATGGAAGGGTCTTTGAGCAGGGGGGAGAAGTCGATCATCGCGCCGACGGCGATGAAGATGAGGATGGGGAACAGTTCGTTTTTTATGCCCGCGTTGAACAGCACCGTCAGGAACCCTTCGCTGCCCAGCACGCTCGCTGCCGGGTTGCCGGTGATCGCGTCGATGACCGGCGGCAGGTTGGCCAATATCGCGCCGAAGCCGATGGGCAGCAGCAGCGCGGGTTCGTAATCCTTTTTGATCGCAAGGTAGATCAGCACGCCCGAAATCACGAACATCACGAGGGTTTTCAACCCCTCGGCCGTGCCCATGTACACGACGCCGGAAAAGAGCTCCCGCAGGAGCGCCGCCACGTCCACAGTGTCTCCCCCTTATTTCGTATCCGATTCGATTCGAAACGCATTATAACATGAGCGTAAACGGCTGTCAAAGGCTGCCGGAGGCTGAAAACACCTTTTCCAGCACGAAAAAGCGGTCGCCGTAGAGCGACGCTTCGCAAATCTTGCGGTAGCCCGCGCGCGCAAACAGTGCGAGACCGGGAACGTTGCGCACGTCGCACAGAAGGTGCATCGCTTCGGCGCCGCGCCGCGCGGCTTCCGTTTCCGCCAGGGCCAGCAGCGCGCTGCCTTCGCCTTTCCGCCACAGCGCGGGCTGCACGCCGATACGGGTGAGCACGGCCACGCGCTCCCGTTCCCGGAAGGGGTAGCCCTGTTTCTCCAGATCGTCCGTCGGCATCAGCGTAACCGTGCCGACCAGCCCGCTTTCCCCGTCCAGCACATACAGGAAGCCGTTTTCCATATCGTGCTTCAGGAACGCTTCGGTGGGGTAATCGTCGTTCCACAGGCATTCGTCCCGCGCGGCGCACGCGCGCCAGAGCGCCCATACGGCGGCGCTGTCCCCGGCTTCGGCCGGGCGGAGTTTCTTTACCGTCATCGGCGGTTCCTCCTATCACGGGCCTGTCAGCGCGGGACGGCGCGGCTGGCCTCCCGCCGCGCACGGCCGGTTTCGTAGTCCGCCCGTTCCTTATCGGTCTCCGGCATAAGCCCCGGCACGGCCTCGGGCCTACCGTCCCTGCCCAACGCCACCATGGTGACGTAGGCGCGGTTGACATGCGTGCGCGTGACGGTGTCGCAGGCCGAATCCTCCACGTAGGTATCCACGCATACCAGCATGCTGGTGCGTCCGACGTAGACCATTCGGCCCGAGAGCACCACGATGTCGTTGAGCTTGGCGGGCGCCAGAAAATCCAGCCGGTCGATGGAGGCGGTGGTCACCTCGCGGGCGCTGTGGCGGCGGGCCACCACGGCGGCAACCACATCCACCCACTCCATCAGTTTTCCGCCGAAAAGCCGGAAGTTCTGGTTACAGTCCGCAGGCATGATGATGTGCACCTGTTCCGCGCGGCTGTAGGCCACCGTGCGGCCCGGCGCGCAGGATACGGGACGGGTGTCAGGCATCGAAATCCTCCTCCTTCTTTTCCGGCGCGGCGTCGCCCCGGGGAAACAGGTTCAGCAGGGCGTCGCCTGCGGTAATGGTTGCAAGCGGGGTGGAAAGAGCGCGCCGCAACGGGGCGGCGAGCAACTCCGGCGGAAAACAGCCTGGAAACAGCAACCCCCGGCGGGGCAGCGGATGAAGCGCGAACAGGCCGGGATAACGGCTTATCAGGCAACGGAAAAGCTGCCGCTCGGAATAGCTTCGCTTCAGGTCGGTATCTAACTGGGTGGCTGCCCGCGTTTCCTGCGCGAGAGGGCGAAGCAGCTCCCGGGGAACGACCAGAAAGCCCGTGTCCGGTTCGCCGTCCACCCAGCCCACGTGCAGGCGGCCGTCGGTGAGCGCGGCACAGTCCGGAATGGCCTGCGGGCAAACGGGGTGGGGCAGCGCGTCCAAATCGAGCCACGCGAGGTGGGTATAGCTGGGGTAGGCATGGGCGGCACGCTCCAGCAAAAGAAGTTTATTACGCCGGAAAAGCTGCGTCGGGGTGATGCCGTCGGCAAGCAGCTCGCGCGGGAGAAGCGCGCCGTCCGGATAGGCCAGCGTGTTCGGGAAACGTGCGCGCAGCTTCCGTTCCGCCTCGCCCCCCGTATACAGCGTCAGCGGAAGCCTTTCGAGCGCCTTCAGGAAGGAGAAGCGCAGCAGGTATTCGGCCGTGGGGTGCGCGGCGTCCGACAGGTCGATGAAGGCGGTGACGAACAGCGGCGACGCCGGGCGGGCGGGAAGCAGCTCCCGTGCGCGCTGCGAAAGCAAGAGCTTCGGCGGCATGCGCTGCGGGTAGGCGTCTTCCACGGCGAAAACCCCGTTGCGCGCGCGTACCGTAGCCTTTCTGGCTGCGAAGGAGAAGCCCGCCAGCTGTTCGTAGCGCCGCAGGCCGGTGGAAGGCAACCTGTCCGGCGCGGGCCGCGCGAGCGCCGCGGGGGCCTGCCTGCCGTCCGCGGGCCAGAGCGGCGCGCGGTCCAGCGTGTAGGCAACGTAACCAGCCGCGTACGCCGAGATGGACAGCGTATCCGCGTCCAGCGTGGCTTCCCGGAGAAAGCGGACTTCGCCGAAAACAAACCCCGGATGGACGAGCAGGGTTTTCACCGGCGCGGCGCTGCAAACCAGCGCCAGCCCCGCGCCCAGCGGAGCGCCTTCCCCGCCGGTTTCCCCGCGGAAGGCGGGCAGGTACGCCTGCGCCCCGTCGCCTTCCCCGCGGATTACGGCGGTCATTAGCGCTTTTCGCGCGGGGATTTTACCAAAGCGGGATAACAGCACGCTGTCCCAGCGCGGCCCGAAAACGTACCCGCCTGAAAGAAACAGGAAATGCGTCTCGTCGGTAACCAGCGGGGCGGCCCCCGCCAAACCGGCGGCGCCCGTAACATACTTCACGTCGCCCGCGTTCAGCGCCCTCGCGGGCATCGACGCGGCCGCACCGGTAATCGCGTCCGCGAACTCCGCGGGCAGGGCGAAACGGACGCCGTACGGTCTTCCCGCCTGAGCCAGCGCCTCCAGCACCATGGAAAGCACCGCGTCGCCGTCCGGAAGACCGGAAAGGATGACCAGAAGTCGCGGGCTGAGCATGAAACCTCCTTGTCGGAAACGGAAGATACGGGCCGCGAGCCGTAAGGGGTCGGCCCTCCGGGAACAGGACGGAGAATGCGCAACTATCATGATACGCGGGAAAAGTCCCCGGGTCAAGGCGGCGTTTACACCGCCGTTTCGCTATGATATAATCATCGTAAATCGTTCGATTCGTATATACGCGCCCTCCGGCTGTCTGTTCCCCCCTGCCCAGATGGGAAAGGAAGACTACGTATGAAAAAACTCCAACGTTTCGCGGCGTCGGTTCTGTCGCTTGCGGTGCTGCTGCTCGCTCCCGCGGCCGCCCTCCCGGAAACGGCGGGCGGGGGCGGGGAGCCCGCCTACCACGTCGACTATGTGTACACGCGGGAACTGATTCCCGTGTATTACCACCTCTACGGGAACGTGCTGGACGATTTTACGGAGGTCACCCTGACCAACCGCACCGACGAGACCGCCTGGTTTCTGGTGGAAACGGAAATCGAGGGTTACAGCTCGGTGGCGAGCGACACGGTGCAGGTCGCGGCCGGGGGCCGGGAGGAGATTCGCCAGAACCCGCGGCTGATTCCGGAGACCATGGAAAAGCTGAACGCGCAGCGGTACGCCAACTTCGCCATCCGCGTGACGCTTCTGGAGGACGGCGAGGACGAGCTGCTGCTTTCCGAAACGAAAGAGATCCTGCTGTTTTCCCGGCGGGATTATTCCTGGGTAGACGGGTGCACCACGCAGGAAAACTACGACCTGCTGGCCGCGTACGTAACGCCCAACGACCCCGCGGTGGAAACGCTGCTGCGCCGCGCGGCGGACTACACCACGTCCGGCCAGATATGGACGGGTTACGGCGACGAACCCAACGACGGCAACGGGGGCGTGTGGGACCGGCTGCAGGCCGTGTGGCAGGCGGAAAAGGAGTATGACCTGACCTACGTAAGCACCACCGTTACCTTTACGCCGGAAAAATCGCAGCGGATCCGGCTGCCGTACGAGGTGCTGGAACAGCAGGGCGGCAACTGCGTGGAGCTTGTGTTCCTCTACGCGTCCGCGGTGGAGGCGATGAAGCTGCAGGCCTCGTTCGTGCTGATCCCGGGGCACTGCTACCTGGCCGTGCGTACCGACGAGGAGAACGCGCAGTACTATTTCGTGGAAACCACGCTGATCGGGCAAACGGATTTCGAGGCGGCTGTGGACTACGCGTATAACAGCTGGGAAACGGACGGCCCGAACGTCGAAGCCGGGGAAACGTATTACGCGTGGGTGAACGTGGCCGACGCGCGTACGGAGGGCATTCTGCCCGTGCCCTGGCGGTAACCGCGACGTAAAACGGGGACGTCAGCCGTCGGTTACGGCCCTCCCTTCGCCGCGCGCCCGCGCGGCGGGGTTCGCCTCCAGAAACGCGCAGTAACACTCCGGCCCGCTGTCGCTTTCCACGGAGGCTGTCAGCACCCGGAAACGCGCAGGCTGCCCGTCCCCCCTGAGCAAATCGAGCTCCCAGTCGGTTTCCGTGCGCCCGCCCCGGTAATCCACCGTGACGCGATGAAAGAAATCCGTTTCCGCAAGCGCGTCAAGCCCCGTGCGCTCGGCCTCCGCCCCGCCGGAAAGCATCGCCGCGAGGCGCCGGTTCTCGTACCGGGCGAAGGGGGTCGCGCCGAAACCGTACACGCCGACGCCCACGGGCAGGTTGTCCCTTAGCGCGTCCATCTGCGTGCGGAGCGAGCGAAGCTCCGTAATATCCTCGATCACGGCGAAAATCCGGTCTACGTTCGGCTCGGGCCCCGGGTACAGGGTGTTGAGCGAACGCATCCACAGAATCCGCCCGTCCTTATGGAAAACTCGGTAATCGATGGTATACGGCTCGCCGGTTTCCTGCAGCTTTCGGGTGGCCGCCAGAAAACGCGGCACGTCATCCGGGTGGACGCCGGAAAAGGTGTTTACCTCGTCATAGAAGCGCTCGCCGTCCTCGTAGCCGATCATCTTGCGGTAGCCGCTGCTCAGGTACAGGATGCGCTGGTTGTCGCCCCGCATTTCAAAAATGCCCAGCCCCACCAGAAAGTTATCCGCGAACGCCTGAAAGCGGCTCTGCTCGTCCAGATAATTCTCGCGTATCTTCATCTGTTCGTCGATCTGGTTGACGGCGGCGATGCAGCGCACGACGTGGGAACGCTCGTCCTGGATGAACGAACACAGCAGGCGGCACCAGACCGGCGCGCCGTCCCGATCCAGCAGGCGCAGCGTGACCGAGCCGTTGCCGTGGGTCAGCAGATCGCTGACAAAAAGCCAGTAAAGGTTCAGGTCTTTAGGATAAATGAAGGGCTCGAGGTCCTTGTGGGAGCGCAGGGTCTTAAAGTCAAACCCACCCACGGCATACTTGCCGAAACCAACGGAAACGTTCGTGCGACCGCTGTCCACTTCCCACTCGAACAGCGACGTGCCCAGATGTTCCAGCAACGCCTGATAACGAGTCTGTTCCGTTTGTTTGAGCTGGAGCCACTGGTTTTCCAGCATCAGTTCTTCGGCGCGCTTGCGGTCGTCCACGTCCGCCACGCACAGCAGGTAAACCTCCTCCGCGGCCTCCGAGGGCATGGGGATAAACGTGAACGACGCCCATCGGAACTCGCACGCCGTGCCGACCACGCGGCGTTCCAGCGAGTAGTACCCCCTTTGCCCGTCGGCCAGCACGGCTTTCAGGTACCCGGGAGTGAAAATCTGTTCTTCCAGTTCGTCGTCCGCCTCGAGCAGCAGGCTGTGCAGGCGTTCTTTCAGCCGGTCCCACGGCTGGTCCTTCGCTTCGGCCCCGTCCGCATCCGTACGCACCGCGCGCATACGCCGCGTGGTAAGGTTAAGCTCGAAGACGTCGGAATACACGCTGCTTAAAAGCACCGCATAATTGCGCAGCGCGCGCGTCTTCTCAAATTCCTTCTGCTCCGTCACGTCGTTGTACGTAAAGCAGAAAACGTCGTTGAGACCCGCCTTGCCCAGAAAGCGGAGCCGGGTTTCCAGCCACATTTCCCTGCCGTCCCGGTAATGGATGTGCCGGCATACGTAGCGTTCCACCCGGCCGCTGCGGATCGCCGTGCGGCAGGCGTCCAGAAACCCCTTACGGTCATCCGGATGCACCGCGGTCAGCGCTTCCCGCGCCGAGGCGAACACCTGCTGGGGGGTGCAGCCGAACAGCTCGTAGTAGCCGTCGTTCACGCGACGAATTTCCAGCGTATCCCCGCTCAGCTCGTAGATGCCCATGCCGCCGATCATGCCGTTGAACAGAGCGTCCGCCTGCGCGCTGGTGTCCCAGAGGTTGGAAAGATCCACGGCGTCCTGCCGCGCGGAGCGCGGCAGCGCAAGCGGAGCGAGCCTCGATTTGACGAACTGCCTGTTATAACTGTCCACGTCCATAGGCCGAGCCAGCAAATAGCCCTGCGCGCTGTCGCAGCCGATGGATCGCAGGAAGGCAAGCTGCTCCGGCGTTTCCACGCCCTCGGACACCACGGGCATTTTCAGCCACTTGGCCATGCGCACCACGCTGGTCAGGATGCTGGCGGCGCGCGGGTTGGTTTTCAGCCTGGTCAGAAAGCGCGAATCCAGTTTCAGAATATCCACGGGCATGTCCATCAGCACGTTCAGGCTGCTGTAACCGCTGCCGAAATCGTCCATGAGGATCAGGAAGCCGCTGGCGCGCAGACGGTCTATGGTTTTCATCAGCTCGTCCGAATCCTTGCTGTACACGCCTTCGGTGATCTCCAGATGAAGCATGGAAGGTTCCACGCCGTAGCGCCTCGTCACCTCCAACAGATGTTCGCACAGGCGCGAATAATACAGGTCGCTCCGGCTGATGTTCACGGAAACCGGCAGCAGGTAGTTTTCGATTTTCCACTGCCGTAACAGCTTGCATGCCTGTTCCCACACGTACATGTCCATTTTGGTGATGAACCCGTTGCGCTCGAACAGCGGAATGAACTGGCCGGGAGGGATGATGCCTTTCTCCGGGTGCTTCCAGCGTACGAGCATTTCCACGCTGACGGGCTTGCGGCTGTCCACGGAGAAAACCGGCTGCAGGTAAGGGACGAACTGCCCCTTCTCCAGCGCGCCGTTCATTTCGTCCAGAACGGTGTTCTCTTCCAGCAGCGTCTGGCGCAGTTTATCGTCGTAGAAGGCAAAGTGGTTTACCACGCTGCCCTTGACGGTCCGGAGCGCCATAACGGCACGGTCGCACATATGGTTAACGGGAATGTTGATATTGCGGATCTGGTAGACGCCGTAGGAAAGCTGTACGTGGAAATCGATTTTATAACGTTGCAGACCTTCGTCGAAGAGGCTGAGGAAGCGGTCCATATCCAGCAGACGCTGCGGAAAGCAGGCGGCGAAATGGTCTGCTTCCATACGGGCGCAGATACCGACGCCGTCCAGCAGGTTTTTCAACCCCGCGCCGATGGCGACCAGAATACGGTCCCCGGTTTCCTTGCCGAAAATGTCGTTGATGACCTTGAAGCGGTCGATATCCATCATCAGGATCACGTGAGGCGTGCCGGGGTTCGCGCGTAAAAACTCCGCGGTCTTGCGGTAGAAGGTCTCCCGGTTGCTGATGCCGGTAAGCGAGTCGTTCTCCGCGCGGTAGCTCAGTTCGCTGCGCAGGCGCTCGTTACGCTCTTCGTTTTCCTTATCCTTCGTCGCGTCCAGAAAAACGACGCTGCATTCCCTGCCGGCTCCCGTAGGGTTGAGATAATAACGAAGCCAGCGGAGTTCCTTTTGCCGCGTGCGGATGCGAAAAAACCCCTCGAAGCGCTGCGGATCGCGGCGGAAGGACTCGATCATCGCGTCCACCTGCGGGCAGTCGCTCGGGTCGATCAGAAAGTGATGATCTTTTTCAAAAGCTTCTTCGTACTCGGCGGCCGAATAACCGCACAGAGAGGACAGCCCTTCGTTGGAATAAAGCAGCCGCGGTTTGTCCGCCAGATCGTAAATCGCGATGCCGCCCGGTACCGCCCTCATCAGCGACCTGATCTTCCGATCGCTTTCTTTCAGCGCCTGCTCCACCCTGTACCGGCTGGACATGTCGGAAATGCCCGCCAGAAAAACAGGCGCATCCCGATCCTCGTAGCGGAAAGGGAACGCCTTGAACCTTCGAAGCTGATATTGAAGCGCCGCGCCGCACGAAGTACGATAAAGCAACTCGTCCGCGCCGGCATCGTAACTCTGCCGGATGCCCTCTTCGTCGCACGGTTCCAGGCAGACCCACACGCCCATCGCGTCCAGCTTCCGCTGAGCGCGGATCGCCCGAAGCAGCGCCGGCGCTTCCGCCGGGTCGGATTCCAGATTGATCAGCGTGAGCGCGACGTCGGAATGAACGGACAGATAAGCGAGCGCCGGTTCCCGACCGGTTTCGCGCCGTACCGTATAATCCGATTCGAATAGCGTCGGATCGTCGAAGCGTTTCGCATCGTCGACGATCAGCACGGTTTTCCTGTCGTTCATGGCGGATCCTTTCACGGAAAGAGCATGTGCGCGATACTGCCTCATGACCGGGAGAGCCCTGACGAACCTGAACACATTGTAGCAGAAAGCTTTAGCGCTTTCAAGCGATAAACGACCTTTCCGGGAGACGCGGTCGGAGCGGAAAGCGGTTCCATGGCGTCGCGACGGAACCGGGCGACGCGTTGACGTGACGACGAAACCCGCGGGATCAACGGATGTGACCGGCAGAAACTGTCCAACATGCAAGCGGAGCGGGCGCGGCGGAGCGCCCGCTCCGCTTGCATGTTGGACAGTTTCTGCTATAATACAGGAGTTATCGAAAACAGCCGGGCGTCTGTCCCGGCGCGCCCGTACGCGGGATCGAGAGAGGATGATTTTTCTTGGCTAACCCCACGTTTGAGATCGTCATGCAGAACGGCGGCGTGATGAAAGGGGAACTGTATCCGGAATATGCGCCCCAGTCCGTGGGCAACTTCGTCGCCCTGGCCAACAGCGGTTTCTACGACGGCCTCCTGTTCCACCGCTGCATTCCCGGCTTCATGATCCAGGGCGGCTGCCCCCGGGGCACCGGCACCGGCGGGCCCGGCTACTGCATCAAGGGCGAGTTTTCCCAAAACGCCGTGCCGAACCCGCTGAAACACACCTACGGAGTGCTGAGCATGGCGCGCAGCATGATGAAGGACAGCGCTGGCTCTCAGTTCTTCATCATGACCAGCGACAGCCCGCACCTGGACGGGGCGTACGCGGCGTTCGGCAAGGTGCTGGAAGGCATGGCGGTGGCGGACGGGATCGTCAACGCGCCCACCGGCCCGGGCGACCGGCCCCTGCAGCCGCAGGTGATCGCCTCCATCCGCGTGGAAACCAACGGGCAGGTGTACCCCTTCGAACAGATGTGACGGACTTGAGCGCGGCGCGACGCCGCCTTTTATAACGATGAACGGAACCATGGAGCTTCTCGCGCCCGCGGGGGACGGGACGGCGCTCCGCGCGGCGGTCTGTGCCGGCGCGGACGCCGTTTATTTGGGCTATACGGATTTCGGCGCCAGAGCCTCCGCCGCGAATTTCGACGCGGAGGCTCTGGCGCGCGCCGTGAATTACGCGCACCTGTACCGCGTGCGCGTGTACGTGACGGTCAACACCCTGGTGAAGCCCGGGGAAACGGAAGCGGTGTTCAAAACGCTTTCCGTTATCGCGGCCTGCCGCGCGGACGCGGTGATCGTGCAGGACGCTGGCGTGCTGCGGCTTGCGCGGGAGCATTTCCCGGCGCTCGCCCTGCATGCGAGCACCCAGATGGGCATCCACAGCGCGGCGGGCGCCCGCTTCGTGCTGGCGCACGGGGCGAGCCGCGCGGTGCTGGCGAGGGAATGCCCGCTTTCAACCACACGGGACATCGCGGAAACGGGCATCGAGGCGGAGGTTTTCGTGCACGGCGCGCTGTGCGCCGGCGTCAGCGGGCAATGCCTGTTTTCCAGCATGGCGGGGGGCCGCAGCGGCAACCGGGGCCGGTGCGCGCAGCCCTGCCGCCAGACCGTTGCGCTGGGAAACCATTCCGGCGCGCTGCTTTCGTTAAAAGACCTGTGTCTGCGGGACCGCCTGCCGGAACTGCGACAGGCGGGGGTAACGGCCCTCAAAATCGAGGGACGGCTGAAACGGGCGGAATACGTGGCCGTGGTGACGGACCGCTACCGCAGGGCGCTGGACGCGCTGGCCGGCGGGAAGTTCGCGCCTGCGGACGAGCGTGAAAAGACGGCACTCCGACAGGTTTTCCACCGCGGCGGCTTCACCGTCGGGCACGCCGCCGGGGACGAGGACGCCGCTCTTTGCGCGACGGCGCGCGTGAACCACGGCGGGGTGCCGGTGGGAAGGATCGTCGCGGTTCGGAATAATCTGGCGACCGCTGAACTCCGCACACGGCTTCACGACGGGGACAGCCTGCGCGTGGAAGGCGCGGAGGACGTGGAACTGCGCTACTCCGGGCCCGAACAGACCGAAACGGCGACCCTGCGCCTGCGGCCGGACGTTTTCGTAAGGCCGGGGGATCCGCTGGTGCGTCTGGCGGACGCGGAGCAGCTTGCCTGGGCGCAGAACCTGACGGAGCCGAAAATCCCGATCACGCTGAGAGCCGAGGTGCGCGCGGGCAAGCCCCTGCGCCTTACGGCGAGCGACGGAACCGTAACGGCGCAAGCGACCGGCGAGCCTGCGCAGACGGCACGAACGCGCGCGTTGACCCGCGAGGAGATCGCCCGTTCCCTTTCCAAACTGGGGGACACGCCCTTTCAGGCGCAAACCGAGCCGGATGTGGATACGGACGGGGCGTTCGCGCCGGTGTCCGCGCTCAACGCGTTGCGGCGGGAAGCGGTCGAACGGCTCGCGCAGGCGCGCCGGGCCGCCTTCGAGCATGAAAACCTTGCGTTGCGCGCACGGGCGAACCCGCGCGCCGACGCCCGCGCGGTTCCGTCCCCGCGAAACGGCGGGCCGATTGTGAACGGTTTGAAAACACTGGCCGTACGCTTCGCGCAGGCCTCCGCAGGGAAGGAATTCCTTTCCGCAGGCGCGAACCTTCTTCTATACGCGCCGGGGGACTTTCGGGCGGAGACGCTGGCCGCCGAACTGCCGAAACTGCCGGACGGCGCGTGGCTGGCCCTGCCGCCGCAGATGACCGACGCGGCTTTCGCGGCGGCCCTGCCCGAGATCGAAAGTAGTACGGATTCGCTGGCGGGCGTCGTACTGGGCAGCGTGGGGCAACTGGGTTTACCGCTTCCGCTGCCCGTGGCGCTGGGGGACGGCGTGCCCGTGACCAACCGGGAGGCGGCCCGCGAACTGCTGACCCCTGAAACCGCGTTTTTCACCCTCTGGCCGGAGCTGAACGCGGACGAGCTGGAAACGCTCCTGCCCGATACGCTGGGCGTGCCGGCGTTGCTGACGGTGTACGGCCGCCAGCGGCTGATGTTGCTGAACCACTGCCCGGAGCGCGTTGCGCGCGGGCTTGCGGCGGACCGGAAATCCTGCGCCCTGTGCGGGCCGGGGGACCGGGCCTGCGCGAGCGCCGACCCGGTGCTGACCGACCGGAAGAGCTACCGTTTTCCGCTGGGCCGCGTGCGCTTTTCGGAAGGGTGCGTGCTGGAAATGTACAATGCCCTGCCCACCGACCTTTCCTCGCAGGAGAGCCGCCGCCGGGCGCTGGGCGCGGGAATGCTGCTTTCCTTCACGGTGGAGCCGCTTGACGAACAGCTTACGGTGACGCGGCGTTTCGCGGAACTGATGCGCACGGGCGCCGCGCCGGAAGGCGGCGCGCCTTCCACCGCCGGGCATTTTCTGCGCGGCGTGGAGTGACGACGGTAAACGCCGCCGGAATGCCGATTTCATTTCCCGAAGGAGGAACGGCCATGGAGCCGGAGCGCGAACTGCGCGTGCTGGAATTTACGAAAATACGGGAAAAGCTTGCGTCCTTCTGCGTCACGCAGACGGGCGCGGAGCTTTGCCTGTCCTTGGTTCCCTACAACGAAACCGGCGAGGTGCGCCGCGCGCTGGACGAGACGGAGGAAGCCTCCGTGCTGATCGCCTATCTGGGCGGGCAGCCGCTGGTATGGTTCGCCGACGTGCGGGAGCAGATCGCTCTGGCGGAAAAGGGCGCGGCGCTTTCGCCCCACGCCTTGTTGGACGTGGCGGGCTGCCTGCGGGCGGCGCGCGCGGCCCGCGCGGCGTTGGTGAGGGAACGCGAGGACACCCCCATTTTAACGGGGCTGGCCTCGCGACTGACCACGCTGCCCGCCGTGGAACAGGCGATTACCGACGCGATTCTGGGCGACGACGAGATCGCCGACCGGGCCTCCGCGGAACTGGCGCAGATTCGGCGGCAGATCCGCACCGCCAACGAGCGGATGCGGGAAAAGCTGAACCATATGATCCACAGCCAGAGTTTCGCCAAATTCCTGCAGGAGTCCATTATCACCATGCGGGGCGACCGGTATTGCATCCCCGTGAAGGCGGAGTGCCGCGCCAACGTCCCCGGACTGGTGCACGACCAGAGCGCCACGGGCGCCACGCTGTTCATCGAGCCCGTCGCTGTGGTGGAAATGGGCAACGACCTCAAGCAATTTCAGGTGAAGGAACAGCAGGAGATCGCGCGCATCCTGTTGGCGCTTTCCGGCCAGCTGGCTCCGCACGCGGACGAGCTGCGCGCCGACATCGATATCCTGAACCGGCTGGATTTCGCCTTCGCCAAGGGTCTGCTGGCCAAGGATATGCGCGCGTCGCTGCCCAAGCTCAACGACCGGGGCTTCATCAGGATCATCCGCGGCAGGCATCCGCTGATCGACCGGGAAACGGTGGTACCCATCACGCTCTGGCTGGGCGAGGAGTTCACCACGCTGGTTGTCACCGGCCCCAACACCGGCGGCAAAACGGTAACGCTGAAAACCGTCGGGCTGCTTACGCTTATGGCGCAGGCGGGCCTGCACGTGCCCGCGGAACTGGGCACGGAGCTTTCGGTGTTCGGGCGCGTGTATGCGGATATCGGAGACGAGCAGTCCATCGAGCAATCCCTGTCCACCTTCTCCAGCCACATGAAGAACATTGTGGAGATCGTCAACCACGTGACCGGGCGCGACCTGGCGCTGTTTGACGAACTGGAAACGCGCGAAGGTGAAGTGCATGCGATGTGGG
>CAZCCZ010000039.1:0-32257 GCA_964497495.1 uncultured Oscillospiraceae bacterium
GGGTGCATATCCTGATAAGCATAGAAGCCAACATGCTTGAAGGGCGTGCGAAGGTTACCAAAGGGCGAGCGCAAAGCCCTTTGACCGCATCCGCAGGCGGCGTCCCTTATGCCTGCGGGTGCATATCCTGATAAGCATAGAAGCCAACATGCTTGAAGGGCGTGCGAAGGTTACCAAAGGGCGAGCGCAAAGCCCTTTGGGGTGCCCCGCAGGGCACATCCTTGCGTCCTGCGCCCTCGGACGCATATCCCTTTGGGGTGCCCCGTAGGGCACATTCTTAAACAGACAAGAAAAGTTTATAGACTAAAGGAACGCTCGAAGAATGCAAGGGTAATCGGAATGCCCTGCCCGTATCCGAGGATGCGGCACCCTCTCCGTTGCGCCGAGGCGAGCATAACCGCCTCAAACCCTAGCGCGTTGCGCTTTTTTAGTGTACAATTGACGGGAAGAAAGCGCTGGGACGCCCCGGCGCGGGCGGGGAGTGCGAAAAGGCAGCATGGCATATCAGGCGCTTTACCGGCAATGGCGGCCGCTCACGTTCGGGCAGGTCGTGGGGCAGGAAGCGGTGGTGCGGACGCTACGCAGGCAGGTGGAGACCAGCCGCATCGCGCACGCGTACCTGTTTTGCGGCTGCCGCGGCACGGGTAAAACGACCATCGCCAAAATCATGAGCCGCGCCGTGAATTGCCTCCGGCCCGACAACGGCGACCCCTGCGGCGAATGCGACCCGTGCAAGGCGATACTGTCCGAAAACACGCTGGACGTACTGGAACTGGACGCGGCCAGCAACAACAGCGTGGATAACGTGCGGGACCTGCTGGAACAGGTGCGTTACCCCGCGCAGGTGGGGAAGTATAAGGTTTACATCATCGACGAAGTGCACATGCTCTCCACGGCGGCGTTCAACGCGCTGCTGAAAACGCTGGAGGAGCCGCCCGCGCACGTGGTGTTCATTCTGGCCACCACAGAGCCGCAGCGCATCCCCGCCACGATCTTAAGCCGCGTGCAGCGCTTCGATTTCGGGCGCATTCCCGCGCCGCAGATCATTGGGCGTATGGAGGAAGCGCTGGCAAAAATGGAGCTTACGGCCGAACCGGAAGCGCTGCGGATGGTCGCGCGCGCCGCGGAAGGCGCGATGCGCGACGCGTTCAGCATCCTCGACATGTGTGTTTCCGCCGCGACGGACGGGCAGCTGACGGCCGCCACCGTGCGGGACGTGCTGGGTGCGAGCGACCGGGATTTTCTGTTCGATTTCGCCGACAAACTGGCGGCGGGGGACGCAGCTGGCGTGATGGGGCAGATCGACGCGCTGATGCGCTCGGGCCGGGAGCCGCAGGTTTTCCTGCGGGAGATCACGCGCCATCTGCGCGCGCTGCTGACGGTGAAAACGGTGGGGGAGAACGCCGCCGCCCTGCTGGAAGTGACCGGCGAGGATGAGAAACGGTACCGTAAACAGGCGGAGCCTTTTTCCACGGAGCGCCTGCTGCGCATGACGGACGAACTGATGCGCGCGGAGAGCGAGATGCGCTACGCTTCCTCGCCCCGCATCGGGCTGGAAATCGCGACGCTGCGCGCCATGACGGAAAACCGCGGCGAGGACGCGACCGCCCTGCGGGAACGGATCGCCGAGCTGGAAACGAAGCTCGCGGCGCTGACCGGCGCGCTGGAAAGCGGGGCCTACGCCACCGCCGCGCCCGCCGCCGCGGACGGGAACGGAAACGGGAGCAGGAAGGCTGCGAAAGCCGAGCCCGCCTCCGCACCGAAGCCGGCAGCGCCGGATAAGCCCGCGCCGCCGCCGCCCGCGCCCGCGGGCGAAAAGGAAATCTGGGATAAGGCGCTGGGGCTGATCGCCAAGACCGAGCCGCCGCTGCTGGGACTGCTGAAGAAGGAGCGGTTCATCGGGGAGAAGGACGGCGTTTACCGCGTACAGGTAGCCTACGAGCGCAAGGATTTCTCGCTCCTGCAGCTGAACAAGCCGACCCGCAGGGAAAGCGTCGGCAGGGCGCTGACCGAAGCGGCGGGCAGGCCGCTGTCTTTCGAGGCCGTTCTGGAGGACGGCGGAGACCGGAAACGCGCCGCCGACCTGCGGGACGAAAACGAGCGCACGCTCATCCATTCCTTCGGGCGGGACGCCGTGCAGATCGACGAAGGGGACGACGGCCCGTAACTCGCTTCCCGTACGTCGGGATACGGCGGCGCGCGGGCCCGCGGGGAACGTGGGTACAGGCGTCCGGGTTATTCCGCACGGGAGACGGCTTGCCGCCATCGCCGCCGGGGGAGGGCATACTCCGCGGGCGCGCCGCTTTTAGGTTGCTGAAACGATTCCACGGGGAACGGAGGACGCCCGGGTGAAAAGACCAATGGCACGGACGGGACGCGGGGGCGAAGGCGGTATCCGCTACAAGCACGACCTGGGACAGCATTTTTTGTACGACACGGCGCTGCTGCGCTCGCTGGTGGCGGGCGCAGGGGTGCGCAAGACCGACCGCGTGCTGGAGATCGGCCCGGGTTCGGGCACGCTGACCGTTTGCCTGTGCGAGGCGGCGGAGCGCGTGGTCGCCGTGGAGGCGGACCGGGACGTGATCCCGTTCCTGCGGGTGGCTACGGAAGGCTTCGGCAACGTGGAAATCCTCGAGGGGGACATCCGCAAAATAGACCTTGCTGCGCTTTCCGCCACGCTGGGCGACGGGTGGATGGTGGTGGCGAACATCCCCTACAACATCACCGCGCAGATTTTCGACCTGTTCTGGGGCAGCGGCCTGCCGATCCGACAGATGTCCGTGATGGTGCAAAAGGAAGTGGCGCAAAAGCTCCTCGCCCGCCCCGGCGACCCCGCTTACGGGCTTACGAGCGTCCGTTGCCGGTATTACTGCGACCCGGAGCCGGTGGCTTCCGTACCCGCCTCCGCCTTTACTCCGCCGCCCAGGGTGGACAGCGCCTTCGTAAACCTACCGTTCCGCAAAGTGCCGCCCGCGCCGGTGCTCGACGAGGCGCTGCTGTGGCGGATGATCCGCGCGGGCTTCGGCCAACGCCGCAAAACGCTGGTCAACGCGCTGAAAAACGTGGAGCCGCTTACGCCGGACGCGGTGCGCGGCGCGCTGGAAACGCTGGGTCTTCCGCCCGCGGTGCGCGGCGAAGCCCTCTCCGTGACGGACTGGATCGCCCTTGCCAACCAGCTGGTCTGACGGGCGGAATACGTGAAATTTCTGTCAAACGCAGGATTTGAAGGATAAACTTGCAAATCTTCCAACATGGCCTTGGCACGCCGTTTACGAAGCACGGAATGCGGCGCGGGACACAACGCGAAAACAGACCGCAGGCTATCGCTTTTTACGGGCTCCGGCAACGAACGGCGCCTGTCCTCTTTGGCACGAATATTTCCGTCGCGAAAAATTCAAATTTTTTCTGCGGGAACGCAGGAGATTTGAAAGTAGATATAGAATCATCGGAATTAGGGCGAAATTGTGCCATTTCGCTCCACAAACAATCATACCGCGCGGCCGGAGCGTCGCTGGGAAGTCCCATCCGACTTCCTCATTATGAATTCCAAGGAGGAAACCGCAATGAGTCTGGATCTGTCTTACCTGGGAATTATCGGAACCAAGGACGTGCACCGTAACCTGTCCCCCGCCGCGCTTGTGGAATACGCGCTGGCGGCCGGCGAAGGCAAACTGAACAGCACCGGCGCGCTGGTGGTGAATACCGGAAAGTACACCGGCCGTTCGCCCAGCGACCGCTTTGTCGTCGACGAACCCGCCGTTCACGACGAGATCGCCTGGGGCAAGATCAACGTACCCATCAGCCCGGAGAAATTCGATAAGATTTACGATAAAGTCTGCGCGTTCTACCAGAAGCGCGAGCTCTTCGTATTCGACGGTTTTGCCGGAGCCACCGAAAAGTACCGCGTTCCCTTCCGCATCGTCAACGATATGGCCAGCGAGAACCTGTTCATCCACCAGCTCCTGCGCCGCCCGACCGACGCGGAACTGGAGAACTTCACCCCCGGGTTTACCGTGCTCGCGGCCGTGGGCCTCAAGTGCATCCCGGAGCTGGACGGCGTCAACAGCGAAGCGGCCATCATCATCAGCTTCACGAAGAAGGTCATTCTGGTGGTGTGCAGCCAGTACGCGGGCGAGATTAAGAAGAGCATTTTCAGCGTCATGAACTACCTTCTGCCCAAGCAGAACGTGCTGTCCATGCACTGCTCCGCCAACGTGGGCGAGGGCGGCGACAGCGCCATTTTCTTCGGCCTTTCCGGCACCGGCAAAACCACCCTTTCCGCCGACCCCAACCGCAAGCTCATCGGCGACGACGAGCACGGCTGGTGCGACGACGGCATCTTCAACTTCGAGGGCGGCTGCTACGCCAAGTGCATCAACCTGTCCAAGGAACACGAGCCGGACATCTACAACGCCATCCGCTTCGGCGCGCTGGTGGAAAACGTGGTGATGGACGACGCGACCCGCGAGTTGGACTTTGACGACGGCAGCATCACGGAGAACACCCGCGCGGGCTACCCCGTGGAGCACATCAACAACGTGGAGCTTTCCGGCGCCGCCGGCATCCCCAAGACCATCATCTTCCTCACCGCGGACGCTTTCGGCGTTCTGCCCCCCATCAGCAAGCTGAACCGCGAAGCCGCCATGTACCAGTTCGTCAGCGGCTACACCGCCAAGCTGGCCGGCACCGAGCGTGGCGTGACCGAGCCGCAGGCCACCTTCTCCACCTGCTTCGGCGAGCCGTTCTTCCCCCTGCGCGCCAGCCGGTACGCGGAACTGCTGGGCGAGCGCATCGACAAGCACAACGCCAACGTCTACCTGGTCAACACCGGCTGGGCGGGCGGCAGCTACGGCAAGGGCGGCAACCGTATGAAGCTGCCCCTGACCCGCGCCATGGTCACCGCGGCGCTGAACGGCGATCTGGAAAAGGGCGAGTTCGAACTCGACCCGATCTTCAACGTCCTCGTGCCTACGAGCTGCCCGGGCGTGCCCTCCGAAGTGCTTAAGCCCAGCAAGTTCTGGCAGGACAAGGCCGCTTACGAAGAGACCGCCAAGAAGCTGGCCGCGATGTTCCAGAAGAATTTCACCAAGTACGTGAATATGCCGCAGAGCGTGATCGACGCGGGCCCCAAAGCCTGACGGGTTTTCAACGTACACCGTCCAAGGCCGTCCGGCTCGGAAGAGCCGGACGGCCTTTCCTTATCAGTCCCCTGAAAAAGTTCCCTTGAAATCGGACGACGCGCGGAGGTGGATGCCGTGGAAAGAATACGGCTGCTGGGGCAGGGGCTACGGTTCGGTATGCTGCTCCAGCTCGCGGTGGGGCCCATATGCCTGCTGACCCTGAGCACGGCGGGCACGCAGGGGTTCGGCCCCGCCATGGAACTGGTGGCGGCGGTCACGCTTGCGGACGCTTTATATGTTTTTCTGTCCTCTTTGGGGGTGGCGGCCCTGATGGACCGCCCGAAGGTGAAGGCGGCCATGAAAATCGCCGGGGGGCTGGTGCTGATCCTTTTCGGGCTGGATATGGGGCTGGGCGCGCTGGGCAAACCGCTGATTCCCGGCTTCAGCCTGTTTTCGGCGGACGGCGGCGGCAGCCGGTTCCTCCAGGGGCTGATCCTGACGCTGTCCAACCCCCTCACCATCCTGTTCTGGGGCGGGATGCTGACCGCAAAGGTGATGGAGAATAACTGGAGCCGGGCGCAGCTGGCGGCGTTCGCCGTGGGGTGCGTGCTGTCCACCGCGTTATCCCTCACGGCGGTCTCCGCGGTGGGAAGCTGTTTTACGGGCCGTATTCCCGCGCTGGCGATTCGGATTCTGAACGTCGGGGTGGGCGCGGCGCTGATCTTCTTCGGCGTGCGTTTGATGAGCAAAAAGAGCCGTTAATCGCCCCGCGCGCTGTTTTCGTCCCGCATTCCGTACGGAATGCGGGACGCTGTGCTATCATGGGCGTGCGTCGAAGGTGTACCCGCGTAGGAAAACCCAGCCAAATTCTCATCGGATTCTCATGAAACCGTAAAGCGTCTCTCAAGCAACGGCGCGGGAAATATGGTAATCTGTGTCCGTACCAAGGAAACACCGACGACCGCAAGGAGGAAACCGATCATGGATCGCACTCAACGCCGAGATGGACGCTTCTTCAGCGTCCTGTACCGCACCCGCCTGCGCGCAAGTAAGAACGGGGTCACGGTGGTCAACCTGTCCCTGCTGTTCTCTCTCATTGCGCTGCTCACCGCGCCGTGGCTGACCATCCTGGGGCTGCTGGCCGCGCTGATCATGGGATACCGCTTCTCCGTGGACCACAACGGGCTGGGGTTTGAACAGAACTTCGACGACGTGGTGCGCAACGCCGCGGGCAACGTGAAACAGGCGGTCGATAACGTAACCGAACGGCGCTGAAGCGCCGCAACCAGACCGGGCCGGGTCCGGATAACGATAAGGAGGATTCTACCATGGAAAACAATTCATACGGCAAAAACAACGCTTTCGGCTTCCTGTACCGCACCCGCATCGTGATCAAAAAAGGGGAAAGCGTCATCATCAACCTGTCCATCCTGTTCTCCGTCATCGCGCTGCTGTTCGCCCCGTGGCTGGTGGTCGCGGGCGTGATCATCGCGCTGCTGCTGGGCTACCGCTTCTCCATCGACCGCAACGCCGCGGGCTTCACATCCGATTTCGGGCGCATGTTCAGGGACGCGGCCGACAACGTGAAGAACGTCGTGGAAAACGTGAAGACCGGGGATGAGAAAACGGAGACGACGGACGAGCACGGGCAGGACGGCCAGGCTTGAAGCCGCTTGAGGAGGAGAAACCCATGACCAACGGAGACATCGGCCCTGAGGGCAGTTATTTCGAAGCCAGGGAACGGGAGAAGACGCTGGATAACGAGCGGAAATGGGACGGCGTTTACCCGATTATCATCACGCTCGCGTATCTGGTGCTGGGGTTCTCGTTCCACCTGTGGCACCCCGGGTGGCTTCTGTTCCTGACGATCCCCGTTTATTATATGAAGCCGAAGAACAGCATTGAGCGCTGGCTCAACCCCGTGTCCATCACGATCATCTTCCTGGTGCTGGGTATTTTCTTCGGAATGTGGCACCCGGCGTGGATGCTGTTCCTGCTGATCCCCGTCGTGGAAGTCCTAAAGAAAAAGAGCGGGGAACCGGCGAAGGATACGGAAACCCCGAATCAGTAAACAAAACAGGAAAACCGCCGGTTAAACCGGCGGTTTTCCGTATACGCGGGTTTCTTACCGGGCCGTCTTCACCGCTTCGGCGTCCAGCGCCGCGACCAGCGCGTCCGCGTCCATCCTGCCTTTGGCGTACTCCTCGGCGATCGGATAGGAGGTCAGGCTCGGAACGCGCGGGAACGTCAGGTTGGGCGCCACGTTTTCTGCGTAGCCGGCGATCTGCGCGCGGGAATAGTAATAGCGTTCGTCCCCCGCGTCGCGCAGGCGGGTCAACGTGTCGATCACGGACTGATCTTCGCCCTGCTCGATCTGCGCGGCGATGTTTTCCTCGTAGGATTGCCGGAGCAATGCGTCGTAATCGAGCTGCGCATAAAGCAGCGGCGTCATATTCGTTGAAACGCGGCCAGCCGCGACGGCCAGATAGTCCAGCGCTTCGGCTTTATGCGGCGTAGCGGCGTTCACCACGATCACGTCCATCTGCGCGGGAGTATTCTTCCCCTCGCCGATGCGCAGGAACAGCGCGTCTCCGTTGATGAGGGAGCTGGACGCGTCGTATACGACGGTGCTGAGGCTCCCGTTCTCTCCGTAGCGGACTTTGGGATCCGTCTGAAGCGCCTCGATCATGCTCTCCAGATCGCCGAGCGCCGTGCGGAACGCGGGCGTGTCGTACTCCACGCGCCCTTGCGCGTCGCAGGTTTCCGCCGCGTACAGGTCGATGAGATAACCCAAGAAATAGGAAAGCATGTTCCCGGTGGCGCAGTCGTAATCGAACACCGTGCCCTTGCGCGTAGCGGCGGGCAGCGCCATATACCGCCGGCCCAGCGAGCACAGGTCGGCGAAAGTGCGCGGCGCGTCGGCCGCGGTCAACCCCAGCTTCGCGTACAGATCGGCTTTCGCCTGTTCGTCCGCAGCGTAGAGAAAGGAGAACTGCATCACGATTCCGTACAGGGAAACGGGGAGGGCAATCAGCCTGTTATCCGCCGTGACCGCGCTCCGTACCGCCGGATACAGCCCGTCCGTCAAGCCGGCGGCGGCCTTTTCGCCGCTCAAATCCATCAGCAGCCCGGTTTTGTAAAGCGCGGCAAGGTCGCATTCCCGCGTGCTCAGGCAGGCTACGTCCCAGTCGCCGCCCGTTACGAGTTCCGGCGTGTTGAACCGTCCCAGGTCCTGATCGTACGTTTTTTCAATTTCTTCCACGGCGCGGTCGGGATATTGCGCGCGGTACGCGTCCGCCGTACCCCAGAAATCGATCACGCGAAGGACGTTATCCGCCGGTTCCGCGCAGGCCGCGCCGCACAGCAGGCCCAGCGCCAGCAGCGCGGCGACGATTCTTTTACTTCTCATACTCATTCTCCTTTCACCGTCGGGACGACCGTTACCGGCCAGTCCGTCTGAAGCCATGTGTTCTGCGGTTCCTCGCGCAGCCAGCTTCCGTCCGGCGTGACCTCCCAGTTGGCGATGTACAAGCTCAGCGCGTATTGCGTCGAGCGCTCGATCGTGTCCTCCGCCGCTTTCCCGTCCTCCGCCGCCCCGCCTTCGAATTCGAACGTGAAGCGGATGGACCCGTCCGCCTGCGGAAGATTCTCGAAGCCGATTTCGGATGCGTTCATAGTGCCGTCGTCGTTGAGCACCCCGTTGGCTACGCATTCCGCCAGCAGGATGCGCGCGCCGCGCTCCTTCGCGAGCTCGGCGTAACTGGGCGCGTCGTCCGGGATCGTCTCATCCCCGAAATGAAGTATGTATCCCGCCGGCTCGTTGACGCCGTAATCCATGGGGATCAGCACGACGTTCGCGCCCTGCGCGGGCGAGATCGTGCCCGTACCGTATACGGAACCGTCCTTGTAAATTACGTCGTCCACCGTGTAGACCACGTCCCCCAGCTGATAACGCTGCTCCACGGGCGCGATGTCGCCCTGCAGCAGCTCCTGCTTTTTCCCGTCGCCGTAGAACCAGCCGAAGATATCGGCGGTTTTCGACTCGAACAGCGCGTAGGCCGCGCCGCCCAGCGCCAGCAGGAGCGCCAGAATGATCGCGGCGGTGCGCAAGGTTAATTTCCGCACAGGTTTCTCCTCCTCTTTCAATTGAGCCAGAGCGAGAAACACCCGACCTTCCAGCGTTTCGGGCAGCGGCCCGTAGGCGCGCCGCCAATCCTCGCGGGTCATTCGATCTCCTCCTTCAGCGTCTCGCGCAGGCAATGCCTTGCGCGGGACAGGCGGGAGCACACGGCGCCCCGGGTAGTCCCGAGAATACTGGCCACGTCCTCCACGCCGTACCCTTCCATGTAGTGCAGCACCGTTACGGCCCTCAGCTTCTGCGGCAGGGCGTCCAGCGCGAGGCGGAGCTCCGCGTCGGCGGACGGTTGCGGCTGGGGCTCCGGCGGCGTTTCCACGGGTACCAGCCGCCGCTGCTTCCGCTGGATGTTGACGCATTCCCGGATCAGGATGCGCGTGAGCCACGTATCGAACAGCCGCTCGTCCCGCAGCGTCGCCCTTTTCTGCCACGCCTTCAGAATCGCTTCCGATATAGCGTCCAGACAGTCGTGCTCGCTTCGCAGGTATCCGCGCGCGACGCGATACAGCCGTTCCCGCCCCGCGGTGACGCGGAGGCCGAACTCGTCTCTGGTCATGGTGTTCCCCCTTCGGTTTACAAGCGCTTGCACGGATTAGACGTATAACTCCCGATTTTGATTCAAATTAAAAAGGTTCGGGAATCGCGCCCCGAACCACTTCCCTATAGGAGGAACGATCCACACGTTCCTTATCTTCCGCGGGCGTCTTTCTGCGCGGCCGATACGTCGGCCCGCCCGCGCGCGGCCCGGACACCGCCGTCAGTCCAGCTCCCGATTGCGGTAGCAAAGGTCGGTCCTTTCCGTGAAGCCCTGCTTCTCCCAGAACGCATTGGCGTTCGCATTCCACCGGAAGGCGACCAGCATGATCTTGTGAATGCCCTCCCGCCGGAGCGCCGCCACGGCGCTGTCCGCCAGCTGTCTGCCAACGCCTCTGCCGCGTTCGGCCTCCGCCACCGCGGCATGATAAATCGTACCGCGCCGTCCGTCGTGCCCGCTTAAAATGGTGCCGACGATCCGGCCTTCCCGTTCCGCGACGAAGCAGGTGTTCGGATTGCGGGAAAGGTAGCGGCAAATGCCCTCGCGGCTGTCGTCCGCCTCGCTTAAGCCCACGCCCGGCATGCCCGCCCAAAGCGCGTATACGGCGTCGTAATCCTCCGGGGTCATCCCGCGTACGGCCGCGGGTTCCTGCTTTCTCCGTTCAGTCGTCATTGTTTTTCCCCCTTACGGTTGCCGGGCCTGAATGCGCGGAAAATTCCACCGGTAATGGTAAGCCAGCCCGCGGACGGTCACCGTGACGGCGGCGGAAGCCAGCGTGGCAGGAATTACGGGCAAGGCGTTTCGTAAAAATAAATATACGACCGCGCCGATGAGGGACGCCACAGCGTAAATGTGCTTCACCAGCACGTTGGGCATCTCGCCCGCCATCACGTCCCGGAGGATGCCGCCGCCCGTGCCGGTCAGCAGCGCTACGAAAAGCAGCATGAACACCGAACCGTCCGGGTAGGCGCGCGCGGCGGCGTCCACGCCGCTGACGGTGAACACGCCCAGACCCACCGCGTCCGTATACAGGAGAAAGAGCCGGTATAGCTTCTTCGTTTTTTCCGAAGGTTGGCGCCGGTAAAAATACAGGATGGAGAACAGCAGCGTGCTGGTGGCGATGGCGATGAGCGCGAAGGTGGGGTCCCGCAGCATCAGCGGCGGGGTGACGCCAAGCACCAGGTCGCGCAGGCACCCGCCGCCCACGGCGGTTGCGAGGCCCAGAATGTTGACGCCGAATAGATCCATGCCCTTGCGGATGGCGATCATCGCGCCGGATACCGCAAACGCCACGATGCCCAGGCACTCGACCGGTAAAAACGGGTCGCTCATAGGATTCCCTTCCCTTTCCCCGTTCATTTCACCGGCATCATATCATGCCGCCCAAACGCTGGCAAGAAATTTCTGCTTTCATGGTGCGGGCTGCAAACGGGCCGCGCGCAAGGGACGCGACGCGTGCAATCTGAATTTTCGCACGGTGGGGAACGGGCCCGCGTCCCGCGCGGCAGGGTCGCGGGCATCCGGTTTCCCCGGCCCGTGATGAACGAACTGGTCAAATTCAGGCCGACGAACGGGGTTGACAAGCGAACCGAAGTCATTATAATTAGTTTGTCTAACGAATCACATTGCGGACGGGAGCGACGGGGATGGACGATTTTAGCCAGGAGCTCAACCAGCTGCTGGTCAGCACCTACCGGGACGTGGGCAAGCTGGAGGAGGGAATGCTCCACTCCGTCAGCGGCGTGGACCTGTCCATCGGGGAGATGCATCTGCTGGAAGCCATCGGGGAAAACAAAGACCGCGGGCTTCTGGTGTGCGAGCTGGCCCAGCGCGTGGAGCTTACGCCCCCCACGGTGACCGTGGCCATCAACAAGCTGGCCCACAAGGGCTACGTGCAAAAAACCCGCTCCACGCTGGACAAGCGCGGCGTCATCGTCACGCTGACCCGTATGGGAAAAAAGGTCAACGCCGCCCACCGCTATTTTCACGAGCAGATGGTGCGAAGCATTAAAAAACACCTCTCCGAGCAGGAGCGCGACGGTTTGCTGTACGGCATGCGCTCGCTCAACGCCTTCTTCAAGGGCGCGCTGGCGGATCAGCTGAAAAAGGACGACGCCGAAACGCCCGGGGCGGACGCCGAAGCGGAAAGAGTGTGAAGGCATGAATATCCGTTCCTTCGGGCATGCGTTGCCCAAACGGAAAATACCCAACGCCGAGTTCACGCGGTTTCTGGACACGTCGGACGAGTGGATCCGCACGCACACCGGCATTGAAAGCCGCCGCGTGATGACCGGGCGGGAAACGCTGAGCGCCCTCGGCGCGAAGGCGGCGCGCATGGCGCTGGAGCGCGCCGGCCTGACCCCCGGCGACCTGGATTTCATCCTCTGTTCCACCACCCGCGGGGAGATGACGTTTCCCTCCACCGCCTGCCTGGTGCAGGAAAAGCTGGGGGCGGCCTGCCCCTGCCTGGACGTGAACGCGGGCTGCACGGGCTTCCTGTACGCCGCGGACGTGGCGGATGCGCTGATCGCCTCTGGAAAGGCCGAGCGCGTGCTGATCGTCTGCGCGGAGCAGGTTTCGCGGTTCACGGACTGGACGGACCGGAGCACCTGCGTGCTTTTCGGGGACGCGGCGGGCGCCGCGCTTTGCGAACGGGGGGACAACCTGAAAGCCGTGCGCCTTACGGCGGAGGGGGACGCCAAGCCCCTGCACGCCTGGCCCTCGGGCGGCAACTGCCCGTTTGATGATCACATACCCGAGGAACGCCCGCTGTATATGAACGGGCAGGAAATTTTCAAGTTTGCCGTTACGCGCTCCATTAGGGATATCGAAACCGTCATGGACGGGTGCGGCATCACCGCGGACGCGGTGGATTACTACGTGCTTCATCAGGCGAACCGCCGCATTCTGGACGCGGTGCGCGCCCGCCTGAAGCAGCTGGCGGAGAAGTTTCCCATCAACATCACCGACCACGGAAACACCTCCTCCGCCTGCATACCCGTGCTCCTTTCCGAAATGGAGGAGGACGGACGCCTGAAAAAAGGGCAAACCCTCGTTTTGAGCGCGTTCGGCGCCGGGCTTACCACAGGGGCAGCGGTGCTGCAATACTGAATGGGAGGAATCATACGATGTCTACTTTTGAAACGATCGCCAAGATGCTGGCGGAATCCAAGGACCTGGACGTGAACGAGATCAAGCCCGAAATGACTTTCGCCGACCTGGGGCTGGACAGCCTGGACGTGGCGGAACTGGTGATGAACATGGAGGACGAGCTGGGCGTGACCATCGAAATCAGCCCCGCGCTGAAGACCGTGCAGGACGTGGTCGCGCTCGTGGACGAGCAGAAGAAATGATCGTATCGGCGATTTCGGAGGCGCTTGGCCTCCGTTACCCCATATTCCAGGGCGGCATGGCGTGGGTTTCCGAGGCGAATCTCGCCTCGGCGGTCTCCAATGCGGGCGGGCTGGGCGTGATCTCCGCCATGAACGCGGACGCGGACTACCTGCGCGGCCAGATCCGCAAATGCCGGACGATGACGGATAAGCCCTTCGGCGTCAACATCATGCTCCAGTCCCCGCACGCGGCGGAGGTGGCGCGCGTGTGCGCCGAGGAGCGCCCCGCCGTGGTCACCACGGGCGCGGGCTTGCCCAACGTTTATATGAAGGATTGGATCGCCGCTGGCATCCGGGTGATCCCCGTGGTGCCTTCCACGGCGGTCGCCAAGCTGGTGGCGCGCGCGGGCGCGTTCGCGGTGATCGCCGAAGGCGGCGAATCCGGCGGGCACGTGGGCGACCTGTCCACGATGACGCTGGTGCCGCAGGTGGCGGACGCGGTGAACATCCCCGTGCTCGCTGCGGGCGGCATCGCGGATGGGCGCGGCGTGGCGGCGGCGTTCATGCTGGGCGCGGCGGGCGTGCAGTGCGGCACCGCGTTCCTGTGCGCCGAGGAATGCACCGTGCACGAAAACTACAAGCGCAGGGTCGTCGCCGCCGGGGACATCGACACCGTGGTAACCGGCAAGCGCCTGAACCACGCGGTGCGGAGCCTACGCACGCCGTTTACGCGCCTGTATCTGGAAAAGGAATACGATCCCGCCGTGTCCGGCGAGGAGCTGGAGGCGCTGGGCGTGGGCGCGCTGCGCCGCGCGGCGGTGGACGGCGACGAAACCGGCGGCTGCTTCCTCGCGGGGCAGGCCGCCGCCATGGTGCACGGCATCCGGCCCGCGAAGGCGATCATCGAGGAGATGTTCGCCGGGGCGGAAACGCTGCTTGCGGAGGCGCCGAAATGGGTAAGATAGCCATCGTTTTCGCGGGGCAGGGCGCGCAGTACGCGGGCATGGGAAAAAGCCTGTACGAAACGTCTCCCGCGGCGAAAAAGGTACTGGACGAGGCGGAACGCCTGAAACCCGGTACGCTTTCCCTGTGCTTCGAGGGTACGAAGGAGCAACTGAGCCGCACGCTGGACACCCAGCCCTGCCTGACGGCGGTGGATACGGCCTGCGCCGCGGCGCTGGCCGAAGCGGGCGTTACGCCGGACGGCCTGGCGGGTTTCTCCCTCGGGGAGATCCCCGCGCTGGCGGCAGGCGGGATGCTCCCGTTTTCGCAGGCGTTCAAGCTTGCCGTGGTGCGCGCGAAGCTGATGCAGGCCTGCGCCGAAGCGACCGAAAGCGGCATGACGGCGGTACTGAAACTGGCGGACGACGCGGTGGAAGCCCTGTGCGACGAATACGGCGGATACGCCGTCAACTACAATTGCCCCGGGCAGGTGGTCTGCTCGCTGCATACGAAGGATATCCCCGCCTTCTCGGAAGCGGTGAAGGCGGCGGGCGGCCGCGCGCTGCCGTTGGCGGTGAACGGCGGCTTCCACAGCCCCTTCATGCGCGAGGCGGCGGAGGGCCTGCGCGCATACGCGGCATCCCTTTCGTTCGCGGAGCCGCGCGTGCCGCTGTACGCGAACGCTTCCTGCCGGCTCTATACGGCCGAAAGCGCCGCGGCGCTGCTGGGCGCGCAGGTGGAAAGCCCCGTGCGCTGGACGGAACTGATCCGCATCATGCAGGCGGACGGGTTTACGGCCTTCGTGGAAGTGGGCGCGGGCAGAACGCTTGGCGGTCTGATGGCCCGCATCGGCGGCGCGAGCGTCGTTACGAACGTGGAAAATGCGGAAACGCTGGCCGAAACGCTTCGGCAACTGAAAGGAGCAACCGAATGCTGAACGGGAAAACGGCGCTGGTCACCGGCGGCAGCCGGGGCATCGGCCGCGCGGTCTGCCTGAAACTGGCCGAGAACGGCGCGGCGGTCGCCTTCGCGTACGCGGGCAACGAGGTCGCCGCCGCCGAAACCCTCGCGGCGCTTGCGGCACTGGGCGCGCGGGCCGAGGCGTACCGGTGCGACGTGTCGGATTTTTCCGCCGCGGAAAAGCTGGTGAAGGACGTAACGGAGCGTTTCGGCGGCGTGGACATCCTGGTAAACAACGCGGGCGTCACGCGGGACAAACTGTGCATGCGCATGAGCGAGCAGGATTTCGACGACGTGATCGCCGTGAACCTGAAGGGCGCGTTCAACCTTATCCGGCACGCCTCCGCAGGCTTTCTGCGCAAACGATGGGGGCGGATCGTGAACGTCACCTCCGTCGCCGGGCTGATGGGCAACCCCGGGCAGGCCAACTATGCCGCCGCCAAGGCGGGGCTGGTCGGGCTTACCAAGACCGTCGCGAAGGAACTGGGTTCCCGCGGCGTCACCTGCAACGCCGTCGCCCCCGGCTTCATCCGCACGGATATGACCGCCGCGCTGAACCCGCAGATTCTGGAAAGCGCCGCGCAGGCCATACCGCTGAAACGCATCGGCGAGCCCGGCGACGTGGCCGGCGCCGTGGCCTTCCTCTGCTCGGACGACGCGGCCTACGTGACCGGTCAGGTATTGCAGGTGGATGGCGGCCTGCGTATGTGATATAATCAACCATGCGCATCCCGCGAACATTCCTATTTAATGCAATTATCCGTCTCGCGGGCAGGAGGGTTTCAACATGAACCGTGTGGTCATCACAGGCATGGGCATCGTTTCGCCCATCGGACAGAACGTGCCGGACTACTGGCGGGCGCTGACGAACGGGGAGTGCGGCGTCGGCCCCATCCGGAGCTTCGACGCCTCCGGCCTCAAGGTAACGCTCGCCGCGGAAGTGAAGGACTTCGACCCCGCCCAACACGGGATTGAAAAGAACGCCGCGCGCAAACTGGATTTATTCGCACAGTACGCGCTGGCGGCGGCGAAACAGGCCGTGGAGCAGAGCGGCCTCGTCGCGGGGGAAAACGTCGCGCCGGAACGGCTGGGCGTGTACATCGGCTCCGGCATCGGCGGCATGCAGACCTTCGTCAACGAAACGCGCAGGTGCATCGAGCGCGGGCCGGAGCGGGTTTCGCCTCACTTTATCCCCATGATGATCGCCAACATGGCGTCGGGCCACGTAGCCATCGCCTACAACGCGCAGGGCCCCGCCCTGCCGGTGATGACGGCCTGCGCCACCTCCACCCACGCCATCGGCGAGGCGTTCCATGCCGTGAAAGCCGGTTATGCCGACGCCATCCTTGCGGGCGGCGCGGAAGCGACCATCTGCCCGCTGGCCGTGGGCGGCTTCACCACTTGCATGGCGCTGACCACCGCCAAAGACCCGCTGGCGGCCAGCCTGCCGTTTGACAGACGGCGCGGGGGCTTCGTGATGGGCGAGGGCGCGGGCGTGGTGGTGCTGGAGAGCGAAGCGCACGCCCGGGCGCGCGGCGCGACGATCTTTGCGGAAGTATGCGGCTACGGCAACACCTGCGACGCCTACCACGTCACCGCGCCGTCGCCGGAAGGCGAGGCCGCGGCGCGCGCCATCCGGCTGGCGATGGAGGAAGCGGGTTATACGGACGGCGATACCGTGTACATCAACGCCCACGGCACCGGCACCGCGCTCAACGACGTCAGCGAGACGGCGGCCATCAAGAAGGCGATGGGGGATGCGGCCGCGCGGCGCGCCGCGATCTCCTCCACCAAGAGCATGACGGGCCATATGCTGGGCGCTGCGGGCGCGGCGGAGTGCATCGCCTCCGCGCTGGCGCTGGGGAACGGCGTGCTGCCGCCCACCATAGGGCTTACCGAACCCGACCCGGAGTGCGACCTGGACTACATCCCGCTGGTGAAGCGGGAGAAACGGTGCGACCTGGCGCTGAGCGTTTCCCTGGGCTTCGGCGGCCATAACGGTTGCCTCGCGTTGCGGAGGGCGAAAGCATGAACATTAAGGACATCCGGGCGCTGGCCGCGGTGCTGAAACAGGCGGATCTTTCGGTGCTGGAATACGGCGAGGGCGATATGCACGTGCGGCTGGAACGTGCCGCCGTAAAACCCGCTTGCCGCGAAGCGCCCCCGGCGTGCGAACCGGCCGCCGCCCCCGCGCCGGTCGAGGCGGAAGAGGAAAACGACTTCAATAATCTGTGCGAAGTCCGGGCGCCCATGGTGGGCGTGTTTTATGCCGCGCCCGCGCCGGACGCCAAACCTTTCGTCAAGGTGGGGGATACGGTGGAAAAGGGGCAGGTGCTCTGCCTCATCGAAGCGATGAAACTGATGAACGACATTACGGCCCCGGCTTCCGGCCGCATCGTGGATATCTGCGCGCAGGACGGCGCGGTGCTGGAATACGGGCAGACCATTATGAAGATCGTATAGGGGAACGGGTATGAATCGGGACGATATCAAACGTTGGCTGCCGCACCGGGAACCCATGCTGCTGGTGGACGAGATGACCGTGGAAGGGGATACGGCCCACGGACGGTACGCCGTGCGGGGCGACGAATGGTTCCTGAAGGGGCATTTTCCGGACAACCCCGTGGTGCCGGGCGTCGTGCTGTGCGAGATGATCGGCCAGAACTGCGCCGTGCTGCTCGGGGACAAGCTGCTGGGCAAGACGCCGTTCTTCACCGGCATGGACAAGGTGAGGTTCCGTAAAACCGCGCGGCCCGGCGACGAACTGGAATTGCTGGCGCGCATCACGCGCAGCAACGGCCCTTTTTACGTCACCGAGGGCAGGGCGCTGATCGGCGGGCAACTGGCGGCGCAGGGGGAGTTTACCTTCGCGCTGGTCGCAAACGGCGAAGCGGCCGAAAAGTAAGCAGGAGGCGCTATGTTCTCAAAAATCCTCATCGCCAACCGCGGGGAGATCGCCATACGGGTCATCCGCGCCTGCAAGGAGATGGGCGTGGCGACGGTCGCCGTGTTTTCGGAGGCGGACAGGGAGGCGCTGCACGTGTCCCTGGCCGACGAAAGCTACTGCATCGGCCCCGCGCCCGCCCAGAAAAGCTATTTGAACATGGACGCCATCCTGACCGTGGCGCGCGCCTGCGGCGTGCAGGCCATCCACCCCGGCTACGGCCTCCTTTCCGAAAACCCCGTGTTCGCCGGGCGGTGCGAGGAGAGCGGCATCCGCTTCATCGGCGCGTCCCGCGAGGCGATGGAGAAGATGGGCGACAAGGACGCGGCGCGCCGTACCATGCGGCAGGCGGGCGTGCCCGTGATCCCCGGCTGCGACCTGGTGCCGGACGCGGCGGCGGCCCGCAGGGAAGCCGCGGGCATCGGCTATCCGCTGCTGTTGAAGGCGCGGGCGGGCGGCGGCGGGCGCGGCATCCGCCGGGTAAACGCCGAGGGCGAACTGGAAGCCGCGTTCGCGTCGGCCTCGGCGGAGGCGCTGAGCGCCTTCGGGGACGGCGCGCTGTACATGGAAAAACTGCTGGAACACGTGAAACACGTGGAAATGCAGCTGCTGTGCGACCAGTACGGCCACATGCTCTGCCTGGGGGAACGGGACTGCTCCATGCAGCGCAAGAACCAAAAGATACTGGAAGAAAGCCCCGCCGTGTGCGTGGACGCGAAACTGCGCAAGAAACTGGCGGACGCTTCCCTGCGCGCCGCGCGGGCCGTTGGGTACGTGGGCGCGGGCACCGTGGAATACCTGCTGACCGGGGACGGGCGTTTCTATTTCATGGAAATGAACACCCGCCTGCAGGTGGAGCACCCGGTGACCGAGATGGTCACGGGCGTGGACCTGGTAAAATGGCAGATTCGCATCGCCAACGGGCAGGAACTGACGCTGACGCAGGACGACGTGCAAATGCGCCGCCACGCCATCGAGTGCCGCATCAACGCGGAGGATCCGGCGCACGGCTTTAGACCCTCCTGCGGGCAGATCACGCTGCTGCACGTGCCGGGCGGCCCGTGGGTGCGTTTCGACACCGCGCTGTACCAGGGCTACGCGATCCCGCCGTTCTACGACAGCCTCATCGCCAAGCTGGTGGTTTCCGCCCGCACGCGGGCCGAGGCCATCCGCAAGATGCAGGCGGCCCTGTGCGAAATGGTGGTGGACGGGGTGGAGCACAACGCGCAGACGCACATCGACCTGCTGGGCGAGCCCGCCTTTCTGGACGGCACCTACACCACGGATTTTCTGGAGAAACGCAGCGCGCGGTAAGCGACGGGGAGTTGAAGGCGATTGATCCGAAGGGAACTGTTTAAGAAGCCCAACAACCGGCTGGAGGGCGAACAGGAGCCGGCGAAGGCGCAAAAGCCTTCCGCCGAGTGCCCGGAATGCAAGGCGGCGCTGGACGCGGCCTTACTGCCGCAGACGGATTACGTTTGCCCGCACTGCGGCGCGCTGTTGCAGCTTTCGGCCCGCACCCGCATCCGGTGGCTGACGGACGAAGGCAGCTTCCGCGAGACGGACGCGGACCTACGGCCCGTAGACCGGCTGAAATTCCCCGCCTACGCCGGAAAGCTGGAAAAGACGCAGCGGGAGACGGGCGAACCCGAAGGCGTGGTGACCGGCACCGCGGCCGTCGGCGGGGAGCCCTGCGCGTTGTTCGTAATGGAGCCCGCGTTCATCATGGGTTCCATGGGCGCGGTGGTGGGGGAAAAGATCACGCGGCTGTTCGAACACGCCGCGAAGAAGCGCCTGCCCGTGATCGGTTATACGGTTTCGGGCGGGGCGCGTATTCAGGAAGGCATGTTTTCGCTGATGCAGATGGCTAAAACCAGCGGCGCGGTGCTCCGGCACGGAAACGCGGGGCTTTTCTACGCCGCGGTGCTCACGCATCCCACCACGGGCGGCGTGGTGGCCTCCTTCGCCATGGAGGCGGACGTGATACTGGCCGAGCCGGGGGCGCTGATCGGCTTCGCGGGCCCGCGCGTGATCGAGCAGACCATCCGACAGAAGTTACCGGAAGGTTTCCAGCGTGCCGAATTCCTGATGCAGAAAGGCTTCGTGGACAGAATCGTGCCCCGGAACGAGCAAAAGCAGGAGCTTGCGCTGCTCCTCTCCCTCCACCGGAAGGGGGCGGGCGTATGACCACGGCGTACGAGCGCGTACAGGCCGCCCGCCGCAAGGGCCGCCCGACCGCAATATACTACATCGGGCGAATCTTCACGGACTTTCTGGAAATGCACGGCGACCGCCGCTTCGCGGACGACCCTGCGATTGTCGCCGGGGTGGCGCGGCTGGACGGCCGTCCCGTAACCGTGATCGGCATCGAGAAGGGCGTGGACACGGAGGAAAAGATTATCCGCAACTTCGGCTGCGCGCACCCGGAGGGCTACCGCAAGGCGCTGCGCCAGATGAAGCAGGCGGAGAAGTTCGGCAGGCCCGTCGTCTGCCTGATCGACACGGCCGGCGCGTTTTGCGGCGTGGGCGCGGAGGAGCGCGGGCAGGGGCAGGCCATCGCCGAAAACCTGACGGCTATGATGGGGCTGAAGGTACCGATCGTCTCCGTGTTCATCGGCGAGGGCGGCAGCGGGGGCGCGCTGGCGCTGGCCGTGGCCGACCGCGTGTGGATGCTGGAAAACGCCGTGTATTCGGTCATTTCGCCGGAGGGCGCGGCCAGCATCGTATGGAAGGACGCTGGCAAGGCCGCGGAAGCCAGCGAGGCGCTGCGCATGACCGCGCAGGACCTGCTGGGCTTCGGCATCGTAGACCGGGTGTTTCCGGAGGAGAACGGCGACTTCGAGAAGGTGTGCCTGGATCTCCGCGAAGCCCTTTCGGAGGAACTGACCGCGCTGGAAGCGCTGTCCGCCGGAAAACTGACGCAGCGGCGGTATCGGAAATTCCGCAGGATCGGAGGCGAGGAAGCGTGATCACCATCATGGTGGACAGCGCCGCGGGCATCTCCCGGCAGGAAGCCGAGCAGCTCGGCGCGCACTACGTGCCCATGACCTACACGGTGGACAGGCAACAGTTCGTGGAACACTACATCGGCGAAAACGGGCAGTTCGAGCCTTTTATCGAGCAGGAGGACGTGGAACGCCGCACCAGCCAGGCGTCCGCCGCCGCCTTCATGACAGCCTTCGAACAGCAGATGGCCAAAGGGCGGCAGGTGCTGTGCATCACGATTTCCTCCCGGCTTTCGGGCACCTACGCCAACGCCGTGATGGCCGCCAAGGAGGTCAACGCGGACGAGATCCGCGTGCTGGACAGCCGCAACTGCGCGGGCGGCATCTATTTCCTTATCCTGCGCGCGCAAAAGCTGATCGATGAGGGAATGGGCCTCAACGAGATCGTGGAAAGGCTGGCGGCGGAACGCAAGCTGATCTGCAACGTGTTCACCGTCAACGATATGACCAACCTGCGCAAGAGCGGCCGCCTGGGCGTGGTGCGCCTGAGCGTAAGCACGATCCTCAATCTGCGCCCCATCCTGTGCCTGCACAACGGCTCCATCTATTCCAAGGGCGTCGTGCGCGGCAGCCACGAGCAGTCGCGGGCGCTGGCGGAAAGCGTGCCTATCGGCACGCGTTTCGTGGTGGTGCACAGCCGGGAAAACAACCCGCAACTGCCGCTTCTGCAGGAAATGCTTCGCGCCCGCTTGGGCGACGGGCTGGAACTGCGCATCGTCAGCCTGGGGCCGGTGCTGGCCATCCACCTGGGACTTACGTATTTGGGCGTGTGCTGGATGGACGACGCGCAGACGGGGCGGGAGTGCTGACCCAGATCAATTACCGGTTGACAACCGCCGAAAAACTGGGTATAATCGCCTCAATACCGGTACTGAAAGGAGGAACCCCGTTATGCTCACCGACACGCGCGGTTCTTCCTTTTACTTTAGCTACTGCTTTACGGGCTATGCCTTCCGTAAAGCCGCTTTGCGTTGTACTGGCTGAGGAACCCCGCATCGGATGGGCGTATCCCCCCGCAGTCAATGCTGCGGGGGGTTTTTTCATAGGGTCGCCATTGTAGGAAGGTAGAACGGCAGGAAAACGGAGGAATCGCCCATGATCATCATCCTGAAGAAAAACCCGGAGCCCAAACAGCTGGAAAACCTCAAGGCATGGCTGACCGGCCAGAACCTGACCATCCACGAGTCCCGCGGCGAGAGCCACACCATCCTGGGCCTCGTGGGGGACACCAGCGCCGTGGATATCGACCTGCTGCGCGCGCTGGACATCGTGGAGGACGTGAAGCGCGTACAGGAGCCGTACAAGAACGCCAACCGCAAGTTCCACGAGGAGGATACCGTGATCCGCGTGGGCGGCACGCAGGTGGGCGGCGAGACGCTCACCCTGATCGCTGGGCCGTGCAGCGTGGAAACCGAGGAGCAGATCTGCGGCGTGGCCGAGGCCGTGAAGCGGGCGGGCGCCACGATGCTGCGCGGCGGCGCGTTCAAGCCGCGCACCTCGCCCTACTCGTTCCAGGGCCTGCGCGCGCACGGGTTGGAACTGCTGCTGGAAGCCAGAAAGCGCACCGGCCTGCCGGTGGTGACTGAAATCATGGACTTAAGCCAGCTCGACCTCTTCGCGGACGTGGACGTCATCCAGGTGGGCGCGCGCAATATGCAGAACTTCGAACTTCTCAAACAGCTGGGGCATTCCGGCAAGCCCGTGCTGCTGAAGCGCGGCCTGGCCAACACGCTGGAAGAACTGCTGATGAGCGCCGAGTACGTAATGGCGGGCGGCAACCCGGACGTGATCCTGTGCGAGCGCGGCATCCGCACGTTCGAAACGGCGGCGCGCAATACCCTTGATCTGTCCGCCGTGCCGCTCCTGAAAAAAATGAGCCACCTGCCCGTAGTCGTAGACCCCAGCCACGCCACGGGGATCGCCGCGCTGGTGAAGCCCATGGCGCTGGCCGCCGCCGCCGCGGGCGCGGACGGCCTGATGATCGAGGTGCACAACGACCCGCCCCACGCCCTGTCCGACGGCGCGCAGTCGCTGACGCCGGAAGCCTTCGCGGACACCGCCGCGGCCATTCGCGCCGTTCGGGCGGTCGCCTGCCGCTACGACCACGGAAGGGCGGTGTGAACCGTGGAAATCGCCATCGTGGGCCTGGGGCTGATCGGCGGCTCCGTGGCCAAGGCCGTGAAGAAATACACCCCGCATACGGTGCTGGGGTACGATATCGACGAAAAGGCGCTGTATAAAGCGCGCCTGCTGGACGCCGTGGACGGGGAACTGACGGACGAACGCCTGTCCATCTGCGACTGGCTCATCGTCGCCACGCGCCCGCAGGCGGCGGTGGAATACGTGCGCGCGCACGCGGACAGGCTCAAGCCGGGCGCGACCGTGATGGACGTGTGCGGGGTGAAGCGCTGCGTGTGCGAGCCGCTGTGGAAGCTGGCCGAAGAGCGCGGCTTCACCTTCATCGGCGGGCACCCGATGGCGGGGCTGGAGGTGGGCGGCTTCGACCACGCCAGCGCGGAGCTTTTCCGCGACGCCTCCATGATCCTCACGCCGCCGCGCAGCGCGGACATGGCGCTGCTGGAAAGACTGAAAAAGTTCTGGTGCGCGCTGGGCTTCTCGGGCGTCACCGTTACCACGCCGGAAAACCACGACCGCGTGATCGCCTATACGTCCCAGCTGGCGCACGTGGCTTCCAGCGCCTATATCAAAAGCGCGACCGCGCTGGACCACATCGGGTTTTCCGCAGGCAGCTACAAGGATATGACGCGCGTGGCGAAACTGGACCCGGCCATGTGGACGGAACTGTTTCTGGAAAACCGCGAAAACCTGCTTTCGGAGCTGGACGGCCTGATAGCCCGCCTTTCCGAATACCGGGCCGCGCTCGCGGCGGACGACGCCGAAGGGCTAAGCGTGCTGCTTTCCGCCGGGCGGGAGCAGAAGCTGGCCGCGGACAGAAAGGACTACCACGCATGAAAACCGTAGCGGTGAACACGGAAAAACCGTACGAGGTGCGCATCGGGCGCGGGCTGCTGGCCCGCGCGGGCGAAACGCTGGCGGCGCTGACCCCCGCGCGTGCGGCGGCGATTATTGCGGACGACACGGTGGACGGGCTGTACGGCGAGCCGGTCGCGCGCTCACTGGAAAACGCGGGTTTCCGCGTGGCGCGGATGCGTTTTTCCCACGGGGAAGCCGCCAAAACGCTGGACACCTACGGACGCGGCCTGCGTTTTCTGGCCGAAAACCGGCTGACCCGCGCGGATACGGTGGTGGCGCTGGGCGGCGGGGTAACGGGGGATATCGCCGGGTTCGCGGCGGCCACCTACCTGCGCGGCGTGAACGTGTTTCAAATTCCCACCACGCTGCTTTCAATGGTGGACAGCTCCGTAGGCGGCAAGACCGGCGTGGACCTGCCGGAGGGCAAGAACCTCGTCGGCGCGTTCCACCAGCCGGTGGGCGTGCTGTGCGACCCGGACGCGCTGGACACCCTGCCTGCGGAAACGTTCGCGGACGGCACGGCGGAAGCGCTCAAGTACGGTGTGCTGTGCGACGAAGCGCTGTTTCAAACGCTGGAAACGGGAAATTTCAAAGACGATATCGAGGACGTGATCGAGCGCTGCGTACGCATCAAGGCGGACGTCTGCGCGGCGGACGAGCGGGAGGCCGGACGGCGGAAAACCTTGAACCTGGGGCATACGTTCGGCCACGCCGTGGAACTGCTCAGCGGTTACCGGACGACCCACGGCTTCGCCGTGGCCGTGGGCATGGTCTACGCCGCGCGTATCGCGGTCAGCCTCGGACGGTGCGGAGAAGGCGACCTGCTCCGGCTGGTCGCGGCGCTGAAGCGGAACGGGCTGCCGATGGAAGCGCCGTACGGCGCGCCCGCGCTGGCGAACGCGGCCCTTGCGGACAAGAAACGCGCGGGCGACAGCCTGACCTTCGTGCTGCCTAACGCCGTCGGGCGCTGCGAACTCTGGCCCGTGCCCGTGGAACGCCTGCCGGAACTGGCGAAACGCGCGCTGGGCGAACCCGTATAATAGAAAGGGAGCGATCCGATTGGAAATACAGGCTCTGCGGGAACAGATCGACTGTTGCGACGACGAACTGGTGAAGGCCTTCGTACAGCGCATGGAAACGGCGCTTGCAATCGCCGGTTATAAACGGGAAAACAGCCTGCCGGTGCTGGACCCCGCGCGGGAGCGCGCGGTAATCAACCGCGTTACGCAGGGGCTGGACGACGCCATGGCGGTGAACGTGAAGCTGCTGTACAACATGATTTTCGATTTAAGCCGCACCTGGCAGCAACGCGCCCTCGCGGGCGAAACGGAACTGACCAACCGCATCCAGCGCGCAGTGGAAAACACGCCCAAAACGTTTCCCTCCCGCGCGGTGGTCGCCTGTCAGGGGGTGGAAGGCGCGTATAGCCAGCAGGCGTGCGACAAGCTCTTCTCCCTGCCGGACATCATGTATTGCAAGCGCTTCGAGGGCGTTTTCCAGGCCATACAGAGCGGGCTTTGCGAGTACGGGGTGTTGCCGATTGAAAACAGTTCCTACGGCTCGGTCAACGAAGTGTACGACCTGATGCGTAAGTACCGCTTCTCCATCGTGCGCGGGCTGCGGCTGAAGATCGACCACCGGCTGCTGGCGCGGCCCGGCGCGAAGCTTTCGGATATCAAGGAGATCATCTCCCACGAACAGGCCATCGGCCAGTGCGGCGCGTTCCTGAAAAGCCTGCAGGGGGTGAAAGTGACGGTGTTCGGAAACACAGCCGAGGCGGCGCAGGCCGTGAGCGTCAGCGGCCGCAACGACCTGGCGGCTATCTCCTCGCCCGCGTGCGCGGCGCTCTACGGGCTTTCCGTCGTGGCCGACCGCATCAGCGACAGCGACAGCAACTATACGCGCTTCATCTGCATCGCCAAGGACCTGCAAATCTACCCCGGCGCCAACCGTATGAGCCTGATGCTGAACGTCCGGCACACGCCGGGCGCGCTGTACGCGATGATCGCCAAATTCGCCGCCTTGGGGCTGAACCTGACCAAGATCGAAAGCCGCCCCATCGCCGGAACGGATTTCGAGTTCATGTTTTATTTCGATCTGGATGCGTCGGTGTACGCGCCGGAGGCGTTGCAGCTGCTTTGCGAGCTGGACGCGGGGCCGGAGCCGTTTACCTACCTGGGCAGCTACAGCGAGATGTGACGTATGCGGTACGGCTTGATCGGCGAAACTCTTGGGCATAGTTATTCCGCGCGCCTGCACGCCCTGCTGGGGGACGATAACTACGTCCTCCGGCCCGTGGCCCCCGGCGAACTGGATTCCTTTCTGGAAGCGCGGGATTTCGACGGCCTCAACGTGACCATTCCCTATAAGCGGGCGGTGATTCCGTACTGCGCGGAGCTTAGCGGCACGGCCCGGGCCGTGGGAAGCGTAAACACGCTGGTGAAACGGCCGGACGGCACGCTTTTCGGGGACAACACCGACGCGTACGGGTTCCGGAAAATGGCCGGGGCCGCGGGCGTCCGCTTCGCGGGGAAGAAGGCGCTGGTGCTGGGCAGCGGCGGCACGAGCCTTACGGCCTGTTACGTGATCCGCGAGGCGGGCGGCACGCCGGTGGTGATCTCCCGCGGCGGGGAGAACGACTACGACCATCTGGACAGGCACGCCGACGCCGCCGTGATCGTCAACGCCACGCCGGTGGGCATGTACCCCGACGCGGCGGCCTCGCCCGTGGACCTGACCCGTTTTCCGAAGCTGGAGGGCGTGCTGGACGTGATCTACAACCCGCTGCGCACCCGGCTGATGCAGCAGGCGGAGGAACTGCGGATTCCGCACGCGGGTGGGCTGGCGATGCTGGCGTGGCAGGCGGCGCGCGCCCGGGCGCTGTTCGACCATGCGGCGATCCCGGACGGACGGGTGCGCGCGGCGCTGGCGGCGCTGCGGCGTGAAAAGAGCAATCTGGTGCTGGTCGGCATGCCCGGCTGCGGCAAGACCACCGTGGGCAGGCGTTGCGCCGCCCGGCTGGGCGTGCCGTTTATCGACGTCGACGCGGAGATCGTGA
This sequence comes from uncultured Oscillospiraceae bacterium, assembly GCA_964497495.1. Taxonomy (GTDB): domain Bacteria; phylum Bacillota; class Clostridia; order Christensenellales; family Aristaeellaceae; genus CAXXOK01. Next base: position 27,026 of record CAZCCZ010000039.1, read on the forward strand.
AGCGCGCGGGAGAAACGATCCCTGAAATCTTTACAAGGGGTGGGGAAGCCGCGTTCCGCGCGCTGGAGGCGGCGGTAATCGCCGAAACCGGCGCGCAGGGCGGGCGGGTGCTCGCGGCAGGCGGCGGCGCGGTGCTTTCTGCTGTGAACCGGGCCAACCTGCGCATGAACGGCGCGGTCGCGTGGCTTACGCGGCCCCTGAACCGGCTGGCGACCGCGGGAAGGCCGCTGTCCACCGGCACGGAGGCGCTGGCAAGGCTTGAAAAGGAGCGCACCCCGCTCTACCGCGCCGCCGCCGACTTTACGGTCGCTAACGAGCGCACGCTCACGGAGTGCGTGAACCGGGTATTGGAGGGGTACGATGAAGCTCTTCGTGATTAACGGTCCCAACCTCAACATGCTGGGCATCCGGGAAAAGAACATCTACGGCACGGGCACCTACGACGAACTGACGGCCTATATCGGCCGTGTGTGCGCGCGGGAAGGCGTGGAGGCGGAGTGCTTCCAGAGTAACCACGAGGGCGCGATCGTGGACTTTATCCAAAGCGCCAACGGCCGCGCGGACGGTATCGTAATCAACCCGGCAGCCTACACCCACACCAGCGTCGCGATCCTGGACGCGCTCAAGGCGGTCGCGCTGCCCGCCGTGGAAGTGCACCTGAGTGACGTGAGTAAGCGCGAACCCTTCCGGCAGGTGAGCTACGCGGGAATGGCGTGCGAAAAATCCTTCGTCGGGCTGGGTTTCAGGGGCTACGAGGAAGCGATTCTATACTTGAAGAAACGGCTTGCGGGCAAGGAGTAGCCCGGCAAACGTAAACAGTCGGGCCGGAGCGAAGCTCCGGCCCGACTGTGCTATGCCGGAATTTCCGGCCAACCCGGTCACTGCGTTTCCGGCAGCGCCAGATCCTCCCGCGGGATCTTTTTTTGCACCACGCCGTAGGTTACGGCGTGGAACACCACCGTGATCGCCCAGGAGATGGGGTAGCTCCACAGCAGCACGTCGAGCGACTGGTATTGGGCAAAGACGGTGTAGACCCACAGAATACGGAAACCGCATACGCCCGCCAGCGTGGTGATCATCGGGAACAGGCTGTAGCCCAGCCCGCGAAGCTGGCCCGCCACCACCTCCATGACGCCGCAGAGGAAGTACGTGGTGCTGATGATGGTCAGGCGGATCAACCCCTGCCGGATCACCTCCGGATCCTCGTTGTAGACGCTCAGTAGCGTTCCGCCGAAGAACGCGAACAGCCCGCCCAGCACGAGGCCGACGACCGTGACGGTAGTCAGGCAGACCCACAGCGTGCGGCGCACGCGCCGGTACTGCCGCGCGCCCACGTTTTGGCCCACGAAGGTCAGGCAGGCCTGCGAAACGCTGTTCATGGACATGTACACGAAGCCTTCCAGGTTGCTGGAGGCCGCGCAGCCCGCCATGACGACCGAGCCGAAGGAATTGACGGACGCCTGAATCAGCACGTTGCTGATGGAAAAAAGCGAGCCCTGTATCCCCGCAGGAAGGCCGATTCGGAAGATCGGCCCGAGCGACGAACGGTGAAAACGAATCTGGCGAAGGCTGAGGCGCACACTGCCGGTATCGTGCACGAGGCAGCGGACGACCAGCACGGCGGAGATGGCCTGGGAAATGATCGTGGCCAGCGCCACGCCTGCCACGCTCATGTGGAAAACGATCACAAACAGCAGGTTGAGCGCCACGTTCACAAGCCCGGCGAAAGTCAGGAAATAGAGCGGGCGTTTGGTGTCCCCCACGGCGCGGAGGATGGCGCTGCCGAACGTGTACAGCATGTTGGCCGGCATGCCGGCAAAATAGATGCGGATATACAGGGTGGACGCGTCGATGACGTTTTCCGGCGAACCCATCCAGACCAGCAGCGGCCTGGCCATGAAGAGGCCGAACACGCCTACGCTGATACCGCTGACCAGCGCCAGCGCGACGGAGGTATGCACCGTCCGCTGCACGCCGGACCGGTCCCCCGCGCCCTGCTGCTGGGCGACCGTTACGCTGGTACCCACGGAAAGCCCCATGAAAATGTTGATCAACAGGTTGATCAGGGAGCCGGTGGAACCGACGGCCGCCAGCGCTTCGCTGCCGGAATACTGGCCCACCACCACGATGTCCGCGGCGTTGTAAAGGAGCTGCAGGATGCCGGTGATCATCAGCGGAAACGCGAACCGGACTACCTGCTTCAAAATAGGCCCGCGGGTCATATCCATTTGATAGTTCCCGTTCTTCATGCACGCCGGCGCGCGCGGCGGTCGGCCATCGACGCGGGAAAGGCCGGGTACCGCGGCAAACCGCCCAAACCCCCTCTCGGAATAGCCATCATAACACGTTTTCTTTGGTTTCGCCACCCGGCAAGGGCAACTTTTTCACAGACAGGTTCCAACGGCAGCAAAAGAACGGCCTTCATCATTCTGAGCGCCGCGAAACGACCTTTCGGACGGTATTACGGATCATATGCGCGCCTGTTTGTTTAAGAATCCGTAACTTTGCGTATCCTATATAAGGATAACCGTGCCTGCGGTATTCGCAGGGAAACGCGGCCAACGAAGCGAATTATGTTCGTATGCGGTAAAAAGCGGCGTTTTTTGGGAAGGACGGGATCGAATGAAGGTTTCACAATCGCCCCATAAGCCCCTGATATTCTACTATATCATCGCGATGGTCGTGCTGATGCTCCTGAACGCGCTGGTGTTCCCCGCGCTGTACAGCGTTCCAGTTACGGAAGTCGGCTACGACGAATTCCTGCGTATGATCAACGAGAAGAAGATCGACCAGGTTTCGATGGGCACTACGGAGATCACGTTTACGTCCATAGACGCCAAAGGAGACACGGTTTATTACAAAACGGGTCTCTGGCCGGACAGCGATCTGGTTAACCGCCTGTATGCGAGCGGGGCCAAATTCTCCGCGGAAATCCCCACGCAGGCTTCGCCGCTGGTGGAATTTCTGATGAGTTGGGTGCTGCCCATCGCGTTCTTCGTGGTCATGGGCCAGTTGCTGACCCGTTATATGTCCAAGCGGATGGGTGGGGGCAACGCGCTCTCCTTCGGCAAGAGCAACGCGCGCATCTACATCGAATCCCAGACGGGCAAGACCTTCGCGGACGTGGCCGGGGAGGACGAAGCCAAGGAAGCCCTGCGCGAGATCGTCGATTTTCTGCACCAGCCCGAACGGTACAGGGACATCGGCGCCAAGCTTCCCAAGGGCGCGCTGCTGGTAGGCCCTCCGGGCACCGGCAAAACGCTGCTGGCCAAGGCCGTGGCGGGCGAGGCGAAGGTGCCTTTCTTCTCCATCGCGGGCAGCGAATTTGTGGAGATGTTCGTAGGCATGGGCGCGGCCAAGGTACGCGACCTGTTCAAGCAGGCCACGGAAAAAGCGCCGTGCATCGTGTTCATCGACGAGATCGACACCATCGGCAAGAAGCGCGACGGGGCCAACGGCTTCGGCGGCAACGACGAGCGCGAGCAGACGCTTAACCAGCTGCTGACCGAAATGGACGGCTTCGACGCCACCAAGGGCGTGGTGATCCTCGCCGCCACCAACCGCCCGGACAGCCTGGACAAGGCGCTGCTGCGGCCCGGCCGCTTCGACCGCCGCATTCCCGTGGAACTGCCGGACCTGGCGGGGCGCGTGGCCATCCTCAAGGTGCACGCCAAGGACGTGAAGATGGAAAGCAACATCGACTTCACCGCCATCGGCCACGCCACCAGCGGAGCCAGCGGCGCTGACCTTGCCAACATCATCAACGAGGCCGCGCTGCACGCCGTGCGCAACGGCCGCACCAGCGTCACGCAGGCAGATCTGGAAGAAAGCGTGGAGATGGTCATCGCCGGGTATCAGCGCAAGGGCGCGGTGATCAGCGAAAAGGACAAGAAGATCATCGCCTACCACGAAACCGGCCACGCGCTGGTCACGGCGCGGCTGAAGGACGCTCCGCCCGTGCACAAGATCACCATCATCCCACGCACGTCCGGGGCGTTGGGCTACACCATGCAGGTAGAGGAAGAGGAACGGGTGCTGATGAGCAAAAACGACGCCTTCAACCAGCTCGTCACGCTGACCGGCGGCCGCGCGGCGGAGGAAGTGGTGTTCGATTCCGTTACCTCCGGCGCCAGCAACGACATCGAAAAGGCCACGGCCATCGCCCGCGCGATGGTTACGCGCTACGGCATGAGCGAGCAGTTCGACATGGTGGCGCTGGAACAGGTATCCAACCCGTACCTAAGCGCCGACGCCAACATGGTGTGCAGCTCGGAGACCGCCGCGCGTATCGACGCCGAGGTGGGGGACATTATCCGCAAGGCACACGGGAAGGCGAAGGAGATACTGGAGAACAACCGCGAGCTGATGGACCGGTTGGCGGGCTTCCTGCTGGAGAAGGAGACCATCACCGGCGAGGAGTTCCTGAAAATCATCCGGGAGTACGACCAGACGCAAAACGCCTGAAACGAATAATGAAAAAGCGGACGGGGGAAACCCGTCCGCTTTTTTCGTGCTTTCCTATCCGGCTAATCCCCGGCTTCCGGGGCGGCCAATCGCCGCAGCGTATCGCCGGCGAGGCGGTAGAGCGTCCAGTCGCTCTGCGGCACGGCGCTCAGCGAAAGATAAAAATCGATGCTGGGACGGTTCCAGTTAAGGCAGTTCCATTCCATACGCCCGCAGCCGCGTCGCACGGCGATCTTCGCCACTTCCGTAAGCAGCGCCTTGCCATAACCGCAGCCGCGGTGCTCCGGCCTTACGTACAGGTCTTCCAGATAAATACCCGCGCGGCCCAGAAAGGTGGAGAAGTTATGGAAGAACAGGGCGTAACCGATCTCTACTCCGTCCGTAAGGATAAAGAGGACTTCCGCTTTCTTCCGGTCGAAAAGCCATTCCTCCAGAACGGGCTCCGTGGCGGTCACCTGATCCGGCATCTTTTCGTACGCCGCCAGTTCGCGGATAAATTGCAGAATCAGTTTCGTGTCTTCCCGTACGGCGCTGCGGAACGTGGTTTTCAACGCGATCCCTCCGGCATGTCGGATATGGCGCCCGCGGGGGCGATCTTCGCCCGATTATACCATGGTCCGCTCGCGGGGGCAATCCCGCGCGGGCGGACCCCGGGGACGGTCGGAAAGGAATTTAAAACTTACGCAGAAAAACCGAAAAAAGGTGTTGACAGAGGAAGCGAGCGATGGTATGATATTCAAGCTCGCCTGAGAGCGACGAACCTTGAAA